>DATLTJ010000027.1:0-17099 GCA_035533655.1 Candidatus Acidiferrales bacterium | reverse complement strand
TGCTTTGAGCAGTCAGGGACTGGATCAGCAGGATGCGGAGGAATCCCTCCGTGAGCACGGGGTGGAGGACGTCTCGGAGACGACTCGAGTGGAGTTGGAGCCCGACGGCTCAATCAGCGTAGTTGCCAAGTTGGGCGGCGGAACCATTCGCCCTCGACGTCGGACTCGTGCTGTAAAGCGACCCTGATTGAGGTTGGCCGAGCGACTAGCTCTCCTCCGGCGGCTCAGTCGTCACCGAGCAGACCAGCCGCTTGTGGGTAGTGGGTCAGTTTGAGCTAACCCCTCGCAAATCCTGGATGTTGGTCCAAGGGCAGCCAAGCTGGACCACGGCGGATCCCAGCTTGGTTCAGTTCAGCCGACCCGACCCGTCGCCTGCGCTCACTCCCGCTCGCTTGGCCAGGAAAACCAATTCGCGACCAGGTCGGTCGGGAGCATCTCGAACGTCAACCACCGTGAAGCCAGCCGTTCGCAGCGCAGCGCTGATTTCGGCCTCGGGACGGAAGCGCAAAGTTGAGTTCGAGGTGAGCACGACGCCATCGTCGAAGACAAATGTCCACCGGAACGAGATCAAAGGAACGCTGACATCGGCGAGTTCCACCCACGCCTCGACCGAGCCGGCCCCGCGCGGCTCCAGCCGCCTGTACGACTTCTCCCGGGTCCACTCCCGCCATGCTTCCCTAGCCGGATCCCGGACCTCGAACACCAGGTACCCATTCGGTCGCAGACCGGCGCGAGCCGCCCTGAGGGTGGACGCCCAGTCCTGGTCGTCCAGGAACACCTTGGCCACATTGCCCGTCATTGTCACCAGGTCTACTCGGAGCGGAGGAAGCACGCTCACATCTCCGGTGAGCCAGCGCACGCAATCGGCGTACGGCTTGCGGCGGGCCACCTCAAGGGATGCGGCGGCAGGGTCGATCCCGGTCACGTCCATTCCCCGCTGGGCGAGGAGGCATGCCAGGGTGCCAGTTCCACACCCGATATCGAGCACTGAGTGAGCATCGAGCTCTTCGGCCAGGGCAAGGTACGCTTCCAGATCGGTTCGGTCATCGTCTAGAGCGTCGTAGAGCTGCGCGAGCCGTCGCTCCTCGAAAAGCGCATCCGCCATCAGACGGCTCCCTCAAGGTCCAGACCACGCGAGGCTCCACCTGCTGAAGCCTCATATTCGACGAACGGCCGGAATGGTATAGGGTCGGCCCCAGAGGCGTTGGCACCTTTTGCGGGAGAGGGGCAGCCTCGTCGGGTGGGCGCAAACTGACCCACTACGCGCTTGTGGTCGCGGCCCAGCCATCGTCACGGGCCGCGTCAGTTGGCCGAATGGCACCTCGGTCGGCAGGGAATTCAGGTTCCGTCTCGTCGGATGAGGTGGACGGAGATGTTGAGTGGCAGCCCGCTCCAGACGTGGTACGCCGGGAAAGCCGGAGCATCCCAGCGCTGCGCGAGAGCCAAGCAGGCGCGATCGGCCAGTGACAGGCCCTTGCCAGTCACCTTTGGAGCCAGCGCAGCGGTGGCGAGCGTGTCTGCGTCGGTGAACGGTTCCACATCCACTTGGGCTCGCACCGCGCGCAGCCCCGGCTTGAGATGCGGGTGATTGGGCGTCAGCACCAGCGCCACCTCGGCGAAATTGCCTGCACTGATCGCGGCCCGGTCCGCGATCAGTGCCGCCACCGGCTGGGCGCCGGGAACGTCAAAGAGCAACGCCAACAGAGCGGACGCATCAAAGCAGCTCTGCATAAGTCTTGGCTGTCATCCAGCGGAGCTTCCAAGGAGCGGCCGTCCGGAGCATCTGCTCCGGAGTGGCGTCAGCGAAGAAGGCCATGGCCGAGAGCGCTCGCTGTCCTGGTACGAAGGCTTCTCTGATCGCCGACGGCGTTGCCCCTGTGGCCCCAGTGGCTGCGTCCGGCGGCCAGCAGTACCGTGCCCGGACCAGGAGATGGGACCGGTGGCAGTGGTCGGGCGCTCCCCGACCACTGTCCCGCGCTTGCAGGAGACGCACTCAATAACGTTGACCTGCTCCTCCGGAACGCGCTGGCATCCCGCCGGGGTCGATGGCGAACACGCCATCCCTGAAGGGGCTGGGGCGAGGATCGGAACAGGATCCTGAGCGCGGGATGGGGTCAGTTGTCGCCCGTCCGCAGACCCGCTCCCACCGCCCCAGCACACCTCAACAGAACCTTTGTGCCCACCTCTCAACCCACACCCTTGCCCCAAAAGCCACAATTTAGCCCAGTTCCGGTGTAGTGTCCGACGTTGCGCACCGCCCCGGTGCAGACGAGGCAGGGAGGAACAGCTATGAGAGTAGGAATTCTCACAGCGGTGATCGCCGCGTCTGTCGGAGCCGGACTGATGTTGGCTCCTGGGGTAGTCCTGGCGCATTCCGGTCCAACGCCTGGCCGGGGCTTGTACCTGGCTCTGGGTGACTCACTGGCAGCGGGGTGTAACGGCTCGTGCCCCTCGACGACCAAGCCGATCACAGGCTACCGCCCCACCACCGGCTACGCCCCCATCATCGCCAGGAAGAAGGGCTGGATACTCACCGACCTCGGCTGTCCGGGCGAGACGACGGTCAGCATGAGCACGGGCGGCTTGTGCAGCTACGCAGGCTACCCATCCCAGCTGGGCGCAGCGGAAGCCTTCCTTTCGACCAACCGGAGGACGGTGAAGCTGGTCTCTATCGACATCGGAGCCAACGATCTGGCGATGTGCTTTCTCCCCGTTACAGGCTTGACCATCAACACCGGCTGCGTCGCCGGGGCGACCGCTACGGCCACCGCGAATCTGAAAACCATCCTGACCGGGCTGAAACGTGCAGATCCCTCTGCGCGAATCGTGGGCATGAACTACTACGACCCCGTACTGGCAGCCTGGCTGGAGACCGGTGGGGAACCGCTCGCGATCGAGTCCACTTTTTACGCAGCTGCATTCACGCAGGCCCTGGATACGGTTTACTCTAAGTTTGGCTACCCGGTGGCCAGCGTTCAGAGCGCCTTCCAGCTCTTTGACTTCTTCCCGTTCAAGTCCCTGCCGCTCTACGGCCCAGTTCCGCACAACGTGTACGACATCTGCACCCTCACCTACACCTGCGTCCCCGCGTTGGTCCCGGACCCGCACCCCAACGGCGGCGGCTACTCGGTGATCGCAGAAGCTTTTGCGAATGCGCTTTCCGGCCGCCACGGCTAGGCCGGGTGGGCTGGGCTATGAGTGTCTTTCCCACACCTGCGGGGCCGGAGGTCGCCTACCCTCATTCACGACGTGGACCTGAACCAAGTGCTGGCGCTGCCCGCTCAAACCCTCGCTCCCGTGACTCGTCTCAACAGCCTACGTGGGAAGTACATCTAGGTCCGCCCCTGGCTCGGTCCGCTGGCCACTTTTACGTCCCTTGGCGGTCTGGGTGCTGGGGCCCCTGCCGCCACGGAAGGCACGTGTCAGACGGAGTGGATATCGCGACGCGTCACGCTCACGATGCCGGCCCCCGCCAGTATCAGCCCGATCGCCAAGAGCAGCAGCAGTCCCCCCACGTTCCAGCCGTGCTGCAGTGGGTCGTTGCCGAGCGCCCAGTCCCACGGCGATAGGCGGCGCAGGGGCGCGACGAGCGAGTTCAGCGGGGCCAGCGCGTTGAGGAAGTAGCCCGCGACCGCTACTCCGGTGGTGATGCCCAAAGCCGTCGATCGCCGCGCGCCGATCCCCGCGGCGGCGAAGGCAACGGCGCCGTGGAGCAGGGCCAGTGCCACCACGGCGGTGACGCCGGCGCTGAGGTGCGCTGGGGGCAGGCCAAGATGCACGATGGCCCCACTCCCGGTCAGGACGACCTCGACGACCAACCCGAGTGCCACGGTGTACAGGACCACGGCGAGCCCGCGCTCGGTCATGACGGAGCGCCGGCTGACCGGTAGCGCCAGCACCGTCTCGAGGATGCCCCCGTCCTCGTCGCCAGCGGTGAGCGCGAGCACGGCCCCGACTGCGGCGGCGATCAGAAGAGCCGGCAACACCAGCGAGAACAGCTCCGACAGAAGATAGCCCGCGGGGCTGGTGAGATTGGCGACGCCAAAGGCGTGGCTCAGCGCCTCCGGCAGCGCTCGCAGCAGCTGCCGAAGGCCCGGCGCATCGTGGAGGGAAGGCCAGAAAGAGACGATGATCAGTACGTAGACGGTCAGCGACGAGCCCCAGATCGCCAGCGGCCGCCGGAGGCGCCGCATTGCGTAGGCGAAGAGCTCCAACCGGGGATGGGCGGCGGGCCCGAATTCCCGGGAATGCACAGGTTCGGTGGTGGGAGTGGTGGTCATGTCGGGCTCGCCCCCAGGCGGTCACCTGGGCGCGGAGCTTCGCCCCGGTCCTGGTAGAGGGCGAGGAACGCCTCTTCGAGGTCCGGCTCCCGGGCGATCAGCGACCGCACCGACTGGGTGGCCAGCAGGGCCAGCAGCGGATCGAGGTCGCCGGTCATCGTGAAGGAAACGTGGCCGCCTTCGACCGCCAGGTCGCGCAGAGTCGCAATCTGGTGCAGCTCCGGCTCGGGAGGTTCCCCTGCGAACCAGACCTCAATGCGCTGGACCGCGGAGTGGCGCAAGGCGTCGACTGTGGTCTCGGTCAGCAGCCGGCCCTGGCGAATCACCGCCACCCGGTCGGCAGCCCGCTGCACCTCGGCCAGGGCGTGAGAGGAGAGGAACACCGTGCCGCCGGCCTCGCGCGCCTCGCGCACCAGGAGCAGGAACTCCGCCTGGACCAACGGGTCCAGTCCGCTGGTGGGCTCGTCCAAGATCAGCAGGTCGGGTCGGGACTGAAACGCCCCGACGAGCCCGACCTTCCGCCGGTTGCCGGTGGACAGGGTTCGGACCGGCCGGCTGGGGTCGAGATCAAGACGCTCACAGAGTCGGACGCGGTGGTGGTGATCGACCCCGCCCCGCAGGCGGGACCAGTGCTCGAGCAGCTCACCTCCCCGGAACCGCTCGTCGAGGCGCAGTTCGCCCGGGAGGTAGCCGATGCGGGCCCGCACAGCTGGGTCTTGGGGGGAGCCGCCCAGAACCTGGAACGTCCCTCCCGTGGGGCAGGAAAGCCCCATCAGGATTCGGATGGTCGTCGTCTTGCCGGCGCCGTTAGGCCCGAGGTAGCCCGTGACTTGGCCCGCCTGCACCTCCAGGGTTAGCTCGGAGAGGGCCGAGATCTCACCGAAGCGCTTGCTCAACCGATCGCACTGGATAGCTGGTGAGCTCATCGCCCGCTCGGGCGCCCCGCCGCGACGGCGCGGCCACTACCAGGGCCGACACTCGCAAAGCAAGCCACGGATCGGGAGGCTACTGGATCTGGCTCCTCCGCACCTGATTCCGGGCCCTTCTCCAGGCGGCTGGTGCCGGAGGCTGGGGTCCGGCCCCCGCCTCCGAGCAGGCCGGTGCTGAACTGTTCGGTACGGTACCGAACATCAAGTGGACACACTGGAGCTGGCTGTGATAGAACGCCAGGGAGTCGGCCTGCTAAGCGAGCGGAGTCATGAGCGGGTCCTGCCCGCCCCAATCGGTGCGTGGGAGGTGACGGCATGACCAGATGGCGGGCGCGCGGCAGTGGACCGAGCAGTGTGGTCGCCCTCGGGGTGGTGACCTTAGTGGCCATGACCGCTATTGGCGAGGCGCTGGCTACCGCCCCCGTCAGTGCGGCGGGCAAGCAGACCATCACCTTCGCCGAGTCCGGGCTGGGCAGCGAGGGGGCGCAGACCCAGAAGGCGATCACCGGTTTCGAGAAGGCCAATCCCAGCATCAAGGTCAACATCTTGGTGCTCTCTCCCAACTCGACAACCTATCTGCAGCAGCTCGAGCAGCGCTTCATCGCCGGCGACAGCAGCCCCGACGTGATGGAGTCGGACGTGACCTACCCGGCCAAGTTCGGCAAGGCGGGCTGGGTCAAGGAATTGGACAGCTACAAGCCGAACCTGAAGCAGTTCTTCCCCACCGAGGTCGCCGCCGGACAGTACAAGGGCAAGACCTACGCCATCCCGTGGTTCGATAACCCCGAGGGGCTCTTCTACCGGACCGATCTGATCAAGACCCCGCCCAAGACGCCTGCGGAAGTCGTCTCCGACGCCCAGGCTGCGATGACGGCGGACCCGGCGCTCAAGGAGGGGATTGCCTTTGAAGGGGCCAAGTACGAGGGTGCCATCACGGCCTTCGCGACCGTGGAAGGTGCTTTCGGCGGCAAGCTCAACCCCGCCGACCTCAACACCAAAGGCAACCGAGCGGCGCTTACGTGGCTCTACGACGCCCTCTACGTCAACAAGATCGCCCCGCAAGCCGTCACCGGCTGGATGGAGGGCAATGTAGAGAGCGAATTCCAGGCCGGCAATGCGGCCTTCGCCATCAACTATCCCTTCGTGGAGTCATCGGTGGCGGCCGTGGCCGGTCCTGCCAAGGGCCATGTCGGTTACATCCCGTTCCCTGCCAACCCCGGGGGCACCCCCGGCTCAGCCTTGGGCGGTGAGATGCTGGCGATCAACGCCAAGACGACCCATGCGGCTGCCGCCTACAAGCTGATTCAGTACTTGACCAGCTCCAAGGTCGAGACCGCCCGGGCCATCGCGACTGGGGATCCGCCCTCCCTGCCTGCGGCCTACACTTCGACGCTGCTGAAGGCCGCTCCCTACTTCAAGCAGGTCGAGACACTCAACAAGTACGCGCAGCCGCGCCCGGTCAACCCCAACTATCTCCAGATTTCGTCCGACCTGCAGACCATGCTCTCGTCCGTGTTTTCCAACCTGAGCAAACCCGCGGCAGCGCTGGCCCAGGCCGCTCCGCTCGTCAAGGCCGACGCGGCCGGCACCGGGTCGGGCGGTGGGTGATGCGAGTACGGAAGATTCAGTAATCAGGTAGGGGGGCCGCCGTGAGCACCAAGTCGGTGGCGCGGCGGCTTCGCCTGCCTTCGATTGGCGGGCCACCGCCCATTGCCGGGGTCGCCCGCAAGGCTGATCGCCGGCTGGGGTATGCCCTGGTGGCCCCGGCAGTGCTCCTGCTTCTGCTGGTAACCGGTTTCCCCCTCGTCTACAACCTCTGGAACTCCTTCCACAACGTCATCCTCAGCAACGCGGGGGCGCCGCAGAACTTCGTCGGTATCCAGAACTACACCGAGCTGTTCACCACTCCTGGCTTCGTCCAGGCCCTGGCCCGGACGCTCGGCTTCATGGTCGTTTCCGTGGTTCTGGAGACGATCGCGGGACTGGCCTTGGCACTCATGCTTCACCGTGCCTTCCGCGGTCGCGGCATGCTGCGCGCCGCCATCCTCATTCCCTGGGCGGTTCCGACGGTGGTCTCGGCGTTGCTCTGGACCACCATGTTCGATCCCCGCAGCGGCTTCGTCGACTACCTACTGGGGATTCTGCACCTGCCGGGTTCCCAAACCACCTGGTTGGCCGGGGAGTGGACCGCCTGGGCCGCCGTGATAGTGGCCGACGCGTGGAAGAACGTTCCCTTCATCGCCATCATCTTGCTGGCTGGGTTACAACTGATTCCCGGGGATGTTTACGAGGCCGCCCGTATCGATGGGGCGAGCACCTGGCAGTCCTTTCGCCGCATGACCCTACCCCTGCTCCGACCCGCGTTGATGGTGGCGCTGGTGTTCCGTACGCTGCAGGCTTTTTTGGTGTTCGACATCATCTACATCATGACCGGAGGTGGGCCCGGCAGTACCACCGAGACACTTTCGTACCTCAACTGGCAGGCATTTTTGGTCGACACCAACTTCGGCTATGGGGGTGCCATTTCGATCAGCCTGGTGGTGGTCTCGCTGGTGATCGCCGGCGGTATCGTGCTGGTGATGAGGCCCAGGACCTGATGGCCAGCACGCCGGCCACCACGAGGCTGCCCGCCATTCCCGCGCGTTCAGCTTCCGCGGTTCCGGCGGTTCCGGCGGTTCGGCGCTGGCGCACGCCGCGCGGCCGCCGCCGCCTCGGTGGCCAGGTGCTCTTTTATCTCGGCGTGCTGGTCGTTTTGCTGATCGCGCTCTTTCCCTTCTATTGGATCCTGCGCACATCATTGGAGTCGAACGCAGAATTCGTCCAGGGCGTAGGTGGCGCGAATGGCCTCATCCCATCCCATCTCACGCTCTCCTCCTACATCGACGATTTCACCCAGCTGCACTTTCTGACGCCGCTACTCAACAGTGCCATCGTGGCCTTCGGGACCACGGTGGTCACGATCGTGGTGGCCTCACTGGCTGGTTATGCGCTGGCCCGGCTGCCAATTCGGGGCGGGGGAGCCATTCTCACCTTCGTCCTGCTGGCCGGCTTCTTCCCCGTGCTGGCCATGGTCGGTCCGCTGTTCCTGCTCTACCGCGACCTCGGCTTGCTGAACAACATTTACCCTCTGATCATTACCTATCTCGTCTACACCCTGCCCTTGTCAACCTGGCTGCTGCGCAACTTTTTCGCCCAGATTCCCAAGGAGCTGGAGGAGGCCGCTCTGGTGGACGGGGCGAGCCGGCTGCAGACGCTGCGCAAGGTGGTGATCCCGGTCTCCATCCCGGCCGTCTTCACCGCCGGAATCCTGTCCTTCATCCTCGCCTGGAATGACTTTGCGTTTGCGCTCTCCTTTCTGGACAGTCCGTCGAAGTTCACAGCGCCGTTAGCGATCGTGGTGTTCGGCCAGAGCCAGTACGAAACGTTCTTCAATCGCATTGACGCCGCAGTCGTGGTGATCACCATTCCGATTGCGATCCTGGTCCTGATCGCCCAGCGCCGGATCGTCAGTGGGCTCACCGCTGGCAGCCTCAAAGGCTAGGAGGAACCGCAACCGTGGCGACTATTGAACTCGATCACGTAACCAAGATCTATCCCAACAAGAATCAGGCCGTCTCGGAACTCAGCCTGGACGTGGCGGATGGTGAGTTCATGGTGCTGGTGGGCCCTTCCGGGTGTGGCAAGACCACGGCGCTGCGCATGGTGGCCGGGCTCGAGGAGATCAGTGGCGGCACGGTCCGGATCGGCGGCAAGGTGGTCAACGACCTCAGTCCCAAGGAGCGGGACGTGGCCATGGTCTTCCAGAATTACGCCCTCTACCCGCACATGACGGTGGCCGAGAACATCGGCTTCTCGCTGAAGCTCCGGCATTTGGACAAGGCGGAAATCAACCGACGGGTTCAGGAGGCCGGCCAGACCCTGGGCCTGGAGAGCATGCTCAACGTCAAGCCGGTCAGCCTCTCCGGTGGCCAGCGGCAGCGGGTGGCCATGGGCCGCGCGCTGGTGCGCGAGCCCGCCGCCTTTCTCATGGACGAGCCTCTTTCCAACCTGGACGCCAAGCTCCGGGTCCAGATGCGGGCCGAGGTGTCCCGGATCCAGCGCCGCCTGGGGGTGGCGACTCTCTACGTCACCCACGACCAGACCGAGGCCATGACCATGGGCGACCGGGTGGCGGTGCTGGCCCATGGGGTGCTCCAGCAGTGCGAGGCGCCGCAGACTCTCTATGACCACCCGGCGAACCTCTTCGTGGCCGCCTTCATCGGCTCGCCGGCGATGAACATCTACCAGGGTGAGGTGGAGGCCGATGGGGGCCATCTGACGGTCCGACTCGGGGACCACCGCATCGTGGTCCCGCCCTCCCAGGAGGAGGCCCGTCCCGGTCTGGCCGGCTACCGGGGCCGCGAGGTGGCGGTCGGCATTCGCCCGGAGCACCTGGCGGTCGGACACGAACTTCCGGACAACCCATCGGTGATCCCCGCCGAGATCGACCTGTTGGAGTCGTTGGGAGCCGAGGTCATCGTGCACCTTCGGATCAAGGCCAATCACATTCGCCCCGAGGGAGCGGTAGCCGAAGGTGAGGACCAGACATTGCCGCTGGTCATCGGGGCCGGAGCGAGCGACAAGAACGCGCCCGGGGTGGCGCGGGTCGACCCTCGAGTGCAGCTGAAGGTGGGTGAGACGGTGACCCTGGTGCCGGACACGGATCACCTCCAGTTCTTCGACCTCGAAACCGGTGCCGCGATCACCTCGTAGCGGACTTACGCCGATCAGGAGGTCCGCGTCGCCCCCTCCAGAAGGCTCGATTCTGAGTCGCGGTGCCCGGCCAGGCGCCCGATTACCAGCCCGATCCCGATGAGGTCCTCTCCGCGGGGCACCTGATGGAGCACCACCAGTCCGATGACCGGGGAGCTGGCCCGGAGGCCGATGAGCATCGAGAGCCCCAGCCGATCAACTCCCGTCACCCCGCCCGCGGACGCCACGCGGTGGCCCAGGTGTACCAAGCCCGTGAGCAGCAGGCAGGGGGCAACGACGAATCGCAAGTGGTTGCCCAGCGCCGCCTTGGTGAGCGTCCGGCCCGCGCCCGGCCAGATACCGAAGATTGCGCAATTGGCGCAGACGATTCCCAACGTTTTCTAATGCCATCGCACCACCGGCGAGGACCGCTTTCTGCTGCCGATGTAGGGGCCCGCGATCGTTGCGCGCGACCAGTTGCTGGACCGTTTTCTACTTTGCGGCCAGACCATCTCACCCATTGTGCAACCAGCATCGGTGCGCTGGCGACCCCAGCTGCTTGCGCAGGCGCAGCGTCCCAGTCGTTTGCGGCTCCGCAAGCCGTCGGCCATTGGCGCTCGCTGGGGCGGTTGCGCGGGCTCGGTCCCGGTGGCGGCCGAGTCCCAGCTAGCCGGGCTGGCGATCATTCCCGATCGGGGCCGGGTATTGATGCTGTCGATCACCGCGGCGAGATCTTCCTTCTGGGCTAGATTCAGCCGCACCTGGCGGTACTGCGTCGGGCAAACGTGCGCCGCCGGAGATGCGACAGCGGGAGCGGCGTACCGAAAGATCAGGCCGCCGGTGGGAGACACGGGTACCAGTTCGACAAAGCGC
The DNA here is from genome assembly GCA_035533655.1 of Candidatus Acidiferrales bacterium. GTDB lineage: Bacteria > Chloroflexota > Dormibacteria > Aeolococcales > Bog-877 > Bog-877. Next base: position 6,286 of record DATLTJ010000027.1, on the reverse strand, counting down.
CACGCTGTCCGGTTGCGCACATTGTGGGCTGATCTCAGCGAAGGTGGACATCCTCCCGACGCGAGCACTCGGATCGCTGGGCCAACGCTAAGCAGTCGCCAGGGGTCCGCGGACTGTCCGCACGACGAGCCGGCGACAGAGAGCACCGACAGGGCCGCTACGACGAGGGCACATCGCGACAGCCGCCGAGGGACAGGGCGCCAGCCAAAGTTTCAGGAAGACGTCGGATTGACAGTTCCGGTTCCCCCCGATTCTCTCGCCGAGCCTCTGACCCGCCCCTGGTGGCGATTCTTTTGGGCGACTTGCTGGCTCGCTCAGAGAAGTTCTGAGCGTCCGAGTGGCGGAAGTACACAATCTGGGACGCGGTTCTCTTGACAGTTGTGAGCTCCGCCTCTAGGATCTTGCGATGGGCGGAGGGTCGGTTTTGTCGAGCAGAGGGGAGCGCTCCCGGCCGTCCTATGCCGCCGAACTGGTAGCGGAGCTTCAACAGCCCGGTAGCCAGCGGCCCCACTGAAATGGATTACTCCATTTCGCGTTATTCCGAACGCACCCTGATAGGAGGCACCAGCTCATGACACCCACCCCGGGTCATCCGAACGGCAAAGGTCCCGCCGCCGCGAAGCAGCTCCAGCGCGGCTGGGAGAGTGACCGCTGGCGGGATATCTCCAGGCCGTACTCGGCCGAGGAGGTGATCCGGCTGCGGGGCTCGATCCACGTGGAGCACACCCTGGCCCGCCGGGGGGCCGAGCGCCTCTTCGAGATGTTGAGCAACTCCGGCTACGTGCCCGCCCTGGGCGCTCTCACCGGCCAGCAGGCCGTCCAGATGGTCAAGGCGGGCCTCAAGGCAATCTACCTCTCCGGCTGGCAGGTGGCCGCCGACGCGAACCTCTCCGGGGAGACCTACCCCGACCAGAGCCTCTACCCCGCCAATAGCGCTCCCGCCTTGGCCCGTCGCCTCAACAACGCCATGCTGCGGGCCGATCAGATCGCCTGGTCCGAGGGCCATCACGACGGTGACTGGGTGGTCCCGATCGTGGCTGACGCGGAAGCTGGCTTTGGGGGCCCGCTCCACGCCTTCGAGCTGATGAAGTCGATGATCGAGAACGGGGTCTCTGGAGTCCACTTTGAGGACCAGCTGGCCTCGGAGAAAAAATGCGGCCACCTAGGCGGGAAGGTTTTGGTTCCGACCAGCCAGTTCGAGCGGACTCTGGTCGCGGCCCGGCTGGCCAGTGATGTGCTCGACGTCCCGACCCTGCTGATAGCGCGGACCGACGCGCTCAGCGCCACCTTGATGACCAGCGACATCGATCTGCGCGATCAGCCGTTCCTCAGCGGGGAGCGCACCTCTGAGGGTTTCTACCGAGTCCGCCCGGGCATCGAGCCGGTAATCGCCCGCGGGCTCGCCTTCGCGCCTTTAGTCGATGCCATGTGGTTCGAGACCTCCACTCCCAACATCGAGGAGGCGGCCCAGTTCGCGGAGGCCATCCACGGCAAGTTTCCGGGGAAGATTCTGGCCTACAACTGCTCGCCGTCCTTCAACTGGAAGAAGCACCTCAGCGATACCGAGGTGGCCAACTTCCAGTGGCGGCTCGGGGAGCTGGGCTACCGCTTCCAGTTCGTCACCCTGGCTGGCTTCCACGTTGCCAACAGCTCGATGTTCGAGCTGGCCAAGGGGTACGCGGAAGAAGGTATGAGCGCCTACGTGCGGCTGCAGCAGCGTGAGTTCGAGCTGGAGCAGAAGGGCTATACCTCGACCCGTCACCAATCCGAGGTCGGGGCCGGTTACTTTGACACGGTGCTGGAGACGGTCACGGGCGGCGAGAGTGCCACCCTGGCCCTGCAGGGGTCGACCGAGGAGGCCCAGTTCGAGACGACGGCGGCCCCATGAACTCTCCCTCTGACTCTGCCCACGGGGTCCAAGTTCTCCGTGACGGGGGCGCGGCGGGTGAGCGGGTGCTCACCTCCGCGGCTCTGGCTCTGGTGACTCGGCTCCAACGGGAACTGGGCCCCACCCTGGCCGACCTGTTGGAGGCGCGCTCAGTTCGGCAGGCCCAGCTGGACCAGGGTCAGCTCCCCGACTTCCTTCCCGAGACGCGCTCGGTGCGCGAGGACTCCAGCTGGTCGGTGGCGCCGCCCCCGCCCGACTTGTCCGATCGCCGGGTGGAGATCACCGGGCCGGTGGATCGGAAGATGGTGATCAACGCCCTCAACTCCGGAGCCAGCGTCTTCATGGCCGATTTCGAGGACGCCAACTCGCCCACCTGGGACAACTGTCTGGAAGGCCAGGCCAACTTGATCGACGCGGTGGAGCGAACCATCTCCATGACGTCCGGGGGCAAGAGCTACCAGCTCGGCCAGCAGACGGCCACGCTGGTGGTGCGCCCGAGGGGATGGCACCTCCCCGAGAAGCATCTCCTGATCGACGGTGAGCCGGTCTCAGCCAGCTTCTTTGACTTCGGGCTCTTCGTCGCCCACTGTGGGACTCGGCTGTTGGAGCAGGGCTCTGGTCCCTATCTCTACTTACCGAAGCTGGAGAGCCACCTGGAGGCGCGACTCTGGAACGAGGCCTGCCGGCTCGCCGAGGAGCACCTGGGAATGGCGCGGGGAGCAATCCGAGCCACCGTGTTGATCGAGACTGTGCTCGCCGTTTTTGAGATGGAAGAGATCCTCTACGAGCTCCGCGAGCGCTCGACCGGTCTGAACGCCGGCCGGTGGGACTACATGTTCTCAATCATCAAGAAGTTTCGTGACGACCCCCGGTTCATTCTCCCCGACCGCAGCGCGGTGGTGATGACGGTGCCCTTCCTGCGGGCCTACACCGAGCTCCTGGTCAAGACCTGTCACCAGCGGCGCGCCCACGCCCTCGGCGGGATGGCGGCATTTGTGCCCAGCCGCCGAGACGCGGTCCTCAACCAGGTGGCCCTGGAAAAGGTGCGCGAGGACAAGCTGCGCGAGGCCGGCGACGGCTTCGACGGCACCTGGGTTGCCCATCCCGATCTGGTGCCGGTCGCCAAGGAGGTCTTCGACCAGCTCCTGGGCGAGCGACCTCACCAGGTTGACCGCCGGCGCGACGAGGTGGAGGTGACGGCGAAGGAGCTGCTGGACGTCGCGGCCACTCCGGGGGAGATCACCGAGGCCGGGGTGCGACTCAACGTCTCGGTCGGGATCCAGTACCTCGGCTCCTGGCTCCACGGCGTGGGGGCAGCGGCCATCAACAACCTGATGGAGGACGCCGCCACCGCCGAGATCTCCCGCTCTCAGATCTGGCAGTGGGTCCATCACCAGAAGATCTCTCGAGAGCAGGTGCTAGCGATGCAAGCCGAGGTGATCGCGGAATTGGGCGATGCCTACCGGGAGGCGGGGGAGCTTTTCATCGAGGTAGCGCTGGCCCCGGAGTTCGTGCCGTTCATGACCATCCCCGGCTATCGACTGCTTGACTGACCGAGTCCGCTAACGGAGCTGTCACAACCCCTGAATCTGGCGGCAAATCCCTTGCCCAGCTTGAGTTCCTCTGCTATCTTCGCCCCAAGTTGGCACTGCGAGTGCGGTTGCGGTTCGCGGCGCCGTCCCCGGTGGGCATCAGGCTGACGATTTTTCCCTCAGGGAGGCGCTGAAGTATGGCCAATCGGTCCAAGCCAGTGGTGGAAGTGGAGGCCCTCACCCGCTACGGCGAGGCCGAGGGCGGTGGGTGCGACCAGGCCGGTTGCGAAAACCAGGAAGCCTTCCGCTGCCTGTACCGAGACCGCCGCGCTGTGGACTGCTCCTGGGTGGCCTGCCAAGAGCACCTGAAGGTGGTGGCCGGCCGGGCGTACTGCCTACGCCACGCCAGCATCGTCGAGGTGCTGACGATGGCCATGACTCAGGGGACTCAGGTGCTCCCTCCCGACCTCGACAACCGCTGCGCCTCTTTGGTGATGTGGGTTTCCCGTGACCTCGACGAGCCGGTGGTCGAGCGCCTGGTGCGCTGGGGTGACTCCGACATGAGCATCATCAATGACCCGGCCATCCGCTACACCCGTCCCGACCGGCTGCGCCAGGAGGCTGGCCACTGGGAGCGGATCTGGGCCCTCGCCAACCGCACCGGCATCCTGTTGCGGGTCGGGTTGCGGGTCGAGGACAACCGTCCGGAGACGGTCATCCTGACCGGGGGCACCACTCATCTGGTCTCGACCATTCCCCCCTGGATCCAGCGCCATCTCTCCGGCGAGTCCAACCGGGCCTCGCCGTCCGACCTGGTCGAGCGGCTGGCCTTCCAGCAGCAGCTGCTGCTGGCGCTGGACAGCTACGTGGAGAAGTACGGGGTGGCCTTCCCCAACCTGCTGGTTCCGATCAGGGTCTGAGCCCGGCCGCGGCGGTCGGGTCTCATAATCTAGAGATGGCCTATGAGGCGATCGTACCCCGTGCAGCCCGGAGTCGCCACCCGGCGCCAGCCGGAGTACCACGCTGACTACCTGACCTTCAGCCGCAGCTACACCGTGGACGTGACCTACCGCTGCTTTCGGAAGTGCGGTTACTGTGAGTACCGTCAGGAAGATGGCGGCCTGATCAGCCTGGCCGAAGTCGATCACCACCTGGACTAGGCGCGATGGTCCCACTGCCGCGAGTGGAGTTGACCCGGTAGGACGGACCACCATGATGTGGGGACGAACCCCACGAAGTAGGTCCAGATGGGTCGACGAGAGCGTCGCCGGTTCACCGACGAGTTCAAGGCCGAAGTGGTTGGCCTGGTGCGGTTAAGCGGCAAGAGCATCCCGGAGGTCAGTCGGGACCTCGACCTGACCGAGAGCGCGGTGAGGGGATGGGTGCAGCGGGCCGAGACGCAGAGCAGCAGGTCGGGCGGTTTGACGGCAGCCGAGCGTGAGGAACTGGCTCGGCTGCGGCGCCAGGTTCGGGTGCTGGAAGAGGAGCGGACAATCCTCAAGAAAGCAGCGGTTTTCTTCGCCAAGGAGACCCGGTGAGCCGCTATCGGTTCATCGCGGTGGAGAAGGTCAACCACGCAGTCAGAACCCTCTGTCGCGTGTTACAGGTCTCCCGCGCCGCCTACTACCACTGGTTTCACCAACCGCAATCCGAGTGGGCCCAGACCGATGACGGGCTCACCGAGAGGATCACCGCCATCCACGCCCGGAGCCGGCAGACTTATGGCGCTCCCCGCGTCCAGGCCGAACTCCGGACCATGGGCCAGAGCCACTCCCGCAAGCGGGTGGCTCGGCTGATGCGCCTGGCAGGTCTGGCTGGACGCTATCCGCGGCGCTTTCGCCGCACTACCATCTCTGATCCGCTGACTTCGATCCCCGATCTGTTCCAGCGGGACTTCGCACCCACCGGCCCCAACCAACTCTGGGTCGGTGATATCACCTACATCCGCACCTGGGAGGGCTGGCTCTACCTGGCGGTCCTGCTGGACTGCTACTCCCGGCGCGTGGTGGGCTGGTCCATGGCTGACCACCTGCGCACTGAGTTGCCCTTGGAGGCTCTGCGCATGGCCTTGGCCCGGCGCGGTCCAGCTCCTGAGCTGATCCGCCACACCGACCGCGGTTGCCAGTACACCTCCGAGGCCTACACCAACCTTCTGGCCGCGCACCGCATCCGTTCCAGCCTCAGCCGGCCACACAACTGCTGGGATAACGCTGTCGCCGAGAGCTTCTTCGCCACCCTGAAGTCCGACCTGGACTACCGCCACCCATGGCCTAACCGAGCTGCGGCCAAGAGCGCCATCTTCGAGTACATCGAAGGCTTCTACAACCCCTGCCGCCTCCACTCCACCCTCGGCAACCTCAGCCCGGTAGCCTACGAGACGCGCCACTTCCAGGTGGCACAATCCGCTTAGCAAAAGTGTCCGTCAAAACGGGGCAAGTCCAGGTTGGACTCTATGGCGCGCGCGGGCTTATCCAGGGACGTCGCGTCTATGTGGACTCGACCCTAGTAGCGGCCGACGCCTCGGCCAAGTCAGTGCAGTCCCGGACCCTCCTACGGCAGTTGCCGGGGCAGCCAGCGGCCTACCTGGCCCGCTTGGAATGGGTGCCAGAGGCTGGGCGCTCCCGTCCGGAACGGAAGCGGTCGGTCACGCCCGTGGGCGCGTTCGTGGCCAGCCGCACCGACCCGGATGCCGCCTTGATCAGCCACTCACCTCGCCAGAAGGCCCGCCTGATGCACAAGGTGCACATGGCCGTGGACGGTGGCCGATCCCGGATCGTGACGGCGGTGACCGCGGTCCCGGCCAGCCATGGCGATGGGCAGGGTCTGCCGGCGATTCTCGATCAACACCAGGTCACGGTTGGGTCGC
>DATLTJ010000026.1:0-8004 GCA_035533655.1 Candidatus Acidiferrales bacterium | reverse complement strand
TTCACCCCGACGGTGGTCTTGACGAACAGGGCGGGCAGGTAGTCGGTGGCGTAGAAAGTGGCCAGGATCCAGGCCAGGGCATGCAGGCAGAACGTGGATACTTGAAGGCTGCGGAGGCGTCGGTCCGCCTTGGCCTCGGCCTCTTCTGGGGTGGCGGGGGGGCGTGCCTGGCGAGGACTCACACCATCAAGTGTCCTCTCTGGAGACACCCATGGTGGCGGACTAGAATCGAAGGCCGGTGAGCCCTTCCTATCTGCGATTCGCGCGCAGTTCTCGAGCCTGACCTGAAGCGCGCCCCCCGGGAGTGGACGTTGCCGGACCCGGAGGGGGACCGGCACGAGTCCGCCTTCGACCGGGTGACCCGCGCCAGAGGCGGCAGCGCGGAGCTGGCGCGGGCTGCCGCCCAGGCAGAGGGCGAGGAGTTCAGTCCCCTCCTGCTCACGGACATGGACCGGGCCGTCGAGCTGGTCCGGTTGGCCCTGCAGGGCGACGAGCTGATCGCCATCTACGGGGACTACGACGCCGACGGCGTCACCGCCTGCGCCCTCTTGGTGCGGGCGCTCCGAGCGGCCGGGCATGAGCCACTCGCCTATATCCCCCAGCGGGCGAGCGAAGGCTACGGTCTCAATTCCGAGGCGCTGGTGGAGCTCCGCCGCCAGGGAGCCTCTCTGGTCATCACCGTGGACTGTGGGACGACCGCCGTGGCGGTCGTCAGGGAGCGCCCGGAGGGGCTCAAGCTGATCATCACCGACCACCACCTGCCTCACGCCGAGGCAGGTACCGAGGGCGTCGAGCTGGCTCCCGCCGACGCCCTGGTCAACCCCCAGCGGCCCGACGACCAGTACCCGTTCAAGGGGCTGGCTGGGGTGGGGGTTGCCTACAAGCTGGTGCGGGCACTGGAGGCGGCCAACCTCGTACCTGAGGGAACCTCAGAGGCCCAGTTGCCGCTGGTGGCGCTGGGCACGGTGGCCGACATGATGCCCCTCCAGGATGAGAATCGCTGGCTCGTCCGCCAGGGACTTCGCGCCTGGCCTGAGCAGGCTCCGGCGGGGCTGGCTCAGCTGGCCAAGGTGGCGGGGGTGGACGGCCCGCCGACGAGCAGCAACCTGGGGTTCGGGCTGGCTCCCCGGATCAACGCCGCTGGTCGAATGGATGACGCCGGGCTGGCGCTCCGTTGCTGTCTCGCCGATGACCCCGAGGAGGCCAAGGAGGCGGTGGCCAAGCTGGAGTCGCTCAACCAGACCCGCCGGTCCTCACTGGCACTGGCTCTGACCCTAGCCAAAGCGTTGGTCGAGGAGATGTCGAACGAGCTACCGGTGATCGTGCTCGGTTCGCCCGAGATCATCCCGGGGGTGGTTGGGCTGGTGGCTGGGCGGCTGGCTGAGGAGTACGGCCGGCCGGCTTTCGTCTACAGCCAGACCGGCGACCCGTGGCGGGGCTCCGCGAGAGGCGTTCCCGGCCTCAACGTGGTGGAGGCACTCCGTCAGTGCTCCGGCCATCTCCTCAGCTACGGCGGACACCTCTCCGCGGGCGGCTTCAGCCTGGCGCCCCAAGAGGAGGAAGCGGCAGCCTTCGAAGCGGGGCTGGCTGACGCGGTCCGGGAGCAGCTGGGGGACCGCCAGCCCCTCCGGGCCTTTCGCGTCGACACCGAGGTGGGATTGCGGGAGTGCGACCTGGGGCTGGCCGAAGAGCTGCTTCTGCTCCAACCCTGCGGCATCGGCAATCCCGCGGTGCTGCTCTGCGCCAGTGACCTGACCGTGGTCCGGACCGAGCCGCTGGGAAAGGGCGGGGGCCACCTCAAAGTGATTCTTTCTGACGCCACTGGGAGCGCTGAGGCGATCAGCTTCAGCCGACCCCACCTTCAGGCTCATCTTCCCCCGGGACGTCAGATCGATGCGCTCTTCGAGCTGGAAGTGGACTCCTGGCGGGGCCGGCGCAAGCCTCGGCTCTTGCTGCGAGACCTGCGGCCAGCTCGCCACTGAGCTCGGGGGGCTTTGCCTACCCGCTGGTTCGGATTATTGTTGAGAGCTGGGGTCTCGTGGACCCAGGAAATCGAGAATGCGGAGGGATGCCTGATGGCCGGTCGGATGGTCGAGTTCCCCAGTAACGGCAGCATGGCCACCGGGTACCTAAGCGTTCCGGCGGCGGTCCCCGGTCCGGGCCTGGTCGTGATCCAGGAGTGGTGGGGACTCAACGACCAGATTAAGGGCACCGCGGACCGCCTCGCCGAGGCCGGGTTCGCCGCTTTGGTCCCGGACCTGTACCACGGCCGGGTGGTCGGCTTTCACGAGCCGGACGAGGCCGGCAAGGCGATGATGGCGCTGGATGAGGGAAGGGCCGCCCAGGAGCTGCGCGGAGCCGTCGACTATCTACTCAGCTCGGGCGAGGCCGAAGGGGACTACGTCGGCACGGTGGGCTACTGCATGGGTGGAGCTCTGGCGATCACGCTGGCGGCCAGCCACGATAAGGTCCGGGCGGTGGTCTGCTTCTATGGGGTGCCGAGCCCGAAGACCGATCTGAGCAAGATCGCGGGCGCCGTCCTCGGTCACTTCGGCGACCACGACGAGTACGCCTCTGAGGAGGCGGTCCGAAAGTTGAGCGACGGATTGGAGGCCGCCCAGGTCACCCACACTTTCCACACCTATCCGGGTGGCCATCACGCCTTCGCTAATGAGAACCGCCCCGAGGTCTACAACCCGGAGGCAGACCAGCTGTCCTGGCGACGCACTTTGGAGTTCCTACGCCAGAACCTCAAGCCGTGACTCTGGACGCTCCAGCGGGCTGGAGCGTCTCCTGACCCCGTGACCAAGCCACGTCAGCCTAACGGTGCCCTACTGGGGGCCTGCGCGGCCGGGCTGACCCTGGGCGCGACGCTGCTGGTGCGGCTCACGACCGGGCTGCCTGCCCTCAGCGAGATTGTCGGGAACGGGGTGGCGCTGCTCTTGCCGGGAAGCGTCTTCGGCACCCTGATCGACACCCTCCAGGAGCGGGGGCGTCCGCTCCTGCTGCTCGGCACCTCGGTCGCGATCGTTCTGGTGGGGGCGGTACTCGGCTGGTGGCTGGCTCGCCGGGGTTGGCTGGCGGTCGCACCCTACCCCGCCGCCCCGGCCCTCAGGCGGGGCCGGGCAGTGGTTCGCTGGCTGGTGCCCGGCCTCGGTCTCTGGGTGCTGACCCTGCCGCTGGTAGCCCTGGGTGAAGGGTCACTCGCGGTCCCCTCCACGGCCGCTGCCCTGGTGGACTGGCTTCTGCTCACCGGTCTGGTGGAACTGTTACTGGGGCTGCCTCAGCGCGGAGGCAGCCATCCCGGTCGGCTAGTTCGGAGCGCGAATGGCACCTTTCCCCGGCGCACCTTCCTGGCCGGCGCTGGAGGGGTCCTTGGCGTCATCAGCCTGGGCTATCTCGGCTTCAATGTGCTCAGCGCGAGCTCGCCCCCGGTGCCCCAGCTGAACCTGGGAAAGGTGCCCGGCAGCCCCGGCGATGAGCTGCCCACCGGGCTCACCTCGACCGCCGACTTCTACGTCGTCTCCAAGGATCTCTTTGGGCCGCCCTCGGTGGATGCCTCCAGCTGGCAACTTCAGCTGGGCGGGCGCCACCCGTACTCGCTCGGCTACCAGGAGCTGCTGGCCGAGCCCCACCTGACCCAGACCCAGACCCTGGAGTGCATCTCCAACCCAGTTGGCGGCACCTTGATTAGCACGGGGATCTGGCGGGGAGTGCAGCTGAGCCGTCTGCTGCAGCGCGCCGGCGTGCCGGCCGGGACCAAGCAGGTCCTCTTCGGCTGCGTCGATGGCTACACCGAGAGTTTGGAACTGGACCAGGCCATGGCCCCGTCCACCCTGCTGGTGGACCGTCTGAACGGGGCGCCTCTCACGGCCCAGCACGGGTTCCCGGCCCGAGTTTTAGTGGTCGACCACTACGGCATGAAGAATCCGAAGTGGCTCAACAGCATCAAGTTCTCCTCCGAGCCCTACTTTGGTTACTGGGAGCAGCAGGGCTGGAACGCGGGGGCCTACCCGCGGATCTTCTCCCGGTTCGACTTTCCCTCCGGAAACAGCTCCCTCGGCGCAGGCCGGAGCTACCTCCTGACCGGCATCGCCTACGCCGGCACCAGGGGCATCTCTCAGGTGGAGATCAGCGTGGATGGGAGCAAGAACTGGTTGAAGGCGGACTTGCGAGCTCCGCTGTCTCCCTACACCTGGACCTTGTGGAGCTTTCCCTGGCGACCGGCGTCCGGGTTCTACACCCTTCGGCTGCGGGCCCGCGACGGCCGCGGGAACTACCAGCAGCCCGGTCAGGGCCAGACCTATCCCAACGGCGCCAACGGCCTCCAGCAGCTCACTGTGCTGGTGCGCTAAGCCCGGCTAACCAGCCCCGCCGACTGGGGGACGGACCCCGAAGAGAAGGCTGCCGATTCGGACCTGGGTACTTCCTGCGGCGATGGCTGCCGGGAAGTCTTCGCTCATGCCCATGCTCAGCACGGGCAGCCGACGACCACTGAGTTCGCGCAGCCGCTCCAGGAGCTCCCGACACGCGGAGAAAGCCTGCCGGGGGTTAGCCGGGTCGGCGACGGTCATAAGACCCTCCACCTCGATCCCCTCCAGCTCGAGCAGCCGGGGGAAATCACCTTGCAGCCGGTCCGGCTCGAAGCCGGTCCGGCGGGGCAGCCCGGTGAGTTCGACCTCGCAGAGCACCGGGAGCTTGGTCTGGTCCAAGCGGGCTCGGGATAGCAACTGAGCCACCTCGAAGCTGTCCACGCTCTCCACCAACTGAAAGAGCTCGGCGGCTCGCTTTGCCTTGTTGCGCTGCAGGTGACCCAACAGATGCCAGTGCACCGGCCCCGCTCCGGATTCCCGGAGCAGACCGTCTTTGGCCCAGCACTCCTGGAGGTAGTTCTCCCCCAGCGTCGTCAGCCCAAGCCTGGTGGCTTGCTGGGCGACAGCTGGGGGATGGCCCTTGGTCACCGGCAGCAGGGCGACGCTTCCCTCTGGGCGGCTGAACTGGCGCTCGGCCTGGCGGAGCTCCGTCAGTACCGCGGCCAGCCGGTCCGCGAGCGCGGAGCCAGTCAGCGGGGTTGCCGCCTCCGGGTCCGCTTGGGCGGGGCCCCCTCGGGGACGGCTGAGAGCAGATGGTCGATCTCGTTGCGGACCTCGGAGACGTCCCGGAAGGAGCGATAGACGGAGGCAAATCGCACGTAGGCCACGTCGTCGAGCTTGCGCAGGTGCTCCATGACCAACTCCCCCACCTCGACGCTGGGCAGTTCCGACTGTCCCCGGCCGCGCAGCTCCGCCTCGATCTCCTCGACCATCTGGGAGATCACGGTCGGGGAGATGTCCCGCTTCTTGCAGGCGTTCATCAGGCCCTGAAACAGCTTGGCCCGGTCGAAGTCCTCGCGCCGACCGTCCTTCTTGACTATGTAGAAAGGGATCGACTCGATCCGTTCATAGGTGGTGAAGCGCTTGCCGCAGCTGTTGCAGGCGCGGCGCCGCCGGATCGCCTCTCCCGTCTCCGAGTCCCGCGAGTCCACCACGCGGAGATCGTTGTGGTTGCAGTAAGGGCAGCGCACGGATGCTCCAATTCGGCCAGCGCAGCGCCCCCGAAATATAGGGGTCGCAGAGGCATTGTATACCTCATCTTGTGCCCCGCAACCGTCTCCGGGCTGGCTTGTGGCCTGTCGCGGGCCAGAGAACTGGGGAGCTGGGCGATTTGGACGACTCATGCCCCAACCGGTGGGCGAGCACATGGAACCCGATCCGATTGGGCCGGGGCGGGCTCGGGAGTCAGGCCTTAGAGGTTGACGCGGGCCATGTCGGAGTAGCGATCTCCCAGGGCAGCGCCCACCGGCAGCGCCTCGTCCAGTTCGCGGCGGGTTTCTGGATCCAGCTCCAGCTCTGTAGCCGCCACGTTCTCCTCGAGGTAGCGGACCCGCTTGGTGCCCGGGATCGCCACGATGTCCTGGCCTTGGTAGAGAACCCAGGCCAGCGCGAGTTGGGCCGGCGTCGCCCCCTTGGCTTCGGCGATCTCGCGGACCCGGTCGGCCAGTTTCAGGTTGTGCTCCCGGTTCTCTCCCATGAAGCGGGGATAGCGATCCGTGCGCAAGTCGCCTTCGCTGAGCTGCTCCAGAGCGCCGGGCTTGGCCGCCAGCAGCCCTCTGCCGAGCGGGCTGTAGGCGACGAAGCCCACTCCCAGCTCGCGGAGGGTGGGCAGCAGCTCGGTCTCCGGCTCCCGGCTGAACAATGAGAACTCAGTCTGCAGGGCGCTAATGGGGTGCACAGCATGGGCGCGGCGGATCGTCTCCACCGCCGCCTCGGAGAGACCCAGGTAGCGAACCTTGCCCTGATCGACCAGCTCGGACATAGCCCCCACCGTCTCCTCGATGGGCACCTGGGTGTCCACTCGATGCTGGTAATAGAGGTCGATGTAGTCGACCTCGAGCCGGGACAGCGAGGCGTCGCAGGCCGCGCGGACGTACTCCGGTCGGCCGTTGATCCCCACCCAGGAGCCATCGTCGCGGCGCTGATTGCCGAACTTGGTCGCCACCACCACTTGGTCACGGCGACCCGCGATGGCTCTCCCAACCAGGCGCTCGTTGTGGAAGGGGCCGTACATGTCAGCGGTGTCGAGAAAGTTGATCCCCAGCTCTAGGGCCCGATGGATGGTGGCTAGCGATTCCTCATCGTTGGTCGGGCCGTAGAACTCCGACATGCCCATGCATCCCAGCCCGAGCGCCGTGACCACCAGTCCCTGCTTGCCTAAGCTGCGTTGCTCCACTGTAGCCTCCTCAGTCCCGCCATCCGTCCCGAGCTCCAGTCTAGTCCGAGTCGATCAAGCACTCGGCATTTGGCTCTAGTACCCGCTACCGCCGGGTCAAGGTACTGGCGGTAGCGGGTCTGGTCGGGGGCCAGCGCTTCCCGTCACTTTCCGAGGTGCCTTGGTGAGCGCAGCGGCGCACCCGGCGCCCCGCGATGGTCAGCTGCGCCAGTGGCCGATCCGGGCCGTGGTGGTCGCGCTGCCGCACCTCATCGATGACCTGCACACCCCCGTCATTACCGGCTTGTGGACCATCAACGCGTACATCATCGCCAGCACGGTTTTCTTGCTTCCGGCTGGGCGCTGGTCCGACGTGATCGGTAGAAAGTCCATATTTATTGCGGGCTCCTTGCGGTTCGCACTCGGCACGGTTGTTGTGGCCTGGCTGCCACCAGAACGTTGCTCGTGGTCTGGCGCCTGGTCCAGGGAGTCGGCGCGGCGCTCGGTTTCGCCACCGCCCCGCCGCTCTTGGTGGGCGCGTTCCCGTCACGGCAGCCGGGACGTGCGTTGGGGATTAACTCGACTGCGTCGGTGACCGGGATGAGCGCCGGGCCGGTGCTGGGTGGTGCGTTGGTGGGCTCTACTCGGCTGGCGCGAGATCTTTTATGTGACGGTCCCCTTCGCCTTGGCCGGGGTGATCGCGGGCGCCTTTGCCCTGCCCGGAGGGCGTCCCTCCCACCAGCAGGTGAGCACGGTCCTGACTGGGGCGGTCAGCTTCAGCCTGGGACTGGTGGCGCTGCTGCTCGCCATGACCCAGGGACTGGCCTGGGGATGGGGGTCCGCCCGGATCGTCGGCCTATTCGTGGCAGCGGCGGTTCTGCTTGGATTCTTTGTCCTGTGGGAGCGCCGGGTAGTGCAGCCGCTCTTCGAGCTCTCCTTGTTCCGCCATCCGTACTTCCGGGTCGGGATGGTGGTGGTCACGACCTACTCGATCGGCATCATGGCCCTGACCTTCCGGCTCACCTTCTACCATCAGGTGGCGCTCCGACTGAGCCCGTTGGACTCGGGGCTCAGCTGGTGCCGATGGCGGCCCCCCAGTTCGTGCTAGCCCCGCTGGGCGGCTCGCTGGCCGACCGCTTCGGTCCGGTCCGGCCGATCATCGCCGGTCTCGGCTGCCTCACTGGGGGAGCGCTTTGGCTGAACCGGCTGGGTCCCGATCTCTCGCTAACTGGGATCATCCTGCCGCTGCTGCTGATC
>DATLTJ010000025.1:0-38086 GCA_035533655.1 Candidatus Acidiferrales bacterium | reverse complement strand
TGGTCGGGAAGGGCGGATTTGAACCGCCGACCTCACGGTCCCGAACCGTGCACTCTAACCGGACTGAGCTACTTCCCGAGGGCGCCCAGTATACCCAGCGCTGAAGTGAGACCTGGCCCCTTGCGACCGTAGACTGGCGTCCCGATGGCCATCTACCTGATCCGCCACGGCGAGACCGTCTGGGCCCTTGACCACCGGCATACCGGGACCACCGACATTCCCCTCACCCCGAGAGGTGAAGTGCAGGCGAGCGAGCTGAGCTCCCGGCTGAACGGGGTGGAATTTACCCGGGTGCTGTCGAGCCCGATGCAACGGGCCCTGGTCACTGCGGCGCTGTCTGGGATCCATCCCCGGCCCGAGGTCACTCCCTGGCTGATGGAGTTCGATTACGGGGAGTACGAAGGGAAAACAAGTGCGGAGATCCAGCAGCTGCGTCCCGACTGGGATCTGTGGCGAGACGGCTGCCCCGGCGGGGAGTCGCCCCAGCAAGTGGTGGAACGGAGTCGCCGTCTGCTGGAGGAGATCAACCCGCAACCAGACCAGAACTACGCTCTTTTCGCTCACGGCCACGTGCTGCGCGCATTGGCGGTCGTCTATCTAGGCCTGCCGCTCGACCTCTGCCAGCACCTGATGGTCAAGGTAGCCTCGATCTCGATCCTCAGTCGGGAGCACGAGATCCCGGCCATCGAGGCCTGGGATCTGACTTAGCTGCTTAGGCGACCCGCAGTCGGGACAGCAGCCGCTCGGTCCGGCCGGACCCTCGGAGCAGCTCTCCCGTGACCCGGGCGGTGGCGAACTCATAGACCGGCGACACCCGGAGCGCCCGGGGCAGAGCCGGTCGGGCGGCCCGGAGACTGAGGGTGAGGGCGAGGTAGGCCGCCTCGTGAGCGGGGCTCCACCGGATGCCGAACTGGGATCGCACTCGGGGTGGGAGCATTCCGGCCGTGATCAGCGAGGTGAGCTTGGCCAGGGCGGGACCCTGCACCCCAGGCGCCAGAATCACACCGGCCACCAAGCGCGAACCTGGGCCGGGCAGGGCGACCCCGCGGCGCAGCTGGCGGTCGATCCAGATCTTCATTTGCACCTCGGACGACCAGGTGGAGCCGGGCGGAAGCCCCATCAGATTGGCGACCGCCTCCCACTCCCTGACGAAGCGGTCCCCCTGGCCCGGCCGAAGGGAGCCCACGACCGCTCGGTGCGTGGTCAGCATGGCGTCGATCAGTGAGGCGTGGACCCAGAGCAGGAGCTCCTGGTCCTGGGCTCGATAGGAGCTGCCTGGGCCCCAGGCGGCAGTGGCGTGGTCCGCTGGCAGATCGCCGAGTACCTTGCGGTGAATCCGGTTCACCCCCCGGGTGGCTGCCTGAGCCTCCGCGGTGGTCCCGAACACGACGGTGGTGACCCAGGCCGCGGTGCGCTGGAAGCGACCGATCGGATCCTTGGCGAAGTCGCTGTGATCCAGAGCTCCCTGGGCCACCATGGGGTGCGCCGACTGCATCAGTAGCGCCCTGGCGGCGCCCAGGATCAGCAGCGGCTCCCGCATCACCTGCCAGGTGGCACTCTGGGGACCGAACAACCCACCCTCCGGCTGTCGGTCCGTCAAGGGAAAGCGGCCCGGCGGCGGGAGCCCGGCCGCCAGCACCCGCAAGAGGGCCGAACGAGGGGTCGGGAGTGACGTCACCCACTTAGACTACCCGGCCCCTCTCGATCCTCTGTCCGCCCCGTTCGGCGGTTGACTGCGATCCGCGCCACCGCCTAAGGTCCGGCGATGGGTTCGTCTCCGGCAGTATCCACACTGCTCGCCCCCTTTTCCGAGTGGCTGGGGAGCTGGGAGGGGGAGGGTCGCGGCCTCTGGGACGTGGAGCCGCCGTTTCGCTACCGAGAGTCCCTGAGCATCGAGCCGGTTCCCGATCGGGCCCTGCTGCGCTGGTCCCAGCGCACCGCGGTCTGGGAGTCAGGGGAACTAAGTCATTCCGAAGTCGGCTTCCTGCGGCTGCTCCCGGACCAGGAGGTGGAACTGGTCGTGACAGTACCGGCGGGTTACGTCGAGGTTCACACCGGCCGGTTGCACGAAGGCGCGCTGGCCCTGGTGCCGCGCAGTCTCGGTGCTACGCCGACCGCCCGGCCGCTGCGTCTGGTCCAGCGCACCTGGGAGCTGCGCGGTGAGACGCTGCGCACCGCCATCGGAATTGCGGTCGGCGATGGAGCGGTCGCCGCACATGTGGAGGCCCGGCTGCACCGCGCCAGCGCTGGGGCGTAAAGCTCGGTCAGAAGACCGGAATCAAATCCTCTTCTGAGAAGTTGGCGACTTCTTCGCCGCTGATGCCCACCTCGGGCATGGCCGGGAAGGCGATTCCATGCTTCTCGACGATGGTCTTCATCTTCAGCATTGCCTGACGCCAGTTCTCGGTCTTCTGCTCCAGGTTGGCAACTCCGAGACCGGCTCCTCGGGCGATGTCCTCCATCTTGTGGTGCACGTCGGCGAAGTCCGGGGGAATGATCCAGAACTGATCGGGCGGCTCGAACAGGATCATCGAAAGAAACACAAAACCCGCTCGCAGCTGACGGGTGACCATCTGCTTCTCCTCCGCATTGATGGTCTTGAAATGGTTCTCCAGCATCCGCATGCAGATGGCCTGATGGCGCGCCTCATCTTTGCCGATGTTGCGAAAAGCCTGCTGAAAGACGGGGTGAGCGGAGTGCTTGAACATGTGGTGGAAAAGGGTCGAGGAAGCCACCTCGCCCATCAGGAAGGACGAGAAGAGAATCGCGAGCGGGTATTTGTACAGCGCCTTGCTGTAGCCGTTCCAGTAGCGAGCGCCGTTGTAGTAGAGCCACTTGAGGTTGCGCACCGCTAGGTATTCCAGCTCGGTTTTAGGCTGGAACCCGATGGGACCGTCCTCGCGCAAAGTCTGGATCATTCGACCGCAGACCTCTTCGTGGTTCTGCTCGTCGCGCACCACCGAGAACAGACAGCGGCGGACCGGGTCCTCCTCGTGCAGCTCGTAGCTGCGCACCATGGCCTTGGCGAAGACGGCCGGTCCGGAGGCGTCGAAATTGGCTAGGACGCCGAACCAGTACATCATCCCGAGCCGCTCCTCCTCATTCCACTCGCCGGGGTC
The DNA here is from genome assembly GCA_035533655.1 of Candidatus Acidiferrales bacterium. Taxonomy (GTDB): domain Bacteria; phylum Chloroflexota; class Dormibacteria; order Aeolococcales; family Bog-877; genus Bog-877. The sequence continues at coordinate 34,967 of DATLTJ010000025.1, read as the reverse complement.
GAGCTCGTTCCACGGCAGGTGGGAGGGGTTCCAGGCATCCCGCTTGGACTTCTCGTAGATGTCGGTGAGCTGCGGCGTCTCCTCGTGCCACTCGATCGGGAAGATGTTGCCCGGCTCGATCTCGGGCGGCAGGCCCAGAAAGTCGAGAACGAGGTCCTCGTGGTTGTTGTTCACCGAACTCATGGGCTTCTCCGGTTAGGGCTGAACGAGCACCATCCTACGGCGGGTCCGGCCCCGCCAGCTGGCCCGATCCCAAAGGTCGCGGGCATCACAATTAGGATGGAGTTCATGGGCTCAGCGCAGATCAGCCAACCGTTCGCCCTGCCGAGCGCGCTGCAACTCGGCGGGGAGATCAGCCTACCGTCGTCAACGTGAGCCAGGCCCTCCCCGCGCCGGGCGGCGAGCGCTCGGCTGGTCTCTCGTCCACCGCCGCCCGCTATCTGGAAGCGACCTTCTACATCGCCCACGAGGGGGAGACGGTCCGCCCCTCCCGGATCGCCGAGTGGCTGGCGGTGAGCGCACCCACGGTCACCGGGGTCATGCAGCGACTGCACGAGCAGGGGCTGGTCGAGTTCAATGCCGACCGCAGCCTGCGGCTCACTCCGGCCGGAGAGCAGCGGGCTTCAGAGGTTGTCCGCCGCCATCGGGTGGTCGAGCGCTGGCTGACTGACGCCCTGGGGCTGGACTGGGCGACCGCCGACCTGGAGGCGGGGCGGATGTCGCACTTCTTCTCGGATCTGGTGCTGGAGCGCATCTTTGAGGGACTGGGGAGGCCGACCACCTGCCCCCACGGCAACGAGATCCCCGGAGCCGGGATGCAGGGACGGGAGCTGGTCAGCCTGTTTGAGCTGGAGCCGGGTGTGCCCGCCGTGATCTCGCGCATCTCCGAGGTGGCGGAGCATGAAGCCCCCCAGCTGCTCCGGCTCCTGGAGGTGGAAGGGCTCAAGCCTGGGGTTCAGGTGGAGGTGAGGCGCGCGGCCGGGGCGGAGGCCCTTACGGTGGTGGTGGCGGGCCGCCAGACCGCTTTGGGTCTGCCCGCCGCGCGGGCGGTCTGGGTCGAGCCGTCCCGTCTTCGTCCGCACCCGGGATCCGCTGAATCTCTCTGAGATAGCGCTCGTAGTCTTCGGGCTTGAGCCACTCCGGTCCCCTAAGCGCACCGTTCCTGAGCCAGATGCCGGTCATCGTCACGGTTGCGATCAACAGCACCCAGGCGGCGATGTCGGGCAGGCTGAAGGAATGAGTTGCGATCGGGATCACCAGCAGCAGGATCGCCACCAAGCCGTAGACGACCCAGGCCGCCAGCTCGATCCTCGTCAGGTGCTGGGGACGGGGTGGCTCGGGAATCTTCTGAACCGGGGCTGCCGGGGCATCCCAATGCTCGTTCTCAGTCACGGAGGCATCGTAGCGCCGGGGTGCTGGGAGCGATTGTCACCGGGACACCGATGAGAATTGCGATCAAGTTTGACAAAATGACAAGGTAGAATTATAAATTGCTCATGAAAGATGACCAAACTCTCCAAGAAATCCTCCGCAAGGTAGCCGCAGGCGAGCTAACTCCCGAAGCAGGCGCCGCCCAGATCGAGGCTCTCCACCAAAGTCAGGTCGCGGTGACCGAGCCCCCGATTCGCAAGGTTCGGGTCGTGGGGGCGCTGCACCCGCTCCGGATCACCGGCGACGCTGAGGTCCGCGACGCGGTGGTCAGCGGCCTGCACCAAGCCCAGCGGGAGGGCGACACCCTGGTGATCCGGACGACCGCCAGCGGCGACGACGACTCGGGTTTCAGCTTCCGTTGGCCCGGGCGAGCCGGCATCCCCAACTTCGGCTCGGGCCATCCCGAGCGCGCACTGCGGCCGATCCAGGTCCGGATGAACCCGGCACTGGCGCTGGAGGTGGAGATGTCGGCCGGGCTCCTGTCGGTGCGTGGGGTCAAGGGACCGATCAAGGCTGACATCCAGGCGGGCAGTGCCAAGCTCGAAGGCTTTGCCAGCCCATTCGATCTCAAGGTCACCTGGGGGACCGTGTCCGCCACCGGTGTGCTCAAAAGTGGTCACTCGAAGGTGCGGTGCGAGGCTGGCACTGTGAAGATTGGGCTGGAGGAGGGTTCCAGCGTCAGGGTGCAGGCGCGCAGCACCTTGGGGCGGATCTCCCTACCCGGGGAGGCCGCCGGGATCTCCGATGGCTGGACCATGGGTGGCGAGCAGAGAGAGGCCACCATCGGATCCGGCGACGGCCAGCTGGACGTGGAGACGACCACTGGCGCGGTCTGGGTGGAGGAGGTTGACGAGTGACGGCCAACCACGCCCCCCGCAGCTGCCCGGTCTGCGGCGAGCAGCTGCACCTGACCAGGCTCTCCTGTCAGGGGTGCGGCACCGAGCTCTCCGGAAACTTCGAAAGCTGCGAGTTCTGCGCCCTCTCGCCGTCCGATCTCGAACTGCTCAAGCTCTTCTTGGGATCCCGCGGCAACCTGAAGGCGATGGAGCGCCAGCTGGGGGTGAGCTATCCCACCGTGCGAGCGCGGGTGGATTCGGTGCTGGTGCGATTGGGCGTCGAGGCCCGGGAACCGCTGCCCGAGTCCCGGCTGGGGGTGCTCCAGGCATTGGCCCGAGGGGAGGTCGACCTAGACCAGGCGCAGGCCCGGCTCCGCACCTGATCCGGGACCTAGGCGGAATCGGCCTCAGCGGAAGCCGTAGAGGCCCTCGTGGAAGTCGCCGCTGGTCGACCAGCGCTCGATCACCCGATCCACCACGGTGTCGTCAACCTCGGTGGCGCCCATGGTCCGGGCGTTGCCCTCCACCGCCTCCAGCACCTGACCGCGCACGAACTCGGGCACCCGCTCGAAGCGCTCCCGGGCGGAGTCAGTCCAGCTGAGGCCGCTCTGGTGGCGCTGCTCGATCGCGTGCGAGACCTCGCCCCACATCTGGTACTTCACCTCCATGATCGCCGGGGTGATGGTGGTGCCGAGCCCCTTCTTGATCGCGGTGAACTCGACCCGCCAGCGGGTCAGCTCCCGGCAGAACTCCGGGACCTCCATCAGCCGGGCCTCCGCCTGATCGGTCCAGGTGAAGGTCGGCATCCCGGTTCGGTCACTGAGCGGATGGCCGTAGCCGAGCTTCTTGCCGAGGACTTCGACGAACTTGGAGTTGATCTCGTCCAGCCCCCGCCGGGCCGCCCTCTGCTCGAGCACGTTCTTGGCCATCTCCTCGGCCTTGTCCTGGGTCACGTGGCTGCTGTCCGCGGCCGAGCGCGCCTTGCGCATGGCCGCGACGTGCGCCTCCACATCCCACTTCACGTCCGCCGGTAGCGCGGCTGGCGGCACCGGGCAACCGGGGGCCATGCCCTCGCTTGGTCCCGCCGGCGTCGCCTCGCCTGGGGGGAAGGGACAGCCGGGCTGTTCGTCGCCGCTCATGAGACCAAGTCTCCGCTAGCGGCGCTGGTTTCTTCAAGGTCGGGATCGGGCAGAGCCGAGCCACACTCGATCGGCACCGCCGAGACCAGCTGCTCAAGGGCCACCCGGAGCGCTTCGAGCTGTCCTTCCTGGAGCGGCTTGGCGAAGTGGGCGCTGACCGAGTTCAGGTGGGCTGGGGCCGCCTCGACGAGGCGTGCCCGTCCCAAATCCGTGATCACCGCAAAGTAGCCGCGAGCGTCGCTCGGGCAGGCCTGGCGAAACACCAGACCACTGCGCTCCAGCCGCTCCACCAACCTGGTCAGGCCGCTCCGGCTGAGCAGCACCTGATCCGCCAGCTGGGCCATCCGCAGCGCCCCGCCCTCCGCCGCCTGCAGTTGAACCAGAACGTCGTACTCGGCCAGTGGCAGCCGGTGCGACGCCACCAGCTCGCGCTCCAGAGTTCTGGTGATCACGGCGTGGGCCTTGAGGAACGCCCGCCAGGCCGCTAGCTGAGCAGGGGAGAGATAAGGGGTCGTCGGCGCCTCAGCTGCTGATAGTTGCAAGGTCAAGCACCTTTGTAATAAGATTGCTTAAGCAATTATCGCGCATTTCAATCACTTGCGGTCAGGAGGCAGGGATATGAGCTGGAAGGTAGACAACGCGCACACTTCGCTGGAATTCTCAACCCGGCACATGATGGTAAGCACTGTCAGGGGCCACTTCAACGAGTTCAGTGGCGAGGTGGAGATCGATCCCCAGGACCTGACCCGCAGTTGGGCCAAGGCCGAGATCAAGACCGCCAGCATCGACACCCGCGAGGATCGGCGGGACGCCCATCTCCGCTCCGCTGACTTCTTCGAGGTTGAGAAGTTCCCGCTCATCACCTACCAGAGCGGCAAGATCGAGAGCCGCGGCGGCAACAAGTTCCGAGTCGAAGGTGAGCTGACCATCAAGGACGTGACCCGGAACATCGAGCTGGACGTCCAGTTCCTGGGCATGGAGACCAGCCCCTACGGCTTCCAGGTCGCCGGATTCGAGGCGACCGGAATTCTCAGCCGCAAGGACTTCGGCCTCACCTACAACGTGGCCCTGGAGACCGGCGGCATCGTGGTCGGCGACGAGATCAAGCTGCGGATCGATGCCGAGGCCGACGAAGTGGTCGAGGCAGCGGTGGGAGCAGCAGCCGAGGTGGTCGCGGCCTGAGGCCGTTCAGAGTGCTTGGCCGGCGGGCTGGGAGGCCTCTCCGCCCCCAGTCCGCCGCCTCCGCTTGGCGGCGGACTGGGATGCCACCTCCTCCGGGCCGTCCTCGGCGGTGACCGGTCCGAAGGTAGCGCCCGGCGCGAGTCGCTCGGAGCAGAGCGTTCCCGCCAGGTGGTCCGACTCGTGCTGGACGATGCGGCTCAACCAGCCCTCGAATTCCCGCCGCATCCCCTTGCCCTGGACGTTGCGGTAGCGGACGGTGATCCGCTCGGCACGCCGCACCAGGCCGCTGTGGTCGGGCATCGAGAGGCAGCCCTCGGGGGCGTCTACCTCACCTTCGGTCGAGACGAGCTCGGGGTTGCAGATGGCGAGGCGGCGGCCCTCGTAGATGATCACCGCCACCTGGACGTTGGAACCTACCTGGGGGGCGGCCAGCCCGACCCCGTTCCACTCTTCGCAGCGCTCGTACAGTTCGTCCACCAGGTGGCGCAGACCCGCGTCGAAGGTGCGCACCGGAGCGCTCCGGTGGTGGAGGACCGCGGCGGGGTCGAGCACCAGCTGCAGCGGGGCTCTTGGGGAGGTCACCGCGACATCTTCGCAGGCAGCTGGGCCGGGTTGCCCAGCAGGCGGATCGCCGCCTCCCGGTCCATGCCCTCGAGACCAGCGATCTCTGCCAGTGAGGCCAGCCGTGAGTAATCGAGCCCGGGGCCGAAGACGAGGTGGCAGGCATTCAGCCGCTCTAGTTCCTCCCGGTCAGGGGGGCTGACTGCCACCACTCCCCGGACCAGCCCCCAGCCGGCGGTCAGTCGCAGTCCTAGTCCGACCAGCTTCCGCCCCTCGATGGCGAGGTCGCTGAAGCCCGGGCACCAGGCACCCTCGACCCGCCCCAGCTCCAGGCGGACGCCGTAGGAGCTGAGCCGATCCTCTAGGAACGCCCGCAGCGCCGACGTGAGCCGGTCGAGCGGCCGGGGGCAGGGGTCGGGCAGCCGGCCGACGGCCAGAAAGCTGAGCCAGTGCTCCCCGCCGGGACCGACGGTGCCGCCGATCGAGCTGGTCCGGACTGCGCCGATCCCCTCGATCTGGCGGATCCGCTCGACCAGCTCGGGCTGGCGGGCGAGGGCGCTGCCCAGCGTGACCCCCCGGGAAGTGCGGAGGAGCTGGAGCGTGATCTCCCCCGGGTCGGCGGTGAGCCCGCCTTTGAGGTCCGCCGCAATCTGCGGGTCATCCTCGTCGGAGACCCCGACTACCCTGACCGGCCAGGGATCCACCCCACCCCCGGCGGCGCTCACCGGGAGCCGGAGTCGCCCGGCTCGGGCCTCCCTCCAGTCCGCCGCGCTTTCGCGTGGGTGGCCAGCAGGTGGCGCAGCGTGTGCAGCGAGTGCTTGGCCTGGACGTCGAGGATGCCTTGGACGCCGAACCGCGCCGCCAGCGCTCCCAGGGGTCCGCCGGGGAGCCGGTAGGTCAGGTGATAGCGAACCTGGGCCGAGTTGGGCCCCAGGGCTGAGCACTCGATCTGCAGGGTCGCCGTCGCGCCGAGAGCGTGCCCGCTGCTGCTGAGGAACTCGGGTCGCTCGCAGCGACCCACCTCCCACTCGCTGTCGGCCACCCGCCCGCCTGCGAACAGCCGGATCTTGAGGTGGTCGCCGGCCAGCAACGGGTGGCGGACATCCCCGGCCACCTCCCGCACCCCGAAAACCCAGCGGGGCGCGTTGCGGACATCGGCGGCGAAGTCCCAAGCCTCCTCCTGGGAGACCGGGACCGTGATTTGACCTCCGGACTCAGGCATGGACGACCTGGCTCATCTGTAGTTCGAGGATATCCCGTAGGGTTGAAGCAGTGTTGGAAGCTGATCCCGCGGTGCGGGACCTCTTCGAAAGCTTGGACCGGTTCCTGCAGTGGGACTTGGTCACGGTGACTCCCTGGGGCGCGCCCTCGATCTCACCCGTGGGCGCCCGGCTGATCCCCGAAGAGGCCACCATCTGGACTTCGACCACCGTCGGCTATGCGGCCAAGGTGCGCAATATCCAGGTCCAACCGCGGGTGGCGCTGATGAGAACGCATCCCGGGGAGCCGGCCGTGCTAATCCGCGGCGAGGCCCGGGTGGTGGCCGGCGACGGCACCCTGAATTTAGCCCAGCTCTTCCGTCTGATGGGAGGGGCCGGCGGCGCGCGCCGCTTCTTCGCGACCTCGGCCACCGATCCCTTCTGGAGTCGGCTCTACCGGTCCTACTGGCACCGGTTCCTGATCGCGGTCAGGATCGTCGAGATCTCGCGGCTGGGAGCTCGCGGCTGGGAGCCGATGCGAGTCGCCAGGTGGTCTCGGCCCAAGACCGCGAGCACCTCGCCCGCTCGCCGCCGCCCCGCCCGTTCCCGGCGGCTGGTCGACACCAAGGGCCGGGCCCTGCTCGAGGCGGGCAGCCCAGTTGCCCTCGCCACCGTCCGGCGGGAGGGCTCGGCCCCGATGGTCTGGCCGGTTCAGGCCAGACCCCAAGCCGCCGGTCTGATCCGGGTCGTCGCCGGATTCCCGCTCCCGTCCGGTCGGCTCCCGCACACGTCGCTCGCGGTCCGGGTGATCGACGACACCTTCGAAGGCGCCCAGATGGCGGGCTGGATTGGGACACTGGAACGGGGGAGTGACTCCCGCCTGCTGCGGCCCCGGGCCGCCTACGGCTTCACCAAGCCGCCGGGGTTCGTGGGCGATCTGGCGGCTGGAGTTGCCGCCCTGGTCCGGGCGGCGGGCCTGAGAAACCCTCCTGAGGTGAGCTCTCCCGACCTGGCCAGGGCGATCGAGTTGGGCGGCGGCGCCACCGCCGCCAAGGTGGAGCTGACCGAATCGGGCTGGAATCTGGTCGAGCAGGTGTTCGCCCGCCGCAATGCCGCCGCAACCTGGTATGCGGGGATGGCGGCCGTGGTCTCCGATCGGCGACTGCAGCGAACCCTGACGGTCCTCTCCGAGCGCGCTCAGCTGGAGCGGGACTGGGCCCATGGAGTGCTCACGCGGGGTTCGCGGCGAGTCGGCGCGGCCCGCCTGGCCTCCGGGGCGCTCGGCCTGCGACCGAATCCGGCCGCACCCGAGGCCACTGCCAACCGCGAGGAGGCCCAGATCGCTCGGCTCCTGCGCCGGATCCGGGAGGAGTTGCCGCCGGGTGTGGCAGCTCCTCCGGAGCGGTCCGAGGGCATTTTCCGCGCCGCTCCCGCACCGGGGCTCAGGCCAGGCCGGGAGCGAGGGCTGGCTGACGCGGCACTGGCGGCCGCTACCTCCTTGGCGGCCGCCATCGACCGGTGGAAGGAGAAGCCGCCCGGATGAGCTCCGAAGCGCCGATAGTGAAGCCCTGGTCGGCGCCGGGTTTGGTGCTCGGAGCAGCTATCCAGGCCTGGCTTTCCTATCTCAGTTTCCGGCACCCAAGGTACTTCTGGGCACTGATGACGCTCGGTCTCGGCGCCTGCGGAGTGCCCGGGTTGCGCCGGCTCCGCGAGCGCCCCCAGCGGACCTCGTACCGCTGGCTGGGTCTGGGCGTGCTGGCTGGGGTCGCCGGCTACGGGGTCACCACCGGCGCGGCCGCGCTCGCCTGCCGGCTGCCTCTCGGGCGGCGGTCCCTGGACCGGCTCCACGAGTGCTCCCAGAGTGTCCCCCGCCCGGTGGCAGCGCTGCTGGTGATCCCGGCGGCGGTCGGGGAGGAGGTTTTCTGGCGGGAATCGGTCCTTGGGCGCCGCCGTCAGCCCAGTCCGGGCTCCCCGGTCCGCGATCTGGTGACCACGACCCTGGCCTACGCCGCGGTCCAGGCGGGATCGCTGCAGCCGCTGCCGCCGCTGGGGGCGCTGCTATTGGGGTCCGGAGCTGGGTGGATCAGAGTCCGGAGTGGCTCGATTTGGCCGGCCGTGGCCGCCCATCTCGCCTACACCGAGCTCTGCCTGGTCGCCCCGGGGCTCCCGGGGGCCAGCGGGCAGCGCCCGACGTAGTCAAACCAAACTACACAAACGTCACGTCCTCGTCGCTCTGACGCGGGCCCAGCGCTGCCAATATCGCAGTGTGGCGGCGATTCTCCGCGAGACGACTATGCCGGCGATCTCGGTGGGTGTTCCGCTCGTTCGGTCGAACCCTTCGAATCGAAGAGCACGCGCTCGGAGATCCCAGGCGCCGGAAGCCGTGGAATTGGCGATCCGGGATCTGCTTCGCCCGGGGGCCCTACGGATTACCGCGGAGCCGCTCACCCGTCTTTGGGACGGCAGCATCCTGGCCTACGAAGTCAGGTGGCGGGTCCCGCGGATCGACGTCATCCCCTCGGTCCCCGAGATCTGGGCGGCGGCCAAGGCGGTCGACCTCGTCAACACCCTCGACGACACCCTGCTTCGAGCCGAACTGGAAGTCGCCGTTCAGCTGAGCCCGGGAGCGGTGCTCTTCGAGATGCACCCCTGGCGGCGCCACCGGCGGGGCGTGGTCGCCGGTCTGCTGCGCGAGGTCCGGGCCGCCGGGCTGGACCCTTGCCAGGTCGTCTGGCAGCTGGTGGACCAGGCTGCCGAGCAAGACCGCCTCGATGCCGGACCCATGTTCGGCCTCGCCGCCCAGCTGCGGGACCGCGGCTTCAGAGTGGGACTGGCCCAGTTGGGGGCAGTCCGGACCCAGCTGGCCGCGATCGGCAAGATCGAGCCCGACATCATGCAGCTGGCCCCGGTGCTGATCGAGGGCATCGACACTGACCGGGGCCAACGAGCAGTGGTCTCAGCGATGGTGGGTCTCGCCGCCCACTTGGACTCGCGCCTGGTTGCCTGTGGGATCTCCACGGAGCCTGAGCAGGCGACGCTGGTCGAGCTGGGCGTCGAGTTCGGCCAGGGACCGCTGCTCGGCGAGCCCCTGACGGTGGCCGGCGAGGGAGCCGAGGAGCTGGAGCTCGGCGGCCCGCTCCAGCTGCTCTCCGTGGATGAGCGATCCGGCCTCCAGGTGGTCGCCGAACCAGGGGAGATGGGAGCCGACGCGGAGGGGGAGACGAGTTTGGCAGCGGTCGACCCATATCCCCTCGGCATGACCGAGATCTTGAGCCAGGCGGCGGGGGCTTTTCAGAGTGAGAACGACCCCCACTCCATCTTGGAGCTGGCCGCTGACTACCTGGACCGGGTGGTTCCCGCGGACGGGATCTCGATCTACGCGGCCGACTGGGATTCCGGCAGGTTCCGGCCGATCCTGGCCCGCTCCCTAAAGGATCCCACCTACGCCAAGGCGGTCCTGAACCACTCCTTCGCCCTCGGAACCGGGCTCACTGGCTGGGCCTTCGACATGGGTGCCCCGCAGCGGGTGAACGACGCCGATGCCCACCCTGCGGCCGGCCATGTTCCGGGCACCACCAGCGAAGACGAATCAATGCTGCTGATCCCCTTGGTGTCCGGCGATTACCGGCTCGGGATGCTCAACATGGTCCGCTTCCGGAGGGACGCGTTCCGCGCCGGTGACCTCACCGTCGCCGGCCTGGTCGCCCACATGGCGGCCGCCGCCTGGCGCAACGTCCAGCTCTACGCCGAGCAGGTCCAGTACGCCATCACCGACTCCCTGACCGGGCTGCTCAACACCCGCTGGCTGCGGGACGCCGCGGGTCGCGAGCTGGCGATGGCGGAGCGCAGCGAGACTCCGCTCGCGATCCTGATGATCGACCTCGACAACTTCAAGCACTTCAACGACAGCTGCGGGCACGCAGCCGGGGACGCCATCCTGCGCAGCGTTGGCCGGACCCTGCAACGGTCGGTGCGGGCCGAGGACGCCGCCGTCCGCTACGGCGGCGAGGAGTTCGTCGTGATTCTCCGAGGCTGCGACCTGCCGGCCGCCCGGCGCATCGGTCGGGAGATCCGCCGGGGGCTGGCTGAGATCGTCCTGCCCCCGCAGTGCACCGTGACTCGGGTGACTGCCTCGATCGGGGTCGCCCTCTTCCCCAAGCACGGGCGCACCATCGGCCAGTTGCTGGGGGTGGCCGACTCGGCCATGTACGCCGCCAAGCGCCGGGGCCGCGACCGAATCGCCGTCGGTCACTGACGACCGTCTTGAGGCCTCCCGCTCACTCCAACTTCGGACGGTGAGCCGGGGGCCAACTGGGGGAGAGCGGGCCTAGCCCGCCGCCCCCAGTTGGCCGGAGGGCTAGGCCCGCTCTCCCGCTGGTCGAGATGAACCGGTGATGCCTCGCTGGACCGCCTGCAGCACCGTCAGCAGCGCCTCCAGCTCGGGGGCGTCGAACTGCTGGACCAGGTGGAGCACCTTCTGTCGCCGGAATCCACAGGCATCCTCGGCCGCCGCCCTTCCCCGGCTGGACAGCGCGGCGTGAACCACGCGACGGTCCTCCCGGTCCCGACGGCGCACCGCCAGACCGTGCTCCTCCAGGCGGTCCAAAGCCGAGCTCACCGACGGAGGGCTGATCTCCAGTGCTTCGGCCAGGCGCCCCACCGTAGCGGGGCCTAGCTCCTGGAGCACCATCAGGAGGTGCATTTGGGCGACGGAGAGGTCGCGGCGGGCCCAGCGTCCGCCCGGGCCCTGGCGCCAGTGCTGCGCGATCAGCTCGTCCAGGGTGGCCAGCGCCTGCGCCTGGAGGCGCTCCCGGGTGGTCGCCCTGGACGAGCTGGTGGTGGTCACCGGAGGCTACTTCAGCTAGCGGAGACCAGCTCTTCCTGAGCCGGCTCCGCCGCGGCGTCGGGAGCGGGAGGTAGGGACGCCTGGTCCTGATGGGTGGTGCGCAGCGGGATCTCCCGCAGGCAGAGCGTCGCGACCACGGCCACAACGGCCACCACCACGCCGATCGAGAACGAACCGGCGATGGCCTGGGCGAGCGCCTCGTGGATCGCTTGCACGATCGCCCCGATGAAGGGGTGGGCCGCGGGCGGAAGTACCTTGGCCAGCTTGTCGCCCACATTGCCAACCCCAGTCAGGCTGCTGTTGGTGCTGGCTGAGAGATGACCAGCCAGGGACGAGGGTACCTTCGCCTGGGCCAGGTCCTTGGGGAGTTGGCTGGCGAGCGTGGAGGAAAGTGAGGTCCCGGCGATCGCCAGCCCGACCGTGCCGCCGATCTGGCGGACGAAGGTCAAGGTGCTGGTAGCGACTCCCAAGCGGGCGACCGGGACCGCGTTCTGCACCACCAGGGTGTAGCCGGACATGGCGGGCCCGATCCCGACCCCCAGGACAAACAGCCAGATCCAGAGCGGGTAGTCGCCGGTGGTGGCCGTGAGCTGGGTCATGCAGAAGATGCCGACCGTCATGGTCACCATCGCGCTCACCAGCAGCAGCTTGTACTTGCCGGTGCGGGCGATCACCAGCCCGGCGCCGATGCTGGTGCCCATGAGCCCGACCAACAGCGGCCACAGCATGTAACCGGAGGCGGTGGCGCTGATGCCGCGCACCGCCTGGTAGTAGCGGGGCATGAAGATGACCGCGATGAAGAAGGCGAAGGACATGAGGAACATCGCCGCCTGCGAGGCCGCATAGGTCCGGTTGCGGAACAGGTCGAGGGGAATGATCGGCTCCTTGACCTTAGTCTCGAGGTAGAGGAAGGCCACGGTCAGGACGGCGCCCAGCAGGAGCAAGCCGCCCACCTGCGGGGCGAACCACGAATACGCCGTTCCCGCGGTGTTGGTGAGGCCCTTCTCCGTGAGCCCGATCAGGATCGGCACCACGGCGGCGGTGAAGACCAGAGCGCCCCAGTAGTCGATCGACGGAGAGGCCCCTTGGCGCTTGTGATTGGGCAGGTTGAAGATGATCACCGCCAGGGCGACCGCGCCAATCGGCAGGTTGACGTAGAAGACCCAGTGCCAACTGATGTTGTCGGTGATCCAGCCGCCGAGGAAGGGACCGACCAGGAAGGCCAGCCCGAACACCGCGCCGAAGAAACCCTGGTACTTACCCCGCTCGCGAGGGGTGAAGAGGTCGCCGATAACGGCCAGAGCGATCGGGAAGAGGGCACCGGCCCCGAGTCCCTGAAGGCCCCGGAAGAAGATGAGTTCGCCCATGTTCTGAGAGAGCCCGCTGAGCGCCGACCCGACAAGAAAGAGACCGATGCCGATGATCAGCAGCAGCTTGCGTCCGTACAGGTCGGAGAGCTTGCCGTAGACAGGTACGGTGATGGTGCTGGTGAGCAGGTACGAGGTCACCACCCAGACGTAGAGGCTGTTGCCGCCCAGGTCGGTAACGATGGTGGGCAGCGCTGTGCCCACCACGGTCTGGTCCAATGCACTGAGGAACAAACCGAGCATGACCGCGATCACGATCGCGATCTTGGTCCGCTGCGAAAGCTGCATCACCGACTGATTCATTGACACCACCAACCTCGGTCTCGCGGCTGACATCCGGCGCTGCCACCGGTACCGAAAGGTTAGCCTCTTCCGAATAGTTCTGTCAAGCCTAACCTTTGCTGACGCTGGCCGCGGCCGGGAATCCGAGGTGATCAGAGAAAGCTTGCCTGACCGAGGCCTTGATCCAGTCCCCGACCCGGTCCGGGTCTGACTCTACCCGGAAGCGCAGCCGGGTGCCCCGCATCGCTACCAGCCAGACGCCGGGAGGCGGTTCAGTCAGCAGCCGCGCCACCACCCGGCCAACCAGCCGGGTGGCGGCGTCGCCCAAGCTGCGGTCTTCGCCCGACAGTGAGAGCGGCTCCCGCCAGGGCAGTAGGGGCAGTGGGCCTTTCAGCTCCCTCAGCCACTCGGCCGAGGCCGGCAGGGCCCGGAGCAGAGGTGACAGGGAGAGGGGTGGCGGACCGCCATCCAAGGCCGATCCCGGCAGCGGGTCGTGGCCGTCCCGGCGGGCGCGCTTGCCCTCCAGTGCCCGCTGGGCCGCGACCCGCTCGGGCCCATCTAGCTCGGCGAGCTGAACCAGTCCCTCCCAACCGTTTTGGAGCGCCGCGATCGCCACTTGATCCTCTGCCCAGGCGGCGACCAAGGCCAGAGTGGCCGGAGGCAGCCTCACGTCCAGGACCGGCTGGGTGCTGCGCGCCTTGGTCTCCAGCCGGTCGCTGGGCCGCGGCTCCAAGACCGCGAAGAGCCCGGCCGGGTGGGGGAGGTTGATCTCATATCCCGCCAGGGACAGCCGCCCCATCAGTCGAAGATCGGCGGCATAGGGTAGTTCTGCCCGCTGAGCCGGCAGCGCCTTGGCCCACCGGTTGAACGCCCGGCCCAGCTGGCCCAACTTCCAGGCGCCATCCTCGTCCAGCTCGGTCTCGGGGCCACCCCGATCCTCAACCGGATCATTGAGTCCGACCATAGTGGTGAGCCGGTGCCGCTCCACGAAGTCGACCGCAGCCAGCGCCTGGCGCAAAGCTCGGTGGGGCGGTACGTCGCCGATCAGGAGCGGCGGGTGGCCGGTGGCCGGGGCGTGGCGCACGAATTCGGCCAACGACAGGTCCCAGGCGCCCCCGGGAATGGCGATGTGGAGGTCTCCCGGACCGGTGCGGAGCAGTACTCCGGCGCGGGGCCCGACCGGCCAGCGGGGCGCCGTCGCGGGTCGGGGCGGGCGCCGGCTTCTCCCGGTTGGTTGGGCCACCAGGGTGAGGTCGTAGGCCGCCCGCCGCTCCGGGCTCGCGACCAGGGTCCAGGCCTCCTGGAGCTGGGTGAACAGCGCGGTGGCCCGGGGTTGATCGAGCCGAGTGGGGTTGGGTCGGTGGGCCTGCACGTCCGGATGTAGCTCGCGGGCCCGGGCTCGATAGCTGCGCCGCAGCTCGTTCCAGCTGGCCGAGCGATCGGCACCGAGGACCGCATAGACATCGAGTGCTCGCCGAAGGCGTGACTTCACTGCGGCCGCGAGTTTATCGGCCGCCCACAATCGGGCCAGTCGGGGATCGCGGGCATTCGGGATCGATCAGAGGTCGAACGGATCTTTGAAGAAGGTCGGCAGATGGGTGGAGAACCAGCCGTAAACGAGCGGCACGTTGTTGCTCACCACCAGTACCCCCATGGCCACCACCAGCGCTCCTCCGACCAGAGAGATCAAGCGTTGGTGCCGATTGAGGACCCGCAGTATGGGGGTCGCCCGGTCGATCAGGAGTGCCACCACCAAGAAGGGAGTTCCCAGGCCCAGGCAGTAGGCCACGATCAGCAACATTCCCCGTCCGGTCGTCCCCTGCTCGACGCCGGAGGTCAGCACGGCACCCAGCACCGGTCCGATGCAGGGGGTCCAACCGGCGGCGAACCCTAGGCCCAAGAGCAGACCGGCCAGGAAGCCTCCCCTGGTGAACCCGCGGGGCAGCCATCTGGCTTCCCGGGAGAGCCAGGGGAGCCGCAGCACGCCCATGAAGCTCAGTCCCAGCAGGATCACCAATGTGCCCATGATGGGCAGGGCCAGCTGCTTCCAGGGCTCTAGCAACCGGTACAGGGCGTAGAAGAAGGCGATCAGGAAGAGGCTGAGGCCCAACACGAAGCCGAAGGAGCCCAGCATGACCCGGGCGCGGCTCCTCCCCCCCGGGGCGGAGGCCGCGACCCCTCCGGTCGCCGACTGGGCCAAGAAGCCCATGTACGAGGGCACCAGCGGGAGCACGCAGGGGGAGAGGAAGGAGGTGGCTCCGGCCGCTAGGGCGAGGGGCAGCGTGACGTTGGCGAAGTTCAAGGTGGTCCCCTCGCTGGCCGATTTGCTGGCGAGTGTACCTGGGGCCTCGCGCCGGTCCCGGGAACCGGTGCGCGCTCGCCGGCGTCTTTATGGCAGTGAGCGTACTTGGAGATCGGTCCCGGTCCGCCCGGGGATCCCTGGTGCTGCTGGTGGCCCTGCTGATTTCGGGGTGCGCCACCGCCGCCGCCGGCACCGGGCTGCCCAGCTCGGCCAGCGCTGCCAGTTACCGCTCTCTCTATCTGGGTCTGGAGGGTGCTGGGCTCGGCCAGCCGCCGCTGCTGGCGGAGACCACAATTTCCACGTTGGAGGCGGACTTCCCGCCGCCGTCGGCGGCGCGGTTGCAATCGGAGCTCAAGAGATTGGGACCCGAGCTCTACTTGGGGATCACCCTGGCCCGGCTCAGCTGTCGGGACGACTACCTGGCGCAGGTGAGCTACGGACCGGGGGCGCTCGTGACCCTGACCGTGGTCCAGCGCCAGCTCCCGCCGGGCGCGGCCTGCTTCGAGCTGATCGGGCCGGTCAGGTACCAGGTGGTGGCCCTGCCGCTGCGGCAGTTCCCCGGCCGTCTCCGCCTGTCGATCATGGTCAATCGTCCGTCCGGCACCGCCGGCAATCGGGCGTCCGTGCGACTGCCCTAGCGGCTCAAGCCTGAGAGGGCGGCGCCATCCGCGCCAGCTCCATCTCCGCCAGCTCGGGGTCGAGCTTGCGGAAGAGGGGAGCCGGCTCCCCCAGCAATTGGCCGGGGGCCAGCCGGCTAGGCTGCCAACTCGCCTCCGGGGTTGCGTAGTCACCGGTCAGCACCGGGTGGGGGTCGCCGTCCCCGGCGACGGTCACCTTGACCGGCATGGGCGCGATTACCCCCTGGTGGCCGAGCATCAGGTGCAGCTGCTGACAGCTGAAGGGCAGAAAGGGGAGCAGCTGCACCTTGAGGTTGTCGACGCAGCGCAGGGCGACGTAGAGCACGGTGGCTGCCCGCTCGCGGTCGGTCTTCACCAGCTGCCAGGGCTCGTTCTCGGCCAGGTACTGATTGACCCGGGCGGCGAGCGCCATGACCTCGGCCAGCGCCGCCTTGAACCGGGCCAACTCCAAGAGCTGGCCCACCGACCCAAATCCCGACTCCACCGCCGAGATCAGCTCCTGATCCGGGGCAGTGAGTTGGTCCGGCTTAGGAACCTCGCCGAAGTGCTTCTTGGCGATGGTCAGCGTGCGGTTGACCAGGTTGCCCCAGGTGGCCACCAGCTCGTCGTTGTTGCGGCGGATGAACTCCGCCCAGGTGAAGTCAGTGTCCTGGTTCTCCGGGCCGGCCGCCGTCAGGTAGTACCGCAGCGAGTCGGGGTCGTAGCGCTCCAGGAAGTCGCGAACCTCGATTGCGATGCCGCGGCTACTGGAGAACTTCTGGCCCTCCATGGTCAGGAACTCGCTGCTGACCACGTTCTCGGGCAGCACCAGGGGCAGGTTGGGCGGCCCCCCGCCGACCTCGCCGCCGCTGCCGTAGCCCATCAGGATGCTGGGCCAGATCACCGTGTGGAAGATGATGTTGTCCTTGCCCATGAAGTAGAAGTGGCGGGCGTCGGGGTCCTGCCACCAGGCCCGCCAGGCCTCGGGCTCGCCCCGGGCGGCGCCCCACTCCACGCTGGCGGAGAGATAGCCGATCACCGCCTCGAACCAGACGTAGAGCAGCTTGTCGTCGCGCTCGACGAATTCCGGCAGCGGGATGTGGATTCCCCAGTCAATGTCTCTGGTCACCGCCCGGGGCCGGAGCTCGGCCACCAAGTTCAAAGAGAAGCTGCGCACGTTGCTGCGCCACTCGGTTTTCGATTCGATCCACTCGGTGAGAGCGCTCTTGAAGGCAGGCAGGTCCAGAAAGAAGTGCTCGGACTCGTGAAACACCGGCGGCTGGCCATCGATCCGGGAGCGGGGCTCGATCAGGTCGGTGGGATCGAGCATCTGCAAGCAGTTGTCGCACTGGTCGCCGCGGGCCCCGTCATAGCCGCAGTGCGGGCAGATCCCCTCGATGTAGCGGTCGGGCAAGGCTCGTCCGGTGGCGGCCGAGAAGGCGCCCTGCTGGGTCTGGCGCAGGAGGTAGCCCTTCTCGAAGAGGGTCCGGAAGATGTCCTGGGCCACCCGGGCATGGTTGAGGGTGGTGGTCCTGGTGAATAGGTCGTAGCTGAGCCCCAGCCGCTGCAGGTCGTCGGCGATCACCGCGTTGTAGCGGTCGGCGATCTCCCGCGGGGCGACTCCCTCCCGGTCGGCCGCCACCAGGATCGGGGTGCCGTGCTCGTCGGTGCCGCTGACCATCAGCACCCGGGCGCCGCGCAGGCGCTGGTAGCGGGCGAAGATGTCGGAGGGAACGCCGAACCCGGCGACGTGGCCCAAGTGCCGGGGCCCGCTGGCGTACGGCCAAGCTACGGCCACCAGGACGTGTTCGGCCCCCGGGCGAGATGAACTCAAGATTGGGACGATGGTAGAGGGTCACCTGCGCAGCTGGTGGAACAATGGGACCTGTGAACAGCGACTCTCGGGTCCTGCTGGTGATCGCCGACAGCTCGCGTAGTGGCGGTCCCGAGCACGTTCTGACCCTGGCCCAGGAGCTGACCGCGGCTGGCTGGGTACCGATGGTCGCCTGCCCGCCTGGCGAGCTGGTGGGTCGGTGTCGGGAGCAAGGCGTGGCGGTCACTCCGATCCAGATGAGTGGCCGCGGCTGGGCCTCGGCCCCGATCCAGCTCCGCCACCTGGCGCGGCGGGGGCGAGTGGGGGTCGTCCACAGCCACGGGCTCCGTGCCGGCGCCCTGCTGCGCCGGGCCCACACCGCCGCGCCCCAGGTCCACACTCACCACCTGGACGGCTGGTTCACCGCCAGCTCGGTCAGGGTGGCGATCCACCGGCACGAGTTGCGCGCCCTGGGGCGCGCCGCCCACCTGCAGATCGCCGTCTCCAACTCGGTCGCGGAGTTCCTGACCGATCAGGTCGGGGCCGACTCGAGGCGCTTGCGGGTAATCCCCAACGGCATCCTGCCCCTGCCGGTTTTGGCCAGGTCCGCCGCCGCCGGGCGCCGGGTGGGAGTCCTGGCTCAGCTCCACCAGTCGAAAGGGGTGGACATCGCCATCCTGGCCCTGGCCACCCCGGCTGGCCGAAGCATGACCCTCAATATCGGCGGGACCGGCCCCGAGTTGGCGGCCCTGGTCGACCTCGCCTACACCTCCGGCGTCGCCGACCGGGTCAACTTTGTGGGGGAGGTGACCGACCGGGAGCGGTTCTTCGCCGGCTGCGATCTGGGTTGGATCCCGTCGCGGGCCGAACCGTTCGGACTCACCGCCTGCGAGGCGATGAGCTCCGGCCTGCCGGTGGTGGCCAGCCGGGTCGGTGGCCTCACCGAGATCCTCGATCCGCCGCGGGCGGGGCTGGTGGTCGGGGCCGCCAACCCGGGGGCCCTGGCCAGCGTCAGCGCCGGGGTGCTGGACGACTCGCCGCGCTACGCGGCGCTGAGCGCAGCCGGACCAGAGCGGATCCGTCGTCGCTTCTCG
Source organism: Candidatus Acidiferrales bacterium (assembly GCA_035533655.1). GTDB lineage: Bacteria > Chloroflexota > Dormibacteria > Aeolococcales > Bog-877 > Bog-877. The sequence goes on along the minus strand of DATLTJ010000025.1, from coordinate 16,298 downwards.
GCGGCCCGGATGGGAGCGCTAACTCGAGGCGTCTACCGGGAGGTGATGGGCCCCCAGTAGTGGGGGCGGAATCATCTAGTAGCGGTACCGGGGCCGTCCGTGCGCGGCGGCCGCCGCGCGGCCATGATGCCGACCAAGGCGACCACGATGCCAGCGGCGATGGTGTAGACGACGATGCCCGCCACGTCTGGCCAGTAGGTGTAGTGCCCGGTGGACACCGAAGTAGTGATCACTCCGCTGAAGGGCACTGCGAGTGCGCCCGCCACGCCGGAGATGAAGCCGACGAAGCCGACGTTGGCCGAGGCCAGCAGCTTGAAGATGAAGTCCAGCGCCATAACTGCGTCGACCACCCCGGCGGCGAGCCAGACCGCGCTCTTGAGCCGGAATGCCAACGGCGTGACGGTGCTGGTGGTCCGGGTGACGGTGCTTGCGCCGCTGCCGTCGGCACCGACCCGAGTGACCTGCTCCTCCCGCTCGCTTACGTCAGGTTCGATCATGACCAAAATCCTCCAGGTCGTGGCGATCCGAGGGTGATGTCAAAGGGCGGTCGCCACGACTCGAACACGCTCGGCATAACGCGCTCCCTCGCCCATCGTTTCAGTACTCACGGAGAGCGAGTAGGAGTTCTCCGGTCGACCGGGGAGACTCCCGGGCTGAGCGATCGGGCGGGCGGGCGGGTGGCAAGTTGCCCTCCAGCACCAAGCCTTTCGAGATGCGCTGGACCCGCCAGGGCGGCCAGCGTACCGACGCCGAGCCTTGCGATCACTCAGAGTTCACCTTGATCCTGGGTATTAGATGACGGATCGCCAGTCAACCCCGCGGCCCCGGCGGCGAACAGGCAAGCCCATGAAAAGCAGGTCGACAGCTAGCTCAGCGCCTTCCAGACTCGCAAGCGATACCGGGTTCTTGATGAATCATGGCGATCTGGCGCCGAGCCTGGTCGACTCGGGTCAGTCGGCCCCACGCTGTCGAGGAGACCAATGTGATCGCTGACCGTGTCCTGGAGAGCACCCAGAGCGTGCCCGAACCAGCAGCGGGACCGATAGATGCGGCAGTCCTGTATGAGCAGTACTTCGGGACGATCTTCCGGTATACGCGGGCCCGGGTCAGTACTCAGGCTCAGGCGGAGGACCTGACGAGTGAGGTTTTCTGCAAGGCGGTGGGCGGGCTCGCCCGCTACCGACCGCTGCGTCCCACCGCCTTGCCCTGGCTGTACACCATCGCGTCCCACCAGGTAGCGGATTACTACCGGCGCGCCCGACCTGCCATTGACCTGACTGAAGCGGAGCAGATTGCCGATCCCAGCCCCAACCCTGCCGATCTCGCGGCCGCGCGGGACCTGGTGCGCCGCGTTTGGCGGGCCTCCGAGGGCCTCCCCGCGGCCCAGCGGACCGCGGTGTGGCTGCGCTACGGCGAAGAGCTGGAGCTGAGCGAGATCGCGCTCCGGATGGGTCGGAGCGTAGGGGCGGTCAAGCTGCTGGTGCACCGAGGCCTGCGCGGGGTCCGGGCCATGGTGGGTGGTGGTGAGGAGCCCCCGCAGCGGGAAGGCCTGCGATACCCGGCGGGTTCCAGCTTCGCCGCCTGACCGCACCAGTCTTGCGTACCCGATGTGGTGCGATCGTGGCCGAGAGCAGCTAGTCCGAAGCCCTGGGGGAGTCCGAGGTGGCCGACTCCTGGTTTTGAGGGGGGAGCGCCAACGCGCTGAGCACCTCCAAGAAGACCGTCACCTGGGCTGGGTCCAGGCGCTCGAGCATCTTGACCACTGACCGGCGGCGCCACTCTTGCACTGCTCTGGCGGTTTCCAGTCCCTGGGTAGTCGGGGCCAGCCAGACGGTGCGACGGTCACTGGCGTCGTAGCTGCGCTGGGCCAAGCCCTGGCGAATCATCCGATTGGCCAGGGCGGTGGCGGCCGCGCCGCTGATGCCGACCGCGTCGGCGAACTCGTGCATCGTGATCCCTTCCCGGGGCAAGCGACCCAGCGCTTCCAGCTGGTGGGGGGTGACCGCTCCTAGGCGACTGTTCACCTCGTCCGGGAGTGGTACCCGGAGGGTTTTCTCAAGCAGTGGCTGGAGCCGAAGCACGCGCTCGACTACGTCTCCTTCCGGCCCCTCGCCAGGTCCCTCGCCTGATTGAAAGTTCACGTGGCGAAGTATGACACCTGAAGCCTCCTATTTCACTTCCCGGCGCGGTCCCAGGATGCCGCCGGCGCCTCGTCGCGAAGTCTCTGGCTGGTTCTCCGCGGCCCGACACCGGGACGAACTGTGCCAGCGGTGAAACTTGCCTCCTCCACCCGCGTTAGATTCCACGTGCTGACCGACTCGGAGCGCGGCCGCCTGGCAGCAGGAGCCAAGTGCAGCCAGCAGGCTGCCGGACTTCTAGCGGCCGCCGTCGATTCCGTCGCCCAACTCGAGGACACTGAGGTGCGCCAGCTGGCGCTGGCCGCCCTGGACGCGATGGACCGACTTCAGGAGAGGCTGCAACTTCTCGATGACGCCCACCGCATCGCCGACCGCCACCGGGCCGCTGATCTGGTGATTTCCGAGGTACCAGCGAGCTGCCTGGCGGTCCCGTTGGCTGTCGGGGCCGGCGCTGCTCTGGCGCAGAGTGTCGGCGAGGGCAACTAGGAGGCCGGCTACCTGCGGGCTACTTCTTGGAAGGTTCGTAGTAGGGGTTGGTGCCCGAGGCGTGGTCGGTGGTGTCCACCACCTCCACGATCTCGGGGAACCGCTCGACGATGGTCCGCCGCACCCCCTGGGACAGAGTGACCTCCGCTAGCCCGCAGCCCTGACAGCCGCCGCCCATCTGCACGTAGGCCACCCCGTCGGCGATGTCGAGCAGGCCGATGTAGCCGCCGTGGCCGGCCACCGCCGGGTTGATCTCCGTGTCGAGTAGCTGTTGCACCGCCTGCGCCAGCGGGTCCGCGTCCGGGTTGTATCCCGTCTCCAGGCTGAGGGCGCCCGAGATCGGGTCCGCTTTCACCTCGGACCCCACTACGTGACGTGAAATCACCCGGGGAGCGACGAAGAGGATATCGGGCGCCCCCTCCACTAGAACCTCGTCCGGCTTCGCCTCGCCCGGCTCGACCAGGGCGAAGGTGAAGGTGAGGTGATCTCCCTGAAGGCCCCCGGGGCCGACCGATATCCAGGCCTCCGGGTGGCCCTGGCGTTCGCGGAAGGCCCTAATCCGGCCCGCGGCGTGCTCCTGCAGCTCGAGACGCGGCAATCCGGCGGGGGGCTGAGGCACCATGAGCTCTAGTCTGAGGCAATGTCGAGGCGGGTGCTGCTGATCCTCCCCACTCGGACCTACCGTGCCGCGGCCTTCCTCGAGGCGGCGCGACGCCTCCAGCTGGAGGTGGTAGTTGCCAGTGAGGAGGGATCGACGCTCGGTCACCTGCATCCCGGCCAGGAGCTGGTGATCGACCTCGACGACCCAGTAGCGGCAGCCCGGTGCGTCGCCGACCGGGCGGGCGGGCTCCAGTTCGATGCGGTGGTTCCCGTCGACGACGGAGCAGTCCTGGCGGCGGCCCATATCACCCAGCGCTTGGGTCGGCGCGGAAGTCCGGTCGGCGCCGTGGCGGTCACTCGCAGCAAGCTGGCGTTGCGCGAGCGTCTCCAAGCCGGGCGGGTGGGCCAGCTCCGCTGGTGGCTGTGGCCGGCCGGCGCTGACCCGGGACCGGTCGAGTTCCCCGCCGTGATCAAGCCACTCGATCAGGCCGCCAGTCGCGGGGTGATCCGGGTGGACGACCTCCCCCAGCTGCTCGAGGCAGGTGAGCGCATTCGCCAGGCGCTGGCGGCTGATCCGCCGTGCACCACCGCCGGGGAGGGCATCCCGCTGCTGGTGGAGGAGTTTGTGGCGGGACCAGAGGTGGCGGTTGAGGGAGTGTTGGTGGCCGGCTCCCTCCGGGTCCTCGCCGTCTTCGACAAACCTGAACCCCTGGACGGGCCCTTCTTCGAGGAGACGGTCTACACCGTGCCCTCCGAGCTGCCGAAGGTCCGCTTGAGCCAGGTCGCGAGAGCAGTCCAGGCGGCAACCCGTGCCCTCGGGCTGACTGACGGTTCGGTCCACGCGGAGCTCCGCCTCGGTGGTAAGCGCCCCTGCGTGATCGATCTGGCCTCCCGCTCGATCGGCGGGCGCTGTTCAGCAGTGCTCCACTTCCGATCGGGACGCAGCCTGGAGGAGATCGTGCTGCTGGCGGCGCTCGGCGAGGAGCTGGGAGACCTGGAACTGGAGGTGGGTACCCGGGGAGTGATGATGATGCCGATTCCCGGGGCGGGCACGCTGCACTCGGTCGGGGGCCGCGAGAAGGTGCTGGGATTGCCCGGGATCGATGCGGTCGAGGTGTCGGTGCCCTTGGGCGGGCGCATCGTGCCGCTCCCCGAAGGCGACCGCTACCTCGGTTTCATCTTCGCCCACGGGCGAGACTCTCAGACGGTGACCGCCCGGCTCCGGGCCGCCTACCGGGACCTAGAGATCGTGATCCAAGACTGACCGCAGCGCTCTCCCCGCCCCGTTGCCGGCTGCTGGCCGGACTAGCTGGGCATGGCCAGCACATCCCCGTCTGCCTCGGCAGAGCCAGCCTCCGGTGACCCTCGGCAGGCCAAGACCGAACTGCTGAGCCAACTTACCCAGGGAGTGTTGGACCTGACCTCGTCGACGGCCTGGGCGACCTGGTTGCAGTCGAGCCGCCGGTTCCATCGATACAGCTTTCAGAACCAGGTGCTGATTTTGAGGCAGCGACCAGACGCCACCTGGGTTGCCGGCTACCGGAGCTGGCTGCGCCTGGGTCGGCAGGTCCGCCAAGGAGAGCGAGCCATCCGGATTCTGGCGCCGTGCCTCGCGGTGCGGGAAGTCGCGCAGGGCGAGGATCGGGTCCCACCCACGGTGCTGGGTTTCCGGGTCGCTCGAGTCTTCGACCTCCGTCAGACCGACGGCGTCGAGCTGCCTCAACCGGTGCGAACCCTGACCGGGGAGGCGTCCGGGACGGAGCTGGCGAGGCTAGCGCAGCGGGCCCTGGAACTGGATTTTCAGGTCCAGTTCACCTCACTCTGGGGCAGCCGGAATGGCGATTGCTCGCACGCCCTCCACCGGATCCGGGTTCAGGAGAACCTGCCCCCGGCCCACCAGCTCAAGACCCTAGCCCACGAGCTCGGTCACGCGGTGCTGCACGGCCCGGCCTTCCAGGGCTCGCGGGCGCTGGCCGAACTGGAGGCCGAGAGCGTCGCGTACCTCGTCTGCCAGGAACTCGGGGTCGACAGCTCCGACTACAGCTTTGGCTATGTGGCGAGCTGGTCCGGGGGAGGTCCGGAGGCGGCCCGGCTGATCGCGGCGACCGGTGGCAGGATCCTCCGCGGCAAGGACACCGTCCTGGAGCGCCCGAGCAATCGACCGGGGCTCGATGGGGGCAGGGCTCCGACCGGCTGATGAGAACGCCGGCCGACCGCCAGTTGGACGGATGCTGGCGCGGCCCTCGTTTGCAGAGATGCCCAAGATGGCTGCTCCGGCTCGTTGGGAAAGCCGCGAGAGGCTGATCACCGTCGCCTGGGAGTCGGCGGGCAGGGGCCACCGAACCTGACCGTGGCTCACGTCTGGGTGCCAGCGGGATTCAATAAAGGGCGTTCCCCAGCGACCTCTCCGGCAAGCAGGAGTTGCCGCCCGCCCTCCACGCCGCCGCCGCTGCTGGCCGGGTCGGCGGCGGCGCGAGCTGGCCGACCCCGACCTCTCTGCCCGGGAGCGACTCTGCCAATTCACCTGGACAGTCCTGGCCTGGGCCGACATTCGGACTGCCTTGGTCACTGAGGTAGTGGTCCGGACTCAGTTCCCCGCCGCTTTGGAGCGCCATCGGGCGGTCCTGCGGCGATGGCGCAGAGAAGGGATCGACCGCGGCGATCGGGCTCCGATCACTGGAAATGCGCTGGCCTCGGACCTCCTCGCACTCTCAGGCGGCCTGCTCTTCCCCGGCGAACGGGCCCTGCCGGCTCGCGCCGGGACTCTGCGCCGGTCGCGAGCGCGCGCCGTCGAGATCGCCGGCGCGCCTGGCTGAAGTGAGGAGAGCGCGGCTCTCCCGACTGATTTTCTTAACTAGTTCGTAATAACCTCCGCTGAGAATCGAGCTGTGGCGCAGACGACCGTCGCCAGGGGGGTAATCGAGGCCCTGGACGAGGCGCCGATGAGCCGCTTTCATCTGCGAGCGGTGCTCACCGCGGGCACCGGATTTTTCACCGATGCGTACGACCTGTTCATCATTGGGACCGCTCTGGCCCTGATCAAGGTCGAATACCATCCCTCGGCGGTCATGATCGGGCTGGTGGGGAGCACCGCTCTGCTGGCGGCGTTCGTCGGGTCCACTGTGTTCGGACGAATCGCCGACGTCTTCGGGCGTAAGAAGATCTATGGCTTGGAGGCGGCGATCATGGCGGTCGCCGCCGTGGGCAGTGCTTTGGCACCCAACCTGGTTTGGCTGATCGCCTGGCGGTTTGTCTTGGGCATCGGGATCGGGGGCGACTACCCGGTCAGCGCGGTGCTGATGAGCGAGTACTCCAACCGCAAAAACCGGGGCCGACTAGTCAGCATGGTCTTCTCGATGCAGGCCCTGGGGCTGATAGCGGGGCCCCTGGTGGCGCTGGTCATCCTGAGCCTCGGGGTCAACCACGACCTCGCTTGGCGGCTGATGTTGGGATTGGGTGCGATTCCCGCCTTGGCGGTGATCTACCTTCGGCGGACCCTGCCCGAATCGCCCCGCTTCCGGGCCCAGGTGCAAGGTCGGGCGGCCGACGCCGCGGTGGCCATGCGTCGCTACACGCGGGGGGTCGTCGACGCGGGGACCGAGGTGGCCCGGCGCCAGATCAAACTAACTCTGCGCCAGTTCCTCGCCAACCCACGCTACCTGACCCTGCTGCTGGGCACGGCCGGGTGTTGGTTCATGTTCGACTACGCCTTCTACGGCAACACCATCTCCACGCCCCTGATCCTGAAGGCCGTCGCACCGCACGCCAGTTTGACCACCGACACCGCTATTGCGTTGCTGATCTTCACGGTGGCGGCGGCGCCGGGGTACCTCCTGGCTTTTCTCACCGTGGACCGGATCGGCCACCGCCGGCTGCAGTACATCGGCTTCGCGGTCATGGGCTTGGCTTTTCTGGCGATCGGGGTGATCCCGGGGCTGACCACCCTGATCGTGCCCTTTGTGCTGGTTTACGGACTCAGCTACTTCTTCACCGAGTTCGGACCCAATACCACGACCTTTCTCATGGCCAGCGAGCTGTATCCGGTCTCGGCCCGCACCACCGGGCACGGCATCTCGGCGGGCCTCGCCAAGCTGGGGGCGTTTGTGGGCACGTTGACCTTCCCTCTGGTCAGCGGCAGCCTCGGACTCGCGGGGGTGATGACCATTGCGGCCGGAACGGCCGGTATGGGGATCCTCCTGACGCGTCTCCTGCCCGAGCCCAGCGGCCTCACGCTGGACGAGCTGAGCGGCGATCCGGCCGGGGCGGAGGAACTGGTGTCAAGCGAGGCCCAGGCGCCCGAGCTGACCACCGCGGCCGTTTGACCGCGACCGTCTCGGTCGAGGCCGGCCTGCAGACGGCGCTTACCCGGCGCAGGAAACCCAGACCACTACGAATTGCGGTCCCCCCCTGAAACGTGAAGGGCACCACTCCAAACTTGACGTGCTCGATCTCCCCCGTGGGCGGCAGACAGGAGGGACGACTTCCGGAATGCCAGTCGCCGTGGAGCCCGAGCCAGGAAACGTCGATCGGTACGGCATAGGCCACGCCGCCCGATTGCGCTCCGATCTGATCCGGTACAGAATAGGCGCTCCCGGAGAGCACGCTAACCCCAGCGTTGTGAGTAACAAACGTGTAGGCAATGGTCCCGGTCACCAGAGCGATGCCCAAGACAACCAGAGACTTCAGCACCAAGGCACTGCCCCAGAACCGTCGCGGGCCGCTGTTCTGGCTCTCGTCCACTTGTGCTTACCCCTTACTGCCGCGGCGGATTCCGATGGCCCCACTGATCTGCGGTCCGCCGTCCCCAGAAACGGTACCTCGGTCGAGCTCCTAACGCGCGCAAGTCCGTAGATTGGGACGACCCGAATGAACCAGACGCGGCCCTGCGGTTACCGCGTGTCTCCGGGTCGCCAGCCCGCGCCAGGGAACCACGGAGGGACCTGAAGACCTCCACAGCCCATCATCGAGAAGACTTGGATCACCATCACGAGACTTTGGGTGACCCAGTACAGTCCAATGCCCTGCTGGAAGTTGAGCGCGAAGGTGGCGATCAGAGTCGGCATCAGATAAGTGGTCTGCGCCGTGATCCGATACATCATCGGATGGCGGGCCATCGCATCGCGGAGATGGCGTTGCGACCAGCCGTTGTGGAAGTGATGGACACTCTGCTATCCGGCGGCGGAGAGATTGGAGTGGAAGAGATGGTGGTACCGGCGGAATGTTGTCGAAAGAGTCAGACCCTCGAGCAAGCCGGTCTGCTCAAGTCTGGCACCGGCCGTCTGCCGGCTCTGAGGCGAGCCGACGGTACGCGCGACGTGAACCCAGGTCCGACCCAGCACCCAGAGGCCGGAGACCTCCTAGTGGTTCTGGGATCGAGCGAGGAAATCGACCGGACTGCGGCCCTGCTGCAGTAACTGCGCGAGCTGCGCCTTGGCCTTACGGTTCAGTACCCGCGCCGGATGGGTCCTGCCCCCGCCCCTGAAGGTCCACGGGACCCGGTCGTCCATCACCCAACCGTTAGTTAGTGACGATCCGGGCCGACCTCGACACCGGTCGGCGGCGGTCGGTCAGCGGCTGCCGGCTGAAGCTGGTGCCGCGACTGACTCGCGGTTTCCGTCCAAGGCGCTACCCTGGGAGATGTGCATTCGACTAGCGCCGCGGTACCGGAAAGGCCTGGGGCCCGGCGAAGGTGCGCTCCGTGATCCCCGCCCTAGAACGCGACGGCTGGTCCGAGGTTGGGCAGGTCGTCGGCAGCCACCGCCAGTTCTCCCACCTGCGCAAGCGGGGCCGGATCACGGTGCCTGACACCCTCGACGACGAGCTGGCTCCGGGCACGATGGCAAGCTTCCGGCGGGCGGCTGGCCTGCCCGCTCCAAGAGGACGAGGAACCGCGACCGCCTCGGCGCGCACCGACCTCGGCTACGTCGTAATCGTGGAGCCGACCCGGACAGGGTATTCGGCCTATGTGCCTAATCTTCCAGGGTGCATCACGGTTGGCCGGACGCGGGCCGAAATCAAGCGCCAAATGGCAGAGGCCATCGCTCTCCACCTGGCCGGGATCCGCGAGGACCGCGCGCAAATCCCGCCGCCGGCGGCGATCGCCGCCATCCTGGTCGTCCCCCGCGCGGCCCCCGACCGGCACCGCTGAGCCGGGAGGCGCCGCCAGGGTGATCAGCGCGGAGGGCGGTGCTGGGCTCTCCGTGGCCCAGACCCGGCGGCAGCGGCCAAACCAGGGACGCTCGTAAGGAAGTGCTTGGCGGTGGTGCGAGCTCGGTCGGGTCACCGACAAGATCATGTATCGCACGACGAAGTAGTTGTTGCTCGTCGATGTGAGATCAAAATCTGGTGCCGAGGGGCGGGTTCGAACCGCTGACACTGGATTTTTCTGTCGTTCCATGTACTCTCCGGTATGGTTCGCCAGAGTAGGTAGCGAAGTCACCTGGGGACTGATCCAGGGCCTCGACGACCGCCAGGGTCCGGCTCTGTTCGCCTAGGTTGTGGTCAGGCGGCAGCAGCGCCGAGAGTGACGACCTAGCGCACCTCGGCACCGAGAGCCGCAGCGATATTGCCCAACCGGGCCAGGCTGGTTGACGTGTAGCCGGTCGCCTCATATCGTTGGATCTGCCGCTCAACCACTCCCAACTGGTCCGCGGGGCGGCGCTGCGTCCAATCCTTGGCGATGCGCGCCTTCACCAGTGCACGGGCAAGCTCTGGCAGCGAATTGCCTCAATGCTTCTGAGAGAACCGGAGCTGAGTAAACCGTACTCGTTGAGTTCGGCCTGAAGGTCGGCTGCCTCCGCCTCGGAGCTAGCGGTAACCGGACCTACTCCGGTGGCTGCCCGATACGAGGGGCCGCCTGCGAGCGACTAGGCTGAGCGGATGCACGTGACGCGGCCTGCTCCGGACCTTGAGTCGCTGGAGATGCTGCTCGCGGTGGGAGAGATGGGCAGCATCTCCAGTGTCGCCCGTGCCCACTCACTCTCGCAGCCAGCGGTCACCGCCAGAATGAACCTCTTGGAGAGTCGCCTGGGACTGCGCCTGCTGGAACGGGGCCCATCCGGCACCCGGCTCACTGCTGACGGCTGGGCGGTCGCGGAACATGCGCGCCGCGTTGTCGATGCCGCAGTGGCTTTGTCGGCAGCTACGGAAGCGCTTCGCGATCGGTCCACCGGGCGCCTTCGTGTCGCTGCGTCGTTGACCATCGCCGATCACCTGATGCCAGCTTGGGTGCTGTCTCTTCGCCACGCTGCACCGCAGGTGTCGATCACGCTTCGCGTGACCAACTCGGCTGCGGTAATCGCTGCGGTACTTGGGCGCTCCGCGGACATTGGCTTCGTGGAAGGTACGTCCGGCCCGCTATCCGCCCTCCGTGCTCGACGGGTCGGAGGGGACCAACTGGTGTTGGTGGTCTCCCGAGACCACCCCTGGGCTCGGCGCTGCAGCCTGGTCTCTCCGGCAGAACTCGCGGCGACGCCCTTGGTCTTGCGAGAGGCGGGCTCAGGCACCAGGCAGGTGCTGGAAGACCAACTCGCAAGGCACGGACTCCAGACCATGACCCAGCTGGAGCTGGGGTCCACGGCGGCCATCTTTGCGGCCGCTCGCCGCGGCGAGGCACCGGCCGTGGTCAGTTCGCTGGCGGTGGCGGAGGAGCTCGCCACCCAGCACTTGGTAACTGTTCAGGTTGGCGAGCTGGATCTGCGTCGCACGTTTCGCGCCGTGTGGAGTGTGGGCCGCCGGCTGAGCCCGGTTGAGCGGCGACTGCTGGCGATCGCCGAGGGATCTGCCCGCCAGGCATAAGCGATGCTGATAAGCTCATCATCAGCTGAGCCGTAGCCGCAGGCTGACTGGCGGCCTACGCTCGTTTGGTGGCCGATCCAGCAGCGCAACCTCCGCTTCAATGGGCGAAGGTCATCGATCAGGACCGCTGCATTGGCTGCCACGCCTGTACGACCGCTTGCAAGTCGGAGAACCAGGTACCGGTGGGAGTTTCCCGCACCTATGTGAAATCGGTGGACATAGGGATCTTTCCCCAGGTGCGGCGGAGCTTCCAGGTGACCCGGTGCAACCAGTGCGACGATCCACCGTGTGTAGCCGCCTGTCCTACGGCGGCCATGTACCGGCGCGGCGATGGCATTGTCGACTTCGACAAGTCGATCTGCATTGGCTGCAAGGCATGCATCGCGGCTTGCCCCTACGATGCCATCTTCATCAACCCCGAGGACCTCTCGGCCGAGAAGTGCAACTTCTGCGCCCACCGCCTGGAGGTCGGGCTGGAGCCGGCGTGCGTGGTGGTCTGCCCCACCGAGGCGATCATGGTCGGCAATCTCTCCGACCCCAGCTCCAAGGTGGCTCGGCTGGTGCAGCGGCAGTCGGTGCAGGTGCGACGCCCGGAGAAGGGTACCCAGCCCAAGCTGTTCTACAAAGGCGCCCACGAGGCGACCCTGGATCCGCTCGCAGCGCGGCGCCCCGAGGGTGACACCTACGCCTTCAGCCAGATCCCCAGAGGAGCCCACTTGATCGAGGCGGGCAATCCGCGAACTTCGAACTCGTCCGCCGCCGCGCTGCTCTCTTATGACGTTGGCCACGCCAGCCCCTGGGGCTGGCGGGTCAGCCTATACACCTGGACCAAGAGCGTCTCTGCCGGCAGCTATCTGGTCATCCTCCTGTTTGCCCTGGGGGGGCTGGTCAACTGGCAGTCGCCGGTGCTGCGGCTGACCGGCCCTAGCCTGGGTCTGGCGATGCTGAGCCTCACGGGACTGCTGCTCGTTTGGGACCTCACCCACCCGCTGCGGTTCTATCTCCTGTTCACTCACCCCCAGTGGCGCAGCTGGCTGGTTCGGGGTGGCTTCGTGATCGCGGGGTACGGAGCGGTCCTGGTCGCCCAGCTGGGTGCCGGCATCACCGGAGCCGGCAGTGCCGAGCGGGTGATTGCCATCTTTGGGCTGCCGCTCTCGGCGATGACTGCGGTCTACACCGCGTTCCTGTTCGCCCAGGCCAAGGGCCGGGACCTCTGGCAGAGCCCGCTGCTCGCACCAACGCTACTGGTGCAGTCGCTGCTGGCCGGTTCGGCGGCCCTTTTGCTGGTGGCGGCAGCCACCGCCTCGTCGGTGGCCAGGCCACTCGCCTACGCCCTGGCGGGAGCAGCCCTCGTCGGGCTGCTGCTGCAGGCGGCCGAGGTGCTGATCGAGCATCCCACTGAGCACGCCCGTCTGGCGGTGAGCCTGATGCTGCGGGGGCGGCTGGGATGGGCCTGGTGGGTGGGGTCGGCGCTGGTGCTAGCGGCGGTATTTGCCCCCGCACTCGGCTGGCCAGCCGCAGTGCTGGCGCTGCTGGGACTGCTGGGCCAAGAGCACGCCTACGTCCAGGCCGGCCAAGCGGTACCCCTGGCGTGAGTGATGACTGACTCATGGAGATGAGTGATGAGTGAAGATCTGGGAGAGTTGGCCCAGCTGGTGAGCGCGGCGCGGGAGGAGGCGGCCGCCCGCGGCGAGACATTCTATCCGGGACCCTCGCGAGTCACCCTGGCGGCTTTCCCGCCCAAGGAGCGCTGGAATGACTGGGTGGAGTTGGAGTCACGAGCCTGGCCGCGGCGCGAGGAGCGCCGCTACACCCTGGTCCCCACCACCTGCTTCAATTGCGAGTCGGCCTGCGGTCTGCTCGCCTATGTGGACAAGGACACCCTGCAGGTGCGCAAGTTCGAGGGCAACCCAGAGCACCCGGGTTCCCGGGGACGCAACTGCGCCAAGGGGCCGGCGACGATCAACCAGGTCACCGACCCCGACCGTGTCCTCTACCCGCTGAAACGGGCCGGACGGCGGGGCGAGGGGCGGTGGGTCCGGGTCAGCTGGGACGAGGCCCTGGACGAGCTGGCCGATCGGATACGCCGAGCGATCGTGGAGGGGCGGCAAAACGAGATCATGTGCCACCTCGGCCGGCCCGGCGAGGACGGCTTCACCGAGCGCGTGCTGGCCGCCTGGGGGGTTGATGGCCACAATTCCCACACCAACGTCTGCTCCAGCGCGGGGCGGGCCGGCTGGCACTACTGGGCGGGGATGGACAGACCCAGCGCCGACTTCGCCAACGCCAAGGTGATTCTGCTGATCAGCTCTCACCTTGAGACCGGCCATTACTTCAATCCCCACGCCCAACGGATCATCGAGGCCAGGGCCCGGGGCGCGAAGCTGATTGTGGTCGACATTCGGCTCTCCAACAGCGCCACCCACGCCGACTACTGGCTCTCTCCCCAGCCTGGTAGCGAAGCTGCGATCAACCTCGCAATCGCCAATCACCTGATCCAGACCGGCCAGTACGACGAGGCTTTCGTCGAGCGCTGGTGGAACTGGCAGCAGTACATGGTGAGCTGCCATCCCGACCAGGAATCCACCTTCGCCAACTTCCAGGCGGTGCTCCGGACCCTGTACGCGGAATACACCTTCGAGTTCACGGCCCGAGAGTCGGGACTCGATGCCGAGGTGCTGGCCGAGGTGGCGGAGGTGGTGGCGAAGGCCGGCACCCGGCTTAGCACCCACACGTGGCGGTCGGCGGCAGCGGCCAACCTCGGAGGTTGGCAGGTTTCCCGCACCCTGGTTCTGCTCAACGCTCTACTTGGTGCGATTGGGACAGAGGGCGGGACATTCCCCAACGCCTGGAATAAGTTCGTCCCCCGACCGCCCTACCTACCGCCCCACCCCAAGCAGTGGAACGAACTCACCTGGCCCGAGGAGTATCCGCTAGCGATGAACGAAATGTCGTTCCTCCTGCCACACTTCCTGCGCGAGGGTCGTGGCAGATTAGAGGTCTACTTCACCAGGGTCTACAACCCGGTCTGGACCAACCCCGACGGCTTCAGCTGGATCGAGGCCCTCACCGACGAGGAGAAGGTCGGCTGCCATGTGGCCCTGACCCCGACCTGGAACGAGTCCGCCTTCTTCGCCGACTTCGTGTTGCCGATGGGCCACGGCCCCGAGCGGCACGACCTTCACTCCTACGAGCAGTACGACGGCCAGTGGATAGGCTTCCGCCAACCGGTATTGAGGGTGGCGAGGGAGCGGGCGGGGGAGGTGCTGACCGACACCCGCCAGGCCAATCCCGGCGAGGTCTGGGAGGAGAACGAGTTCTGGATCGAGCTCTCGTGGCGAATCGATCCTGATGGCGCTCTCGGTATCCGCGAGTACTTCGAGTCGCCCCAGCGCCCCGGTGAGAAGCTGACCGTGGACGACTACTACGGCTGGATCTTTGAGAACTCCGTGCCCGGACTGCCAGAGCGAGCGGCTTCGGAGGGCCTGACCCCCCTCCAGTTCATGCGCCGGTACGGCGCATTCGAGATATCCCGCAAGGTTGGGCCGGTGCACCAACAGGTGGTCCCGAAGACGGAACTGGAGGAGATCGCCGAGGACAGCTTCGGCCGGGTCTACACGCGGGCACCCAAGCCGCCTACCAGCAACATCGTGCCCGTCGGAGACCCCGAGCCCGACCAGGACGGACGGCGGCCAGCGGGGATCAGGGACGGGGACCGCGTCCTGCGCGGCTTCCCCACCCCTTCCGGACGGCTGGAGTTCTACTCTGAAACGCTGGCAGATTGGGGGTGGCCGGAGTATGCGATTCCCTCCTACATCCGCAGCCACGTTCACCCGAGCGCCCTCGACCCCGACCAGCTGGTCTTGCTCTCCACGTTCAGGCTGCCGACCCAGATCCACACTCGGTCGGCTAACTCGAAATGGCTGGACGAGATCGCCCATACGAACCCGGTGTGGATCCATCCGCAGGACGCCAGCAGACTCCAACTGAAAGCGGGGGAGCTGATCCGGGTTGAGACCGAGATCGGTCACTTCGTGGCCAAAGCATGGGTAACCGAGGGCATCCGACCCGGTGTGGTTGCCTGCAGCCATCACATGGGGCGCTGGAAGCCGAGTAGTCAAGCACAGGGCCAGAACCAGATGATGCGCACCGTCGAACTGGCCCGTGGAGAGGAGAGCTGGAGCATCCGTCCGCAAAGCACGGTTGGTCCCTACCAGTCCAGCGATCCGGACACTCGGCGAATTTGGTGGACTGATGTCGGGGTGCACCAGAACCTGACCTTTCCCGTTCACCCCGACCCTATCTCTGGGATGCACTGCTGGCACCAGGCGGTGAGGGTCCGTCGCGCCGAGGCCAGTGATCGGCACGGGGATGTCTTTGCCGATCCCGAGCTCGCCCGCAGGGCGTACTCACGCTGGCTGGAGCTGACCCGGCCGGCGTCGACGGTGTCGCCCGACGGAAGTCGCCGGCCCCGCTGGCTGATGCGACCTCTCAAGCCCTCAAAGGAGGCCTACCTCCTGGCCGACCCGAGTCGGCGCTGAGAACCGTGACGAATGCACTTAGAGGCGAACTCTGGCGAGCGCTCGGGTCGATCTCAGAGATCTCAGGGCCTCACCGCTCGCTGAGCCGGGCCCTGCGACTGCCCGACCTAGACCCGGTGTCTCAGACCGAGCTGTTCGTGCTCCAGCTGCCGCCCTACGCCGCCCGCTATCTGTCCTCTGACGGGATGCTTGGTGGTGAGTCCGCAGATAGAGTCGCCGGGTTCTGGCGCGTGCTCGGCATGATTCCCCCGGCCGAGCCGGACCATCTCGCCTCGATCGCGGGACTGTATGGGGCACTGCTCGACGCCGAGGCGGCGCCGGCCGGCCCAAGCTGGCAGTCCCCGGTGAAGCGGGCTCGGGAGGTACTTTTTTGGGAGCACATCGCGACCTGGATGCCCCCGTATCTGCTCCAGGTGTCCAACCTCGGCGACGGAGCGCAGCGCGCCTGGGCGGACCTTTTACTGGACGCCATCTACGCGGAGGCGACTATGCTCATCTCGCCGGAGAGACCCTCCCTGGGGTTCCGGGAGGCTCCACCTCCCGTCGGTCCTGACACTGAGGCTAGCGATGCGATCGAGGCGGTGCTGGTGCCGGGGCGCAGTGGGCTGATCCTTACCAAGGCCGCACTCGCCCGCGCCTCGGCGGAGATCGGAGTCGGCCTGAGAGTGGGTGAGAGGCGCTTCATCCTCCAGTCGCTGTTGGACCAAGATCCGGCAGCGACGCTGGGCTGGCTGAC
>DATLTJ010000024.1:0-4626 GCA_035533655.1 Candidatus Acidiferrales bacterium | reverse complement strand
TTCGGAGCGCAGATTACGAGTTCACGACGACCGCTTCGAGCCGCGGACGGCCGCCAGCCGGTAGATTGCGCGAGCACGGATAACCATGACCACCCAACCAATTCGGCGACCCGCTCCGCCTCCGCCGTCGTCACGGTCGGGCACGGCCGTGGGCCGCGAGACAGTGCCGCCGGCCAGTACCGAGGGGCCGGCCTTCTGCCCCCCACCACCTTTGTCACTCGCCGACCTGGGCCTGCCTTTGTCATTCATCTGCGACCTGGTCCTCAAGATCCTCTACTTCAACGGCAACGTTCTCGGCCGGGAGCTGGGCACGCTGGTCTGCCTGCCTTGGCCGGTGACCAGTGAGGCGGTCGCCTTCCTCACCAAGGAAGGGTTCTGCGGCACCACCGGGGCCCGTACCGCCACCAAAGCTCACGAGGATTTCGCTGAGGGGCTGGAATACACGCTGACCGCGTCGGGCCGGGAGCGCGCCCGCGAGACGCTGCAACTGAGTCAGTACGCGGGACCGGCCCCGGTACCGATCAACGAGTACCTGGCGAGCGCCCGCAGCCTCGCCACCGATTCCGCAGCGGTGAGCGCTCGATCCATGAAGCAGGCGCTGGGCGACCTCGTGCTCCCCAGATCGGTCGTCGATGTCGTGGGCTCAGCCCTGACCGCCCGCCAGGCACTTTTTCTGTTCGGACCACCGGGCAACGGCAAGAGCTCGATCGCGGATGCCTGTGCCGCCGTGCTGGGCAATCCCATCTTCATCCCCCACGCTCTCTACGTTCACGGAGAGGTGGTCCGGGTGTTCGACCCCATCCACCACCGCCCGGTGGAGGGGCCACCCATCGTTCACGACCGGCGCTGGACCCTGGTCTATCGGCCAGTGGTTCGCACCGGAGGGGAGCTTCGGGCGCAGCAATTGGAGCCGGCCTTCGACCGGGTGCTCGGCTTCTACGAGGCGCCGCTCCAGGTGAAGGCCAACGGCGGGATCTTCCATGTCGACGACTTCGGCCGCCAGGTGATCTCTCCCCGCGAGATCCTGAACCGCCTGATCGTGCCCCTGGAGACCGGTGTCGACCACCTCAACATCGCCCGGGCCGGGACCACGGTCAGCGTCCCCTACGCCACCATCCTGCTGCTCTCCACCAACCTCGACCCCTCCGAGCTGGTCGATGAGGCATTCCTGCGTCGGGTGCGCTACAAGGTGCTGGTGGGAGACCCCGGTCCCGACGACTTCCGCGCCATCTTCCGCCAGGTCTGCCGCGACAGCGGGGTCACCTTCGACGACACCGCCGTGGACTACCTGCTCTCGACCCACTACGCCCCGGAGAGGCGCCCGCTCCGAGGCTGCCAACCTCGCGACCTGGTGGGTCAGATCGTGAGCACGGCCCGTTATCTGGGGAAGCCAGCGGAGCTCAGTCACGACCTGATCGATCGGGTCGCTCACGCGTACTTCGCCGACTTCCGCTATGCCGCCGGGTTGCTGCCGGAGCCTCCGTCACCTCCGGAGTAGTCGTCGGCTAGGGCTGATCTGGCGCGCCGAACGCCGCGCGCAACGCCCGCTCAGCTGCGGCTCGACCCCCGCGCCCGGCGCGCCGATTGACCGCCCGATCCACTTCGGCCACGGCGGCGAAGATGCACTCCGCGGCGGACTGACCGCGCGGGGCCAGGGAGAGGCGGACCAAGCGGTGATCTGAGGGGTCAGAACTGCGGCGCAGGTAGCCACGCTCCACCATCGCGTCACTCAGCCGGCTCAGCCCCTGCTTGGTGGTGCCGAGCCTGACGGCTAGCTCTCCCACCGTCGCGGGGGACTCGATCAGGGCCGTCAGCAGCCAGCTGCCAGAGCGAGGAACGTCGTCAAAACCAGAACGCTTGAGCCGTCCCCGCACCGCCTTCCGGTACTCTCCGGCGCCGCGCGCGAGGAGCACCACCAGGTGGGGCTGGGCCGCGGCCGCGGCTGGGCGACGGGGTTCGGTCACCCTCTGAGGATAGCGCGGATTAAAAGATCGTCATCATCGTTGACAGTCACTATTGAGGACTGTTACGCTCCAGGCGCCATCTGGGGTCGGCTGGGCTGCAGGTCACCAGAGCCGACCGGACAGCGGAAATGGGGACTGAACATGACCGCGGCCACTGCGACCAGCCCACCCAGGATCACCACCTCTCGACTCGCGCTAATCGCTGTTGGCGGGGTCGTGCTCTACCTACTCATCGACGTCTTGCTGGCCTTCCTGCGACCCGACCTGAGCCTCCTCCACCGTGCCGAGAGCGACTACGGCGTGGGTCCCTACTCCTGGCTGATGGACCTCAACTTCCTGCTCCGTGGTGCCCTCTCCCTGGCTCTCGCCGCAGCGCTGCTGCGGGTTGCGGCCGGGAGCAACCGCCTCCGGGTAGGGGTGGCATTTCTCGCCGTCTGGGGAGTCGGGTCGGGAATCCTCGCCTTCTTTCCCGACGACCCCCCCGGGTACCCGGTCACCGCCGCGGGCCAGGTGCATCTGGCCGTAGCGTTCATCGCCTTCCTCAGCGCCGTGATCGGCACCATCGTGCTCTCGGTTGAGGGCCGCCATTTTGCCCAGCTACGCCCCCTCCACCCCTGGCACCTGGTGGTCTCGGTGGCCGCGGTGATCCCGCTGGCGCTGCTCGGTCACACCCAGTTCCGACCCCACACTCTTGCTGGGCTCTACGAGCGAGCCTTCCTGGCGCTCGAGTTACTCTGGATCCTGATCGTAGGTCTGCGTCTCCGTCAGACCTCGGGCATCGACCCGGGAGCCACTACCGACCGTCCATAATCTCGCCATGCTCCGGCGGGCCCTCAACCGCCAGCCCCGGACTCGGCAGCTGTGGGCGTCCGACTCCTCCTTGGTCGAAGCCTGCCTGGAAGAGCACCCCTTGGACACGGTGTTCCTGCGCAGTGAGATCCGCCAGGGAGCCCTTCGCCAGGGCTCCTTGCTGGGAGTCGAGCACCCCATGAGCCGCCGCCTGCGCGGGGTAGTGATGCACGGCCCGCTGGTGGTGCCCTGGGCCCCGGACCCGCGCGATCTGGAGGCCCTGGCCAGGGCGCTCCGGCCCCATGTGCCCTGGATTCAACTGATGGTTGGGCCCCAGGATCAGGTGGCGCGGCTCCAAGAACTGCTGGGCCCCCAGCTACCGCCGGTCCGAACCCTGCGCGCGGAGCAGCCCCATTACGCCTTGGACCGGGGATCGGTGGCGCCCGCGCCCAGCGACCCGCCCCCCCTTCGGCGAGCCCGCACGGACGAGCTGGAACAGCTGGTGCGCGCTGGCGCCGCCATGCACTTAGAGGAGGTGGGCTTCGACCCCCTGGCGGTGGACCCCACCGGGTACCGGGAGCGAGTCCTGGCCCTGATCCGCCGGGGAAGGCTCTACGTGTGGATGGAGGGGGACCGGGTGGTGTTCAAGGCGGAGTGCTCCTCAGTGACTCCGGAGGCGGTCCAGTTGCAGGGAGTCTGGACCGACCCCACGCTGCGCCGGCAGGGTCGCGCCACCAAGGCGATGGCGACTCTCTGCCACCAACTGCTGGCCGACACCGAGTGGGTGACCCTCTTCGTCAATGATTTCAACGACACGGCGATCCGGGTCTACGAGCGCACTGGGTTCAAGCGCATCGGCAGCATGCGGACCGTGCTCTTCTGAGCGCTGCCGCTGAGCCTGCGGCCGATCAGCGGGCGGGCCAAGCGTAATTGGCCTGCTGATTGGGCTGCCGCTGGTGACATTCCTGATGTTCTTCGCGGACGGCATCCTCTTCTGCTTCGGGCTCGGGCAGAATTCGCCAGCATCTCCGACCTGCCTGGCGAGCGCTTGCGCCGCCGCGGCCTGCCCGATGGGCCAAGGTTACCTACTACCAATTGGGCGTTTGGTGAGTGGTTGGCGTGCGCGTGGACCCTTGACGAACGCGCCGTCTCCGGGGGCGACACCTCTGCAGCAGCGACCGGAGAGCGGGAGTCGGAGGGAGTGGAGACCGCCCTCACTCTCGCCGGCCGTCGTAAGCGGCACGCCCGATTCATCCAGCAAGGCGAAGAGAACCAGCACGAACTGTAGCTTTTAGAGTAGGCGGCGGACCTCTAACGGCAGCTCGGCGATGCCCGCGGCGAAGGCAAGGCGCTCTTCTGGATGGGCCCCTTCCCCCAGGTGGTGCGCGAGGACAACCAGGCAGCGACCGCCCTGCTGCAACGGGCATGTGCGCGGACGCGCGAAGCCGGCGGTCTCCTCACGCTATTCGAGGTGGTGCGCCATCTGGAGTGCATCGATGTGGCTGCGGGGCGGATGGAGTCGGCGCTGACCCAGTTCGAGGAGTCGGCAACGCTGCGACCGGAGCTGGGCTGGCGGCCGGGGCTGGCCGCATCCTGGCCTGGGCGGAATCTACCGCCCAGGACGGGCGTCGTGGCGGGGCACTGGTCCGATTGGATGAGGCCGGCACCCTCGCCGAAGCGGCAGGGGCCCAGGGGATCCTCAACTGGTTTTCAGGCACGCAGCGAAATCTGAGCGGCACGCGCCTCAGCCAGGAGGGACCTACGCCAGCCGCTCCCGGGCCCGCCGCCTGGCCAGCGCCGGACCGCTCACCATCAGAACCACTCCCAAGGTGATCAGGACCGCTGCCAGTCCAGCTGCCGGAGTCAGCCCTTG
>DATLTJ010000023.1:0-16629 GCA_035533655.1 Candidatus Acidiferrales bacterium | reverse complement strand
TTCACTCGGGTACTCAGAGCGCTCGGCGTAGATCCTTCGGGCAAGACGGTGGTGGACATAGGGTGCGGTGGGGGGCTGTGCAGCGAGGAGTTCGCTCGCATGGGCGCTCACGTCATCGGCGTCGACCCATCGATGTCATCGCTCGACACCGCACGCTCCCACGCCGTCGCGGCCGGCCTGAGCGTCGACTATCGTGCGGGCACAGGCGAGAAGCTGCCTCTGGAGGATGGCAGCGTTGACATCGCTTGCTGCGTCGACGTGCTCGAGCACGTCAGTGACGTCGACGCGGTCATCAGCGAAACCGCCCGGGTTCTGAGGGCCGGTGGGGTTTTTGTCTTCGACACCATCAACCGCACCCGATTGAGCAGGCTCGTGGTGATCAAGCTCGTCCAGGAATGGCGCCTCACGGCGTGGATGCCACCCGACCTGCACGCCTGGGAGCAGTTCATCACCCCGGATGAGCTTTGCACGTTGATGTACCGACACCACCTCGAGGGCCACGACTTTGTGGGCATTGGCCCGGCCGTCACGCCTCCTCGGTTGATGCGCATGCTCTGGCAGCTGCGTACCGGGAGGATTTCGCCGGGAGAGTTCGGTCGCCGGGCGCGCTTCGTCGTGAAGAAGCATGTGTGGGTCTCGTACGCCGGCTACGCGATCAAGGTGGTATGACGGCTCCCTTAGCACCGTCCCACCAGGAGCAAGTACCCACGCTTTTGGCAACGAACGCACCATGTATGTGCCCGGGTGAGCTAGCCACGGACGGCTGGCTTGGCCGCCCTCCGTGATAGCGCGCCCCGCCCAAAATTCTCGACCGGCGTGGGCCGCACCAGCGCTTTGGCGCATGTGAACTGGTAAGGCTGAGTGCCCGGACAGTGAGATGAGTGAGGTGATCTGGCCGACGCCGTGCTGGTGGATCTGTCTCCCGCGACGGGCGGAACCGCCGCTGTGGAGCTGGCTAACCCCGAGCGGGATGATCTCCTGACCGTGGCCAGCCTCGAGGCAAAGCTCGCCGAGTTGGGCGGCCAGGAGAGAATTGAGTGTCGGAATCCCGCGGCCGAGTCAGACCCACTGCCTTGGCGGCTGGCGACCATCATAGGCTGACCGCTCCGCACGGACGCTCCTCGGACTGTTCGAGGGGAGCTTGGGCCACCAGGCGGTGTACACGAGCGTGGTGTTCAGCCCATGCCCGGAGACTCCAGTCGCGATGATCCGGCTCTTCGAGCGTTCCGCGGGCCGTCCGCCCGCCGTCGGCCATAGTTCGAGCGTCCTTGGCCCGCAGGCATCGGGAGTCGCGGCCAGAGGCCATCCCGACGGGGGCCCCTCCCGGGAGTGTGCCGCGGATCGAGCCGACCCGCGAAGAAGGTAACCACGTCCGGCGCGTCCATTTCGCTACGGACCGCCCGTGCGGCGGGATTACGGTCCCGGCGGTCACGGAGCGGTCCCAAATTCTCCAACCGCTCCCAGACAGGCACTGAGGTCGCTGGTTTACACGGGGTTCCTTGCGTGGCGTTCTTCGCTGGCAGTACTAGCCGGTCAGCGGACCAAGACGCCGCCGTCACGCACCTCGACCGTTCCCCGCTGGAGCGGTCGGCGGTTCATCATTATCTTGGCGAGCCCCCCGCCGGGCACCCGCGGGCCGTCCGTTGCTCGACCGGTGCGAAGGTCGTATCGCGCTCCGTGCACGGGACAGACTAGGCAGCCGTCCTTATCTATGGTGCCCTTCGCAAGGTCGCCACGACGGTGCCGGCACCATCGGGATACGGCGAAGTAGTCTCCATTGACGTTGCAAAGCGCAAACTCCCCAGCTTCCGTAACCGTCCCGGGCGGAAGGCTAGATGTCGGGATCGGCGGCGTCTGCACCCCTTCGACCATATGCACTTCTCCCTATTGCTACCATGATTAGCCTCGAGCTGCTTTGATCGGTGGTCCCGCTCGACGCGCGCACCAGTGTCTCCAGGGACTTAGGTGCCATCCATGCCCCAGTCGTGACCCGGGTGGTCGATCTCTCCTTGCTTCCAGTAGCCCCGAGTGGGCACAAGACTTGGCCGCAGGCTCTGCTCTGAGAGCGGGTGCGTCCGGATGCGTCGTCCGGTCACGACGTCGCCGCCCACGATTGCCTGCAATCGCCAGGTGCAGTTTTCGATGAAGTTGGACCTCGGGGTTCCGCCAGATGAGCGGTACTTCGCCCACGCACACGCTCGTCCCGAAGCCGGACGGTGGGGCGATGAAGAAAGTGTTCGTCTTGAACATGAGTTCCGTTTGCCTTCCGGCTAGTCGCCGCTCCGACTCCGGTACAGGTGGGGGTACGGCGCATCTACATTACCAGAGTCAGCGGCGACCATCCCACGGCGGCCAGCATCGGAAGCTGCATCGACCGTACAGCCTGAACATGCCTAGGGCGGCAGGCGGTCGACTACGTCGATGCCGCCGTGACTGCCCCCGTGGCACTCCGGTCCACTGGGCCAGTCGTTCCCGCCAAGGCTGTCCTCAGCGGGAGCCCTAACGTGTCGCGCCAGAGTCTCCGGGCGGTCGCCACTGATCTCGTAATGCCCCTGAGTCCAATTCTGGGGTGGCAGCCAGAAGCTCTGCTTGTCTTCGGGTAGTAGTCTGCGCCATAGCGTAGGGGCTATTCGAGCTTTAGAGCGACCGAGCCCGGAGCTGAGTTTGGCGGGGTCCAAGCCGACGACTGATCAACGCAGCGAGCCGCCTACCACGGACGATGAGCGCTCTCTGCTCACTGCCTTCCTCGACCGGCAGCGGGAGACCTTGGTTCGCAAGTGCGCTGGACTCTCCGACGAGCAGCTGCGCCTGCACGCGGTTCCCTCCTCCAAGCTAACTCGTATCGGGCTTGTTCGACACTTGGCCCTCGTTGAGTGGTGGTGGCTCCAGAACGTGATCGCGGGTGAACACCCGCCCGAACCCTACTGCGCGACCGGCGACCGTGACGAAGACTTCAACGACATCGGCTCCGCTACTGGCGAGTCCGCGTGCGCGATCTGGCGCGCGCAGGTCGAACAATCTTGGCGAATGGTCACCGACCGTTCGCTCGACGCTGCGGGTTCCGCCGCGCCCCACGCTTACCCCTACAGGGGGCCGGGATCTCCAAGGAGCTGAATCAGGTAGAGCCCCAGCAGCTGCTACAGGACCCGGACTAAGATCACGACTACGGCGATCAGCACAATCCCCGCCGCGAATTGCATGCCTACCACCTTGTGGTCCAAGGAGATGCCGAAGTACTCAGTCCAGCCCTTGCCCTCAGTCCGCTGGACATGGGTGGCGCTGGGCCGACCTCGAAGTCGCAAGAGCAGTTCGTTGGCGAAACCCAGGGTTACCAAGAAGCCAGCCGCCCCGGACAGGTAGCCGAGCAGGATGGCAGCGTCCCCGCTGTTGGCGGTGTTCAGCTGGGCTCCCACCCAGTAGCCGACCAGGCCTGCCACGATCCCGACCACAATGGCCGACGCGAGGTGTCTCATTTCCGCCTCCGACCGTCGTACCAGATCTCCCAGAACAGCAGGTCGGCGATCAGCGCCGGTCCCACCAGTTCAGCAGAATCAGGAAAGGGCATGTGGTTGAGCATAATGCGGCGGCGAAGGCGCCGCCTGCCTGGAACTGGATTCGCGGAGGGTCTGTCCACGGCACGTCGAGCGACCTGGCGGGGTGCCCAGTGGCTACCAGACGCTTCCTGCCACGGTCGCCTCGTCAGCGCGGTAGCGGACTGATACCAAAAGCAGATCGCTTCATTCTCAAAGCGGCAAATAGGCGCGAGCATGACTCACCTTTCAGTGAAGACAGCTTTGGGTGCATTTGCCCAAAGTACGAAGGAGATTGAGGGCAGGAACTATCGCGTAAATGATCGGCCAGGCAGAAACGCCGACGAAAATCCCGGAACCAAGACTGAGCCTCTCGCGAAATTTCGATTCGACTACGATTCGGAGGTCCCTGACGGAGGGCGATCCCCAAGCCGTGGGTCTACAACTGAACGTGGGGTGGGTTCACGGGGGACCCTCGGACGGGAAGTTTACCCACGGAGCTTGAGTGCTCCCAGTTGTTGGTTAACCCAGCCCATATCGAAGCTGTTCGGCGAGTAGGATCCCGCCCAATCGTTGAGTTCAGCGCAGTTGGTGTCGCCAGGGTTTTTGAGGCAGTGGAGGAGGTGGTAGTAAGCGGAGACTCCACCGCAGTCCTCGGGCGGGCAAGCGCGTTTGCCTGCCAAGCACAAGGGCCATTCACCTCCTGGAACCTCGGCCAGAACTTCCTCGACTACGATCCGATGCCGCCAGCTGTCGCCGGAGTCGTACTCGTAGAAGAAGCTGTCACCAGGCCCGGGAGTTACTTCCAAGAGATGGACAGCATGGGCGTCGGTGACCTGGCGTCGGGGAAAGAACTTGGCGCCCAGAGAATCCTGCTCGGGCTCGCCTACGCGCCTGTTGCCGACTTCAAACTCATAGAGATGGCTGCTGCTCCAACCCATCGCCACCTGTAAGACACGGTGCATGTTGTACATGGTGATTCCAGCGGGCACCTGCGGACGACTCCATATCGGGGGACTGATGTGCAGCAGGCTGACTCTGAGCTGATACAGGGCTCGGCGAGGTGGCCGGGACGCTGGCGCCAAGGAACTCATCCAGGACCGCTGGGTCGGGGTCGAGCAGCAGGAGGTCGATGTCGTGATGGGCTCTCGGCGCGACGAGGCCGGGCAGCTCCTCTGCCCAGCCGCCGCAGACCAGCACCGTGAAGCCCGCCTGCTCCAACCGCACGTCCACTGACGGAAGCAGTCGAAGGTCACTGGCCATCCTGAACATGCTGGCTGCGACAGTCCAGGCGAGTTCCACCGGGAGGGGCTGGTCCAAGAAGCCCCTTCGGGGCGACCCGCCCCGGTACCCGGAGGATCCGTGATCTAATCGAGCAGTGCCCGGTCCGTCGAGAACCGCCCGGTCGGCGGCGACCCGCCGTCTCGTCGCCGCCGGTTGCGTCTTCGCCGAGGAGGAGGTCGAAGAGCTTGCGGCGGCGGCTCGTGGCGATGACGAGGTGCTGGCGGCCATGGTCGAGCGGCGGACAACGGGCGAGCCACTCGCGTGGATCACCCGGGTGGCGGAGTTCTGCGGCTGCTCGCTCGCCGTGACCCCCGGAGTGTACGTACCGCGGTGGCAGAGTGAGCCGTTAGCGGAGCGGGCCGCAGAGCTGCTTCCGTCGGCCGGCCGAGCGATCGATCTCGGCACTGGGAGCGGAGCGATCGCGTGCGTGCTCCGCGATCGTCGCCCGGGCGCCTCGGTCCTCGGTACCGAGCGCGATCCCGTCGCGGCAGAGTGCGCGCGCCGAAACGGCGTCACGGTCGCGGTCGGGGACCTGTTCGAGGGGGTGCCGGCCTCGTGGACGGGGTCGGTCGACGTGATCGTTGCCGTCCTTCCCTATGTCCCGACCGAAGAGATCGCGTACCTGCCCCGCGACGTGCGCACCTTCGAACCAATTTTCGCTCTCGACGGGGGTGACGACGGCCTGGATACGGTTCGGCGGGCGGTGAGTGAGGGCCGCGAGTGGCTCTGTGACGGGGCGCACGTGCTCTTCGAGATCGGTGGGGATCAGTCCGACTTGCTCATCCCAATACTCCAAGCGGCGCGATTCGGCTCCGTCCGGGTCTTGGCCGACGAGGACGGTGATCCCAGAGGCGTCGAGGCAATCACTCTGGCGTGACACCCCGACCGCGGAGGCATCCTGCCGGACGCTAGCCGCGCTGCCCCGGTCGATTGCTTACGGCGATCGCGTGGTCAGCGTTCAGAGCTGCCGATGGAGTGCTGGCTTGTCTCTTCGCTAACCGCCTGAGCCGACGCAACGCGCCCGCAGCGCCACGAGCCGAAAGGTTCGGGCACCGTATACTTCCCTAGACTTATGGTACGGACACCGAACCCAGCGGTTGATAGCTCGACTTCAGTGGTCGACCCACGAGTTCGCCGGGCTCTGCTCGCTCGGCTGGTGGAGCTTCAGCCGCAGTTCCAGCGGCGCTTTGAAGCCGGGATGCCGGCCCACATTCGGGAGTTAAGGGCGAGCTTGCAGGACCTGGTGGCAAACACAACGGTGCGGCAGCTCGAGGTACTTCGACTGCTCGCCACCCATGGTCCGCTGGCGATGCATGACCTAGCGACGCTGCACGGAATCTCCCGCAGTAGCACGACCGAGGTGGTGGACCGGTTGGTGGGGCATGGCTTAGCGGAGCGTCATCACGATCTCCTCAACCGGCGCAATGTCGAGGTGGCCTTGACCGTGCAGGCCAAGGCGTTGCTCACGAAGTTTCGGCGCCTGCAACAGGCCAGTATCACGGCGCTGGCGGGGGTCTACAGCGACGACGAGCTGGCGACCCTGGTCCGGCTTCTGGAGAAACTGACTGGGCCCAAGAGCCCTAATTCGGTTCCGTGTGATCTGGCTCCGGCCGCGGAGTCCACATCAGATCCCGGCGCCCCCCCTCACGGCGCCACTCGGCCGGTTCACCGATGACTCCGTTCTTCAGTGGTCTCGGCCGTGTCTCGGTCCGCTTCCGTGGCCCGATCGTGGTGGCCTGGATCGTGGTGGTGGTGGTTTGCGTTCACTTGCTGCCGTCGCTAGCCTCGGTCAGCAAGGACACCAACTCGGCCTTTCTGCCAGCGAGCGCCCCGAGCTCGAAGGCGGCTCAGCTTGCCAGCCCTTTTCAGAACTCCAGCCTGGCGGCGGCTACCCTGGTCGCGGCGAACTCGAGCGGTCCGCTCAGCGATGCTCAGCAGCAGGCGGTCACCCGGTTCGAGGCGAAGCTCCGGACGGTGGCCCGGGTGCGGTCGGTCCGCGACCTGGGGACCTCGGCCAATGGCTCGGCCCGCCAGGCACTGATCGAGGCGGCGGTGCCGGCTTTCGGAGGCGGTGACGGACCCCAGTTGGTGAAGTCAATCCGCGCGGAATTCAAGTCGGCCAGCGTGCCGGGACTCACCTTCTACCTCACGGGTGAGCTGCCGACCATCATCGACAGCCAGCAGTCGTCCAAGCACTCCCAGAGTCTGACCCAGCTCTTCTCGCTGGTTTTCATCATCGCCCTTCTGCTCATCGCCTTCCGAGCTCTGCTGGCTCCGCTGATCACGCTCCTGCCCGCGGCCTCGGTGCTGGCCCTAGCCGGTCCGGTGATTGCCGAAGCCACCCATATCGGGGTTCAGGTATCGGTGATCACCCAAATCCTCCTCATAGTTCTCTTGCTGGGAGCGGGTACCGACTACGGCCTCTTCTTGGTCTTTCGCGTCCGCGAGGAACTTCGTCGTGGGCTCGAGCCCCATGAAGCCGTGGTCAAGGCGGTGAGTACGGTCGGGGAATCGATCACCTTCTCCGCCTTGACTGTCATCGTCGCGCTGCTCAGCTTGGTACTGGCCCAGTTCGGTCTCTACCAGAGTCTGGGCCCGGGGCTGGCGATCGGGATTGGCCTCATGTTGCTGGCTGGCCTGACCCTGCTACCGGCGCTGCTGGCCATCTTTGGCAGGGCGGTGTTTTGGCCGACCAGGACCACGCGCGAGGATCGCCCGCGGACCGGGATCTACTTCTGGCTGGCAACGGGCGTAGTGCGACGGCCGCTGTGGATCCTCATCTCCGGAGTGGTGGTGTTCGGCGGCATCGCCACTGCCTCTCTCACCAGCACCACGGCCGGCTTCGGTAACACCTCCGCTCCCGGCGGAACGAATTCGGCGTCTGGAGCTGCGGTCCTGGCTCGGGATTTCCCTGCCTCAAATGTGCAGTCATCCGCGGTTCTCTTCCGGCTGCCCCAATCGGTGTGGAGCGATCCAGCCATCATCACTGCTGCCCAAGACGAGCTTGCCCGAGGGCACCAGTTCCGCCAAGTCGTGGGTGCCCTGGAGACTTCCGGGCTGACCCCGGCCCAGGTAACCACGCTCCACTCGGAGCTCGGGGCTCCCAGTCTGCTTACACCCGCTGAGGCTGCCGGCACCTCCGTTTCATCAAAGCTCTACAACGCCTACCGCGAGCTGGGTCAGTTCATCAGCGCTGACGGCCACACGATCCAATTCTCCACTCTGCTACTGCACAACAACGACAATTCCTCGCGCGCCTTGGCGGCGGTTCCGGCGGCCCGGGCGGAAGTGGCGCAGGTGGCGAGCCGCGTCGGGGCGCAAGACAACGGAATTTTCGGAGTGCTTCCCTTCGCCTATGACGTCCAGCACCTCTCCAGCTCTGACCTGGTTCACATCATCCCCTTGGTCACAGTTCTGATCGCTCTCCTACTCGCTCTGGTGCTGCGCAGTCTGGTCGCGCCGGTCTATCTGGTGGTGAGCGTGGTGCTGTCCTATCTGGCGGCGCTGGGCGTGGTCTCGATTGTGTTCGTCCACATCCTGGGCCAAGACGGCGTCAACTTCCTCTTGCCCTTCTTACTGTTCGTCTTCCTGATGGCGCTGGGCTCCGACTACAACATCCTGATGATGACCCGCATTCGGGAAGAGGTGCAGCTCATGCCGCTGCGTCAGGCCATCCGGCGCGCCGTGGGCATGACTGGGACCACGATCAGTACCGCCGGCTTAGTCCTAGGCGGCACCTTCGCGGTCCTGGGCGTCGCCGGCGGTGGGACCTCGGGCGGTGCTGAGATCCAGCAGATCGGCTTCGGAGTTGCTGCCGGCGTCTTCATGGACACTTTCATCATTCGCACTCTGCTCGTGCCCTCCGCCGCGGTGCTGCTGGGGAGGTGGAACTGGTGGCCATCCCGGCTCTCCCAACCGTCCGGGGGAAAGAGCGCTGGGGAGACCACGGTCGTCTAAGTTGCCCCTCATCCTCTAGCGCCTCTCTCGGTGTTCATCCCGGTTTAGCTGGGGCCGCCTGGGGCCGGGCCGTCCCCGGCGCGGTTCGGTCAGTCGTGACCGAATTCACCGGGCGGATATCCCTAGGAGGCCTTCGGCGCAAACGCTCAGCGCGCGCCCGAAAGCAAGCAGCCACTGCATGGCTGCTTCCATTTCCAGAAAATGGCGGCGCAGTCGGGAGAGAGGGGTCGGCCACGGGTCCCTTAGAAGCCGCCGAAGGCGGCTGCCGTCGTCCGGAGCCGATCGGCAAACCTAGGATTACCCGGAGAGCGCGGGTCTCCGCACTTAGGCGAATCTCGGCGATCGGGGGCTTGACCCGGTAGGACGGACCACCGTGATGTGGGGTCGAACCCCACGAAGGAGGTCCAGATAGTTCGACGCGAGCGACGCCGGTTCACCGCCGAGTTCCAGGCCGAGGTTGTTGGCCCGGTGCGGTCATGCCGCAAGAGCATTGCGGGGGCCAGCCGAGACCTCGACCTGGCCGAGAGCGCGGTGAGGGGATGGGCGCAGCGGGCCCACTGCGGATGATCTCCGCGAGCACGTCCCCAGGAGCGGGAACCGGCGCGGTGGGCGGCTAGATCTGGTACTTTGCCGGCACGGCTTAGCCTTCAGTGCTGACCCGTTTCAGTGGGTCTCTCCCAAAGTTCGCTGCCTGGAAGGCTGCGCCGTCGCTTTCCCTGAAGTCAGCCGACGGACTAGGTCAATTTCCACTGCTCTGACGTTAGCTCGATCTGTAGACACCTCGGTCCCTGAGGGGGTGCCCAGGGAAATAGAAAGCGGCCCATCCTTGGCCCGGTAAAAGCCTGAGGGGAAGCGCCGCCGCCGAGTTGATGCCGGTCTCAGGCCAGCCGGGCGCGGAGAGCGTTGGCCAGCACCGCCAGGAACTCTTCGGTGGTCAGCCAGGGAGCGTCCGGTCCGATCAACAAGGCTAGGTCTCTGGTCATCTGGCCTGACTCCACAGTGCTGATGCAGACCTCTTCCAGCGTATTGGCGAACTGGGTCACCTGGGGAGTCGAGTCCAGCTGGCCGCGGTGGTCCAGTCCTCTGGTCCAGGCAAAAATCGAGGCGATCGGGTTGGTTGAGGTGGGCTGACCCTGCTGGTACTGGCGGTAGTGTCGGGTGACCGTCCCGTGGGCCGCCTCGGTCTCCATGGTGCGCCCGTCAGGGGTTAGCAGCACGCTGGTCATCAGGCCCAGTGAGCCGAAGCCCTGGGCGATGGTGTCGGACTGAACGTCACCGTCGTAGTTCTTGCAGGCCCAGACATAACCTCCTTCCCACTTGAGGGCGCCAGCCACCATGTCATCGATGAGGCGGTGCTCATAGGTCAGCCCGGCGGCCTCGAATTCAACCTTGAACTCCGTGTCGAAGATCTCAGCGAAAAGATCCTTGAAGCGGCCGTCGTAGGCCTTGAGGATGGTGTTTTTGGTCGACAGATAGACGGGATAGCCGCGCCGAAGGCCGTAGCGCAGAGCGGCCCTGGCGAAGTCCCGGATTGAGTCGTCGAGGTTGTACATTCCCATGGCGACCCCGGCGCCGGCAAAGCGAGCCACCTGAAACTCCATGGGCTCACCGCCGTCGTCCGGGGTATAGGTGATGGTGACCTTTCCAGGACCGGGAACCAGGAAGTCGGTGGCCGCGTACTGGTCACCGTAGGCGTGACGTCCGATGACGATCGGCTTGGTCCAGCCCTGGATCAGGCGTGGCACGTTCGACATCACGATGGGCTCACGGAAGATCACCCCGCCCAGGATGTTGCGGATGGTCCCGTTCGGTGACTTCCACATCTTCTTCAGGCCGAACTCGGCGACCCGGGCCTCGTCTGGGGTGATGGTGGCGCACTTTACCCCGACCCCGTGACGGGCGATGGCGTGGGCCGCGTCCACCGTCACCTGGTCGTCGGTGGCGTCTCGGTTGGTGATGCTCAGGTCGTAGTAGTCGAGGTCGATGTCGAGGTGGGGTAGGAGCAACTGGTCTTTGACCATCTGCCAGATGATCCGGGTCATCTCATCGCCGTCCAGGTCAGCTACTGGGTTGGAGACCTTGATCTTGTCCATGGGTACCTCTCAGCCGGAATGCACACTGGCGCCAGCAGGACCCGGTCCTGGTCGTTCCACTTCACGGTTGGTCAGGGTTCATCCTGATCCGTACGGCTGGTCGAGCGATGGGGCTCAGTTCCACCGCAGTAGTTACTCGGATCTACCCCTGATCAGCGTTCCTATCCCGTCAAGGTCAGCCTCTGTCGGGCGGCCAACGGGGAAGGGCAGGTCGGCGTGTAGCACCCTAGCACCTTGGTGAAAATCCTCGTCACCACCGCAGGACCCTCCGCGGGGTCGCGGTCCCGCTTACCGGTCGGCCAGTTTCACCAACGGGACCCATGCTGGCGTTGCGAAGCAGGGTCCTGCAGGGTGCTACCCTCCGGTCGTCGACAAGTGAAATCACCCAGGTATGTGCTGGGTGGGAGCCACGACTCTAGAAACCGATCACGGTGCCGGCCTTGTCCAGTAAGACGCCCGGCCAACCAACCAGTATCGCGGTGCCCCGGACTTCTTCGACGCTTGCGCGGGCCGCGAGTGCCACCGGGTAACCGAATAGCCGTCGACGAGCAGGCTCCCCAGGAGGAGAGCGCGATCTGCGGCCCCTGCTCGTCCACTTCAGGCGCCGCGGCGCCGAGGGCGTCTGCCAATCGGTGGATCGTCTTGGTTGACTTTCTCATGCCGCGCACCAGGTGACCTTGGACAAGTCCGCTTGAAGGCCTGGGCGGCCGGCCTGAACGCCTCCGCGAAGGTAATGTATGGCGACTAGGCGCTCGCCTCCTGGTCGGTGGCGAGCCCGAACGGAATCGCGTAGATCGCGGCCTGGATGACATCGCCGGCGGAACTCCGCGGCATCGGACTCGCCCATCGTCATCTCCCATCCTGAACAGCTCGATTCTCACAAACCGAGTCCAGAAAAGGGGGGCCATATCACCGAGTCCAGGAAATGGGGTCCCTGTCAGACGTAGCTCGCGGACCCAGCGCCCAAGTACCGAGATTAGCCTAAGAGAAAGCGCGACGCGAATCTCCCACGGGCCCTCGACTCGACGGCGACCACTTCAACGGATCCCGTTGGCGAACTCCCACTGCGGCAGGCGAACTGCTTTGCGGTGGGCGGCGGGACCTCACTCGTCGACCTGCTCCGCGCTGTCCTCGGGGTTCACCGCGTCGGCCCCTCAGTCGCGCCAGGGGCCTTCCGCGGGTGCCCCTCGGCGTATTCGCCGGACCACTCGTGGACGAAGATCATGCTCATCACCTCGTCGGTGCTGGTCCAGATCGAGGCGAGGTGCAGGTCGCGGACGTGGCGCTCCACCGGGTACACGTCGGTGTAGCCGATGCCTCCCCCGAACTGGATGGCGGTGTGGGCCACCTTCTGGAAGGACCCGGTGACGAACTTCACTTGTGGCCTCGTCACTGATCCTGACTCGATCCGGCGACCCGGTCAAGACCGCGGCGCAGCACGCGGTCACGTTGGCCCGCGTGCTGCGCCGCGGAGACCTGACCTCAGTCTGGGTCTCCGACCGAGAGCATGAAGCCTTGCGGGATCTGGTGCGGGCGCGAGCCGAAGCCAGGATCCCCGCGATCGACTATTCGTCGTCCGCGGTCCAGGAGTTCGGCATCTGCGTGGCCGAACTCCTGCCCAACATCTGCGAACCTGACTTCGCCTAATAGCACTCGGTGATAAGCCCCAAGCTGCACCGAGCCCTGCCTCGGGATCGCACCTTGAACCTGCACCGGCAGGACGGGACGCTCAGCTCCCAGCGAGGGAAAGGGCTCGCTGAGTGGCGGCTGGTACTTCACCCGGCGGTCCACTCCCGAAACATCGATGCTCCGCAGCGTGGACTGGTTCGCTATCGGCAGCGAGCTCGTAACTGAGCGAGTGCGCCGGAATCGGCCCAGGCTCTTGCCCTACGACTTGGTCCGCACTTCGCCCGGCGTGGGCTTGGCTGGCGGGGGCTGGCTGGGAGCACGGCGAATGGCCCTCTCGCGCAGGGCCTGCACTTGGCGGCGCAGATTGCCGCCGTCGACCACCATCTTGGTGATCCGCTTGCGGTCCCGGCGGCGGACCCGCTCGCGCTCGACGGGATTCAGCTCATCCATTTCCGGATCGTAGCGGTCGGGCCGCCCACGCTCGCTGGGCGGAGGTGATCGAACGGGGCCACACCGAGGCTCGGGGTGGGCCAGGTGGAGGAGGGGCCGGCGCGCCTGCGCATACGCGAGATCATTAGTAGCAGGACGCGTCAGGGCGAGAGCTCAGTCGCGGCCGGAGAACGGCTCAGTTGATCGGTTGCGTCGGTCGGACCAGGAAGATCCAGACGTCCCAGATGATGTGACTCGCGATCAGCGCCGGCATCGGCACCCCGGCCGCAGCCAGTCCAGACCACCCGGCCCCGGCGATGGTGGCGGCACCCACCAGAGTGGGATTCCCAGTGCAGATGTGGGCGCCACCGTACATGGCAGCGGAGATGGCCGCGCCCTTAGTCCGGCCGTAACGCTGGCTGAGCGACTCCTGCAGGATTCCCCGCCAGAAAAGCTCCTCGGCCGGAGCGATGACCACCGCTAGTCGCAGCGCCAGTTCCGCCTTGGGTCGCAGTCGCCGGAGCTCATAGATGTTGCCGATGTCCTGGTCCCCGTTCGGCATCACCACTCGGGCCGCTCGGTCGCCAACGGCGAAAACCGCATAGAGGCCCGCGGCGATCGCGGTGCCCAGGGCCAGATCGCCGGCACTTGGCCGCTGCCGACGCAGTGTCGGGCTGCTGAGCAGCGAGGCGGCGCCCAGGACGGTGGCGGTGCCGGTCATCCGCTGCCAGAACCGCTTGCGCGGGCCCCGAAATGTGGCGGCGAAGGCCAGGTAGGCGAAGACCGAGCTCGCTACCACGAGCTGCGACCTGGGTCGCTCGGGAACCCGCACCGCCACTGCCTCAGCCGCCCGGGTGCCAGGCGACGCTGATGGCGATTCCTGCGACCAGTAACAGTCCGAAACTGGCGTGAAGTTTAGCTGTCTCCAGATCGATCATGGCGATGGCCCGCTGCTGACCGGCGGCTCCCATCTGGGAGGCGTTGAGCGCGCGCACCAGCAGGGGTAGCGAGAGTAAGGCCATCAGGCTCAGTCGAGGTAGCAGCCCCACGGCGACAGCCACGGCCAAGGCGACGAAGGCCCCCACCAGCAGGACCACATAGAGGTTGTGGGCCACGCGGCGGCCGGCGCGGATGGAAACGGTGCTGATCCCGGCTCGGGCGTCTTCGCCGATGTCGCGCCACTCGTTCCCGTGGAGGATGGCGGTCACCAAAAGTCCGATCGGCACACTCACCGCCGCCGCGGCCCAGGAGAGGTGTCCGGTGATGGTGAAGTAAGCGCCCAGCACCATCAGCGGTCCCATCAGCCAGAAGACGAGCGGCAGCCCGGCGGCTCGGTATTTGTACTGCAAGGGGGGGGCTGTGTACCCCCAGCCGCCGATCAGACCGATCGCTCCCATGACGGCGACGGGCCAGCCCCGAGTCATGATCAGCACCACCCCGATCAGAGTCGCCACCAGGAAGGCGGTTCCCGCCAGCACGAACGCCTCTCGCTCCTTTACCCGGCCGGTGAGCAGTGCCTGGCTGGCCCTGGGCGAGGTGATGGCGTCGATCCCCTTGCGCACGTCGTAGATCTCGTTGATCACGTTGGTGCCCACCTGGAGCAGCACCGCGCCGACCAGGACCAGCGCGAACAGCGGCCCGCTGAACTGGCGCTGGACCCCAGCGAGGGCGGCCGCCGCCGACACCGGCACGATGGAGGCGGTGAGTGCGAAGGGCCGGGTGATCTCGACCCAGCCCCGAGCCCTCCGCAGCAGCCCGATTCGGTCGGTGGACTCGGCCGCACGCCGCCGCCCCGAACCCCAGTCGGGCGCGAGCGCTCCGGCGGAGCCGTAGATCACCGCCGCCTCGATCACTGCCTCCACCTGAGCCTCCTCCTGCACCACTGGCTGGAGGATCGGCAGGTCCATCCCCGCCTCGCGGAACCGCTCGGCTCCGGCTGCCACCTCCTCTCGAGTACCGCAGAGCAGGAAGGCGTCCACCAGCTCGTCGGGGATGAGCTGGGCGGCCCCGTGATAGTCTTCCGCCCGCCAGGCAGCCAGGATGGGCTGGCGCAGGGCCGGGTCCATCCCGGTCCTGCGCATGGCGACATCGGTCTGGACCGCCAGCATGTAGATGGAAAAGGGCTCCCGCTTGGCTCGGTCTAGGGCCGCCCGCCGGCTGCTGTCGATGAGGGAGAGGAGATAGCCTCCGATCACTACCGAGTCGGGGTCACGCCCCGCTGCCTCGGCTGCGGTCCGGATCCTCTGGGCTGCCAGTGCCACCGCCTCCACGGGCTCGGCCGGCCGGGCCAGATAGCCGTCGGCGCTGCGCCCGGCCAGCTCGTGGAACGCCTTGCGGTAGCCCGCCGCCCAGATCGGCACCTGGTGCACCGGGGGGAACATCGGCTCCACCTCGAGTACGCCCGGCGCGCCCAGGGCCAGGCGTTCGCCGCGCCAGAGCTGGCGCAGCTCGATCATCGTCTGCTCCACCTTGGCGATAGCTGCGTCCGGCTGGTAGGGGATCCCCATCTGGGCTAGGCGCAGCGGCAGCGCCGTCCCCAGGGCCAGGGTGATTCTCCCCGGCGCCAGGTCGTCGAGCGCGCTCACCGTCATCGCCAGCACCACCTGGTTGCGGGTGTTGGGGTTCAGCGCTCCCAGACAGACGCGCAGGCGCGGCACGTTGGCGGCGACGGCGGTGGCATAGGTGACCGCGTCACGGGCGAAGTACGACTCGTGGAACCAGACGGAGTCGAGACCCGCCCGCTCTGCGAGCTCGGCCTGCCGGACGGCGTCGCGGACCTCGCCCTGGGCATTGAGCCCGAGGCCGACCGAACGGGCCAGTGAAGGCATCGCCAACCTCCTCGCCGAGTGATCTCGGACCCAGATGCAGTTCCGAGTGCCGGGTCGCCCGAGTGAAGGTTAGCCGGTAGTGGACTCCAGCTGGCTGAGACCTGCTCAGCGGCCATCTCGGTCGAGGCCTGACCAGGGTCAGATGGGCGTCAGGGTCACCAGGGGTATCGGCCGCTTGGTCAAGGTCTGGTAGCCGTCGTAGCGCTGGTGGTTGCGATCGTTCACCAAGCGCCAGAGACGCGCGTACTCGGGTTCTCCCCGCTCGACGACCGCCGCCCGCGCCGCCCGTCGGGCGCGGGCCACCTGGATCTCCACCTGCGGCTGGGCCCGCAGGTTGAGCAGCCAGGCGGGCGGTTGATCAGAGCCGCCCTTGGAGGCGACCACGACATAGCCGACGCCGTCCTGGGCGTACACCAGAGCATTGGTGCGGCGGGCGCCGCTGCGGCGCCCGGTGGTGTCCAGGAGGAGGGTAGGCACCCCGATCATGTGGTGTCCGATCCGGCCATTGGTTCGCTGGTATGCCCAGCCATGGAAACGCAGGAAAGTCTGCTGCACATTAAGGGTCATGGCCACGCTCGCAGCAGTATGGCACCGCCTCGGACCGCCCGGCGGACTGCGCTCAATCCAAAAAGATGGCGAGGGCGGTGCGGTCGTCGCGCTTGCGTGCGATCTCGACCAACCGGTCCGCCGCTCGCTGGGGGTCATCACCATTGGTGGCTGAAGCGAGTTCGCACGGCGTCAGCAGGTCGGGCGGGAAATCGCCGGTGATCCCGTCAGTCACCAATAGCAGCTTGTCCCCGGAGCAGAGGGGGACCGTGCCTCGCTGCGGTGCCACGGCTGCGCCGCGGCGATCAGGGCCCTCGCCTAAGGCGTTGAACA
>DATLTJ010000022.1:0-55452 GCA_035533655.1 Candidatus Acidiferrales bacterium | reverse complement strand
GATCTAGCGGGGGGCAGACGGTGAATAGGTAGGGACTCTATCGCTCGCACGAGTCGCCGGACGGCGGGCAGTTGCTCAACCCGGGAGCCGGTTCGGTGAGCCGCCCGCTATGGCTGACGATCAACGGGGTAGATCCAACTGGCACTGCTACCGACTTCAAGGGGAATCGCCGCCGGGAGAACCCGGGCAGTGTCGGCTCGCCAAACCGAACGTCGGGAGTTCGAGACCCGTCTCCGCTCCACCGCCAGGATCACGTTCGGTACCAGCTACCGCGCGGCCATTTCGATGGGCTTCCCGAGGCTTCAGTTAGCTGCGGGAGCGGTCTGGTCTCGCAGCTTGAGCGGTGCCTGGTAGGCAGCGTGAGCCTGAGCACTGGTCAGATCGCCGTTTGCTATCAGCTGGTTGAGGACGTGGAGCTGACGCTGCTTGGCCAGTGCGAAGTGACGCAGGGGGTCGTAGGCGGAAGGTGCTTGGGGAAGTCCCGCCAGCATGGCGGCCTGTGCCCAATCGAGCCGATCCGGTGCCAACCCGAAATACCCTTGAGCCGCCGCCACGTCGCCCCAGTAGTGATTGCCGTAGTAGACCACGTTCAGGTACATCGCGAGAATCCGGGAGTGGGAGTAGCTGACCGAGAGCTTTACGCCCAGGGCTAGGTCCCTTAGCGAGGCCGAGACTCCGGTGCCTTGGCCGTAGAGCTGCTTGGCCAGCTGCTGATCAATGGTGCTTCCTCCCGGATCCCCGTTGGTATTCAGGCTGGCCACCGCCGCTCGGGCGACTCCGTCGAAGACGTTGACCACGGCGTTTGCGTAGAAGTGCTCATCCTCCACCGCGACCACCGCCTTGCCCAGTCGGGATGGTACCGGCAGCCCGCCAACCGCTCCCTGATGGGATCTGACGATCACAGTGACTCGAGCCTCCGCATTCCCGACAGCCGGGAGCGACAGTTCGTAGCCGAGCCCGGCCAGGACGAGCACCACCACCACCCCGCCCGCTGCCAGTCCAACCCGCGCCAGCCAACGACGGATCGAGTGGCCGCCCATTGATCTCCGCGGGCAAGTGTGTCGCCACGCCATGGTCCAATGGTGCCTCAGTTGGGCGGGGAGGGAATCCGGGCTACGGCCGGCTGGGGGCTGAGGCGACGCTGCGGTGGCGCTCGCCGGCGGTCAAGGTTCCACCGTCCAGCGGAGGGCCGTCCCGGTTCGCATGGGGACTCCCGGCAGGTCCAGTCGCCGGTCGCCTAGCCAGCCGTGCGGGTCAAGCCCAGTCTCGGTGAGCAACGAGTCCCGACCGACCCGATCGCTCCTCTGGCACGAGGTGGGGCAGTTCGCCAGACGGGCGGACCGGTGAGATGTGCACCAGCTTGTTGGAGGTGACGGACGCCGTCGCCAGGACCGTCAGCGGCAGAACGCCCACCGCTCGGATGAGTTCGCCGTGAACCAATATCCCGAGGACCGGCAGCGAAAGTCAGCGTGTCACAACCACGACCAGCCGGAGAAACAGCCACCGCGGCTGAGACGACATCCGGGTCACGATCGGTGACGCGATGCACGCGATGGTCACTCCGAGAATCGGCAGCTTCCCGCAGTCCGCAGTCCGCCGTCGGCAGGCGGGCAGTGCGGAAAGTCTCGCGTGGAGGAAAGGAATGTGGTTCCCCTGGCCACGAGCGGCACATCCGAGAAGGGCGAACCCACGTTCGCCACAACGAGGGCGAGCACCGAGGTGAGCCATGATGATCGCTCGTGCCGCGCCTCAAGAACGACTTTGGCAAGGGCGAGCCAGCCTCGAAACCATGGAGGAAGTCAGTTGAAGACCTCTTCTAAGAGGCGGAATGGACTTCGGGGCGAGGGCTGCTCATGTGCTGACCGGTCCGGGCCTTGCCCTAGCGATGCCGGCCGCGCGCAACCTCCTCCCGCGGAGAAGTCCCCGGAGAACCGGTCCGTAATTCTGCCCGGCTCGTGAGCCGCCGCGCACTTCGGGGAGCAGCCCGGGAGCGAACGAACGGGCATGATTAGGGAGCCTCGGAACAACTCCACCACGGTTGTCGGACCAGCAGTTGCAGGTACCACTGGAGAGAGCAGGACCATGAAGGCGGCGCCCAAAAGATTCATCGCCCGGTCCGCGAGGCCGGCGTCGGGATGGGGGGACAACTGCCGACCAGGGAGATGCCGGCCGGTCATCCTGGTGCCACGCCGCGACCGGGCGAGGCTCCGCTGGGCATAGGAAGGGGGGCACGGGCTTGGGTCCGCCTAGGGGTCCTCGGGGTAGTGTGGGCGCTGGTGGCCAGCAGCTGCGCTGCCTCTGCGACAGCGCCAACTCCATCTCGAACCCGCGCGGTCCGACTAGCTAGCCGGACTGCGCCGAGCCCAAAGCTCACCGTGATCCGAGAGGCCCGATACGCCTTGGGCTGGAGTTCGCGGGACGGGACTATCACGGTGGAGACTCCTTCCGGCCGGGTCTTCACGCGTTTTCCACTAGTGGCTCTGGCAGGTCGCTTGGGGGTACCGGGAGGGGTCCGGGTGGCGGTCAGCCGGACTTTTACCGGACTGGTGGCCAACGCCACCACGACGGCCGGCCGACTCATCTCCCGGGCTACCCTCACCGCCACGCCCAGCTTCTTCACGGTCACCTTCGAGGCAACGCTGGGACCGCACCCTGCCCTGGCTCCCAGGTTCTTCGACGACGGCGACAAGGGCCTCGACTGGAGTGAGATCCAGCGACGCCTCAGCCCCGATCCCCGAGGTGGCCTGCTCTCCGCCACGCCATCCACTCGGATCGGAAGAGGCACCTCCTTCTCGCCGCCGCCGTTCGACCTGCAGTTGCAAACCAGGCCGGGCTGGATGGGCCTGGGACTGGTCCAGGTGCCCGACGCCACCGATCTGTACACCAGCAGTGACGGCTCGGTTGAGGTGAACTACCCCCTGGCTACTTTGGCCACGTTCAAAGACTCGGGGGCTGGGGGCCTTGTCAGCAAGACGGGCGGTGTCGCGACTTTGAGATTTCCATCCTTCGTCTTCACCTTCGCCAACGGACCGTGGAGCGGGCTCACCGCCTACCACTCGGCACTGCAGCAGCTGGGATATGCCCCGCAGGCCGCCCCCCCCGGGAACTGGCCGTCCTGGTGGTCCTGGGTCCTGGTCGACACCTGGGGCCAGCAGATGGTGGACGGTGCCGCGCGAACCGCGCCGACTTACACCACCGCCTGGGTTCGCCGCTACGTGGCCTCCTGGAGGGCCCACTACGGCCAGAGCAAGATCACCCTGGTCATCGACGCCCAGTGGCAGGCGCGCATCGGAGAGGCCCAGCCCAGCCAACGCTTCGGGGGAGTGGCCGGAATGCGGCGCCTGATCGCCGCGTTCCACGCCGAGGGGATCCACGTTCTGCTCTGGTGGCCCCTGTGGGTCCTGGGCTCGAAATGCCCGGGCTTGACTGGCCAGGCCGCACGCGGCTGTGCCACCCGCTCCGGGCGGCTGAACTCGCACCACCGCCACTTGATCGATCCCACCGCGCCGGCCTTCGGCCCGAAGCTGCTCTCAGAGGTGCAGATGATGTTGGGGCGAGGACCCCGGGATCTCGGGGCCGACGGTCTCAAGATCGACTGGGGACAGCTGACCCCCGACCCCAATCTGGTCCACTTCGCCAGGCCCCGATTCGGGTTGGGCGCGGCTGCGCTGCTGCGCTATCTGCAGGCGATCTACGGCGACGCTCAGCAGGTTCACAAAGGGGCCCTGATCGAGTCCAGCGCGGTTGCGCCCCAGTACGGCGGAACTTTGGATATGCTCCGGCTGTATGACGCGAGTGGGGAGGCCAGCTGGCAGGTCCGCGCCCGCATCATCTCAGCGGTTGATCCCGGGACTCTGATCGACGGTGATGACTGGCCCGTCCCCTCCGACCAGGCGGTGGCCCACGCCGTGAGCAGCACCGTCTACGGC
The DNA here is from genome assembly GCA_035533655.1 of Candidatus Acidiferrales bacterium. Lineage (GTDB taxonomy): Bacteria > Chloroflexota > Dormibacteria > Aeolococcales > Bog-877 > Bog-877. Next base: position 51,523 of record DATLTJ010000022.1, on the reverse strand, counting down.
ACACCGGCCAGCTACTTCCTTAGCCGCTGGTACGACGGCGAGGCGATTACTCGCTCCCAGGCCCGGGTGCTGGGGGCCATCATGCATCTCGCTGCGCTCAAGGGCGAGGGCACCGCCGGTGCCTTCCCCGACGGCAATTGGGGTTACTGGGTAGCCGGACGGCTCCGAGCCCGAACCCTGTCCGAGGACAACGCCGTTGCCGTCTACAGCTCGCAGAGCTGTGGTAAGCCCGGGAGGGTGACCGTGGTGAGCGCCGTGGACCAGAGGCTGACGGTGCCGGGGCTAAAGGCTCCCGATCTGGTCCGGACCGTCGCCGGGGTGCCGCTGCGGCTGCCCACCCGGCCGGTGGCCTGCAAATCTTAGGACCGTTCGCGTGATCGCTGAGGCAGGAGAAGAGCGCTGAACGCGAACCGAGGATCGGCGGACCCACCCCAGCGGCGGGCCTCGCCAGTTGGCGAGCTAACCCTGCAGGACCAGCTTCTGGCGGTCGCTGGCGAACACCGCTACCGCCAATCCGAACACCCCCAAGTCCCGAGCCACGATGTCGGATACGCCGCCAGTTAGGGACAGCGACACCACTATCTCCAGCAGCAGCATGGCGCTGACCCCGGCTGCTAGTTGGGGGGCGATCCCGAAGATCAGTGCCACTGCCAATACGCAGAGCAACCAGCCATGCAGCAGCACCATCGCCAAGGCTAGGTGCGACGTCTGAGAGATGATCGGTACATAGCCCGTCCACAGGCTTGGCTGAAACAGTTCGTGCGTCCCGAACCACAGCAGCACGAGTCCCAGTGAGAGGCGCGCCGCGGTCGGTGCCCAAGCCCGGACGAGCTCCAAGGGCGCGGTACTCACGGCGGGAACAACAATTGGGGCGCGTTGCTCAGATGGGGCCGCTCCAGCCCTGATCGCCAGCCGATTTGCTCGGTTTCTCCGCGCCACGCTCACTGCACCACGTGGCCAGAGGCGTCGGTTACAACCACGCCGTCGTCTCCGAAGTTGTACTCAGAATTTCCTGAGTCGTCGCCGAAATTGGCCTCGACGAAGTAGATGTGATCGCCGGCAGGATAGGCCTTTTTGTTGACCGGTGGCGGACCTCCCGCCAACGAATTGAGGGTGAACTGCACCGACCCGTTGGATGGAGAGGCGGTGAAGCTGAACCCCGCTAGGGCCTGGCGAGCAGTCACGCTCGGCGTCCCGGGATAGAGCTGGTAGGTGTAGCCGGCGTACTGGGTCGAGGACAGCAGCGGCCCGGGAGTCGCGGCCGCGCTGGGACTGGGGGCCGACGAGGCCGATGCGCTCGGGCTCGCCGTGGGAGCTCCACCAGATCCGCTCGAGCTCGGACTACCGTGACCCGTTGGGAGCGCTCCCGAGGCGCCGACCCCCAAGGAGCCCGGATTGCCATAGCCGTGAACGGCCAGAAGCGCCGCGGCTACCGCGGCCACCGATACTGCCACCGCACCACGGCGGCCCACTGCTTCGCCCGCTATTCGCACTTTCGGTACCTCGTTGGCTCCCCACGGTAGATGATAACGGCAGATCGGCAGAGTCCATTCGAGGTGACCCGCCCTGCCTGACCACGCGGCCTCGTGGCTCGCCCTAGCCAAGTGGGGGGTCGCCGCCTGACGGTTGGGGCGGAGTTTGTCCCCGCCATGAGTCTTCTCGGGCGACGTGAGCCAGGCAGAAACCGCGCGGCCGACTGACGGTGGCATAGCCTAGCGAAGGCCGACCGGGGCACGACTCTGACAGTCGCAGCGCTGCTGGCCAGCGCTCAGCTAGGCAGTCGCTACCGAGCACGGACAGCCGCTGCCACCGTGGCGAGCCGGCCGGCGGAAGCTGTCGCCGGTCGGCTCGCACGGGCTCTGCAGGCGTGCAGGTATCGCGCGCGTTCGACAAATTGAAGTAAAGCAGTACGTTAGAGTCGACAGACGCTGCTATTGACTTCAAAGCGAGTCACCGCGGGATCAATCCGGACAGCGACTGCTCCCCGAGCAGAAGGTCGCGGGTACAAGACCCGTCGCCTGCTCGGCGCAGCACTTAGCCATCAGTCTCAGGTTCCGCGATGACGAGCAGTTAGATCGTCCCAAAAAAGATCCAAAAGCTGCCCTAAACAGACAATGCTAGACAGTGACGGCCGGGCAGAATCCGTAGTACGCAAAGTGGCGGAGGGCTTGATCGTGCGATGCGATTCGCTTGCATCTAGCCAGTCCACGTTGGTCACGTCCTGGACTCAGCTGCGCCACGGTTCCACCTCTTTTGCCGCATTCTGGGTGATCTGGCTGAGCCGGAGCGGCCGCCACGCTTCGTTCTCAGGACGGCGAACGGAATCGGACCAGCCCGAGCCGTTCAGGCCCATCGAGCTGCGTGGGCATCGTCACAGTTCACGCGGGGCAGTCTGAAGGGGGTCCGCGCCACTTGGCCCTACCGTGACGATTTGACCGTGTTCGTCGAGGCGCCCAACGGCGAGCCCTTCGCCTCTGCGCTCGTGTGACTCGATAAGCGCAACCGGATCGCCGAACTCCAACCGGTTGGCACCGATCCCAGATATCGTGGCCAAAGCTTGGGACGGGCGGTGTGCCGGTTCGGACTGCGGCAGGCTCATGTGACCGGAGCTACCGAGGGGGTCGTGAGCTACTGGGGCGACTAGAACTAGCCGATACCAAAGCGCCGAAATCCCTCAGCTGGTTCCTCGCTGCCCTTCGGCGGACGTTTGCTGATCCCCGATCACCGGTCATTGCCGTAGGGTCCCAATCACCGTTCACGGACGGGGGACGAGGGCCGGTTACTTGGCACAACGGTCTCACCCGTAGAGCGGGCCGCCGGTCTCCCCGGCAGGTCAGCAGCCGTCTGCCTCACCCAACGCGAGGGTATATCAGCCGGGTGGGGGAGCGCAGGGAGTGGGCTCCCCGCCGCTACAAGGACGCTCTGCCCGCGGCGGCGGAAGTCTTCAAGCCGGAGATCGCGCGTTTCCGTGGGGACCGCCTCGGCCGAGGCGGTGGTCGGGCTCGAGCCCGTCCGGGCCGGGACCTGCTCCGCGGCGCTGTCGGAGGTCGCACTGGGGGGTCAACCGGTCCCTCGCGACCGGAATCGAGCAAAACCGGAGCCTCCCGGTCCGGAGCGAGCAGGGTCATGTTTGTTCAACTGCCCCCTGGGTCCGGCCCCCTTGCTGGGATATAATCTCGCCTGCGGATCGCGGCGCCGGTCGTTGGCAGACGCAGCCGATCGAGAAGGCGGGCCCTGACCAACAGGAGTTGGACCGACGAGCAACTGGGAATACGGTCAGATCGAAGAGTTTCACGAGAACCGCATCTTGGCTTGCCTGCCGGCGGAGGACCGGGAGCGGCTGCTGAGCAAGCTGGCGCCGGTCTTCCTCCGGGTCAAGACGGTGCTCTTCGAGCCTGGCCAATTGGTTGATGCCGTTTATTTCCCCCTCGACGGGGTGATCTCCTTGGTGACCCCCCTGGAGGACGGGGCGATCGTCGAGGTGGCCACCGTCGGCAATGAGGGGGTCGTGGGCGTGCCGCTCATCTTCGGCGGTACTTTGGCCGTGCGGGCGATCTCCCAAGTAGCCGGCCGCTGCCTGACGATGTCCGCCGAGGCCTTCCTGGAGGCAAATAGCTCCAGCCCCCCGATCGCCCAATTGGTCCAGACCTACGTCCTGGCCTTGTTCGGGCAGATCTCTCAGGCTGCCGCCTGCAACCGCCTCCACACCAATGAGGAGCGTTTGAGCCGGTGGCTGCTGATGAGCCACGACCGGATCGGCGCCGACAAGTTTCTGATCACCCAGGAGTTCCTCGCCCAGATGCTCGGGTCACGGCGGGCGACGGTGACCCTTTCAGCTGGGGTGCTCCAGAAGGCGGGCCTGATCCGCTATCACCGGGGCCACGTGGAGATCGTCGACAGAGCCGGCCTGGAGAGCGTCTCTTGCGAGTGCTACCGGGTGATCAAGACCGAGCTCGACAAGGTCACCGCAACTTCAGGGCTGGTCACCGCCTGACCGGCGCCCGCAGTTCGTCTGGGCTGGCGAATTCACGTCCGTCACTGGCTGAGTCCACAGCAACGGCACGCCGGTTTGCGGGGAGCGGCCGTCGCTGTGGATTCGTCGAAGCCGGTGTCGGGTCGGCAGGCCTTGAGCTTTGCGGCCCGGGAGCCCGCCTGGGGAAGGAGGTCGCGGGGGGGAGGGTTCCCGCTTCGGCAAGGTTAGCGGCACCGGTGAGTGAGGTCAGTCCGCTGGCGTACACAACGGCCATGACAAGATCACGAGCGATTCATCGTGTAATCGACGTTTCCCGCCCTTGATCGCGGGCTCGTCCGGGTTCGTTCCTCCGTCCGTCATTGCGGCCGGCTGGCCAGCCCAGCAGCGGGAATCGCGGGCCGCTTCCGACCAGGTACTCCAGGCGCTCGCCGGAGCCCGCTGCCAAATGCCCACCGGATGGGTCGTAGAACGTTTACCGGAAGGATCGATCCTGGTCGCCGAACGGACCCTTACGATGACGTGGGCGCGGTCTTTGGGGGGCTGGCCCCGGACGCTGGTCAGTTCGGGCGGCGCCCACGTCGAGGCCCCGGTGACGGGCGGCTAGCTGATCGGAGAGTCGTTGCGCTCCGGGAAGTGATCGCGACGTTCACTATGTCCCTGGTCGGGCTCTCGGATATCCGGAGCCCCGATCGCCAGCGCACCCGCTAGTTTGTCGCTACGAGTGCCTGGATGTGCCGGGCAGCTGCGGTAAGCCCGACTCGGGGGTGTCCGGGCGCCCGGCCGGGGGCCGTCCGCGCCGCTGGCCATGGCGGATTACTCGAGCCCGCTTGAGGCCGTAGTGCTGGCGCGCGTACACGTAGGCGACCGAACCGTAGACGGTGCCGAGCCCCTTGTCGGCGGCTCGCTGGAGCACCGTGGCGGCGACCGCGATCTGGAACGGAACCCCAACCACGATCAGCATGCCCACCCCCGCCGCCTCGAAGCCGCCGAGCCCCCCAGGCCCCAGCGATAGCGCGCCGGCGATCGAGGCCACGGTATAGGCGAAGGCGGCGTTGGGCCAGCTGACCCGGCCCGGGTCGATCGCCTGGATCACCAGCCAGAACATTGTGATCGTCCCGACCGCTTGCAACGCGCTCACGGCCGACCAGGAGAGGGTGTCCCAGCGCCGCAGCAGGCTCACCGTGTCCCGCTGGAGATCCACCAGATCCGGTACGAAACGATGGATCACCGGTAGTCGGCGCACCAGCGCCACCACCTTTTCGAAGACTGGCTGCACTGTGAGGATGCCGGTGATGGCCAGCACTCCTGCCAGGGCGATCGACACGCCGACGGCGGCCAGGGTGTGGTGGAGCGCTCCCGGAACGGCCGCCGCGATCAGCAGGACCGTGTAGATCAGCTCCTGCACCGTGATGGTGGCGATGGTGGCGCCCACCTTTACGTGGGCGACCTCACTCACCAGCACGGCGCGGGTCAGCTCTCCGCCCGGGAGCAGGCCCGCGGCCTGCCCGGCGAAGTTGAGCACGATGGTGTCCCGAAGCCGCAGCTTCGTTCCCACCGCCAGGAGCAGCGGCTGCCAACGGACTCCTTGTAGCAAGTAGTAGCCGAATGAGAATGCCGCCACGATCGGGGCGTATATCGGGTTGAACCGACTGGCGGCCTCCACAAAGCGCTGCGGATTTACCGCGATAACCAGGGCGACGACAACTCCCAGCCCGATCAGGTACGGGAGCGCTGTTTGCAGGCGCGAACCCCACTTCGAGGCCCGGGCGTCGCTCACGAGCGCAGGTGGACCAACGGCGTGGGCACCGGTCTCAGTCCCGAGGATTCCCTCACCCGATCAGCGTAGACGGGTTCGGCGGGCGAGCGGGTCGCGATCACGTACGGGGAAGTGAAAAGCCCGCCTTGTCGGTGACTTCGGCGAGCGCTCCTCGGCATTCGGGGCCCCCCTGCCAGTGCCGGTGCTGGCGGTGACAGGGCGCCGGCAGGTGCTCTTTCGGGCGTCGGAAGACCGTGCCGGACGCAATAATTGCCCGCGCTGTGCCGCAACTCCTCCCAACCAGTGACGCTTGCTCGTCCGAGCCCGGAACCAGTGCTGCTTGTGCTCTCCGTCGAACCGGCTCTGGGCGCCGCCACCCCACCCGACTGACTGGTATCCGAGCCAGCTCCGATCAGACCTCTACCAGAACCTTGCCCACGATGTTGCGCTCTACTGACGCGTGGGCATCGGCAGCGCGCTCCAGCGGGTAACGGTGCAGGGGCAGTCCCGCCTCAACGCCGACCCGCAGGGCGCCCGCCGCGACGGCCGCCTGCACATCTTCGAGAGCGCGGCTCTTGGCGGCGTCCGGCTCGGTGTAGACCAGCACGAATTGATAGCGGGCGTTGATCACCATGCTGGGCCGGATCTTCAGGGAGATGGCCTCGCGGTCACTGGCATAGGCAACGATCGTGCCGTGCGGACCGAGGACGGCCTGATCGAGCTCCGCATTGGCCCCGGGGGCGACTTCCACGATCAGGTCAACGCCGCCCGGGAAGAGTTGCCGCACCGCCGCCGGGGCATCCTCGGCGCGGTAGTTGACCACGTGGTGCGCGCCAGCGGCCTTGGCCAGCTCGGCCTTCTCAGGCGAGCTGACTGTGGTCGCGACCTGGGCGCCGGACCAGATGGCGAGTTCGATGGCGGCGTGGCCAACGGCTCCTGCACCACCCGCCACCAGTACGGCGCGGCCAGCCAGCGCGCCCGGAGCCAGGTGATCGGGCCCATCCTCGCCCACCGTGAGGCACCGATGGGCCGTGAGCGCGGGGATCCCCAAGCTGGCGCCGAGCTCCAACGAGGCTCCCTCAGGCAGCGGAATCGCCTGCCGATCTGGCAACGCCACCAGCTCCTGGGCGGTGCCGTCCGCGCGCTGCCAGGCCGCCTCCCACAGCCACACACGCTGCCCGACCCTGGCTGGATCCACCCCGTCACCCACCCCGATGATGGTTCCCGAGCCGTCCTGGTTGGGGACCAGCTGGGGGAAGGGTAGCTTCGCTTGCGGCTGGCCTGGGCCCGGTCCTCGGCGAGTCTTCCAGTCGGTCGGGTTGACTCCGGAGCAGGCCACCCGCACCACGACCTCGCCCGTCATCGGGACGGGATCGGGTCGATCGACCAGGTGGAGCACCTCTGGCTCCCCGAACCTTTCATAGATCACCGCTCTCAAGTGCCACCCTCCTGCCATGAGCTGCCACGGAGCCGCTCCGGGCGCGCTAGGACGGCCCTCCGGCCCGTCCTTGAACTGCAGGCTACCACGGACCGATGACCACTCCAGCGAGTGTCGAGAAGCCGCTTCGGCGGCTTCCCGAGGTGTCTCACTCGGCGCCCGCACTCCGGTCTTCTCGGACGATCAGCTGATGGGCTGGAACGACGTCGTCAAGGACGCGGCGTCAGGCGGGACCGAGTTGGCCCGGAGCGCCGGCTGCGAGCTAATCTTTCTGCTGGCGGACGGGGGAGACTGTCCGCAGCAGCTGTATTGACGCCTTGGGGTTGAGCGCGTGGACAGAGGTTACACTCTGACGCGCGGGTCAGATGGCCCTCGTGAGAGAGCATCGTCCGCAGACGCCGCGACTGCCTGACCAGCGCGAACGCGCTTCCCCTCGGAGGTGGCGGCGCGGCACGCGGGGCCGGCTCGGGACGTTCCCCCTTCGACTCGGGTAAGCCTCAATTAGCCCAGTAAAAGAAGCAGTTTCTGCTCGCCGGCGCGAGCAACTTCAGCCATTCGCCGGTGCCGTCCCACGCCAGATCCCGTCAATCAGATGGTACTGAAGCGCCTCCTCCACATCGAAGTAGCGGCGGCTGGCGAGGTCAATCTCGACGCGTTCCGCAGGCTGTTGGGTGACCTGGGCCACGTGGGCGATGAAGCGCTCAATTTCGCGCTGCTGTTGCGCCAGTTCGTGGGCCATCGGCGCCGCGGTGCCCGCGGAGATTATCGCCTCGCCGTGGAGGCGAAGTCGGGAGTGACTGGCTGCCAACCGGCGGTGCGCCACCGCTAACACTCCCAGGGAGGGACCCTCGGCGCGGCCGATGCACACCGCCTTGACTGGCACGCCCAGAGCCGCGATTGTGTCCATCAGGATCAAGGCCGCGGACAGCGTGCCCTCGCCGCTGTTGAGGTTGAGCTGGATGGGGTCATCACCGGACCCGTCGAGCGTCATCAGCTGGGTTGCGGCGGCGGTGGCCACGAGGTCGTCGAGCCGACCCCGGATCCAGATCACCCGCCGATCGAACATCTGGGCTTCAAGCCACTCCGCCAGGGGCGACTCCTGGTGGTGACTGGGCGTCGCCCCTGACGGTCTGGAGGGATCATCCTCCGGTTGATTCGGCCCGGCCGGCTCAGGCCCCGTGGTCGTCACCCCGAGCCTGGAGCCTCCAGTCCAGCTCCTGATCCACGGCCGCCGCGTAGCGCTCGAGCGTGGAGAGGCGGAGGTCGGCGGAGCCGGACTCCAAGCGGGCCACTGCCGATTGCGAGGTGCCCATCCGAGCGGCGACCTCGGTCTGGGAGAGACCCAATCGGACGCGAAGGGAGGTCAGCTCTGCTGCCAGGCTCTGGCGCCGGGCGGCCATCTCCCGGAAGCCCGGGAACACCGGATCGTGGGTGCGGCTGCCCATCTGGCCTCCCAATTCCGAGACTGCCTCCGATCCGTTATCTCTCACCTGATATCTTACATAGAAGATACCTACGGTGATATGAGAACGAGAGGAGGTAAGGCCAAATGTACCGGGGTCAGAGCGGCGGCGTCCCACTCACGGGCTCAGTCATCCCCACGGTTCTGGACCAGTCGATGCGGGGGGAGCGGGCGTACGACATCTACTCCCTCTTGCTCAAGGAGCGGATTGTGTTCCTCGGCCAGGAGGTCGACGACCAGATCGCCAATCTTCTGGTGGCCGAGATCCTCTACCTGGAGGGTCAGGACCCCGATCGGGACATCCACCTTTACATCAACTCCCCCGGCGGTCCGGCGTACTCAGGGATGGCCATCTATGACGTCATGCAGCACGTCAAGTGCGAGGTCGCGACCCTGTGTATCGGGATGGCGATGTCGGCCGCGGCGATGATCCTCTGCGGCGGCGCCCTCGGGAAGCGGATGGCCCTGCCCAGTTCCAAGATCATGATCCACCAGGGCTCGGCCGGCACGAGGGGCGCGCCCCGCGACATGGAGATCCAGCTGCGGGAGGTGCTCGCCAACACCCAGCGCATGGCCGAGATCCTGGCCCACCACTCGGGGCGGCCCCTGGAGCAGGTAGAGCGAGACATCGACCGGGATTACTACCTGACCGCCAACGAGGCGCTGGAGTACGGCCTCATTGACGAGGTCCTGGCTCCTCGCCGAGGTCTGTCCGCCACCGTGGCGCAGGCAGCCGAACCGCCGGCGGCGGCGACGGCGCTCGGGTAGGCACCGCCGCGGCGCAGGTGGTCCGGGAGGGACTCAGTCCAGGACGCGCAGGCGGAGGAGCGGGGTGGGCCCGGTCAGGTCCGAGAAGGGCACCGGCCGGCCGAACAGGTAGCCCTGGAGCTCGTCGCAGCCGTTGCGCACCAGGAACGCCGCCTGGGCCTCGGTCTCGACACCCTCGGCGACGGTCTTGAGGCCGAGGGCCCGGCCCAAGGAGATGGTGGCGGCGACGATCGCGCTGTCCTCCTCGCCGGTCCCAATTCCGCTGACGAACGACCGGTCGATCTTGAGGATGTCGAAGGGGAAGCGGCGGAGAGCGGTCAAGGAGGAGTTGCCGGTGCCGAAGTCGTCCATCGCCAGGTGAACGCCAAGGTCGCGAAGCCGGTTGAGGACCGACACTTCGGCATCGGGGTCGGCGCTGAGGGCACTCTCGGTGACCTCCAGGCAGAGCCGATCCGGCTCAAGCTGGTACTGGTCCAGGATCTGGCGCACCTCCTCCGGCAGCTCGGGATCTCGCAGCTGGACCACGGAGAGGTTGACCGAAACCGTGAGCGACTTGGCGGCCGGCACCGTGTCCTCCCAGTCCCGCAGCGATCCACAGGCCTGCTGGAGAACCCAGCGGCCGATGCCGGTGATGCTGCCGGTCTGCTCGGCGAGCACGATGAACTGGTCGGGATAGACGAGTTGCCGCCGGGGCCGGGCCCACCGGACCAGCGCCTCGATCCCAGTCATCCACCCGGTGCCGGCCGCCACCAGAGGCTGGAAGTGGAGGCGCAGCTCGCCTCGGTCCGCCGCCTGGGCCAGCTGACCCGCCAACTCGGACCGGTCGGTGAAGCTGTTGTGCATCTTGGCGTCGATCACCTGGTAGCGGCCCGGCGAGAAGTGCTTGGCGTGGTAGAGGGCGACGTCGGCCCGGCTGACTGCGTATTCCGCCTCGGAGAGGCCCCGACAGAGCGCCACCCCGCCGCTCACCGCCGTCACCACCTCTTGGTCGCCGATCATATAACGGTGACCAAGTTGGTCGAAGAGGCGTCGGGCGGTCGCCTCCAGCCCAGCGCGCGAGATTCCCGTCATCACCACGACGAACTCGTCCCCGCCTACCCGAGCCACCAGGTCGCCCGGGCGCACCGCCGCTCGCAGCCGCCTGGCGAACGCCTTCAGGAGCTGGTCGCCGACGGAATGGCCCAGGCTGTCGTTGACCGCTTTGAACTCGTCCAGATCGAGCGAGAAGATCGCCGTCTCGCCCTGGGTCTGCCCGAGCAGCTTCTGGAGCCGCTCCAGGAAGCCCCGGCGGTTGTACAGCCCGGTAAGTTCGTCATGGTGGGCCTGCCGCCGCAGCTTCGACTCGATCCGCTTGCGGTCGCGGATGTCCTCGTAGCTGGCCAGCACGCCGGTCACCCGTCCGGTGTTGTCCCAGAGAGCGGCGGTGGAGAGCAGCACGGGGATCGCATGGCCGTCCCGGTGCTGGCGGAGCGTCTCCACCTGATGCACCCCCTCGCCGGTGGTCAACGAGATCTCCAGTTGGCGCTCAAACTCGCGCTCACGGGCCCCAGAGACGGTCGGCAGCCGGTGGCCCAGTACCTCCTCCTCGGTCCAGCCCAGCAGTCGGTGGGCGGCGGGGTTCCAGAGAACCACGTTGGCCTCCTCGTCGACCGCGGTAAGGGCGACCGGCAACTCGGCGACCACGGCGCGTAGGACCTCATGCTCCGAGAGGTCCAAAGAGGGCGTAGCGACGTCCCGCGCTACCAGGCGCCGCAGTTCGTCCAACCGCAGCGTCGGGCTGGGTTCACGACGGGTCGTCAGCGCGTCGATGGAATCCCTCACGTTTGACCCACTTTTGGAGCCTAGGCCGAGGATCGTGACCGGACCATGACAACGGAGTGAAGATTCCCCCTCTCCCTGATCTCAAGGCGAGGCAGATGGGAGGAGTTCTTGGGGGCCCAACCGGCAGGTCGGCGCCGGTAATGTGCGGCAGGAGTGGCTCTGGCTGGAGCCATCCTCCCCAGATGCGCCAGCCAGATGCCGAGACCCGCGAATTAGCTGGGCGCCGGCACCGCCACTGAGGCGGGAGCCAGCCGCTGGAGGTCGGGTCGCTCCGAGATTCCGAAGCTGTGGCGGAGAGCTGACAGTGCCGCCAGCTCTCCACAGCGACCGTGAACCCCGGGGCCCGGGGTGGTCGACGACGAGCAGAGGTAGGCCCCGGGGATGGGCGTCCGGTACGGGTCCCAGCGCAGGGCGGGCCTCAGGAATGTCTGCCGAAAGTTCTGGGCGCCGGAGGCGATGTCCCCGCCGACACAGTTGGGGTCATGGGCCTCCTGATCTTGGGCGGTGCGATGGGCCGTGGCCAGGATCAGATCGCGGAACCCGGGAGCGAAACGCTCGATCTGAGCCACGATCTGGGGAGTCATATTGACGTCCGAACCGGAAGGGACGTGGCAATAGGTCCAGAGAGTGTGGCCTCCCTCCGGAGCCCGGGTCGGGTCGGCCGTACTCGCCTGCACCGCCAGCACGTAGGGGAACACGGGGTGGCGGTCGGCCGCGACGTCGGCCTCGGAGCGAGCGACCTCCTCGAAGGTGCCGCCGAGGTGCAGCGTGCCCGCCTGCCGGCACTCAGGATTGGACCAGGGCACCGGGCCGGACAGCGCGAAGTCGACTTTGCAGACGCCGGAGCCGTAGCGAAAGCGCTCCAGCGAGCTCCGGTAGCGTCCCGAGAGTCGGTCCCCGGCGAGGTCCAGCAACTGGCGCGGCGTGACGTCGAGAATCACCGCCTTGGCCGGCGGCAACTCCTCCAGCGAACGGACCCACCAGCCCGTCTGCACCTTTCCTCCGCCCGCCTTCAGAGCTTCCACCAGGGCATCGGTGAGCCGGCTGCTGCCCCCCTCGATGAACGGCCACCCGACCGAGTGGCCGAGGAGGGTCAGGAGGAGTCCCACCCCGGCGGTCGGGGCGGTGTTGAGGGGTCGCATGGCGTGAGCCGAGACCCCGGCGAGCAGTCCCCGGGCCTCCTCGGTGCGAAACCTCCGCGCGATGACGCTGGCGGGACGCATCCCCAACAGCCCGTAGCCGGCCACGGCGAAGGGGTTGGCGGGGGGGCGGCGTTCGGCGGAGAAGACCCAATCGGCGATCTGGTCGGCGTGCCGGACCAAAGGGCGCATGAGCCGCCGGTAGGCCCGGCGGTCCCGACCCAGACCCGCCGCGGTCTCGGCCACCGATCGGTAGGCGATGCCCGCCCGCCCGCCATCCAGGGGATGGGCGAAGACCACCGCGGGGTGCACGATCCGCACCCCGCGGGACGCCAGGTCGAAGCGCCGGAAGAAGGATGATGCCACCGCCAGGGGATGGGCTGTCGAGCAGAGGTCGTGGTGGTAGCCGGGGAGGGTCAATTCCTCGGTCCGGCAGCCTCCCCCGGCGGTCGCGGCGCCCTCAATGACCAGGACCTTCAATCCCGCCGCCGCCAGGGTGACCGCCGCCGCCAACCCGTTGGGCCCGCTGCCCACCACGATGGCGTCGGTGGACTCACTCATGCGGCGCGATTTTCCCGCCATTGGACCGCCGCCGGCCACCTCCGAAGGGTCGGGTCACGGTCTGGAACACACTGCGAATCATCGCGCTGTGCCAGGGGTTGCGCGCGATCCGCTCCTGCGGCTGGCGGTCGACGCAGACGCTCTTGGTCTCGATCACCGGGTTCTGGACCCTGAATTGTTGGGCAACCGCTGGCAGCGTCGGGGACCAGAACGCGTCCTCCTTGTTGTGCCCTCCGAAGGTAAGGATCATCTCTTAGCTGGGCGGCAGCACTGCGACCGGCACCGGGTCGCGACCGGGCACACCAATCTGGCGGACCGCTGCAAGCCAGCGATCGGCAGGGATCCGCTGTCGAGCAGGTGAAGCAGTCGGCGCGGCGGTTCGCCGGATTGGACGTCCGGGGTCCGGCCCGAGATCCGGGAGCTGGTCGAGTGGTGATTCGGCCGCGGGTGCGGCCGCTCCAGGTCTCTCCCAGCCAGGTCAGGCCGGATCCGGCGGATCCAGCTTGAGGCTGGTGGAGTTGATGCACCAGCGCTGACCGGTCGGGTTGGGCCCGTCGTCGAAGACATGGCCCAGGTGACCGCCGCAGCGGCTGCACATCACCTCGGTGCGACTCCGCCCCAGGCTCCGGTCCTCGTCCGTCTCGACGTGGCTGGGGTCCACCGGGGCGGTGAAACTGGGCCACCCGGAACCGGAGTCGAATTGGGTCTCGGAGACGAAGAGCTCGTACCCGCAGGCGGCGCAGCGGTAAAGGCCCTGAGGTCCGGGGTGGGTGTACTCGCCCTGGAAGGGGGGATCGGTGCCCTTCTCCCGCAACACGTGGTACTCCTCGGGAGTCAGCCGGGAACGCCACTCGGCGTCACTGACGGTCGCGGTCTCTTCCACGGGGTCGCTCATTGACATCTCTCCGGCAGGATTGGCCCTTTCCGATGATAGCGCCCGTCCGCGATGAGGCCTCTCGGCATCAGCCGGGACCGCCCCGTGGGGCAGCCGCCCCCGGCCATTCGGCGCCCCTCACCAGGTAGCGCAGGAAGAGGTGCGACCCCTGGCGGCGGGCGCTCAGCAGGTCCAGCCAGGGGGAGCGTTCCCCGTCCAGGAGGTCGATCCCGTCCACGAATCCCGGTCTCCGCTCCTCCTTGGGCCGGCCCGCCAAAAGCGGCGATACGGTCAGGAACAATTGATCCACTTGTCCCGCCCCTACCAGCTGGCCCATCAGCCGGGGTCCGCCCTCGGTGAGGATCACCCGATGCCCGGCCTGGCGAATCGCCTCGATCACCTTGCCCGGGTCCAGCTTGGGGCCGGGGCCGATCACGACCACCTGGTGCGCTTGGGCCTTGGCCAACCGCTCCCGCCCGGCCTCGGAGGTCAGCAGCAACGCGGGCCGGGCCAGGCCCGGGTGCCCGAGGTCAACCTTGCCCGAGCCGCTGGCGATGACCAGGGTGGGGCGCTCCTGGAGCCCCAGCCGGCGGCGCAGGTCCCGGTAGGCGGTCGCCTGGGGAGGAAAGACATGCTCGGCGGTCCACCGGTGGCCGGGGCTGCCGCTCAGCGTCCCTGATCCGATGAGCACCGCCTCGGCGCAGGCCCGGAGCAGCCCCATCACGAAGCGGTCCGCCTCGCTGCTGCCGCTCAGCTTCGACCCGGATGAGGGCCCGACCACGGCCACCCCATCCAGCGAGGAGACGAAGTTGGCGTAGACCAGTGAGGAGGGTAGCCCGAACGGACCGCCGTACAGACTCGCCAGTTCGGGCGGCAGCTTGTACTGGGGCAGATCCTCCGTCTGAAACAACAGCTCCAGGGGACCAAGGGGTGTCGCCGGGGACTTCCTGGACTCTGGCATCAAGCTCCTCCGATCGGGCAGAACCCCCCGAACCTGGGCTCCAGATTGGCCGCGGTCGGGGCCGGCTGTCAACGCTAGCTCTCGGGGCCAAGCGCGGCCAGGATCTCGGGCCGGGGTCACGCCCCTCACCGCCGGCCGAGTGGACGAGATCCGGGCCGCCGCCTATACTGGCCCGGTCGCGATGCGAAAGGGGCCAACCCGTTCTCTCTACGTCCTAGCCCTGGCCCTCGGGATCACCGCCCTCGGTGGTGGTCTCGTCACAGGGACTGTCCTCGCATCGGAGCGCGCCTCGGTACCGGCCGCTCCGCATCTCAAAGCCCCCCAGCAGTACGTGGTCGCGATCATGCCCGGGCACGGGGGCTACGACCCGGGGGCCATCTCTCCTTTCAATGGCCTGAAGGAGAAGAACGTCACCCTCTCCATGGGACTGGATCTCCGCCGCGACCTGGCGGCGGAAGGGGTCAAGGTGGTGATGACCAGGACTACCGACACCGACGTCACCATCGCCAAGGCGGAGCAGATCGCCCGGGACAGCCACGCTCAAGTCCTCGTCAGCCTGTGGGTCAATGACTGGACCACCGACTCCCTGGAGGGAGCGACGGTGTTCATGCCCCATTCCACAGACCTGCCCCTGGCCAACAAGTTGAGCACCAGTCTGGCGGCCGCCATCGCGCCCGCCGGGATGGCCGACCGCGGCACCCAGATGCTTCCCCAGCTCTGGGTTCACGCCCCCATGCCGGCGGTGACGATCGAGGTCGGCTTCATGAGCAACCAGCAGGACTCGCAGCTGCTGACCGAGCCCGGCTTCCGAGCGGTGGTGGCGAGGGGCCTAGCGCAGGGCATGCTCGCCTACGCCCCCCAGATCCCCAAGATCGATACCAGGCTCCTCGCCTATCGGCGCGCCGAGGCCAAGGTCGTCGCTGCGAAGAAGGCGGCGGCTGCCCGGCAGGCTTCGTTCCGCCAACTGGCCAGCTGGGCGCCCGCCCTGCTACTGCTGGATGGTCTGCTGGTGCTGGTCCTCTACAAGGATCTGCTCTGGCGCGGGCTCCGCGCCCGCGCCCCGGTCGCGGCGGGACTCGTGCTGGCGGCGGCCTCGACCCTGGCGGGTGTCGGCGGCTCCGGGCTGGACGCCGTCTGGCGCGGGGCCACCCGGGCCAGTCCCAAGCCCCCCCGGGGGTCGCGGACGCAACGTCCCGGGAAAAAAAGGCCGGTGCGGCCGAAGCGCCCTCCCCGCGAGTGGCGCGGTCGGGCGGCCGGGATCCATCCCCGGCGCGTGACCGAGATGGTGCAGCCCGGCGACCGGCGCCGCCAGTCCATCTACGACGACTTCTCCTTCTGAGCGGAGGACGATGCCGATCGGTCGGGGTGCCAGCCAAGTCTAAGCTTGCTGAGGCAGGCCGTTCAGGCACCCCACCCGGCCCGAGGTGGTCCGGCAGCTCGTCACCAGCAGGGGTCTGGCCAGGAACTGGATTCCAGCACTCAGAGGAGGCGGAGAGTGGCTGAGGCGGTGATCGTCGACGGGGTCCGGACTCCGATCGGGCGGTATGGTGGGTCGCTGGCTGGGGAGCGACCCGACGACCTCGCCGCGGTGGTTCTGCGCGCTTTGGTCGACCGCGTCGGCCTGGACCCTCAGGAGCTCGAGGACGTCTACCTCGGCTGTGCCAACCAGGCCGGTGAGGACAACCGCGACGTGGCTCGAATGGCCCTGCTCCTCGCCGGTTTTCCGGTCGAGGTGGGGGGATGTACGGTCAACCGCCTCTGCGGCAGCGGCCTGGAGGCGGTGGTGGACGCCGCCCGGGCCATTGCGCACGGTGATGGCTCGGCCATCATCGGAGGCGGGGTCGAGTCGATGAGCCGGGCGCCCTGGGTGACTGCCAAGCCGGACCGGGGCTACGCCCGAGGGGAGCGGGTCCTTCATGACACCGCTCTAGGCTGGCGCTTCATCAATCCCCGGATGGCGGCGCTCTACGGGACCGATTCGATGGGCCAGACCGCCGAGAACGTGGCCGAGATGTTCTCCATCGATCGCGAATCCCAGGATCGGTTCGCCCACACCAGCCACCGGCGGGCGCTGGCGGCCCAGGATCGAGGCACCTTCCAAGATGAGTTGATCCCGGTGGAGACAGCCCAGGGGATCGTCGACAAGGACGAGTGCCCGCGGGCAGATTCCACCTTGGAGCGGCTCGCTCAGCTCAAGCCGGCCTTCGCCGCGAACGGCTCGGTCACGGCGGGCAACTCCAGTCCTCTCAATGACGGGGCCGCCGCGTTGCTGCTGACCTCGCCAGAGTTCGCCGCCAGCCAGGGGCTGCGCCCGATGGTGGCGATCCGGAGCATGGCCGTGGCCGGGGTGCCGCCGCGAGTGATGGGGATCGGTCCGGTCCCGGCGACCAGGAAGGCCCTGGAGCGGGCCCACCTGACGATAGCGGATATCAACCTGATCGAGCTCAACGAGGCCTTCGCCGCCCAGTCCCTGGCGGTGCTCCAGGAGCTGGGACTGGACGCCCAGGACGAGCGGGTCAACCCCAACGGCGGGGCGATCGCTCTGGGTCATCCGCTGGGCTGCTCGGGCAGTAGGATCCTGGTTACGCTGATCCATGAGCTGCGGCGGCGGCAACTCCAGTTTGGCCTGGCCACCATGTGCATCGGGGTGGGGCAGGGAATTGCGGTGGTGGTCGAAAACCGCCCCTGATCCCGAGTCCGCAAAGTCGCGTCGCCCGGAAGTTTCACCGCCGGTTGAAGGAGAGATAGGGAATGACCAAGGTCGACGAGATCGCGCATGAATACCTCGCTAGGAACTCTGAGCTAGATCCCAATTCCGCCTCCAGTCGGGGCACCTTAGGCCACGACGCGGAGCTGACCGACTACTCGCCCCAGGGCGAGGAGGCGCGGGCGGAGCTGGCTCGGACGACGCTCCGGCAGGTGGAGAGTCAGGAGCCGGAAACGGATCGGGACCGGCTGGCCGCCGCGGTGATGCGGGATCGGCTGCAGATCGAGGTGGACATACATGACTCGGGCGACTGGATGCGCGGTCTCAGCGTCTTCGGACCGATGACCATTGCCAGCCGGGTCTTCGACCTGATGGCCCAGGACGACGACCAGGACTGGGAGGTGATCGCCGAGCGGATGGAGAAGGTGCCCGAGTGCCTGCGGGGGATCCAGGAGACCCTCGAGCTGGGCGCCAGCCGGGACCTGGTCTCCGCCCGCCACCAGGCGGAGATCTGCGCCAGTCGGGCGCGGGCCTGGGCCGGAACTACGGAGAACCCAGGGTTCTTCCGGGGCCTGGCCGCCAGTTATCAGGGACCAAGCCAGCTGCTGACTGCCCGGCTGGGGCCGGCGGCCCGGGCAGCCGACCAGTCCTACCTGAGCCTGGCCGACTACCTGGAGCAGAGCTACCTAGGCCAGGCCCGCGACCAGGAGGGGTGCGGCCCCGAGCTCTACCAGCTGAACTGCCGGCTCTACAACGGGATCGAGATCGACGCCTCCCAGACCTACCAGTGGGGCTGGGAGGAGTTGGGGAGGATCAAGGACGAGATGGCTCGCACCGCCGAGCGGATCCAGCCGGGCGCCAGCCTGGCCCAGGTGATCGAGCTCCTGAACACCGACCCCGCGCGGGCCATCGAAGGTGAGGAGAACTTCCGTCACTGGAATCAGGAGTTGCTGGACCAGACGATGGCCTCGCTCAACGGTGTCCACTTCGACATCCCCGAGCCGGTCCAGCGGGTGGAGGCGATGCTGGCTCCGCCCGGGGGGAGTCCCGCTATGTACTACACCCCCCCGGCGGAGGACTTCAGCCGGCCGGGGCGCACCTGGTATCCGACCTTGGGCCGGACCCACTTTCCCCTCTGGACGGAGATCGCGACCGCCTACCACGAGGGAGTCCCGGGACACCACCTGCAGCTGGGCCAGGTCTGCTGGCTGAGCGACCGGCTGAATCCCTTTCAGGGTCTGTTGGGTCTGATCTCAGGCCACGCCGAGGGGTGGGCCCTCTACGCTGAGCGGCTGATGGGCGAGCTCGGCTTCCTGGAGAACCCCGACTACTACCTGGGGATGCTGGCCAATCAGGCCTTCCGGGCCGCCCGGGTGGTGGTCGACATCGGCCTCCACCTGGGGCTCTCGCTGCCGCAGGACCAGCCTTTCCACCCGGGCGACGTCTGGTCCCGGGAGCTGGCGGTGGCGTTCATGGCCCAGAGCGCCCAGAGGTCCCAGGAGTTCTCCACCGGCGAGGTGGACCGCTACTTGGGGGTTCCCGCCCAAGCCATCTCCTACAAGCTCGGCGAGCGGGTTTGGCTGGAGGTGAGGGAGGAGGCGAGGCGGTCCTGGCCCAACTTCCGCCTCAAGGACTTCCACCGGCAGGCTCTCAACCTGGGCAGTGTCGGGCTGCAGCAGCTGCGGGAGGAGATGGTGGAGCCGCGTCCGGACCCGGTGCCAGCCGAATGATCTGGGGCGGGACCAGGGACCCCCGCCGAGGGGTCGGCTGAGCTCTCGCTACTGAACCGGTTTGCGGCACACTGAGGTGGCCATGGAAGCGCCCCGGATCGAGAACCTGATGCTTGCCAATCACGTCGAGGCGGTCAACGGGATGCTCTACATCTCGGGCGGCGGCTGGACTGATCACTGGCGCCAGGCGACCCTGCCCAACGGCCAGCCGGTGGTGAGCCAGATCGGCGTCGCGGTCACGGTGGTGGTGCCGTGGACGGCCAGCGGCAATCCCTACCGGCTCCAGGTCAGCATCGACGACTCGATCGGGGCCCAAATTGCGAGCGTCAGCACCCAGCTCAACTCGACCAGGCCCCCTGGACTGCCGACCGGCGCTGACCTCCGGACCGTGCTGGCGCTGACTTTGAACGTGGTCTTCCCCAAGTCGGGCGAGTACCGGGTGGTGGCCACCCTGGTCGACCAGCCGCCCCGGGTGGTCGACTTCAGAGTCCACGACGTGATTCCCCCACCTCCCACCCAGCCAGCCGTCAACTAGGCGCCCCCAGGTCAGGGACGGCCGGGTAGAATCCCGGCCGTCCCGGTTCCCATCAGCGAAGGCCGCGTTCCTTTCGGCGAATTCGAGAACTGGTACCAGGTGGTGGGCGAGCTCCAGCCCGGGTCCCCGGAGGGACCTGCCCCGCTGGTCCTGCGGCAGGGGGGCCGGGCGCCGCCCATGACTACCTGAGTCCCCCGGCGGAGCTCGCCCGCGGCGGCCGCGCCGTCGTCTTCTACGACCAGCTCGGCAATGGCAACTCCACCCATCTCCGCTCGCGGGGGCCGACTTCTGGACGGTGCAGTTCTTCGTAGCCGAGCCGGCGAGCCTCCTGCGCTATCTCGCCCTCGCTGATCGCTATCACATCGCGGGCCAGTCCTGGAGCGGCTCTTTGGCCCCGGCGCAGGCGCTCACCTGGCCGCCCGGGCTGCAGTCGCGGTCATCTCCAACTCGGCAGCCTCATATCCAGATTTGGTGGACGAGTGCAACCGGCTCCGGGCCGACCTGCCGCCGGAGGTGGACGCGACCCTGCGGCGGCATGAGGCGGCCGGCACCACCGATGATTCAGCGAACGCCGACTGCGGCGTCTTCCACCACCGCCATCTCTGCCGGCTCGAGTTTTGGCCCCATGGGGTCACTCCTGGGTTGGGCGTGATCGACGTCGATCGCCCGGTTTACCAAACCGTGAACGGGCCCTCCGAGTGTCAGGTCATCCGGTCAATCAAGGACTGTTCCGCCGTCGACCGACCGGCCCAGATCACGCTTCCCACCCTGATCGCCTCGAGCCAATTCGACGAGGCTACCCCGGCGCCCCAGGAGCCCCTCTCCCGGGGGATCGCGGCCCGGGACCAGGTGATCTTGGAAAACTGGTCCCACTTGCCGTTCCAGGAGGAACCGGAAGTCTATCGGGCCGTCATCACGGAGTGGCTATGGGGCCACGACTGAGGGTCGTTCCGGGCGGGGTCGGAGCCAAGCGGGAGGCGAGCCCGGCAGGATACCTCGCCGGTTCCTGCCGGGATTTGATCGAGTCCCCCTAGTGGGTCCAGCTGCTAGCGGTCAGACCTCCTGGCTGGCGTAGCCCAGCTCGGCGGCGAGGGCGGGCTCCGGCGAGCTCGGCACCGCACCGATCACCTCCACCCGACCCTCTCCGACCGGACCGGCATGGGGCCGGCCGAAGATCGCGAAGATGGTCCCGGCGACCACGAAACTCACCAGGTAGGAGACGTCACCCAGCTGGGGATACGCGGAGGGGATGGGGCCGACGTACCAGGTCTGGTTCATGAAGGGAACTGATACCGCTAGACCGACGACCCAGGCGATGGTCCCCACCCTGACGGTGGAGCTCTGGGAGTAGAGGGCGCGCAGCTCGTACGACCCCTTGTGCTTGAAGAACCAGTCGACCAAGACCACGGCCACCCAGGGGCCGATCCAGTACGAGAGCAGCAGGAGGAAGTCGCTGTACTGGCTGGCGGCCTGACTCGCATTGCTGCCGCCGGTGGCCAGCAACCCGCCCAGCACTCCGACCACCACAGCCGCCTGCCAGCGGCGGAATCGGAAGCGCACCGCCGCGGCCACGACCAAGGCCACCAGGATAGCGGCGCCCGCCACAATCGGGGTCGCGACCACGGATTCCTTGTCGGTGGTGAGGGTCGAATTGGCCACGATCAGGACCCCGGCGGTAACCCCGCCGAAGATCACGGCCGCGATCCCGGCCCGGATCAGTGGTGATCGCTCCACCTTGATCACCAGGGCGGACATCGACCCGCTGTAGATGTTGAGCGCGTTGGCGCAGGCAGTTCCGACCGCGATCGCCAGGAGGGCCACCTGGGCCAGCGGTCCTGGCATCAGGAAGGCGATGGCGTTGGCCGGGTTGGCCGCAGTCGCCACCGGCATCGCGATCGAGACCGTGAGCGCGCCCATCCACTCCAGGATCAGGCAGGGGATGAACATGCCAAGCGCCGTCCACCAGATGATGCTGGAAGGCTTGGTGGCCTTCGGCAGGTAACGGGAGTAGTCGGAGGCGAACGGCATCCAGCCCATGGCGTAGGAGAGCGCCAGGCCGATCGTGATGATGAAGCCGCCGGTCTGGCCACCGTACGGCACCGGGGCCTTGGGGTTGAAGGGTAGGCCGTAGTGGCCAGCCTTGAAGGTGAAGAAGGCCAGGATCAGGAAGACCACCACCAGGGCCACGCTCATCCACTTCTCGAAGGCGTGAATCATGTTGTGCCCGTAGACCGCCAGCGCCACCTGGCCCACCACCATGATCGCCAGGGCGATGAAGTAGTTGAGGTGGGCGAGTTCCGCCAACGCGAAGGTGCCGTAGACCGTGTTCACGGCGAACCACCCGATCCCGGCCAGGTAGTTCAGACCCGCCGGACCGAAGTTCCCCAGGAGACCGAAGGGGGCCCGAGACTGAATCATCTGGGGAACCCCCAGGCGAGGGCCGAAGGTGCTGAGAAGTCCCAGCAGGAGTGCGCCCAGGAGGTTGCCAATGGCCAGGGCGACGAAGGCCCCGACCATGCTGACGCCGAAGGTCCCCACCGCGAGATTGCCGATCACCCAGGTGGCCAGGACCAGGTTGGCCGCCATCCAGAGGGTGAACATCTGGAACGGCTTGCCATGCCGTTGCACCTGGGTGATGTGCTCTAGGCCGTGGGGCTCGATTTCAAGGACCTCGTCCTTGTACAGATGTCCCGGGCTGGCAGCGATATCGATCATGGCACCTCCTCCCGCTTGCGATCCCATCGAATTCCCACCTACCGGACCGGTCTGCTGATCAGCTCCGATGGCGGAGATTTTCGCCTACATGTAGTGGGCTGTCAAGGTGTTGGACACAATATCTTGACGCCGGGCGGACGCAGTTGCGGGGCGGTCGGAAAGCGGTGGGCGCCGAGTTGGCCCCCAACTCCTTCCCATCCCCTAACCTTCCGGAGAGCACCGGCCGATCAGCCGATCAGAGGAGGGAGGCGAGCATGGAAACGAAGATCCACGGGTCGACGCTACCCGTCTTGGAGGTCACGCTCCAGGCGGGGGAAAAGCTGGTGGCGGAGGGCGGCGAGCTCTCCTGGATGTCGCCCAACATCAACCTGCACACCAGCACCTCGGGGCTGGGTCAGGGCGGCGTGTTCGGGGCCATCAAGCGGGCCGCCAGCGGCTCCACCATCTTTCTCACCGAGTACACAGCCCAGGGCGGAGTTGGCCAGGTGGCCTTCGCCACCAAGCTGCCAGGTTCGATCCTGCCGATCAATGTGATCCCCGACGGCTTCTTGGTCCAGCGACACGGGTTTCTCTGCGCGACCGGTGACGTGGAGCTCTCCCTGGGATTCCAGCGCCGGTTCGGTTCGGGGCTCTTCGGCGGAGATGGGTTCCGACTCCAGAAGATCACGGGAACCGGCCAGTTCTTCGTGGAGCTGTCCGGGGAGGTGGTGCAGAAGGATCTGGCCCAGGGTGAGCAATTGCTGGTCCATCCCGGCCACATCGGGCTCTTTCCGGCCAGCATGCCCTTCGAGATCACCACTGTGCCCGGGGTCGCCAACAAGATCTTCGGCGGCGACGGGATCTTCCTGGTTCGCCTGAGCGGCCCGGGCACGGTCTTGTTGCAGTCCCTGACCATCGTCAAGCTGGCCGCGGAGATAGCGGAGTACTTGCCCAGCAAGGGCTGAGGAATCGGCGGCGCGTTCAGCTCATGAACGACTTTTCGGTGCTTTGGACTGGCCGGACGAGGGGCTCAGAATAGCGGGCGCGGCCGGCCGCTACGATCGCGGTCCCGCCTCGGCTGTCGCCCCACCTTCGACCCTGCTCGCTCTTCTCGCCGGACCACGGGCAGCTGCTGTATTTCGTCAGCGGCGCTGGCGGCCGAGCATTTGCATGAGGGACCCGTCGCGCTCCGGATGCAACAACTCCAACTGTGGTCAGCGGGCCGTCGCTTGGTCAACAAGGTCGATGGGAACTACCGCCAGGCCGCCACTTTTTGCGATCCAACTGCTTTGGTCTGAGCCATTTGGCAGCGGCACCGCGAGGGCACGCGCGCCGACCTGCCGACCACCCCCAACGAGAGGTCGACGGCGGCTGACGTCGAGGTGGCGCACTGTGCCCAATACGGTAAATCCTGCGCCGCATCGGCGCTCTGTATGACATCGCGCGGATTGCGGCAGAGTGCAGCGACCCCGGCAGCAAGTGCATTGGTCCTGGATTGGACTCGGCAACGTGGTCGGTCCGCGCAGCCGTTCAACGGTTGGCGCTGTTGGCGGCGGGTGCCCCCCGAGCATTCTCCGCCTGGGTTGCATGGCGGCCGATCGCACCCTCCCGGGCGCCGCCGGCGTTCCCCGCCTCACGGTCGTGGCGAGGGTTGGTGGCTGGCTCCCGGTCGCTAGGCGGGGAGCTGGTCGCGCGGTTCCTTGCGGCACCGCGACTGCAGGCCGTTCTATAGTGCAGACGCCTCAACCAGTCACCGCTAGTCGTCTCGAGGAGGGACCGTGCATGACAGTTCCGTTCTTTGGCTACCACCTGCCAAACTACAGCTTTCCCGGCACGGCGGATGAAGCGCTATTCGACCATGTGGCCGACATGGTGGTCGCGGCTGAAGCAGCTGGCTTCGACATGGTCACGGTGATGGACCACTTCTATCAAATCCGGGGCGTGGGCGTGGAAACCGAGCCAATGCTGGAGTCGTACACGACATTGGCAGCGCTCTCCCAGAGGACCAAGACCATCTGTCTCAGTGCGCTGGTGACCGGCGTTACCTACCGCAATCCAGCGCTGCTAGCGAAGATGGTCACCACCCTCGACGTGCTCTCCAAGGGACGTGCGATCCTCGGCTTGGGCGCTGCCTGGAATGATGATGAGCACGCCGGGTACGGCTTCGAATTCCCGCCGATCGGCCGCCGTATGGACCGGCTCGACGAGGCGGCTCACATCGCCAAGCTGATGTTCACCGAGGAGCGCCCGAGCTTCACCGGCAAGTACTTCCACATCGACCGAGCGCTCAACGTTCCCCGTCCCATCCAGCCCGGCGGACCCAGGCTCCTGATCGGTGGGGCCGGCGAGCAACGCACGCTGCGGATCGTGGCCAAGTACGCGGACATCTCCAACTGGTTCCCCGGTCTCGAGGACACCAAGCGCAAGATTGGGATCTTGGAGCGCTACTGCGAGGAGGAGGGCCGCGATCCCGCCGCCATCCTGAAAACGGTTATGTCACCCTGCCTGCTGGCCCTGGACGAAGCGGAGGCGCGTCAGATTCGAGAGCGGATTCCGGCGGAGCGGCTGGCCGTCATGGGAGATCCGGTCCTGCCGGCGCAGGCAGCGGAACTGCTCCAGCCCTACCTGGATGCCGGGATCGGAGGCTTTACCTTCGGCAACCCCAACCTAAACACCCCCGAGTTGCTCACCGCCGCGGGGGAGTTGAAGCGCCAGCTGAGCTGAGTTTTCGCTAAATCGCGCGTCCTGGAGGAGGTGACCGCCCGCTGGCGCTGGGGGTCCCCGGTGGCGAATCTCTCGGCAGATTGTGAGGCCGCTTTCAGGGTTCGCCCAGTTGGCCGCGGTTCACTGGGTCTGCGGCTAACCTTCCCGACCGACAACCGACCGGGGGCGGGCCGCCATAGAGGACAAGCTCATGCACCGAATGGCTAAGCGATTACTTCTGGTCGGGGCCACCGCCGCCGGCCTGACGGGACTGGGCGTCGGGGTCGCCTCTCTGACCGCAGCCTCCGCCAGCGCCTCCACCGGCGGGTCGGCAGTCCAGCTGGCCGCTACCACGACGCCGACCACTTCCCCCACCTACACCGGCTCCGCAAGTGGGACAAACCTTAAGAACTGTCCCACCAGGTCCGGATCCGCCAGTACCGGAACATCGAGCAGCGCCTCCTAGCTTCTCTCCCCCGGGCGCCCGGCCTGCCGACGAGGCTGGGTCGCGGCGCCCCTTCTTTGAGCCTAGCCGGAGGCGGGGGGGTCGGCCGCGGAGGTCGCCGGTCCACCCTCCGCCAGGGAAGCCTCCAGCTGTAGGGTCCGTCGAAACGCGGCCCAGACCGCATCTCCGATCACCGTTCGAAACCGCCCGCGCTCCAGCGCTGCCAGGGCCTCCGCCGAGGTTCCCCCAGGAGACGTCACCATGTCTCGCAACTGGGCCGGATGCTCGCCGGTCTGGATTGCGAACTCGATCGAGCCTCGGAGGGTCTCCAGCACCAGCTGGCGGGCCAGGTGTCTCGGGAAGCCGAGGTGAACCGCTGCCTCCACCAGGGATTCCGCGAAGAGGAAGGCGTAGGTGGGCCCGGTGCCACTGACCGCGGTCGCCATCGCCACCTGGCGCTCGTCCTCCACCTCCAGCTCCGACCCCAGCGCGGAGAGAAGCGCGCGCACCTGAGACTTGGCCTGGGCGGAGACCTCGGGGGTGGCGAACCACACGCTCACCCCGGCACCGATCTGGGCCGGGGTGTTGGGCATGACCCGGACTATGGCTCGGTGCTCGAGCCGCGCACTGAGGGCGGCGGTATCTGCTCCCGCGACGATGCTGATCACCATGGTCTCAGCGCGCACGACGCCCGTCAGCTGGCCCAGGACCCGGGCCAGAACCTGTGGCTTCACCGCCAGTAGCAGGATGTCGGCCCGCCGGGCCACCTCGGCGTTGTCGGTGACCACCATCACTCCGAAACGGTCCTCCAACTCCCGGGCCCGCTCCAGGCGGGGGTGGCTGCAGACCACCTGGGCGCTGCTCAGGAGGCCGCGGCGCAACAACCCAGCGATCATGGCCTCGGCCATTACCCCGGCGCCCACCACGCCGAGCGAGCTCGCCCCAATCTCCGCCACCGGCTCCGGCTGCGTGACTTCGTCCTGGCTCATGAGTACGGGCTAGGGTGCCACATCCGCGGGGTCAGCTGTGCTGGCTGGAGCGGCTAACCCGCGAACTGACACAATCGGGGGTCCCGGGGAGCGCGGCGAGACTCGGACCAACTCCAACCAATCACGGCCCACCTGGAGGTACCACCGGCATGAGAGACGACATCAGAGCCGAGACGCTTAGCATCGCCGGCCACGGCGGCGATCAGATCGAGGCCTACTTGGCCCAGCCCCTGGATGAGGATCGGGTCGGTGCGGTGGTGGTGATCCATCACATGCCCGGCTACGACTCCTGGAGCAAGGAGGTCACCCGGACCTTCGCCGCCCACGGCTACCTGGCCCTCTGTCCCAACTTGTACTCCAGAGACGCCCCGGGGGCCAGCCCCGACGACGCGGCGGCCGCGGTCCGGGCTAAGGGTGGGGTGCCGGACGAGCGTTTGGTAGGTGACGTGGGCGGAGCGGCCGCTCACCTCCGGTCGCTGTCGGCCAGCAATGGGAAGGTCGGGGTCATCGGCTATTGCTCGGGAGGCCGTCAGTCGTTCCTCTCCGCCTGCAGCCTCCCCCTCGACGCGGCGGTGGTCTGCTATGGGGCCTTCATCGTCGGCGACCCGCCCGAGGGCATGCCCCACAAGGCGACCTCGCTACTGCACCTAGCTCCTCAGCTCCACTGCCCGGTCCTGGGGCTGTTCGGTGCCGAGGACAAGTTCCCCTCTCCCGAGCAGGTGGCCGTGCTGGAGCGGACCCTGAAGGATCAGGGTGCCGACTTCGAGTTCCACACCTATCCCGACGCCGGCCATGCCTTCTTCTCGCCAGACCGCCCGAGCTTCCGGCACGAAGCCGCCAAGGAAGGGTGGGAGGAGATCTGGGAGTTCTACGGTCGGCTGCTCGCCGGCGGCGGAGCCTGAGGTGTGCACCTACCGGACCCAAACCCTCAACCTCCAGGGCAGTGGCAAGGGAGCTTCGGGCTGGTTCTCAGTGACCGATGCCAGCGTCTACTTCGACCATCCGGTTCACGCCTCAGCCGAACACACCCTCAATCTGGATTTCCTCAATCCCGCCTTGGGTCCCGGGGCCCGAGTGGCCCTGGAGCTGAACGCCGACTCCGCGCTGGCGCTGGCGGCGGCGATCAGGACGGTGCTGGCGGCCAGTGGACTGACCGGCGACCTGGCGCCGCCGGCCGAACGCTCGATCTCGGTTTAGTAGACTGGGTGACGTGGCCGGGATGCGCGGCGAGCTGACGGAGCGACTGGCCTTGGACCACGGTCGCTTTCACACCACGCGCTGTAGAGGCTGAACTAAGCCCCGGCGGAGCGACCGGAATGGGGGGTGCGTAAGTTGGGCATCCCTGACCGTTTTCCTTTATTTCGAAGGAGTTATTGTGTCCAACACTGACCAATTGCTGGAGAACAACGCCCGCTACGCCGCCGCCTTCGACCGGGGTGCTCTGCCCACTCCCCCCGGCACCAAGGTCGCGGTCCTGGCCTGCATGGACGCCCGCTTGGACGTCGGCAAGCTGCTGGGCCTGGAAGAGGGTGACGCGCATGTCATTCGCAACGCCGGCGGCGTGGTCACCGACGACGCCATCCGCTCGCTGCTGATTTCCCAGCGGTTGCTGGGGACCGAGGAGATCATCCTGATCCACCACACCGACTGCGGCATGCTCACCTTTCGGGACGACGAGGTCAAGCGCCAGGTCGAAGAGGCGACCGGCCTGCGCCCCAGCTTCGCGCTGGAGGCGTTCCCGGATGCGGCGGCGGACGTCCGCCAGTCGATCCGGCGGATCCAGGCCAGCCCCTTCATCACGAAGAAGGACCACATTCGGGGCTTCATCTACGACGTCAAAACGGGCAAGCTGGCCGAGGTGTTACCGGCGACCACCAGCTGACCGCGGCGGCGGCGCCGGTTCCGGTCGGCGCCGCCGCGGCTCCGCGGCCTAGCGGCGGTTGCTACCCTTAGCCGGACGCGTCCACGCGCCAGATGTCGATCGCACCGGCAGTTCATCGGCACGGGGACGTGAAGTGGGAGGGGCGCCGCCGGTCCGGGCGCCGCCGTACTGGGGAGTTTCAGCTTGGCTCAGCGCACCACGGAGGGGAACGCTGGTCGCTCCGAGTCGGGCGACCGGACCGTCGGCTGGGCGCACATCGCCGCCTATGGAATTGCCCATCCCGCCTACGCGGTCTGCGACAGCCTGGCGGCGACACTGGCATTTTGGCGAGCTCGAAGTGGTCAGGCGGTGTGCCTGAAGGGGATCAGCAGCGGCCACAAGTCCAACCTGGGGTTGGTCGCCCTGAACCTAGAATCGGAAGGCGATCTAACCGATGCTTGGGGACGGCTCACCGCTCGGGCACGGGAGCTGAAAATCGGGCCGGCACTGCTGGTGCAGGAGCAGGTTCGGCCCGGGAGGGAGCTGATTCTTGGGGCTCGGCGGGACTCAGTCTTTGGACCGATTGTTCTCTTGGGGCTGGGGGGAACGCTCGCCGAGTTGCTGCACCGGACCAGCGTCCGGCTGGCCCCGGTCGACCGGGCAGCGGCGGAGCAGATGGCGCGTGAGATCTTGGGGACGGCTGACCGGCAGGTGGCTCAGCTGGTGCTGGCTACCTCCCAGCTGATGCTCGATCACCAGGAGATCGAGGAGCTGGACCTGAATCCAGTGATCCTGACCGAAGCGGGTCCGGTGGCGGTCGACCTCCGGACCATCACGGCTGAGCCAGAGACTGAGCGGTCGGGGAGTCCACTACCCGACCTCGCCCCGGCTGCGGACCTCGCCATCGGGCGAATGGTGGCCCCCCGTTCGGTGGCCCTGATCGGCGCCAGCGCCGACGTAGCCAAGCCGGGTGGTCGGGTGCTGCAATACCTCCAGGAGCGGGGGCTAACCGACCGGGTCCACCTGGTCAACTCCCGCACCGCCCAGATCGGCGATCTCCCGACCGTCCGGGCGGTGGCGGACCTACCCGCGGGGGTTGACGTTGCGGTGGTCGCGACCTCGGCCGAGGCCGTCGCCGGCATTCTCGGGGAGTGCGCCGACCGGGGCATCGAATCGGCGATCGTGTTCGCGAGTGGGTACAAGGAGGCAGGGCGGGAGGGGCTGGAGGAGGAGGTTCGCCAGGTCGCTCGGTCGCGGGGGATCCGCGTCTGTGGGGTCAATTCGATCGGGGTGGTCGGCGAGCTGCCGCTCACCTTCAGCCGGGCTCTGGACTACGCCCCCTCGGTGGCCGGTTCGGTCTCGTACGTCACCCAGAGCGGAGCGTTGGGGGGCAGCCTGCTGGTCGGCTCGTGGGCGCATCGCCTGGGGACGGCGCGGTTCTTCTGCGTCGGCAACCAGACCGACCTCACCATCGCCGACTTCCTCCGATTCCTGGCCACGGACGAGGCCACCCGAACCGTCGGTCTATTCGTCGAGGGGCTGGCGGACGGTCGCGACTTTGCCCAAGCCGCTCGGGCGGTGACTGACGCGGGCAAGGGATTGGTGGTGCTCCGCGCCGGAGTGACCGAGGCGGGCTCGCTGGCGGCTCGTTCCCACACAGGCATCCTGGCAGGTCGCGACCAGCTGTATGCCCAGGTGATCGAGGACAGTGGCGCGGTCCGGGTCACCGACCTGCCCGAGCTGGTGGCGGTCTGTGAGGCACTGGACTGGCAGCCGCTGGCCCAGGGCCGGAGACTGGGTATCGTCGCCACCTCAGGAGCGGCCTGCAGCATCCTCGCAGATGGGGCTCTGGGCCATGGGATGACGCTCCCTCCGTGGAGCGAATCCACTACCACTGCCCTCCGCGCGGTCCTGCCGGATTTCGCCTCCTTGGGTAACCCGATCGACACGACGGCGAACGTCCTCCGGGATCCTGCGCTGCTGGGTCGGACCGGGGAGTGCGTCGTGTCCTCTCCGGACATCGATGTGATCCTGGTCTCGCTCTCGACCATCCTGGGCGATGCAGCTCTGGTGCTGGCGGATGACCTGATCCGGGTAGCCGCCGGCGCGAGCAAGCCGATCGTGGTGACCTGGAGTCTGCCCGAGTCGGCCTGCCAGCAGGCCTTTCAGAGACTCCGGGAGGCGCACATTCCGGTCTTCGACTCCTTTACCCTGGGGCTCCTCGCTGCGGACGCGCTTACCCGGCCGGGTAAGCGGAGCGCCTGACCGCTAACTCAGCGCCGGTCCAGGGTCGGGGGTGACTCGAGCCGGCTGCGGGCGCTGCCCTCGAGGCGGAGAGGCAGGGTCACGATGGGCGCTCGTTGCTTCGGGTCGCAGAGCGGAACCGAGGCCGGGTCGTTGAGGATCACCTGGAGGGCCAGCTCGGCCGCCCCGATCAGCACGGCATCCCGGCCGAAGTGGGGCTTGACCAGCTCCACCCGCTGGTGTTCGGCGTCGTAGATGCCCTGGTGCAGCTGCTCGGCGATCGTCGGCCGGGCGAGGTCCAGGAGCTCCTCAAACATGCCGCCCAGGATGAGCATCTCGGGATTGAGGCTGTTGACTAGGTCGATGAGTCCAACGCTGATCCACCTGGCTGTGGTCTCGACCGCGGCCAGGCACTCGGCGTTGCCCTCCCGGGCGAGCCGCATCACCTGCTCCGCTGGGGAACGCCCGCCGGGGCGAAGTCCCGCCCGCCGGACCAGGGCGTCCTCGCCCACCTCGGTCTCCCAGCATCCCCGTGCTCCGCAATGGCAGGCCAAGCCGTTCGGATTGACCTGCATGTGACCGACCTCGCCGCCGTACCCGGTGGAACCTTCCAGCATTCGGCCCGCGGTGATGATCCCGCCACCGACGCCCGCTTCGGCGTGTAGATAGACCAGGTCGTTGACCCCGCTGGCGATCCCTCGTGAGTGCTCGGCCATGGCGCCGAGATTGGCGTCATTGCCGACCAGCACCGCGGCGTCACCGGCTACCGCACCCTGCAGCCGCTCGGCGAGTGGAACGTTGCGCCAACCTAGGTTGGGCGCGAAGTGGACCAATCCGTCCACTGGGCGCACTGCCCCGGGGACCGCCACCCCCATCGCCACCGTCGTGAACGATCCCTTGGAGCGAAGGAGCAGAGAACCGGCCAGCTCGGTGATGGTGCCGACAACCCGCTCGCAGGACCGGGCCTGGTCGGTGGCGAGGAGGCAGCGGTCCCGGTCGATGACCCGCCCGCCGAGGCTGACAAGTGCCAGGGTGATCGCGTCGACCCCAATCTCGACCGCGATCACCAGGAAGGTGTCCGACCGAGCGCTGATCACCTTGGAGGGTCGTCCCTGGGCGCCTCGCTCCGGTTCGGCGTCCTCGATCGCCAGCCGCCGACAGGCCAGCTCGTCCACCAGGGTGCCGATCGTCGCGCGGTTCAGCCCCAGGAGCCGGGTCAGCTGGGCCCTCGAGGTTGGGCCGTGCCGGTGCAGGTGTCCCAGCAGGGTGGCGAGGTTATGCCGCCGAACCGCCTCCTGGGTCGCTCCGCGCGCCGTCCGGGCCATCGAGCTCAGCCTCGCTGAGGCAACTGCGGCAGATGGATCAACCTTGAAAAGCTACTCCAGCTTCCGGGTGCACCGGGTAGGAATGCCGCCACGGTCTGAGCCGGAGGCCGCCGCCAGGATCCGCCGTTCGTGGTCGCTCGCTGGGATCCCAGCTGGCGCCGGCCACCACTTTCGGAGCTGGGCGAGGCACCCCCTTGGCGAGCACTCCGGTCCCTTGCCCTGGCGAAGGCACCCGTCAAATTCAAGACGGTCGGCCGGGCGCCGTCGCCACCTTCAGCTGTCGTCTGCGGTCGCCGGTAGCGGCCATCACCAATCCCCCGGCGAGGTCCTCGAGGAGGCCTCGCCAAGCGCGAATCAAATACGGGTCGAACTGCCCGACAGTGTCCCCCGGCGTGACAGCGTGTCGATGAGGACTGCTCCCACGAGGACCACCCCGGTGGCGATCAGCTGCCACTGGACCTGGACTCCTTGAAGGTAGAGGCCGTTATAGATCGCGCCGATGACCAGCCCGCCCAGGACGGCCTGACCGACCTTGCCGCGGCCCCCGAACAGGCTGGTTCCGCCGATGACCGCGGCGGCCACCCCGTAGAGGACGTACTGTCCCCCGTTGACGTTGGTGGAGGTCCCGCCCTGCCAGGAAAGGTAGAGGATGCCGGCGAATCCGGCCGTTACCCCGCTCAGCACGAATGCCCAGGTGCGCACGGATGCCAGATTTATGCCCGCCCGGCGAGCTGCGTCGGGGTTGCCGCCGATAGCGTAGACGTAGCGTCCGAACCGGGTCCGCTGCAGCAGCAGAATCCACATCAGGAGCACCACGAATACGATTGGCACCACCCACGGCACGCCCTCCACCACCGCCGTCACCGCGCCACGGTTGACGTTGCAGATGGCCACCAGGGCGATCCCTGCCGCCACGAAGAAGGCGATCTTGATTGCGGTCACGCCCGCCGGGGGAGCGACCAGCCCGCGCCGGCGCCTGCCGCGGTCACGCGTCCACATCACGCTGCCGAAGAGTCCTCCGAGAACCGCGAGCGCGATCCAGCCCGCGACCGGCGGTATGTTGCCGTTTACGATCTGGTAGATGACGTGCTGATTGAAGAGGATTCCGCTGGAAACGGATTCTGTTCCGGCGTTCCCCAAGATCACCAGCATCACTCCCCACATGATCAATAGGCCCGCCAGGGTGACCACAAACGAGGGCAAGTGGAGCCGCGAGACCAGGGTGCCCCAGACCGCGCCAGTGGCCCCGCAGCACACCAGTGCCACGATCGCCGCCAGCCACCACGGCCAATCGGGACCCGGCTTCTGCACCAGAATCGCGACGATGGCTGCGCCAACGGCTAGGACGTAGCCTGCGGAGAGGTCGATCTCTCCTAGCAGGAGGACGAAGATCTCGGCCATACCGAGGGTCATGAAGACCATGCTCTCGATGAAGAGGTTGACCAGGTTGCCTGGCGATAGGAACAGTCCCTGCGTCCAGATCTCGAACGCCACGCTGATGACCAGCAGCGCGAAGATCACCGGCAGGACGCCGCTGTTACCGTTCCTGGTCCGGGCCACCCAGGCGCGCAGGTACTCAGGCAGGGAGTTTGCGACCAGCTCGGGCGGTAGGACAGCGACCGCCGCGGCCGGCCGGCCGGCCGGCCGCTCAGGCTCGGATGCTTCCGTGCCGACCGAACCGGTAGTCAGCTGATCCTCAGCCTTTGCCATCCTGAATACCCTCTCGGAGCGTGCTGCCGGCGGGGACGCCGACTAGCGCTCCGAAGTCCCGGTGGTCATGTAGTCAACCACGCTCTGTCTGTCGAAGTCGGAGGCCGGCCCTTCCGCCACCTTGCGGCCAAGATGGAGCACTGCGATCCGGTCGGCGACCTCGAATACGTCATTGAGGTTATGGGTGATGACCATGACCGCGAGACCGTGATCCTTAAGGCGCCCGACCAGCTCGAGCACCATTTGGGTCTGGACCACGCCGAGGGCGGCGGTGGGCTCGTCCAGAATCACCAACTTGGAGTTCCACATCACCGCCTTGGCGACCGCCACGGCTTGGCGCTGTCCTCCGGAGAGGGAGGCGACCGGCTGGCGGATCGACCGAACCGTGGTGACGTGAAGGTCCTGCAGGGTCTCGGCCGCCGAACGCTCCATGGAGTCCTCGTCAAGGAGGCCCCGGTGCATACGCTCGCGGCCCAGGAAGATGTTCTGCACGATATCCAGGTTGTCGGCCAGAGCTAGGTCCTGATAGACGACTTCGATGCCTAGGGTGGAGGCACTTTTGGGGCCCCGGATGTGGACCTGGCGACCCTCCCAAAAGATCTCGCCATGATCTGGCTGGTGGATTCCGGCGATGCACTTAGTTAGCACCGACTTGCCAGCCCCGTTGTCTCCACAGAGGCAGGTCACCTGGGCTGGCGGCAGGTCGAGGTCAACCTCGGAAAGAGCCTGCACCGGGCCGAAGTGCTTGTCGATGGCCCGGAGACGGAGCAGCGGCGTCTGGTCGCCGGCTGCCGGAGCGGCTGGCGGTCTCAGATCAGCCAGGGTCACGGGTTTCGGGGGCGTGAACTCATCGGCAGCCTATCGTCTCCTCTCGGCCCAGGGGCGCGGGTGTTATGGGGGTCAGAAGGGCCGCACCGACCGGTGCGGCCCTTCTCGGGGATCCGAATGGTCAGGACCGCGGCGTCAGTGGATACCGTCCTTGGTGCAGACCGACTGGCCCACCGCGGAGCACAGCGACGACACGGGAATGAACTTGTCCTTGATCAGAGTCGACTCCATGTTGCTGGGAGTTACCCACTCCGGGGTCAGGAGGGAAGCGGGCTCGGTGATGCTGGAGTTGGCCGGATCCGTCGTGGTCGAATTCACGAGGCTGGAGGGGGGGGTCTTGCCTGCCCGCAGGACGGTGGCCAGGGCGATGGCGTCCTGAGCCTCAAGGTAGATGGGCTTGTACACCGTCCCGCACTGGTAGCCGTTGAGGATGTTCTCCGCTCCGGTGAGGGTGGCATCCTGCCCAGTTGTCGGGATGGTCTTCGGCCCGACTCCCTTGTTTTTGATGTCCTGGACCACCGCGGCGTTCATCTCGTCGTTGGCGACCACTACCGCGTTGATGTTGGGGTGGGCGGTGAGCGCCTGGGCGAAGTTGGTTCCGGCGGTGGCGACGTCCCAGCTGAGAGTGACCTGGTCACCCACCAGGCTGTAGCCCTTGCTGTTGGTCTGTGGCGGAGTCAGTGGGGTTTTCTTGGTTCCCCAGATCACTGAGTTATAGCCCTGCGCGAACGAGATTGCGTTGGGGTCGCTGTTCTCGCCGCCATCCACCTCCCACACCGCGGGGGTGGATACGCCCCAAGCCGAGACGCAGGACTCCAAGCCTTGGCCGATCAGCTGGCCGACTTTGAAGTTGTCGAAGCTGACGTAGTAGGTCTTGGCTCCCGCGAAGGTGGCTCGGTCGTAGCTGACCAGCGCGACTCCGTGGGATTGTGCATAGGCCTGAATCTCGCTGGCCACAGTGCCATCTATCGGGTCCATGACCAGCACCTTGGCGCCCTTGGTGATGTCGGACTCAGCCATGGACAGCTCAGTGGCGTCGCTCCCCTGGGCGTTGGTGACGATGATGTCGGAGCTGGGGTACCCGGCCTTCTGCAGGGCCTCGGTGATGTAGGGTGCATCGAACTCGACGTACCGGGTCGACGAGGTCGTGTCAGGCAAGATCACCCCGACCGGACCCTTGCCCGCGGCCGTCAGGCTCTTGAACCGAGTCATGGCGGAGAAATTCAGGGTGAATGAACTCACGCTGACGTTGGGCACGGCCCCGCTACTCGGGGCCGGCTTCGTCGTCGGCGTCGAGCCGCAGGCGGCCGCGACCAGGGCCAGCGCGGTAAGCAGACTTGTCCACCCGATTTGCCGTAGGCCCGAGCGGGCCCCACCGGTGCCATTTACGCGGCCTTGGGCCGACTTACTACCGAGAGCCATCTAGAGATCCCTCCGAACCAGATTCAGCAGTCCGCTTTGATTCGCATCTCATGCTCTTCGCCCCTCCAATTGGTGGGCCGGCGTCACTCCGCAGCCCTGCGATCGGCCGCAGCATATGTTGTCGCCCGCAACTTGTCAATAGTCCCTTGGGGTGATGTTGTAGGTAAGCTGCAGGGAGGGCGGAATTGAACTGGCGACTGGGCGGTCAGTCGCGGAAGGGAAGAGCCCTGACCGGAAGCCGCAGCTGGTCGGGGGCTCGTTGCCCAGGTCAATGATCCTCGGGGTTCTCCGTTCGCCGCGTCCCCCCAAGGAAGGTTTCGACGAAGTCGGGGCTGGCGATCAGGTCGGCCGGTACCCCCTCCATCCGGCACCTGCCCCCGGTCAACACATAGGTCCGATCCGAAATGGCCAGCACCGCTCGAGCCCGTTGTTCGACCACCAATACCGAGGCTCCGGTGGCGCCCAGTTGCCGAATGTGGTCATCCAGCAGGGTCTGGGCCAGGGCAGGCGCCAGGTTGGCGGTCGGCTCATCGAGAACGAACGCCCGCGGTTCCAACATCAGGACCCGACCCATGGCCAGCATCTTGCGCTCGCCCCCGGAGAGCCGGCCCGCCTTTCGGGAGAGCATCCTGGCCAGCTGTGGGAACACCTCCAGCACGTGGGTGATCCGGCCCGGCACCTGCCGGGCCGGCAAGAGATAGCCACCCATCTCGAGGTTCTCCCGTACCGTGAGTGGCGCGAAAACATCATCGATTTGCGGGACATAGCCCAGTCCGGCCCGGGCGGCCGCATCGGGAGCCCAGTTGGTTACCTCCGCGCCGTCCCAGAGGACCTTGCCGGAGAGCACCTGGACCACCCCGACCAAGGCTTTGAGGAGAGTGCTCTTTCCCGAGCCGTTGGGCCCTACCACCGAGACCACCTCCCCCGGCGCAACTCGGATGGAGATCTCCTGGACTACAGGGCGCCCGGCGTATCCGGCGGAGAGCAGCTCGGCCGCCAGCGCCGCGCCCTTGGTAGTCAGCGGGGGCCGGGCGGGCTCAGCCGACAAGGTAGGCCTCCACCACCTGGGATTGGCCCCGCAATTCGGCCATGGTGCCCTCGGCTAGGACCCGACCCTCGGCCATGACGATGACCGGCTCGCAGAACTCGTCCATGAAGGCCAGCTCGTGCTCTACCAGGAGGATGGTCACCCCACCGGCACAGAGCCCCTGCAGACTCCTGCCGATCTTGCGCGCCAGGGTCGGGTGGATGCCCGCCATCGGCTCATCGAGCAGGAGCAGTTCTGGCCTGGTCATCAGGGCTCGCATGATCTCCACCAGCCGCCGCTGCCCGCCGGACAGGTTGCCGGCGTAGGTGTCCGCGTATTCAATGAGGCCGAACTGGTCCATTAGCTCCGTCGCCGCGTCGACGGCCGCCGTCTCCTCTTTCCCCCAGTAGCGGCGGCCCAGCAAGGCGCCCCGGAAGGTGTCGCCGCGCTGGCCTGGGGCCGCGGCGAGCAGGTTCTCCACCACGGTGAGACGCTTGAACTCACTCGCCAGCTGAAACGTGCGCACCAGCCCGGCGCGCGCCCGCCGGTAGGTTGGTTGGCGCGTCACATCCTGCCCCTGGTAGAGGATCTTGCCATCGCTCACAGTGACCGTACCGGCCAAGGCCGAAAGGAGCGTCGATTTGCCCGCACCGTTGGGGCCGATCAGCCCGGTGAGTCGTCCGCGCTCGACGCGGATGCTGACTCCGTCGACTGCGCGCGTGCCCCCGAAGCTGACGCCTAACCCGTCGGTCGAGAGGATGGGCCCTTCTGGGGGCGGTGTCTTCGGCGACCGGGTATTAGGGTGGGGTCTGGGCACCGCCTGGGCCACCCCATCGGTTGCGCCCCGCCGGGCAGCCAGGGCCTGGGCTTTGGCGAAGATCCGGCGGCGTGGTTCAGGGATGATCCCCTGGGGACGAAACCAGAGGAAGCCCACGATCAGTAGCCCGATCGCTACCCACTGCAAGGCCGGGATCAGGCCGGGGTAACCGAGGGACGATGGGATGAAACGGGTCGCCTCCTCAAAGCCGAGCGGCACCAGCACCGCCCCCAAGATCGCGCCCTTGTGGTTGCCGGTGCCCCCGATGATCACCGCCGCGAACAAGACGATGGTCTCGGCGTAACCCCAGGCGCCGGGGGACCACAGCGTGATGAATCCGACCAAGATTCCACCAGAGAGCCCGGCGGCCATTCCCCCTAGGACCAGCATCGCGGTGCGCAGGCTGAGCAGGTCCTTGCCCAGGGCGTTGGCGACCGGGCTGTTGTCCCGCATCGCCCGCAGACTGCGCCCGTAAGGCGACTCGGTGATGCGGCGGAAAAGGAGATAGGTGGCGAGTGCGAGCACAGCCGCCACCACTCCATAGCTCCACTGATAGGTCTGACCCTGCGGATTGATCAGGTTGTGCAGCGGCTGCGGCACGATCGAGAGTCCGGCCGCTCCATTGAAGAGGGGGACGAAGTTGTTCACCAAGAGGTTGGCCATCACCGCGGTGACCAAGAGTCCGATCGCTGCCACCTGGCCGGTGAGTCGCCGCCCGACGAGCAGGACGAACGGCAGAGCCACCAGACCGCCCGCGATCGTCGCCCCGATCCAGGGGATAGGGAACGGCAGCCCCCACCCGCCGATGTAGGTCTGGAATCCGCCGTTGGCGGTGTCATGTGGGAGCGCCAGGATGGCCGCTGTATACGCTCCTGCTGCCTGAAAGAGGATGTAGCCGAAGTTGCTGACGCCGGCCACCCCGAACTGCATCGAGAGCCCGAGGCAGGCGATCGCGTCCACTCCGCCGTAGACCAACAGGTTGGCCAGGTAGAAAAGCGTGGCCTGGCTCATGAGGCGTGTCCCCGCGCTGCTGCCCGGGACGGACTGCTGCCGACCCGCAGATTCACGACACCTGTACCCACAGTGTCAGCCGATCGCCCCGGCGTTGAACAGTCCCCGCGGCCGGACGGCCAGAATCACCAGCAGGATGACGAACGCCGTCACATATTTATAGTCCGAGGTGATGAACACGGCGCTGACCTCGGTCGCGACGCCGATGACGAGTGCTCCCAGCATCGCGCCGTAGGGCTGGCCGGGGCCGCCAAGGAACACGGCGGCGAGGATGAGGACCAAGAAGATGTCGGCACTGGTGGCTCCGAAACTTCCGGAATTGATGGCGAAAACCGTGCCTGCGACGCCGCACAACGCGCCCGTGAGAAGACAAGCCAAGGTCACCACCCGATCGGTCCGGATACCGCAGTTGCGGGCCAGCGTCCGGTCGGCGGCGGTCGCACGCATGGCCTTGCCAAAGCGGGTGTAGCGCAGCATCAGATGGAGGCCAACCATGAACAGCAGACTGAGACCGATGATCACCAATTGCACTACCGTCAGAAGCAGCCCGCCGAACGTGACGGTTGCGCCCTGGCTCATCGTGTAGGAGACGTTGGCGGCTCCCTCGAGCGCCTGAACGGTGTACTCGATGATGAGAAGAACGCCGAGCGACACGATGACCACCGCCGTGGAGGACGTTTCGCGGCGCTGGAACGGCGCGTAGATGTACTTGTTGATCACCAGCGAGACCAGCGCGCCGAAGGCCGCAGCGACCACCATCCCCAGCCAAACGGACTGGCCGTGGCCGAGCTGGTTGATCAGATAAGCGACGTAGGCGCTGGCGATCATCACCGCGGCGTAGGCCAGATTGAGGACATTGGTGACCCCAAACTGCACGGTGAAACCGACGGCGGAGATAGCTAAGACCGAGGCGGTGACGACGCCGAAGCCGATGGAGGCTAAGAAAAGGCTCATGTGGACAAGGGGTTCCCTGGCGCGCAGTGGACCGGGTGGGGCGGCAGTCGCCCCACCCGGTCCAGCTTCAACTTTTGGTTTCGGCTACTGGACGGCTCGGAAGTGGGCGGTAGTGATTCCGCCAACCACGGTTACTGCGCCGTTGGCCTTGTAGCCGTCGATCTGGAAAATGCCCGGCGAGTCGTGGTAGCTGTCGAAACTGGTCGGGCCGCCGGGGCCGACGTAGCGGATGGCCTTGCCCTTGGCGAGCTCAGCCTTCCCTTGCGCGAAGCTGTTCACCACGACCGCTCCCTTAACCCCGTCGCCGATCTTCAGGATGTCGGCTTTGTACACGCTGGGAACGGTGCTCTTGGCCATGATCATGGCCAAGGCCGCCAAGTTCATACCGTCAAACAGATGGACCGCGCCCGGACCAGAGAGCAGGGTCGCGAGACTGCCAGAATCCTCGCTGGTGACCTGAGACTTGACTGCCTGCATGGCGTTGTTGAAGGATGTGTATTCGGGTCCTGAGGTGGCCGTGACCAAGTTGTCGGCGACGTAGTACTTGGCGAGCGTCGACTTGCCGATCGCCGCCCCCACCGATGAGAACCACGCCGGGTCGATGGTGGCCGAGGTGCCGATCACCGGGATCATCTTGCCACCATTGAGCTGCTTCACCTCGGAGAGGAAGGTCGCTTCAGCCGATCCGAGTGCTTCGGTGAGGATCACGTCTGGATGGCTCTGGACGACTGTCTCGGCCTCAGTACGGAAGGTGGTGGCGGTGAGGTCAAGGGTGACGTTGGCGGTCATCTTCAGTCCGGCCTTCTTGATCGCTGCGATGGCGGGGTTGACGAAGGTCTGCGACCCGATGTCGTTGCCGAACGCCAGCGCAACCTTCTTGTAGTGCTTGGTGTACTTGGCGATGGCGACCATGGCGTAGGACTCCGCCAGGTCCGGCGGTACCAGTCGGAAGAAATAGGGATAGTGGACGTGGTCGAACTCGGACTGTCCGGTCATGCAGAACGCCACCATCTTCTTGGAGTTGATGATCGGAACGACCGATGCCGCCTCGTCCGAGGTGCAACCGATCACCATCGCCAGATTGGGCTCGGTCGCAAACATCTGATTGGCGGCCGGCACGGCGTCAGCCGGGTCACCCCTGGTGTCGAAGGTCGCGCAGGTCAGCTGCTGGCCGAGCACTCCTCCGTCCGCATTCATGGCTTTGGTTGCCGCCAGGCAGGAGGCGTCGTAGTAACCCCCCAGGGCGGCATCCGGTCCGGTGAAGGGAGCGAGGTCGGCGATCACCAGAGGTCCGCTGGCGGCGGATACCGGCGCGAAAGCGATGGCCCCGCTGGAAGCGGCGGCTCCGACCCCAAGTGCCATAGCTACGGCGGCGGCGCTGAGCCGCCGCCCTCTCGCGGACAGTCTCCTGCCAGTCGCCTCGGAGCCCGCGTCCGATATTGGCACCCGGTTGCTCTCAGGTCGATGGTGAAACCAATGCATTGGGTCCCTCCCCGATTACGGCGCTGCTGGTTCTAGATGCCCCGGCCGGACGATTCGGCCGGAACCCACGTGCGCGATACCTCTTGGGGGTCCTCCGCCGCCACCCGGTTACGGATGGTGCCGACCCCTTCGACGGTGACCTCGACGATATCGCCGGGCACCAGCCACAACGGTGGCTGATGGCCCATCCCCACCCCCCCCGGGGTGCCCGTGGCGATCACATCTCCGGGTTGAAGCGTGGTGAAGGTGGAGAAGAACTCGATGGTGCGCGGGACGTTCACCAGCATCTGTGAGGTCCTGGCTGATTGCCGGATCTCGCCGTTGACTGTGGTGGTGAGTTGGACGTCGGAAATGTCGACCTCGTCGATCGTGACCAGCTCCGGTCCCAGCGGCATGGTGCCGTCGAAGTTCTTGCCCGCGGTCCATTGGGTGCCGGCCCGTTGCCAGTCCCTGGCCGAGGCATCGTTGCAGACGACGAATCCGGCGATCGCCTCCAGGGCTCGATCGGCCGGGATGTAGCGTCCCCCGCGGCCAATCACGATCCCGAGCTCGCCCTCGTAGTCAAAGCGTTCGGTCAGAGCGGGATGGACCAGGTCGGAGTACGGCCCGGTCACGCTGGGGGCACCCCGGACGAAGCACTCCGGCCAGTTAGGCACCGTCCGCCCCGTCTCCGCGGCGTGCTCGCTGTAGTTGACCCCGAGGCAGAGTATGCGTGGGGGATCCGGCACTGCCGCAACGAACTCGGACTCCTGGACGGGCCGCCCCTCGAGCGATGCCAACGATCGCAGCTGCTCCCAGGACGCAGAGTCGGAGCGCAGCGCTGTAGCGAGGGAGGTCAGGTCGGAGTTGCCGGTCGCGGCCGCCGCGTCGACGTAGCCCGCTCGACCCCGGACATGCAGCCGGGGACCATCTGCGGTCGTGATCGTCGCCAACCTCATGGAAAAGTCACCCTCCCGTGGTCTGGCGGTGCCCCGCCTGTGTTACTCCTGCGGCCTCTCCGACAGCGACGGTACCCCGTCGCCAGGAAGGTCACCACCCGCCATGCCCGGCTCCGTACGCGCCACCACAGCGGAGCTCATTCCGCGATATGAAAGTGGACCGTACACCACCGGCGTAAGTACGTCAAGGGGGTCAGTGCATTCGTTTGCACTAAACTCAACAGGGCAGCTGTCATGTCCGCCGGTATCCCGCCCGCTTCCGGCGATCCGCGGGCTGCCCTGGCCCGAAAGGCTGCCCTATCGGTGGGCGTCTCCGAGCCGCTTCCGGTGAGCGAGTACCTGACCGACTTGCTAGCGGGAGGCAGCGCCGACTGCCCGGCCATCGACTTGCCTGACGCTCGGCTACTCAACCACGCCCGGTTCCGCTAGCTGGTGGCGGAAGGTGCCGAACTGTGGCCAAAATTGGGGGCCGGTCTGGACGACCGGCTGGCCCTGGCGATGCCGAACCGGCCCGGAAGTGATCGTTCGGTTCCTGGCGGCCGCTCCGGTGCGACTGCCTGTCCGCTCAACCCCATTGGGGACCGACTGCCCTTTGCGAGGGTGAGATGAGGGGGATGCACTGCCGAGGATCCCTACGATCTCTGCATGGTGCATAGCCAGGATCAAGAGGAGGTCCAGCAGGAGTGCGCCAGACACGAATAGGGGTGAAGTGGATGGGGCTCGCCGGGGCGGCGGAGGAGGGGGGGTTGCTGGCGGGAGAGACCAGGACCCTGGGGGCGTCTGTACGGGTGGGCTGACAGGACCCGGATCGGAGTGGAATCTGCCGGCGAGGGGCACCGGGGTTCGATCTAAGCACGGGGCGGCGCCGGTGGCGGGCTCTCGCCTGAGGATTTCAGCAAGTGGCTGAACAACTGGACCCCGCTCGCCGGCCGCTGCTTGCTGAAATCCTCAGGTTCGAGAGGTAGGTCCGGAACTCCGGCCACGCCTCAGCGCCGGCCAAGGTTCGGAAGTCACCTGACACCTTCTGCTGCAGCTTCACCGTATGGCTGTCACTTTCCGCCAGGTTGTTGTCAAAGCCCACTCGGAAATCGTGGGCGAAGCGCACCCCGTCACCTGCATACCGGTCGAGGCGGGCGAGGAGGTTGGCGGCCTTGGGGCGCTGGGCCGCCCCTCCGTCAGCACTAGCCCCAATCCACCCAGCGCATCCCCCGCACCTCGTCGCCCCGCCCGCTCCCAGCCCCTCAGCCCGGCGACCGGAATGGTTGCGTTAGGGTCTGATAGATGGAAGTCCAGCTACTTAGGTCCCCGGCCGCTCCTGACGGACGCCTTGACCAGAACGCTCGGCCCTCCCGGGATCGAGCGTCTGTCCAATCGCTGGCGCGCGCGCTGGAATTGCTGGAGCGGCTAGCGGACACCGGCGGAGAGGCGAGCATCAGCCAGCTCGCAGCGTCGTCGGGGCTACCGGTCCCGACCATTCATCGGCTGCTGCGCTCTCTCCTCAGGGGTGGGTATGTGCGCCAAGAGCCATCGCGTCGCTATTCCTTGGGCGCGCGGCTGATTCGGCTCGGAGAAGTTGCGGGCCGGGCATTGGGAACTAATTTCAAGCCCCACCTGGTCGCCCTGGCGGAGGCCACTGGGGAAACCAGCAACATGGCGGTCCTCGATGGCGATGAGGTGGTCTACGTTGCCCAGGCTCCCTCCAGGCACTCGATGCGGATGTTTACGGAAGTGGGCCGGCGGGTGCACGCGCACAGCACCGGGGTAGGCAAGGCTCTGTTATCCGGACTCTCCGATGGCGAGATTCTGGCTATTGCCGCCAGAACGGGGATGCCGAAGCAAACCCCGAACACGATCACGGACTCGGCGGTCCTGCTCGAGCAACTGGGTCAGGTGCGTCTGAGAGGGTATGCCATCGACGACGAAGAGCAGGAGGTTGGGGTCCGCTGCATCGCCGTAGCCGCTCCTCTCGGCACCCTCATCGTGGCCGTCTCGGTATCTGGTCCGCGAGCACGGATCGACTCCGGAGCGATTCGGAGAAT
Organism: Candidatus Acidiferrales bacterium; assembly: GCA_035533655.1. Lineage (GTDB taxonomy): Bacteria > Chloroflexota > Dormibacteria > Aeolococcales > Bog-877 > Bog-877. The sequence continues at coordinate 7,309 of DATLTJ010000022.1, read as the reverse complement.
CATCCCCCTACTCAAGTCGGCCACCTCGAGCGCCACCGCAATCGGATTTCGCGAGGGCTAGGCTAAACTGCCCTTGGCCTCGGCTGCGGCCAAGGCCGGTCCCGGCCGGGCCTCACAGATCTGTTCGTTAACCTTAATGGCGGACGGTCAGGTGGCGGATGGAGCGCTGCGCCCGGGATGCCGCAGACCGTGTCCACCCCCTCGGACTCGAGCACGGCCACCGCCGCCTCCATGGCTGGGATACGCGACATACTCAGTTGCTCCTTCCCGAAAGCTGCTCCACCAGCAGGAGCAACGCCGTGTGGTCCAGGCCACCGTGCCCCTCGGCCCGTAGTGCTGCCATCAACTGGGCCACCACCGCACCGAGCGGAATGACCACTCCGGCCTGGCGCGCCGCCTCGGTCACGATGCCGAGGTCCTTGTGGTGGAGGTCGACGCGGAATCCCGGCTGGAACTGACGAGCGAGCATGCCCGGGCCTTTGCGGCTGAGGATCTGGTTTCCGGCGAGCCCCGCTGCCAGCACGGTGGTGGCGATTTCCGTGTCGACGCCATGGGCGTCCAAGAAGACGATGGCTTCCGCGACCAGTTCGATGATGCCGGCGACCACCAGCTGGTTGGCCGCCTTCACCGTCTGGCCGGCACCGGAAACACCGACGTGGACCACGGTCGCCCCCAGCACTTCGAGGATCGGCCGGGCTTCCTCGACGTCCTGGGGGTCGCCTCCCACCATGACGGAGAGAGTTCCATCCACGGCTCCCTGCTCACCGCCGCTGACGGGGGCGTCGAGGACCCTGATCTGGAACTCGCGTCCCGCCTCGGCGACGCGCCGCGCGACGGCGGGCTGGATGGTGCTCATGTCGATGTAAATCGAACCGGCCTGGGCACTGGCGAGGATCCCCTCAGCGCCGAGCGCGACCGCCTCGACATCTGGCGAATCGGGCAGCATCGTGATCACAACCTTGGCGCTGCGACTGACCTCGGCGACGCTGGCGGCGGCCTGGCCGCCAAGGCTGACGAGCTGGTCAACCGCAGCTCGGCTCCGGTTGTATCCGATCACCTCGTAGCCGGCCTTCACCAGATTGGCGGCCATGGGCCGGCCCATGATTCCCAGCCCGATAAAGCCAACTCTGGTCACGGTGCGACCTCGTTCCTAGCGCTGGTGCGGCGTTGCTCGAGTGGCAGCCAGTCGAAACTCTCCGCAGACCGGCCCAGGGGTCGGTACTCGAGCCCCACGTAGCCGCCGTAGCCAGCGCCGGCCAAGGCGGCGAACACCGGATCGAATTCGATGACGCCAGTGCCAGGCTGGTGCCGTCCGGGGTCGTCGGCGACCTGGACGTGGCCGATGCTCGGGCCGTAGGCCGTCACCGTGGCGACCAAGTCTTCGCCCGCCCGGTGGAGGTGGTAGAGATCGGCCAGCAGGGCGACGTTTTCGGCGTTGGTGCGCTGCCGGACCTGATTGATGACCGCGATCGCTTCGGCGGCGCGCGTCAGCGGGTAGTCAGGACTGTCGGCGGGGTTCTGGGTCTCGATCAGGATGGTGGCTCCGATCCGGGCCGCGGCCTGGGCGGCGTAGGCCAGGTTTTCCAGAGCGAGCTCGTCCTGGGCTCGGTGGTCGGCGCCTTGGATCCGGTTGCCGTAAAGGGCGTTGAAGGCCCGGCAGCCCACCCGCTGAGCCCAGGCGGTGGCGGTGTCGACACTGTCGCGGAACCGCCGCTCTTCGCCCGGCAGCGATACCAGGCCCCGCGAGCCAGCCGCCATGTCGCCCGCGTCGAAGTTCAGGCCGACGACTCTCACCCCCGCCTCACCGAGTGCCTCACTCAGATCGTCGAGTTCCCGATCGCCGGGAGTCGCGGAAGTGAAGGGCCACCACAACTCCACCGCGTCGAACCCGCAGGCCGCCGCTGCCGCTGGCCGAGCCAGGAGAGGCATCTCGGTGAACAGGATCGACAGGTTGACGTCGGGGTCGATGGCCAAGCCCTCACTGTTTTCCACCATGTGGAATTGTCGTTCTGCCGTGTGGAGAATGGTAGCCGCTGGCCAGCCGGACGTCAAGTTTCGTAGAGAGGCTTGGTCGGGGCTCAGGGCAGGTGACACAGGCTGATAGCTCAGCTACTGGGTCGCCCCACGGGAGATGAGCGCAGGCGACCGCTTCGGACTATACTGCCCCCCACTCAGCGTCGGCGGGTGTCTCTCGGACGACTCCCGGAAGCTCCGGAACCCCGCCGCCCGCGGCTGGGCGCCGCTGCGGCTTCCTCCCCCAACCTGGATGTAAGGAATTCCCGATGACCCAGACGCTTACCCACCTTTTGGAGCGCGGTCCCGCCGACCGATCGGCCATCGTCGTCCCCGACGGGCCGGTGCTCACCTACGCCCGGCTACGGGAGTTGGTGACGGACGGCGCGGCGCGGCTGGCGGCGCTGGGAGTCAGGTCTGGGGACCGGGTTGCCCTGGCACTGCCGAACGGGCCCGAGGCGATCGTCCTCTTCTTGGCGGCGGCGCTGGGAGCGGTCGCCTACCCGCTCAACCCAGCCTATAAGGAGCATGAGTTCCGGTTCTACCTCGAGGACGCCGGGGCCCGCATCCTGCTGGTTCCCCCTGGCGAGGGGCAGGCCGCCAGACTGGCTCTGCCCCCGGGCGGGATCGTGATCGAAGCCGAGATCGACGCTCGCGGCCAGCTCCAGATGGCGAGCGCCCAGGCGGCCGACCCCGGCCTGACCGCTGAGCCGTCAAAACCCGACGACGTGGCCTTGGTTCTCCACACCAGCGGCACCACCAGCCGACCCAAGCGGGCGCCGATCCGGCACCGCCACCTGGTTGCCTCGGCGGCCAACACCTCGGCCCACTACCAGCTCAGCGAGGAGGACATCTCGCTTTGCGTCATGCCGCTTTACCACGTCCATGGCCTAGTCGCCTCGGCGCTCGCGGCCCTCGCCGCCGGGGGCACCGTGGTCGTGCCCCGGAGGTTCAGTCCACTCCACTTCTGGCCCCTGGCCTGGCAGTACCGGCCGACCTGGTTCAGCGCCTCCCCCACGCTGCACCGGATGATCCTGATGCGGACCACGAACGACCGACCCGAGGGTACCGAGCGCCTTCGCTTCGTCAGGAGCTGCAGTTCGGCGCTGCCCCCGGCCCAGATGGCGGAGATGGAGGCGCGCTATGGCGTTCCGGTACTGGAGGCCTACGGCATGACCGAAGCTTGCCACCAGATGGCCTCCAATCCGCTGCCCCCCGGCCGGCGCCAGCCCGGCTCCGTAGGCCCGGGTACCGGGGTCGAGCTGGCCATCATGGCCGAGGACGGCTCGCTGCTGGAGCCGGGGACGGCCGGCGAACTCGTCATCCGCGGTCCCAACGTCATCGAAGGTTACGAGTCGAACCCGGAGGCGAACGCCGCCTCCTTCCCCGGGGGGTGGTTCCGCACCGGTGATCTGGGCGTGCTCGATGGGGAGGGCTACCTGACCTTGTCGGGCCGTCTCAAGGAGCTCATCGATCGAGGCGGCGAGAAGATTGCCCCGCTGGAGATCGACGCGGTACTGGAGGCCCATCCGGCGGTGGCGGAGGCGGTCTCGTTCGGCGTGCCCCACCCCACCTGGGGCGAGGAGGTGGCGGCGGCGGTGGTGCTGAACTCGCCCACCGATGAGAAGTCACTCCTGGCCTACTGTCGGGAGCACCTCGTGGAGTTCAAGGTTCCGCGCCACCTCTACATCGTGCAGTCGATCCCCCGCACCTCGACCGGCAAGGTTCAGCGACGATTTGTGGCCGAGGCGTGCTTGTCCCAGTGATCCTGCCATGAGATTCGTCGTCCTGGGCGCCGGGGCCACAGGCGGTCTCCTGGGCGCCCATCTCGCCCGGGTCGGGGAGGAGGTCGCCCTCATCGCCAGAGGACCGCACCTGGAGGCGATCCGGAGCCAGGGCCTCCGGGTGACCGGCCTGACCGGCGACTTCACCGTGCAGCTGGACTGCACCGATGGGCTGTCTCCCCTCGGGTCGGCCGACGTGGTCTTTGTGACGGTGAAGGCCCACAGCCTGCCCCCGCTGGCCGAGCGCTTGGGGGCGGCGCTAGGCCCCGAGACCACCGTCGTCAGCGCCCAGAACGGGATTCCGTGGTGGTTCTTCGACGGTTTCGGAGGCGCCTGGGAGGGGACCCGGCTGGAGGCGGTGGACCCGGACGGCGTCATCTCCCGCAACATCAGCTCCCGCCGGGTCGTCGGCTGCATCGTCTACCCGGCCGCCCGGATCTCGGATTGGGGCGTGGTCGAGCATCTGGAGGGGAACCGCATCAGCCTGGGCGAGCTGGACGGGCGCCCCTCAGCCAGGAGCGAGGAGATCTCGGCGGCGCTCGGCCGCGCGGGGTTCAAGGCCCCGGTGCAGCCACGGATCCGTCCCGAGCTCTGGCTCAAACTCCTCGGCAACGCCAGTTTCAACCCGATCTCCGCTTTGACAGGGGCGACCCTGGAGGAGATCACCGGTGATGAGGGGGCGGTGGCGCTGGTGCGCGCGGTGATGGAGGAGGTGGAGCTGATCGGGAGGAAGATCGGGATCGAGACCCCGGTCGGAATCGACAAGCGCATCCAGGGGGCGGCCCGGGTCGGGGATCACAAGACCTCGATGCTCCAGGACGTCGAGTCGGGGCGACCGCTGGAGCTGGGGGCTACGGTCGGGGCGCTGGTCGAGCTGGCCGGGCTGCTCGAACTCCCGGTCCCCCACCTGCGGGTGCTCTTGGCCTGCGCTGATCTCCTCGACCGGCGGTTACAAAGGACCCGCGCTGCCAGTCTGCGCGGCCCAGGGCAGGCGAGCTGATTCAGCTTGGGGGTGGGCGCCAGTCTTCGCGTCGGCCCGACCAGGAGTCACTGACGACTGGTGACGGCTGGGCAGCAGAGGATCATGGGGGAGCTGATGCCGGGGCGGGTTTCATCGGGGAGAGTGGAATGCAGTTGCGGGCGCTTCAGGTCGAGACCGCCGATGGGCGGATGCTGGACGTGGTCGACACGGGCCAGATCGATAACCCCGCGGTGGTCGTCCATCACGGGACCCCGGGCGCGAGGGGGCTTTTCCGCGGGTGGCGGGACGACGCCGAGCGGAGAGGGATTCGGCTGATCGGATATTCCCGGCCGGGGTACGGCGACTCCACCCGTTCCCAGGGTCGACTGGTGGGAGAGGCCGCCGGTGACGTGGCGGCCATCGCGGACCACCTCAAGCTCGCCAAGCTGGCCACCTGGGGTTACTCCGGCGGTGGTCCGCACGCGCTCAGCTGCGCCGCCCAGCTGCCCGATCTGGTGGTGGCGGCGGCCACCATCGCCTCGGTGGCCCCCTACGAGGCGGAGGGACTCGACTGGCTGGCCGGCATGGGCGAGGGCAATGTCGAGGAGTTCGACGCGATCCTGGCGGGCGAGGCTACCACCCGGGCCCTCCACGAGGCGGCCGTGGCCGCCATGCCAACCACGGTCGACGGCCTGATCGAGGACATGGCGACGGTCCTCTCGCCTCCCGACCGGGCCGCGATCCAAGATCATCTCGGCCAATGGATGACCGCTCTCTTCGCTGACGCTTTCGCCCACGGTGCGGACGGTTGGATCGACGACGACCTGGCGTTCGTCCATCCCTGGGGCTTCGATCTCTCTGCGATCCGGGTGCCACTCCAGCTCTGGCAGGGCCAGCACGACCTGATGGTACCCGCGACCCACGGTCGCTGGCTGGCCTCCCAGCTGCCCGAGGCGGAGTGGCACTACCTTCCCGAGTCCGGCCATCTGACCCTCCTGGTGGACCAGGTCCCCCTGCTCCACCAGTGGCTGCTGGAACACTTCTGAAAATCGGGAGGCTGAGGGCATGGTGAGAGCGCTGGCGCGGACCGACTTCCGGCTCTGGAGCCAGCTCTGGCTCGCCTACCGGCGCTTCTACCGAGCGGAGACCGATGACCAGCTCACCCAGTCCGCCTTCGACCGCCTCTCCACCGGCGCCGGTCCCCTGGTCGGACTAGTCGCCGAGGACGAGGCCGGCCGGCTGCTGGGCCTCGTCCACCTGGTCTTTCACCCTTCGACCTGGTCCACCTCCGACCGCTGCTACGTGGAGGACCTCTTTGTGACTCCCGAGGCGCGGGGCACTGGGACGGCCCGGGAGCTGCTGGAGGCCGCCTTTGGGGAGGCCGATCGCCGCGGCGCCGGGAGCACCTACTGGGAGACCCAGGAGTTCAACGCGCCGGCCCGGTCCCTCTACGACCAAGTCGCTCGCCGCACCTCCTTCATCGTCTACGAGAGGTGATCGGATCCGGCTGGCCCCGTCGCCGCCAGCGACCGCCGGCTAAGTTCGGGCGGGACTAGACCCGTAGGCGTACTGGCTGTCGGCGTACCGCGTCCCGGCAAACGCGCCCGGCGGAACCAGACCGCTCAGCCGAACCAGATCTGAGTCCGTCAGGGTCACCCAGGCCGCCCCCGAGTTCTCTTCCAGATTGGCGCGGCGCTTGGTGCCGGGGATCGGTACGACATCGGGGCCCTGGCCGAGAAGCCACGCCAGCGCCAGCTGAGCCGGCGTGACGCCATGCTCTGCGGCTAGCTGCTCCAGCAACCGCACCAGCTCCCGATTCCGCTCGAAGTTCTCACCCTGAAAGCGCGGATTTTCCCGGCGAAAGTCATCGGGGCCGAAGTCTTGGGGATCAGTGATCTTGCCGGTCAGGAACCCGCGACCGAGCGGGCTGTAGGGGACCAGGCCGATCCCGAGCCGGCGGGCGGTGCCCAGTATGTCGTCCTCGAGGTCGCGGGTCCACAGCGACCACTCACTCTGGAGCGCGCTGATCGGGTGGACGGCCGCGGCCCGCTCCAGCGAGTCGGCGCTCGCCTCCGAGAGCCCGAGGAAGCGCACCTGGCCCGCCTGGACCAGCCCGGCCATCGCCCCGACCGTGTCCTCGATGGGGACCTCGGGGTCAACCCGGTGCTGGTAGTAGAGGTCGATGTGGTCGGTGTTGAGCCGCAGCAGCGACGCTTCACAGCAGGACCGGACATACTCCGGCCGGCCGCTGACCCCCCCCGCCATCGGGCCGTCCTTGACGACGCCGAACTTGGTCGCCACGACGAAGCGGTCGCGCCGTCCCTGGATGGCGCGGCCCACCAGCCGCTCATTGTGGCCGTCCCCGTAGGCGTCGGCCGTGTCCAGGAAGAAGACCCCGAGTTCCAGGGCCCGGTCGAGCGTCGCCAGTGATTCTTCCTCGTCGGCGAGGCCGTAGGCCTGGGACATGCCCATGCAACCGAGCCCGACCGCCGAAACCACCAGGCCCTGGTTGCCGAGCCGTCGGGTGGGCAACTGGTGCTCTGTCACACCT
>DATLTJ010000021.1:0-20784 GCA_035533655.1 Candidatus Acidiferrales bacterium | reverse complement strand
CTACCAAGACAACCAGGAGCGCGCCGCCTTGCTAAACGCATGGCTGCACCGCTACAACTTCATCCGAACCCATACCGCCCTGGGAGGTCACCCGCCGATCTGGCGTGTCAACAACCTCCTTGGGAACTACACCTAGCAGGCCAACTTCAAGCAGCCGACCACGCCATGCATAGGCTGCAAGCGCAAACGCGCCAATGCCCAGGAGCAGCAGGATCGACCCGGTGAAGTCGTACGCAGCCAGGAATGTGCCCACCTCGGCCGCACTGGCGGTGTGCGTGCCCGAGATGCGACCGAATCCCTTGTCGGGGCTTTGTAAAAACGCCAATAAGGACCCGAACCAGGGAATATAGGCGACTACGATAACTGCTCCACTGAGCATTGCCCGAACCCTATGGCGACGCTGGACAATTACGCTTGAGGCTATGAAGACCCCGGCAGCCAAGGTCACAGCAAGGGACATGTAATGCGTGTACAGGTTCAAGATCGTGAATACCACTAATCCAGTCCAGTCGGATATGCGCCCGTACTTTGCGGCCCGGTAGGCAAACAGCATCTCGCAAGTGGTAAACAGCATCAGGAATGCATAAGGACGCGCCTCTTGTGAATACCAAATTCCGAATGGCATAATTGCCATTAGCCCACCGGCGATTAGGCCCGCTCGCGAACCAAACAGTTGCCTTCCGATCAGGTAGACAACAAGCACAGTTAAGGTTCCGGCGATTGCCGGTGGCAGCCTTAACATAGTCTCGGACCCTCCGAAGCCCCGCAGCAGCCAGGTGATGACGGAAAACACTGGCATCTGATCAACGTCTGCTTGGACCCACGCTATAAGATCTGGCAGACCGCGAATACGAAGTACTTCGGCACTGATCGCCTCATCGAGCCACAAGCTCCGGCCACCCAGATGGTACAAGCGCAGAAGTAGCCCGATGATTATCACGACCGCCACTAACACAGGGTGCCATAAGGCAGTAGCCTTTAGGCTCCTAACTCGCATGCCCAGGAGCACGTGTTCGGATGTGGAGTCCTCAGATTCGAATTCCACGCTGCGGCTATGTGGCACGGTGACACGATAAAGCATGGCGGTCCCCGTGTCCGCTCTGTCGACTCCTCGCTGCTTCAAGAGTGATCGTTGTTGTCCCAGACGATGGGTCAGGGAAGCATCTCGACCTGATGGACGAATCCAGCGATGGCGATTGCTGAAGGTCTTGGCGAAGTCATTGCCAGGGGAGAATCGGCTCCTTGCCTAATCGCGTGGGTAGAGGGGGCGGGTGAGTTCTAACCTGCTGGCGTTGCAGTCGAAGTCCCAGCAGGAGATCGCTGCTGTGCCTGAATTCGAGCTCTTTCAATCTGCCCTCGGCCTCTCCGCCCCCTGGCGCGTGGTCGGTTCCGACTTCGACCTCAAGGCCGGCCAGCTCGACCTTCAGATCGACTTCCCGCGCGGCGCCCGCTTCGCCTGTCCAGCCTGCGGGAATCCCTGCCCGGTCTACGACACCGAGGACAAGAGTTGGCGCCACCTGAACTTCTTTCAGTACCGCACCCTGATCCATGCCCGGCTGCCTCGCGTCGAGTGCGAGAGCGACGGCATTCGGCAGGTGGAGGCGCCATGGGCGAGGCTGGGCAGCGGCTTCACGGTCCTGTTCGAAGCCCTGGTCTTGGTGCTGGCGCGGGAGATGCCGGTCCACGCCATCGGCCGGCTCTTCGGAGAGCCGACAACCGGATCTGGCGCATCGTCCACTTCCACGTTGAGCGGGTGCGAGCCAGGGAGGACTGGAGCGGAGTGCACCGGGCCGGCATGGACGAGACCAGCCGCCGGCACGGGCACCACTACGTCTCGATGTTCGTCGACCTGGATCGAGTCAAGGTTCTCTTCGCCAGCCCCGGCCGCGATGCCGAGAGCCTGGGCCGATTCAAAGCCGATCTCGAGGCTCACGGGGGCCGGGCCGAGCAGCTGAGCGAACTCTGCGCCGACATGGCGCCGGCCTACCGCAAGGGCGCCGAGCGCTACTTCCCCAGGGTGCCGATCACGTTCGACCGCTACCACCTGATGCAGAACTTGAATCGGGCCGTGGACCAAGTCCGCCGTCAGGAGCAGGAGAACGCCTCCGAGCTCAAGCGCAGCCGCTATCTGTGGCTCATGAACCCCGGCCGGCTGAGTGCCGGCCAGCGTCGCCACCTCACCCGGCTGCGCCGGGAGCACTCCCAGACCGCCGAGGCCTACCGCTTAAAGCTCTCCTTCCAGGAGTTCTACCTGCAGCCGGCGAGCGAAGCCGAGCTCTACCTGGCGGACTGGATCGAGATGGCGATCAAGAGCGGACTGGAGCCCATCGCCGATTTCGCCTGCAGCATTGCCGAGCATTGGGACGGGGTCGTGCGCTGGATCCACAGCCGAATCAGCAACGGGGTGCTGGAGGCGATCTCAAGCCTGGTCCAAGCAGCCAAGCGTCGGGCCCGTGGCTATCGCACCACCGAGAACCTGATCGCCGTCGTCTACCTCACCGCTGGCAAGCTCGACTTCGGCTTACCCACTTGATATGGAAAGGAGCCGTTTTGTCTCGACATGCACGTGAAGGACCTCCTTGCCGCCGCCGAGGACTCCCAACGCCTGCACCTGTTGGCCGCATGGCGGGAAGCACCATGCTTCGCGCCCGCCGAACGCGCTGCGCTCGCCCTCACCGAGGCGGTCACCGTGCTCGGCCACGGTGGCGTAGACGACGCAGTCATCTCCGAAGCCCGCCAGCACTTCGACGATGCAGAGATCGCACGGCTGATGTACGCCATCGCCGCTATCAACGTGTGGAACCGGCTCAACGTCGTCGGCCAGCCTCCGGTCGGCAACTACCGGGCGGGCCAGTTCGACAATGGGTGAGCCCGGACCTCCAGCGGCGATACACGCCGACGTCCTTCGTAACCGCGCTGAGATCCTCCGCCGTCTGCATCATGCACCCGGTGCGCTGGTGCTGCCCAATGTTTGGGATGTCGAGTCAGCCCGCCTCGTCGGTGCCGTCGGATTCCCCGCCATCGCCACCTCGTCGTCCGCGATCGCAGCCAGCCTCGGCGTCGAAGACGGCGAGGCGATGGGGCCTGAGCTGGCCTTCGAGGTCCTCGCCCGCATTGCCAGGGCAGTCCCGCTTCCTCTCAGCGCGGACATCGAGGCCGGCTACGGCCTGAAGCCATCCGAGCTCGTCGACCGGCTCCTTGCAGCGGGGGCGGTCGGCTGTAATCTTGAGGACAGCGACCACCACGGCTCGTCCGTCCTCATCGACGCCTCCGCTCAGGCGAACCGCATTGAAGGTCTGTGTACCGCGGCCGAGGCGGCTGGCGTCCCCATCATCGTAAATGCGCGTGTCGACGTATTCATCCGCAGCGTCGGGGCTCCTGAATCGCGCGTCGCGGAGACGCTCCGGCGAGGCCGCACCTACCTCGCTGCCGGGGCAGCCTGCATCTATCCCATCGGGGTGAGTGATGAACGCGACATCGAGGAGCTGGTCAAATCCATGGGCGGGCCGGTCAACATCTGGCTGCGGTCAGGCACGCCGACGCTGCAACGACTACAAGAGCTCGGTGTCGCCCGGATCAGCCTCGCCGGCGGGCTGCAGAAGTTCGCATCCTCCTCGTTGCACGGGGCGCTCCGAGCCCTAAGGGGGGGCGACGCCAGCATGATCGTGCAGGGCGGCGTGTAGCACTCGATCTTAATGGCACGGGTAAGGTTCTATCATTGCGTCCCGGGCGTGGGACATGACCCTCCCGTAATCGATCCTCATCTCGCCTCGCTCCTGCTTCCGCTCCTTCCCGGCACCCGGTACCGCCGCATGGAGCACAGCCTGAACGTCACACCCCACGCCTCCTTCTGGTCATGCCTGGCAACAACGTATTGAACGAGATTGCAGCGATGGAGCCGAGCGCATCACCGTTCGATGCGATCGCCGAGATCGCGTCTCCCCAGCCGCCCAGACGCGACCCAGCCACTACTCGCCGCAGTTCACTCGCACCGTTTTGCTGTTCAAGCGCGACTGCGCTTGTGTTCCTCAAACAGATCGGGCGCCCCGACGCGGGTCTTCGTTCACCTCCGCTACGGACTCGAGTTCCTAGACATGCTGTTTGGGACGCCAGACCGGCTTGTCGGCGTGAGGTGCGTAGCGGTCCGGAGCGAACCCGTGCACGCGCTCGAACTCCTTCTCCCAGGCATCCAGCGACTCACGGTAGTAGAAGTAGTTGAAGGCGTCGGGTTGCGGTTCCACAAGCTTGCCGTACAGGTCCGGTCGGCGGTCATGCATCTGGCCAGGCCGGCAACTGAACTCCGGCTCCTCCGGCGACTCCGGCGCTTCGAACAGCACGGGCTCGTAATAGTGGGTCCGCAACCATGCCAGTCGGACCATGTCGATCTCCCCGTAGAGGATGCCAGCCCCGTCCAGGGTCGCCACTGGACCATCCGGGCCGGCGATGATCCCGATCCCGTTGGAGCCCGGGACGTAGACGTTCTGCGTCACAACGACGTAGTTGAGGTTTTCGGCCGCGCGTGTCCTGGCGAGGCAACGCCACTGCTCCCACAGGTGAGGGCCGAAGCGGGTCTCGGAGTGGCGTCCGTTGACGGGTGCGATGATCAGTTCCGCGCCCATCAGCATCGACACTCTCGCCAGCTCCGGCACCCAGAGTTCCGAGCAGATCAAGAGCCCGATGCGGGCCAGGTCCGTCTCCACGGTGATCAACTCCTGCCCTGGTAGCACGTGCGATCGTCCGCCGTGCAAGTAGGCGTTCAGGTACTGGTGGTCTGGCTGCACGCGGCGGTAATTGGCCTGGACCTCCCCCGACCGATTGATCAGCTTGAGGGTGAGAAAGTAGCTGTCCGAGATCTCGGAGTTCGGCTCCAGATTGCTGGCCACGATGTAGACCCCATGCTTCCTGGCCAGCCGCTTCAGGTTCTCGATTGGTGGCTCAGAGAGGCGGTGGCCGCTGTCCAAGGGTCCGTTGCAGGGCCCTGGGAATCCCTCAGGGAAGGTGATCAGCTCGGCTCCCTGACCGGCCGCCTCCTCAACGGCGTCAAACGCCGTCTGGGCATTCTTCCACTCGTCCTCGCCCCACACGCTGTTGGGTTGCACGGCCGCAATCTTGAAGCTGTCTCTCATCTGCACTCCTCCTTGAAGCTGTCTCTCATCTGCACTCCTCCTTGCTGCCCCGCTCAGGGCATCGTCGCCACCAATCTGGCAGCGGCGAACTGTTGCGGCCAGAGCACTGGTTCTGGCCCTCCTGGTACTGAAGAATCGTCTTGCGGAACCCCGAAGTCCTCATGCCTCCGCGAGCCACGCGGTTCATCGGGGCCAGCCCGGCTGCACGGCGGTGGCCTGGATCTCGACCAGCAGCCGGGGATCGTACAGCTTGTCCACGGTGATCAGCGCGCTGGTCGGGAAGCTGCCCGCCAGAACCTCCTTGCGGATCTCGAGGAACTCCTGTCCATACCGCGCGTCGGTCAGGAAGACGGTCATGGCCACCAGATCCGCGAGGCCCGCTCCGGCGGCCTGGAGCGCCAACCTGATGTTCTCGAACGCCTGCCGAGCCTGGGGGCCGAACTCCAGCGAGGCGATGCCACGCTCCTTGTCCCAGCCCACCTGGCCCGCCACGAAGATCAGCGGGCCCGCCTTGATGCACTGCTCGTACGCGTTGTGGTTGTGCGAGTCGAACAGTTCGGGCACCCGGACAAGCTGCTTGCTCCACTCCATCGATTGTCCTCCTTGCCTGACTCAGCCGTTGTCCGTTGCCTGAGAGCCAGAGGGCCGTAGATGACGCTGAATCACTTCCTCGGCGCGCTTTGCATCCCAGCCGTACCCGCTCCAGCGCTCAGCCGATCCCGCCACCGCCCGATCCAGTTCAGGTTCGTTCCGCAGCCGCTTGTATCTGTCATCTGCCCCGCAGCCCAGCGACTCAGCCACCAGCGAGATGTAGTTGCGGATTTCGAGGTCCGGCTCCTCGGCTTCACACCACTCCCGTTGGCAGGAGTGATAGATGGTGATCAGAGTGTCGGCGCCGAGGGATCGGGCCTCATTGAGAAGCCTTCCGCGAACCTGCATGAAGGCCCTCCGAGCGGACTCGGAGGTCGGCGTCGCGCAGTGATAGCCGAGATCGGGCGAGGACACGCTTCCCACCAGCTCCAGACCGGGCACGACGGCGAGCAGCTCGCGGCATGCTGCGGCGTCAGACTCCTGCTGCGCGCGTCCGATGTGCGTGTGCACAACCGCTCGCCTCCTCACCGGCACGCGGAATGGCAGCTCCTTGGCCCTGTCGGCGAGGAAGCGAGTGGCGTGGGTGACGGCGGGCCCAAAGCCGGGCGCCACCTCCTTGAGAACCACCTCATCGAAGTGCAGGTTGCACGACGGGCACCACATGACTACCAGCGGCGCCCCGTACGACTCAAGCTTGGCTACGCTTGCCGCGGCCAAGCGCCGACCCGCTTCCACATCGCCCTGACCGTGATGCACGATCCCGCAGCAGAACTGGGGGCCGCCCACGGCCTCGAAGCGAATGCCAAGTGCCTGGAAGACCGCGATCACCTCCCGGGCCAAGTGCGGCGTGATGAGCACGTTACAGCCGAGGTAGAGCAGTACGTCCGTCTCTTTCTCCGGCCGCTTGTAGGTCTCGGTCCAAGTGACTTCTTCTGGGGCCACCACCAGCCGCTCCAACTCGCGGATCCGCTGAAAGTAGCTGGCGTAATCGAATCGGCTCATTTGCTTCCTCTGAAACACAGACCCGGACAGCTTTACCGGCTGTTTAATGGTACTACACGCACCCGCCTGTGTCAGCTTAGGTTCAGCGTCCCGCCCACCGCGGAGCTGCGGGGCAGTCTGTATAGTTTTTGCATCGCTGGCAGCGAACACGCGTCGAGCCATCCCGCGAGCGGGTCCGTCGATTCCATCGGGCAACAACTGCGCCTTCTCCGGGGAGCCCGCGGGCGCGGGGTGCGTGAGCTGGCCCGGCAGGTCGGCGTCACTGCCAGCCTACTCTCACAGATCGAGAGGGGTACTGCGCGGCCCTCGGTGGACACGCTGTTCAGGCTGGCGCAGGCCCTCAACGCTTCGACGGACTCCTTCTTCGGGATGGACCACCGCGGCCGGCCGGAAGCGTCCCCGGTGCTCGAACCCTCAGCGCGGTCCCGCATCGAGCTGGCCCAGGGCATCGTCTGGGAGCGTCTCACGCCCGGGGAGGAAGAGGGTCTCGAGTTCCTTGAGGTCACCTTCCCATCGGGGGCGGTCTCCTCCCCGATGCCACACCAGCATCCAGGTCGAGACTACCTACTGGTGACTGACGGCATCCTCACCCTGGAGTTGGAGGGGCGAGCACGGCGCCTCAAGCTGGGCGACTCTATCGCCTTCGACGCCAGCCTACCGCACCGGCTCATGAACGAGGGAAAAGCGGCGGCCAGAGCCGTCTCAGTGATCGTGGACCGAGGCGGCATCGGCACTCCGGCAGACTCCGGACCGCACGGCGAGTCGGCTGCCCCGACCCGGACTACCCCGGGCTCTTCTCCGTAAGCTTTTGGGCGAGGTGCTCCCAGTCGCGGGCGAAGCGGAATGCCTGCTGACCCGGGGGTTGGGGGGCTTGGGTCTCGATCCAGCGGACGGGCACGCTGCCCGTGTTGAAGAAACCGTGGGTGCCGCCCACGCTGGTCCAGACGACGTCGCCCGCCCTGACGTGATAGCGCTCCCCGTCCAGCAGCGCGTCGGCCTCCCCCGCGAGCAGGAAGTAGCACTCCTCCAGCGGGTGGTCGTGCACGTTCCCGGCGCCTCCGGGCTGGAACTCGACCATGAACATGGTCAGGTGCTGAGCGCCAAGCACCCGGTCCACCATCATCTTGAGGGAGATGCCCTCCACATTCCCGCCGCTGTAGCCATCCATCTGCAGATGACTGGGCGGAGGCATCTGGATGTCGTCGAAATGTCCCAGCCAGCGCTGGGTGGGATCGGCGAAGTCCGGCCGCTCACCTGACACTGGCGGCTCTGCCTTGAAGAAGAAGGTGTCCTGGGGCTCGACTCGCGGCTGGGGCGAGTTGATCTCGAACCAGCGGGCGCCGGACCCGACAGCGCGCCAGCCATGCGCGGCGCCGACCTGAATTATCCCATAGTCTTGCGGCCCGAGCTCGTAGGCACGGCCGTCGAGGCTCAGCAATACCCTCCCCTCCAGCACGAAGAAGGCCTCCTCATGGGAGTGCACGTGAGGGTTCAGCCAGCCGGCGGCCTCGAGTCTGCAGACGCCGAGGCCACTGTGCACGGCCTCTGTGGCGGCGTCCACCACGGACGCGCGCGAGTATCCGCGGCAATGCCCGACCCAGCCCTCCGGCTCCTGAAATGGAATCTCGGTGATCGTTCGGACGCTGTGCATACTGTTTTCTCTCCTACTGTGTGAGGCGGACGACGACCTTGCCGTTCACGCGCCCTTCTGCCATCGCCTGGAGGCCGTCTGGGACCAGCCGGTCGAGTCTGATCATCCTGTCCATCACGACATCGCCCAGGCCTGAGGCAGCCAGCACGTCCAGCGCCTCGGGCAGGTCCTGCTCGCAAATGTGGGCATTGGAGGTGACCAAGTCCACCTCACGAATGACCAAGTCATGCAGGTCCAGCGCCGGGGACTCCGTCTGCAGCCCAACCAGCGCTACCCGGCCGCCGCGCCGCACCGACCCCAGAGCCAATCGCAGGCCGGCCGGCGAGCCCGAGGCTTCCACCACCAGGGCCGCCCCTTCGCCTGCGGTGGCCTCCAGGACCGCGTCGGCGGCGCCCATCCCGGAAGCGTCCAGATGCTGGGCGGGAGCGATGCGGCCTGCGCGCCGGAGGCGCTCGACCGAGATGTCCGCCACCAGAAGCGGACCCAGGCCGCGGGCCTGGAGAGCCGCGAGGATGAAAGCGCCGATCCCGCCGGCGCCGATCAGGAGCACCGGCTCTCCAGGCTGTCCACCCGCGCGGCGAACGGCGTGGAGGGCGATCGACATGGGTTGGGCGAGGGGAGCGTGCTCGTCCCGAAGCCGCTGCGGTACCGGTCGGCACATGTAAGCGGGGACTGTCACCATCTCGGCCAGCCCCCCGTCGGCCTGAAGCCCAAACGTGTAGTACCGAGCGCAGAGGTTGGGACGGCCGGTGCGGCACCACCCGCAGTCACCGCACCAAGCGCCACATCCAGGTACGACCCGCTGTCCAGGCTTGAGCTCAACCCCCGGACCCGCCTGCTCGACCACGCCTACCATCTCATGTCCGAGGATCACGGGACCCAGATGGCCGCTGCCCAGGTGACGACGCACGATCGGGATAAGGTGCGGACCTCGGTCGTACTCCGCCACGTCGGTCCCGCAGACGGAGGCGGCAAGCACCCGGAGCCGGACCTCGCCTGGACCCGGCCACCGCGCGTCGGCCACCTCCTCGATCCGAACGTCTCCACGCCCATGGTAGACGGCAGCGCGCATCAGACCATGAACCTCCGGCCACGCACGCGACGGATCAGCCCCATGACCCCGTTGGGGACGAAGATGGCGATCACGATCAACAACGCTCCGAAGATGACCCGATTCACGGCCGCCGCGATCCCGACCCGAAGCACGTCGGCGATGAGCATCAGGATCGGAGTCCCGATCAGGGCTCCCTGCCAGTAGCCGGCGCCACCCAGGACCGCCATCAGAACCACATCGAGCGAGATGTCAAGACTGAAGGTCCCGCTGGTCTCAATAAAGAGCACTCGGTAGGAGTAGATTCCACCGACCAGTCCCGCCATCAGCGCACCGAGGACGAGGCCGGAGATCTTGACCTGTGTGGTCTTGACCCCGAGCACCTCAGCCGCGTCTTCGTCTTCCCGGATCGCGACCAGAGCCCACCCGAAGTTGGAATGCTCGATCAGGTACAGGACGGCTGTGGCCGCCACCGCAAGAGCCAGGAACACGAAGAAGAAGAGCTGCTCGGTCTGCGCTGGCCCAAACGGCAACAGCTTGAGGTAGAGCCCCATCGAACCGCCGGTGAAGCTGGCGTTGAGGACCGCCAGCTGGACAGCGAAGGTGGCTATCAGCGTGGCGATGGCGAAATAGGCGCCTCGCAACCTCAGGGTGAGAGCGCCCAGCACGAGGCCGAAGAGTGCCCCCACAAGACCCGCCGCCAGAACGGCCAGGAAGGGTGACGCCCAGCCCAGCTGAGCCAAGATGGCCGAGGTGTAGGCGCCCACCCCGAAAAACGCGGCCATCCCGAAATTCATGTAGCCGCCATAGCCACCCAGGACGTTCCAGCCCTGGACCAAAGTCACGTACATGAGGATGGTCGCCACGGCATCGATGCTGCTGAGATCCGAACTCCAGACTCCAAAAGCGAGCAGCACTGCAAGGAGCAGCATGCCGAGCGGAAGCCAGACGCGCTGCCGCAGCCGGGCCAGGTCGGTCCAGACCGCCAGAAGCGCCCGCGCCGGTCGACCCTTGGCAGGCGCGTTCATAGCGCCCTCCGGCGGACGCCGCTCAGGCCCTCGCCGCGGACGACCAGGATCGCAAAGAGCAGCAGGTAAAGGATGAGGTAGACGTATCTAAAGGGCAGCAGCGTGCCCGCCAGGCTCTGGATGAGCCCGATCACCAGACCTGCCAGAAGCGTGTTCTCGACCCGCCCCAGGCCGCCCAGGACGACCACCAGGAAGGCCCAGGACAGCCACTGGATCTGGTCTTGAGGGTCGAATGGAAAGATCATCGCGATCGCCACCCCGCCAGCTCCGGCGGCGCCGATACCAATCCCGAACACGATCATGGCCAGCCGGTCGGTATCCATCCCCAGCATGGCGGCAGCATCGCGGTTCTGGGCCATGGCAAGGATGGCGCGGCCGTTCATGGTGAAGCGGAGGAAGGCGTAGATCGCCCCGGTCAGCGCCAGGGCTAGCAGCCCCGCGAGCACCTGAACCCAGCCGATCGTGAGCGGTCCGAGGGCGAAGTGAAGGTTGGTGTAGCCGGTCGTGAGGACGCGTGTGTCTGTGGTCCAGGCCAGGATCCCGCCGGTTTCGATGACCACCATCAGGCCGAAAAGGATCAGGATCCCGATCGTGGCGGGCGCCCGTTCGACTCGCCGGATGAGCAGCCGATGAACTGCCGCACCCACCACGAAAAATAGGGGCACGGCCAGCACGAAGGCGATCACTGGGTCCAGATGAAGGAAGACCAGCATGCCGAGCGCGAAGAAGGAACCCAGCATGATGAAGGCACTGTGGGAGACGTTGAGCACCCCCAGGATGCCCATCGAGAGCGAAAGTCCGACCGACATGACCGCGTAGACGAGCCCGATCAGGATCCCGTCGACGGCGGCCTGGAGGAGAAGGTTCAGCATTGCCGGCCTGCTAGACCACCCCGAGCCAGCCACGGATCAGCGCACCCAGATCCCCCTCGAAGCGAGAACGGTCGCCATCCAGATGATTTAACCCCGATTCCAGCGTGTACACGTAGTCCGCGATGTCAACAGCCGCACGCACGTTTTGGTCCACAAGCAGGATCGTCCGCCCCTCCATTTTCAGCGCCGCCAACTCCTGATAGATCTCGTCGGCCAGGATGGGGGCAAGCCCCGCCGACGGCTCGTCGATCAGGATCACGCTCGGGTCAGCGACCATCATGCGGGCGATCTCCACCGACCGTTGCTGGCCGCCCGAGAGGCTGCCCGCCGGGCGCCCTCGGAGTTGCCGTACTGTCGGGTATCGTTGGTAGACGGTCTCCACGGCTCGGCGCAGCCGGACATGGTCGCGGCGATGGATCCATCCGCCGAGCTCCACGTTCTGGGCCACGGTGAGATTCGGAAAGACCGAGCGGCCCTGGGGCAGGAATGCCACTCCCAGGTCGAGCCTCCGGTGTGGGGGTACGCGGGTGATGTCGCGCTCGTCCAGCAGCACGCGTCCGGCCTCCGGCCTCAAGTACCCGGCCAGCACGCGCAGGATGGTGGACTTCCCAGCTCCATTGGGGCCGAGCACGACCGTCAGCTGGCCTGGCCGGGCATCCAGAGTCACGCCCTTTAGCACCGTCTGGCCGCTGTAGTATCCCGCCACAACGGCCTCCACCCGAAGTCCGGCAGCGCCCTGGGCGGGCACCTGCGCGGTGGCGCTCACGAGTTCGCGACCGTGTGCCCGAGATAGGCCTCCACCACGCGGTCGTCCCGCGCCACGTCGGCGGGGAGTCCGCTGGCGAGACAGTGGCCCTGGGCCAGGCAGACCATGAAGCCGGACAGGTTCATCAGGTCCGGGATCTCATGACTGACGATCAGGAACGAGGTCCCCGAACCGGACGTCGCCTCTTTGATGCGTTGGATCAGGAGCGACTTGATCTCTGGATGGACGCCCGCAAAGGGCTCGTCCATCAGGACCACGCTGGGCCGTGCCATAAGTGCGCGGGCGAACTCGAGTAGCTTCTGCTGTCCACCCGATAGCTCGCTAGCTGGCTGGTCGTGGTGGCTTGTCAACCGCACCAGTTCGAGCAGTTCCTCGGCCCGCCGGGTGCGGGCACGGGCGTCGCCGCGCTGGTGGAGCATCGGCACGAGCATGTTCTGGAAGGTGGTCAGGGTCTTGAAGACGCGCGCATTCTGGAAGGTTCGGGAGACGCCCAGTCGGACCAATTCGTAGGATGGGTGACCGGCGATCTCGAGCTCGCCCAAGGTGATCGTTCCCCCATCCGGCCGGTACACGCCGTTAATGATGTTGAGCAGAGTGGTCTTGCCGGAGCCGTTGGGGCCGATCAGGCCGACGACGGAGGCCGGCGGCACCTCGAGGCTGGCCCGGTCCACCGCCACCAGGCCTCCGAATCGCTTGGTGACGTCATGGACGCGCAAATGCCGAACCTCTCTCACCGCCGGTCCTCCGCTCCTTGCCTTCTAAGACAGGGGAACCACGAGCTTGCCGGTGGCCACCTTCTCCGGCCAGACGACCTGGTTCTGGCCGTTGATGTACTGCAGGACGATCTGGCTGTAGGTAGGGGTTCCGTTGGACTGGTACTTGATGTCGCCCGCTGCGGTGCGGAAGACGTGGCCGCTCAGAATGTAGTGCCTGAGCTTGGTCTGGTCCGTAGTCTTGGCTCCCTCCACCGCTTGCTGGAGGACTTGAAGGATGGCGTACGCGACGACTCCATAGGTGGGGATGTCCTGTTCGTTGCGCTGCTTGAAGAACTGCTGCAGGTTCGAAAGTCCGGGGAATCCCTGATTTGGCCAGGAGACGGTCGTACCTACGACTCCCTCGCCGGCGGCCCCCAGTTGGGGCCAGGCGGGAAGCGTGGTCGCCTGCGACCCGCAGGTACAGAAGATCTTGGGCTTGTATCCGAGTTGGTTCACCGTACGAGCGACCTGAATCGAGTCGTTAGGGGTGCCAAGTTCGAGGACGAGATCGGCCCCGGCGCTCTTCGCCTTTTGGACCAGGCCCGTGAAGTCCGTGGTGGTGGATGGGTACTGCTCGTTGACCACCACCTTCAGTCCCGCCTGCTTGGCGTACTGGAGCGCGCCACCCTGACCGTTCAATCCGTCACGGTCCACCAAGGTGAAAGGGTTCTGGGCCGTGAAAATGGCGACCTTGGTCGGCCTCTGGTCTGAAGGCAGGGTATTGATCAGCTGGAAGAGGCCCTTCGTGTAGTCCGGCTCCTGGTAGGTGTAGCTGCCGATCACCCATCCGTCAGCGTTGTTGAAGATGTTGATGCCCACAAAGCCACCGTTGAAGAGCAGAATGTGGTGCTGCTCGACGATCGGCACAATGGCGCCGCCGATCGGAGTCGCGAAGGGCGCTAGGAGCAGATCCACCTTGTCGCCGTTGATGAGCTGGTTGTAGAGCTGCTGGGCGGTCGTCGGAGTGCTCTCGTCATTGAAGATCTTCATCTCGACCTTGCGACCCAAGAGCCCGCCCTTGGCGTTCACCTGCTGAAGCCAGTAGTTGTAAACGGCGTTGTACTCGACCGACGGTCCGGCGAAGGCGCCGGTCAGGCCGAGCGTGCCGCCGATGACGATCGGTTTGGTCGAAGCCTGCTGGGTGTTGCTGGCACCACCTCCGCCACAGGCCACCAGGACCAGGGGCACGAGGATAGCTGCCACCAGCAGCTTGCTGCGGAGCCTGGATACCACTGCGTCTACCTCCTTATTCCGCTTCTGCTCTGCTTGGGGCGCTCGTCGGCCCGCCACTGGCGAACAGTGCCAGCGGCTCCTCCACCAGGGCTGCCAGGGTCTCAAGGAACCGAGCAGCTCGCGCCCCGTCCACCAGGCGGTGATCGCAGGACAGGCTGAGCGCAATCCGCGGTCTCAACTCGATCCGTCCCTCCACCGCCACGACGGCGTCCACGATCCGTCCCACCGCCAGGATCCCCGCCTGGGAACCGTTCAGGACCGCGTGGAAGGAGTCCACTCCGTACATGCCCAGGTTGCTGATCGTGAAGGTGCCACCCTCCAGGTCCGACGGCTGGAGTCGGCCCGCCCGGGCCTTTTCCACCAGCCGGGCGCGGGCTTGAACGACGCTTGCCAGCGTGGGCTTGGCGGAAAAGGCGATGACCGGCGCCACCAGGCCGTTGTCGACCGCCATGGCCAGGCAAACGCTGATCTCCCGGTGCCTCACTCCCTGCCCCTCGCGCCAGGTCGAGTTCATGGCCGGGTGCTGGCGCAAGGCCTCGGCCACCAGGTAGACCAAGAGGTCGCTGTAGGTAACGTCCAGCCCGGTGCGCTTGATCACGCTGCGCCAAGCGATGAGCCGACCGGCGTCCACCTCCCGCGTCAGGAAGAAGTGGGGAGCGGTGGTCCAGCTCGCGGTGGTGCGCTCCGCCATCAGCCGCCAAACTCGGCTGCCCGTGTCCACAGGGCTTGGGGGCGGGGTTGGAACCGCGGCCGTCGCCGCCAGCTCCAGGTCAACGGCCAGGACAGCCCCGTCGGGACCGCGGCCTCGCACCGAGCCCAGGTCCAGGCCCTTCTCGGCCGCAAGTCGTCGAGCCTTGGGCGACGCGGCCACCCGGTCCAGGCTTGCGACCTCGCTCGCCGCATCCGCGGGGCCTGCCGTGGCCACCGGAGCTGGGCGGGATGGTATCGCAGGGGCAACTGGAGATCTGGAAGCAGCTACGGAATTGACCGCCAGCGCCGCTGGTTCCTCGCCTGGCGCCAGGATGTGGCCGATCACCTCTCCCACAGGCACGCTGTCGCCCTGCTGGATTAGCAGCCGGCCGATGAGGCCGCTGGCCGGTGACTCCACCTCGACCACCGCCTTGTCGGTCTCGACGTCCATCAGCGGCTCGCCCTTGACGATCTCCTCCCCCTGCTTCTTGCGCCAGCAGACCAGCTTTCCGACGTCCTGGCTCATGCCCATGGCGGGCATCACGATGTCAGTGGGCATCTCATTGCCCCGAGCGGGCGCCCTCGGCGCCGGCGGACGCGACTACCGCGCCGGCCGGATCGCCGATGTCATTGCGATTCAGGTGCGATTCCACCTCCCGCGTGGTTTCGAGCGGACCGCTGGCCGAGTAGTAGCGCTGGCCGGAGATGAGCAGCTGCTCGGCCGGGAAGCGCGTGATCACCTCGCAGCCATCCTTCGTCACCACCAGCTGCTCTTCGATCCGGGCCGCCGACCAGCCGTCGGTAGCGGGCCAGAACGTCTCCAGGGCGAAGACCATCCCCTCTTCGATCACCTCCGGGTGGTCGAGCGACACGAGCCGGCTGAAGATCGGCTTCTCCCAGATCGACAGCCCGACGCCGTGCCCGAACTGCAACGCGAAGGCGGCCTCCTCATCGGCGAATCCAAAATCCTGGGCAGGCGGCCAGACGCTCACCACCTCCGCGGTGGTGACGCCGGGCCGGATCCGGCTGATCGCCTCATCGAGAAGGAACCGGCAGCGCTTGTAGGCGTCGACCAGCGCGGGTGATGCGCTGCCCACGGCGAAAGTCCGGTAATAGCACGTTCGGTAGCCGTTGAAGCTGTGCAGGATGTCGAAGTAGGCTGGGTCGCCCGGTCTCAACGCACGGTCCGTGTAGACGTGCGGGTGGGGGCTGCACCTCTCGCCGGAGATGGCGTTGACGCCCTCCACGTGCTCCGACCCGAGGTCGTAGAGAACTTTTGCCACCAGCCCCACACACTCGTTCTCGCGGACGCCGGGTCTCAGCTGTTCGTAGAGGTGGTCGTAGGCGGCGTCCACCATCATGCAGGCGGTGCTGAGCAGCGTGATCTCGTCCTCGGTCTTAATCAGGCGCGCCTGCTGCATCAGCTGCTGACCGTCCACCACCCGCAGGCCGGCCGCTTGGAGGGCGAAGAGGACCGGCGGCTCGACCACATCCACCCCCACCGGCTCGTCGGCCAGGCCCCTCGCCTCGAGTTCTGAGCGCACCTTCCGGGCCACGTCCTCGGCCCGGCCGGCCGCAGGCGCGAAGGCGCCCCGCATGGTCGAGATCCCGGCTCGCGACCTCTCCTCCCCCAGCCAGGGGCAGTACAGCTTGTGGTGGCGGGCGGCCGATCCGAAATCCCACATGATCGGCTCGTCGCCCTGCGGGAGGAGGCTGAATCGGGCCAGCTTGTCCATCGCCCAGGTCCCGATGTGGGTGGCGGTGACGTAGCGGATGTTGTTCATGTCGAAGCAGAGCAGCGACCCCATCTCGGAGGCCCTGAGCATCTCCTTGATACGGGCGAGCCGCTCCCGCCGGAGCCGGTCGTAGTCGACTCGCGCCTCCCAGTCGGTGCCGTTTAGCCCGAACGTCCTGGTCTTCATTCCCATCGTTCAGCTCCTCCCACACAGCCCCCGGGCAGCCGCGGCCACCGTCTCCTTAGTGGGGACGGTGAGGTCCTCCAGCGCCGGGGAGAATGGCACCGGCACATCCCTGGCGGCCAGTCGTCTGACCGGAGCGTCGAGATGATAGAAGGCACCCTCGGATATCACCGAGGCGATCTCGGCGCTGACGCCGTAGCTTCGGTGGCCCTCATCGACCACAAGTGCCCGCGAGGTCTTCCGTGCCGACCGGACCAGGGTCTCGATGTCGAGGGGGACGGTCGTGCGAGGATCGATCACCTCGACGCTGATCCCCTCGGCGGCGAGGATCTCGGCGACCTCCAGAGCCACATACACCATGCTGCTGGTGGCGACGATGGTGACGTCCTCGCCCACCCGCTTCACATCGGCGACCCCAAAGGGGATCGTGTACTCCTCCTCGGGCACCGGGCCGGTCACTCCGTAGTTCATCTTGTCCTCGAAGAAGACGACCGGACTGTCGTCTCTTATCGCGGTCTTGAGCAGCCCCTTGGCGTCGTAGGGCGTGCTGGGGAGGGCCACCTTGAGGCCGGGTATGTGGCTGACCCAGGCGTGCAGGCTCTGACTGTGCTGGGCACCCGAGCGGCGCGAGGCGCCGAGCGTGGTCCTGATCACAAGCGGAGCCTTGAGCTTGCCGCCCGACATGTAGTGCACCTTGGCCGCCTGGTTGGCGACCTGATCCATGACGAGCCCGAGGAAGTCGCCGAACATGATGTCCACCACCGGCCGCATGCCGGTCATGGCGGCGCCCAACCCGATCCCCGTGAAGCCGGGCTCGGAGATGGGGGTGTCCATCACCCGCTCCGGCCCGAACTCCTGGACCAGGCCGCTCAGGACCTTGAAGGGGGTACCGGCCTCGGCCACGTCCTCGCCCAGCACGAACACGGTCGGATCGGCGCGCATCTCCTCGGCGAGTGCCTCCCGAATCGCTTGGCCGAACGTGATCGTCCGCACCTGCGTCGGATCCGGCGCGACCCCGGCGGGACTAGGCGTGGACATCCTGGTCCACCTCGCTCGGGTCCGGATAGGGCGCCGCCAGGGCGAACTCCACCCCGGCCTTGACGGCTGTGGCCCCCTCCTCGTCCATGCGGTCAAGCGATGCGGGATCGGCGATCCCCGCCTCGATCATCGCCTGGGCGGCCAGCCGGATCGGGTCCCGATGATCACGCCACTCCCGCTCCTCCTCCTTGGATCGGTAGTAGGAGCGATCGACGTCGCCCACGTGGTGGCCATGGAAGCGGTAGGTGTGGCAGAGCAGGAAGGTGGGGCCGCCGCCGGCGCGCGCTCTCGCCACCGCCCTCACAGCGGCTCCATAAACGGCTGCCAGGTCCTGGCCGTCCACCTCCTCTACCGGGATGCCGAAGGCGGCCGGGCGGGCCGCCATCTCGCCCGCTGTGGTCTCGGAGTTGTGCGTGTACTCGTTGTAGAGGTTGTTCTCGCATACGTACACCACCGGCAGAGTCCAGAGAGAGGCCATGTTCATGGTCTCGTAGATGAGCCCCTGACCCAAGGCCCCGTCCCCGAAGAAACAGACCGCGACCTGATCAGTGCCCCGCTTTTTAGCCGAGAGCGCGGCCCCGGTCGCGATTCCGGCTGAGCCACCCACGATCGCGTTGGCGCCCAGGTTGCCCCGCTCCTGGTCGGCGATGTGCATCGACCCGCCCTTGCCCCGGCAGTATCCGGCCTCCTTGCCCAGGAGCTCCGCGAACATCCGGTCCGGGGACGCGCCCTTGGCCAGGCAGTGGCCGTGGCCGCGATGGGTGCTGGTGATGTAGTCGTCATCGCGGAGCGCGGCGCAGACGCCAACCGCAACCGCCTCCTCGCCGGCGTACAGGTGGGCAAGCCCCGGCATCTTCGCCCTCCGGTACAGGTCATCGACCTGCTCCTCGAAGTGCCGGATGGTGATCATCTTCCGGTACATCACGACGAGTTGCTCACGCTCCAGCTGGGCAGGGGCGGCCGTGGTGTCGCTCATGACCTACTTCTCATTCCCGCCATCATTGACAGGGTTTCGAACATGGCCGCGAAGTCCTTGTCGGCCATCCCCAGCGCCCGAGTTGCGGTAAGCACCTCGTTCGTGGCCGCCGTTGTGGGCAGGGGCACGTCGAGGGTCCGGGCAACCTCCAGGGCCAGGTTCAGGTCCTTCTGCATCATGTTCACGTCGAAGATGCCGGGGTCGTAGCCCTTGATCACCATCGGTCCCCGGTACTTGAGCATGGGCGACGCCATGGCACTGTTCAAAAGGACCTGGAGTGCCCTGTCCCTCGGGATGCCGCCCTTCTCGGCCAACACCACGCCCTCGCAAAAAACCATGAACTGGACAGCGATGCTGAGGTTGGTGGCCAGCTTCATTAGGCTGCCCTGGCCGTTGCCGCCTACATGCGTCACGGCCGATCCGAGTGACTCCAACACGGGGCGCACGCGCTCCAGCACCTCCACCTTGCCCCCCACCATGAAGGAGAGTTTTCCCTCCTCTATGCTGACCGGGCTGCCAGACACCGGAGCGTCCAGCATGTCCGCTCCCTTTTCGCGCACGCGCTCGGCCAGCCGGCGACTGACCATCGGGCTGACCGTGCTCAAGTCCACGTAGACGGACCCGCCTCTGATACCGGCGAGAATGCCGTCCGGTCCATCAGTGACCGCCGCCAGCGCGGCGGGTTCCGAGACCATGGTGAAAACCGCCTCAGCCTCCGCAGCCACTTCGCGCGGACTGTTCCGCCACTGCGCACCGCAGGCGATCAGCGGCTCGGCTTTGGCGCGCGTTCGGTTGTGGACAACCAGTTCGTGGCCGCCCTCCAGCATGCGGCCGGCGATCCGGCTCCCCATGTTGCCAAGTCCCACGAACCCGATCCGCATCAGCCTGGCGGCCTCACCACCCGTCCGCCAGTCGGCACCTCCGCGGGCGAGCCCTGGATGGCGGCTTCGACCTCCGCCTCCACCCGCCCCAGGTGCTCCAGCATGTGCCGCCGGGCCTCGCCTGCATCACCGCCAGCGATCGCCTCCAGGATGAGACGATGCTGATCCAGGGAGCGCTCGGGGCTACCGGGAATCAAGAAGATGCTCATGAGCGTCTGCTGGAGCGCCTGCCGGATGGAATTCATGAGGTAGCCTGCCATCCGGTTGCCGGTTGCGTGCCCGATCGCGAGGTGGAAGCGCAGGTCGGCTTCGACGTAGTCTTTTGACGATCCCAGCGCCCTCTCCATCCGCTCGACCCACTTACCGAGTTCGCTGATGTCGCCGTGGTCGCGGCGGAGCGCCGCCAAGCTGGCGGTCTCAGCCTCCAGGATCCGCCGGACCTCGAAGAGCTCGCGCAAGTCCGCCTGCTCCAAGGTGAGCAGCATCTGTAGGGGGGTTTTGAAGAGGTCACCACCGATGCTGACCGAGAAGGCACCGCGCCCTGCCGCCTGGATCAGCCCGCGTGTCTCCAGGATCCTTAGCGCCTCTCTGACTGAGGACCGACCCACACGGTAGGCTTCCGTCAGCTCTCTCTCCGTGGGAAGCACTTCGCCCGCCCTGAGCCGACCCGCCACGATCTCGCGGATCAAGTTCTCCACAACGAGTTCGTAGACGTTCCTCCGCTCCACTGGAGCGAAACGCGGGACTTCCAACGCGAGATCACTCTCCAACTGCAGCCTACCTCCCGGTCGGCGGCCAGAAGGCCGTCTGCTTGTCTGACAGACCGATGATATGCGCAGTCCCCGCGGCGGTCAAGGCGTATCCAGCCCCCGCTCTGAACCAGCGACCAGCGACCTCCCACTCGCCGTCCACAACAAAGGACAGCGGTCACTGGTTGAAGGACGATTCTTGGCGCGCTCGAATTGACCGGGAGCGCCGCCAGAGGATAGCCGGAGGACGACCCCCTCATAGGCTCGCCCCATCCCCTTTGAGGAGGTGGTCCGATGGGCCTCGAGAGTTTCTCCGTGCAGTTGAGCCGTGGTCTGGGCGAGCTGGACCCGACGTCGGAAACGCATCGCGCAGAGGCAGGTCGCGCCGAGCCGGCGCTCGCCGGGCTGTCGCTGCCGGAGCTCCGCCGCCTGGTGCGCGATGGCGAGCTCGCTTTC
>DATLTJ010000020.1:0-59732 GCA_035533655.1 Candidatus Acidiferrales bacterium | reverse complement strand
AAAGCCCAGCGCCCGGATCACCACCTCCGGGCTCTCGCCGCCCACGATCACCTGCTGGACCGCCCTCGCTCGGATCTCGGCCAGGGTTCCGTGGGACAGGGCACGACCGTCTCGCTCAGCCACCCCAGCAATATACCCGGCATCGCCTTACTTATGCTCGCCTTAGTATGGGCGTTTGGTTCCCATTTGATTCCCGCGCAGAGCGCCCCCATTGACGAGTGGATTCGACTCTCACTCGCTCTGGCGGACCGGGTGATGCTCCCCCTCCTCGCCGACGACAGCTACTGGGTGGTCGGTCACGGCGTCCGCTACCTCTCAATACAGACCATGACGGGGGGGGACTCATGGCTCCGGCCGCCACCTCGCTCCATCGGCGGATCAGCTAGGCCAAATCTAGGCGAGGACTGCTCACGTCACGGTATGCGAGCCTTCGCCACCTTGAACAGAGCTTGTGCTCAGAGCCCACCCAGCAAGTAGCGGAGGCCCTCCGCGAACTGGCGCGGCGTCGTGTAGGCCGCGAGCTGTTGTGCTAAGCCATCTGGGTCGGTCTCCGGTGGCGCCCAGCCTGCCCGAGATGCTTCGAGCGCCCCGAAGCCGACGGTGTAGCTGTGGACGGCCCCGTATGCACGTCGGGCGGAGTCCTCGTCCGCCAACGCGCGTCTTAAGACCTCCATCATCGCCTCCATGCGGGCGATCGCCGCTGGGGATACGACCGGATGCCGTAGGTAGACGTGGAGAGCAGCGGGTTGGGAGACCAGGAAGCGACGGAGCCGGTCCGCTGCCTCGGCGACCCATGCCTGCCAGTCATCACTCAGGGTTCGGGGGCGCCAGCAACGAGCGAGGAGACGGTCGACGACCTCGTCGATGAGGTCGTCCTTGCTGCGGACGTGTCGATAGAGCGACATCGGTGACACGCCAAGTTCGCTAGCCAGGCCGCGAATCGTCAGCTCCTCGTATCCTCCGGCCCTGACCCGTTTAGTCGCCACCAGGATCACCTGCTCCCGCGAAACGGTCCCCCATGGGACGCGGCTCCCCGGCATGGCTGCCTCCTTTGGTGACCGAGCTGAATGACCACCCCGGACAGGGCACCACTTCAGCATACGACGACATGCGTACACGTACGCGAATGAGCTATCCTAAGTCAAGATACAGATCTCGGACGACACTGACGACGGTCCGAGCGGAGGTGCCGAGATGCTCGCGTTCAGGTTGACGCCTTGTCTCCACTAGCGGGCCGGGAGTCAGGCGAGGAGGCAGTCGACCCGGCAGGTCCACTTGATCAGAGTCACGGCGCCCCCCCCGATCTGTGGCGCGCAGCCTCTGCGGCACTCAGCAAGGCCTCGGAGTGGTTGGGGGGCTCCGGGCCAGGGGTCTTGGCCATGGCCCTCATCGTCGGGATTGGTTCCGGCTTCGGCGCGGTCGGGTTCCGCTGGCTCATCTTTGGGGTGACCTGGTTGGCCACCGGTCAGGAACAGTTTGGCCAGCAGGGCAGGGTGGCCAGCCCTCATCTGCCCTGGCTCGGTATCTGGTTTCTCCTCCTGATCCCCGTGCTGGGTGGACTGCTCTACGGGCCGCTCATCCAGCGCTTTGCACCAGAGGCGCGCGGGCACGGTGTGCCCGAAGTGATGATGGCAGTCGAGAAGCAGGGGGGACGAATCCGGCCTCAGGTCATGGTCGTCAAGGCGCTCGCCTCCGCGATATGCATCGGCGCAGGAGGTTCGGTAGGCAGAGAGGGTCCGATCGTACAAATCGGGTCGGCGATTGCTTCGACCCTAGGCCAGGTCGTCCACATGCCCCCGCGTCGGCTGCAGATCTTGGTCGCCTGCGGTGCCGCTGGCGGAATATCCGCTACCTTCAACGCTCCGATCACGGGGCTGTTCTTCGGGTTCGAACTGATTCTCGGCGCGTTCTCGATCAACGCGGTGGTCGCCATCATCTTCGCCTCGATGATGGCCGATGTGATCGGTCGGGCCTACTTCGGCGCCGCACCGATCTTTAGCCAAGTGCCGCACGATCTAGTTATTGCCCACGACGCCGACTACCTGCTCGTCGCCGTCCTCGGACTCCTTGCCGGGCTGATCGGGGTGGGGTTCAAAATGATTCTCTACAAGGTCGAGGACGTTTGCGACAGGTTGTGGAAGGGGCGACCGGAGTGGCTCCGGCCCGCGGTCGGTGGCATCGCGCTGGGTGCGTTGCTGCTGGCGCTGCCGCAGCTCTATGGGGTGGGCTACCCCGTGTTGGACAACGCGGTAGCTGGCCAGTACATTTTGTGGTTCCTCGTCATCCTGATGGTCGGCAAGATGTTCGCCGCCAGCCTCACCATGGGGATTGGAGGCTCTGGTGGAGTGTTCGCCCCGTCGCTGTTCATTGGGGCCATGGGCGGGATGGCCTTTGGCATCATGGCCCACCACCTGTTCGGAGCGGCAGTCGGTCCGCCTGCGATCTACGGTGTCATCGCCATGGGGGCGGTCTTTGCCGGAGCCACGCAGGCACCGCTCACGTCGATCGCCAGTGCCATCGAGATGACCGGTAACTTTACGCTCACGCTGCCAGTCATGCTCGCTGTCGGACTGGCTGTGGGACTGTCGAAGCGAATGACGTACGGCACGATTTACACTACGAAACTCTTGCGCCGTGGCGTCGACCTCGAGCAGCCCCCAGGGCTCTCGACGCTTCCAATGCCCACGGCTGCAGCGATCCGGCAGCCACTCCCCGAACCAGTCGGGAACGCCGAGGGGACTAATCCGGGGCATCCAGACCAGGAAGCCCACCCCACCGACGGTGACAAACGACTGGGGCCAAGCTGAGCCTTTCTCCTGGGCCAGCCCCTCGAAGCCTTCGAGCAGCAAGTGCCGTCGGGGATGAGACGCTCGACCTCGAGGGCCCCGCCAACCGTTGCGTTACTAAAACGAGCGTTAGTAGACCGACCGGTCCCAGCAATCCTTTCAGCCATCCGCCCTTCGCAGCCCTTCAAGTGTGTCGGCTTATCAACGCTCGGATTAGTAACTGCTTCCCACCGAGGTCCCCTCAACGGACTGAGCCGCCTAACCTGAACTACGATGCGGTACTGGATCGCACCAGATGGACGGACGCACGAGTATTCCTAAACCGCGTGTCGGATGTTCGAGTCCTTCCGGGGCCACCAATTCCGCGAATTCATCCTCGCGGTCAGGCTAGCGACGAGTGACATCGTCGCCAGGCACTTGGTGGTCTTGTCACCGCAGGGCCAAACTCAGCAGTTCAGGCACCGCTGGCCGGCTCACTGGGCCAACACCGAGCAGCGCGCCGGAGGCGCCGGTTCCCACGAGTGCTGCTCGGGAATGAGGCTGGACGACCATCGCCTGGGCTCCTCAGGCGAGCTTCCAGGAGAAGGAATTCACGTGCCGACGCGACCGAGTGGCGTGCGCGGGTGCCCGGCATAATCCCATCCATGTCGTCCGTAGTCTCATTCGCTACGAAGCCGACCCTTGAGGGACATCTGGTGGTCCTGCGGCCCGTCCAAGCGGCCGAGGCGGCGGGACTAGTTGAAATGGATGAAGAGGCCCTGCAGCTGACCGGTACCCACCAGACCCACAGCTTGGAGGCGCTCGACGAGTGGCATCGCTCCAGGGCCGATCACGAAGACCGGCTCGACGTGTCAATCATCGAGAGGGCCACTGGCGAGTGGGCAGGAGAGGTTGTCCTGAACGACTTGAAGCGGGGCAACCGCTCGAGCGGATTTCGAATCCTCCTTGTGGGACCCAACTATTTTGGCCGTGGGCTGGGCACCGAGGCCGCCGCGCCTGTGCTCTCCCACACGTTCGAGTCTGTCGGCGTGCACCGGATCAAGTTGGATGTCTACGCGTTCGACCCAAGAGCCCGCCATCTGTAGGAGAAAGTGGGCTACGCACATGAGGGCACCAAGCGGCAGGCAGTGCTATGGAAAGGCGACTGGGTCGATGCCCACCTCATGGCGATCCTGGGCAAAGACTGGTACGAGCGTGTCGGCGACGCGATGCAGTCATCACGCCCACTAGCCACTTCGGGACCCGCCCCCTAGCTGAGTTCACCCCTGCACCTCCCGGTCGTAGAGAGGGACAAGTCTAGAACCTATCGAGTCCACTTCTTAGGTGGCGGGTACACATATCTGGCGATCGTGCCCGACGCCCAAGCGATCGCAAAGCCACCGAAGACCAAGAGGAAGGTGTGCAGGCTGGTCTTCTTTGTCCCCGCCGCCATAACACCCAAAAGCACCGCCCATACGACGGCCAAACCGATGCTGTATGCCCAGTAGTTACGTCTCACGGTAATTCACCTCACACAATGGATAGTCCGTTAGTCGCGATGAGGAGAGGGTACCTAGAAAGTAGGCCGCTGTGGATCTGCCGGGAGCCAGCGATGTGGCGCTGAGATCGAGACGCCAAGGTTAGATGCCACCTCACCTGGAGGGATCGGGCTCGCGACGAGCTGTTCGCCCGGGAGATCTTCGACTCCATCCTTGGGGTCTGGGTCCACAATATCGGGGCCAGATCAACTGGAAGTGACTTGACTGTGGAACTGATCGCGGCGAGACCCTGGCACCGCTTCGCCACCTGAGCCTTACTGATCCCCGATGGTTAGTCCAGCTGATCTGGATCAGTTCAAAGGGGTCCGGTCAGGAGCACCTCCCGCTTGGTCCGAGGTTGCTTTACGCCCACTACGGGGTCGGTTCCGGCGACTGGTAGGTGGCAAGGCTGGACCCAAAGACTGGACGTGCTTCCTCGTACTGCCCCGCAGTCTTCGGAGCGTGGGATGGTCCGTCTGTTGTTGCGGTCTCCTTACCGTGGTGTCAAAGAAAGGAGAGTTGATGGACACAGCAGCTTGGATGAGCTCTCAGGGTCAGGTGACCGTTCCGAAGGTCGTGCGCGATGCGTTGGTGATCAATCGGGGCGACCAGGTTGTGTTCTGGGTCGAGGGCAATCGCGCCGTCCTGGCCCGGAAAGTCGCTGTTCTCGCTCCGGCTGGCACGATCAGAGTTCCTTGGGTCAAGCGCGATGTCGCTTGCGGCGAGGTTCTACGCACGCCTCGAGCAGCTCGGGTCGCAGTCCGTCATGGAGTGCCGTCGTCAACACGAACTTGCTCATCCGACATCTGACGGGCGACCCGAAGGCGATGGCTGCTTGGGCAGCCGCCTATTTCGGCGCAGAGCCCGAGCTTTTCCTGGCCGATCGCGTATTGGCCGAGGCGGTCTTCGTGCTGACGTCGTTCTACAAAGCTCCGCGTCCGCGAGTCGCTGATGCAATCAGATCCCGCCTGGCGCTGTAATCAGTCACCTGCGTGGACGTGTCGGTATTGCTGAAAGCAGCTGAGGTGTACGAAACTGACGGGCTCGATTTCGCCCAGGCCTACCTGGTGGCCAGCGCCGAAAGCACAGGGATCGCGATGATCGCTTCGTTCGACAGGTCGATCGATCGCGCCGGAACCGTTGAGCGCGTCGAGCTGAGAGGTGGATGACGGCTCAGCGTGTGCTGGTACCCGAGGAGGGACCCGAGCCCTACCCGCAGCAAGCTGTCCCGGGAGGGTCGCGGCGTCCCACCACCTCGATCGAGAAGCCCAGACGATCTGGAGGACAACCGCGAGAGGGGTCTCCCGGTATCGTCTGTCCGATGGCTAGCCAATCCCCCCAGCAGCCTCCCGCCGCTGAGGCAATCCTGTTCCCGCTCCAGGAACTCTTTGAGCGTTTGCCTCCCGAGATCCGCAGGTGGCTGCTGCTGTTCAAGATCGACTTCGCGCCGGCCCACTCCCAGCCATCGACGGCCCGTTGGGTGGCGACGCTGCTGGTGGCGAACGTGGGATCGCTCGCCTCGGATGCGATTCTAGTGGCGCTGGGAACGACGATCTTTCCATCCACCCGAGGTTTCGTGCACTTCCAGCCCACCGATTATGGCAAGCTGACCCTGATCGGGGTGACTATCGCATGCGTCGCGTGGCCGCTCGTCACCCGGATCTCGTCCAAGCCACGGTGGCTGTTTCTGCTCTCAGCCGTGGTGGTGACGCTTTTCCTTTGGCTGCCGGACCTGTGGATCCTGGTTCACGGCGAACCGGTCCGCGCGGTCGGCGTACTGATGCTGATGCACCTGGCTATCGCATTTATCACGTACAACGCCCTGGTGCGCATCGCGCCAATCGGTGGGGCACCTGAAACGCCTTGGTATATGGTCAATTCTTGGCCGCGCCCAGGCTGACCCTCGACCTCGTCGCGGGGATCTGATGGTGCCGGTAGGTCGCGGAGCTGGCGAGCCCGCACGGCACTGAGGACCACCGCCGCGCAGACCGTTGAACGCGACCAGTCAGCGGCGAAGGCTTGGCTCGTATCGGCCCCGGAGCGCTCCGGCCTGAATTTCGAGGTGACAGAACGATCCGACGGGGCTTCGGACCGGAAATCCCGGCTCCTCCGATGCCACCGGTTCGACCAGCTGAATGCCCTCCTCGGCCGCCCAGCTGGCTGATCTCCCAGCGAGCTGACTGACGACGTCTAGCTGAATCGAGCTTGAACGAGGCGGCGCCCGGACGTCCCCATCTCGTCGGCAGTCGAGCCGACCGCCTCTGCCCCGGGTTTGTCCGAGCGCTGACCGATTGACCGTGCCACAGTGCCGTATCATACTGTAGTCGATATATCTACCAGGGATGTGTATGCCGCCTAACCTTTCGGGACTGGGACGTTTCGCCGACTCCGCCTTACTGGTCCTCGCCAGTCTCGCCGAAGGCCCAAAGCACGGGTATGCGGTGATGCGAGACGTGCAGATCAAGGCGAACGTGCGGATGGGGCCCGGAACCCTCTACGGCGCTCTCGCGCGCCTGGAGCGCAAGGGCTGGATTCGTCCCCTGCCAGCTCGGGACCGGCGTCATCCCTACGAGATTACTGCCAGCGGTCGGCGGGTGCTCCGCGAGGAGTGCACCCAGTTGCACGATTTCGCCGCCGCGGTGCTAGCTAGCCGATCCAGCCGATGAACCGGAAATGGGCTCGCCTCTACCCGTCGGCGTGGCGAGCCAGGTACGAGGAGGAGATGGCGGAGGTCCTGGCGGAGGTGCCGTGGCGTCCGCGGCCCGCGTTCGACCTGATCCGCAGCGCCGCTGACGCCTGGCTCAACCCGCCGGAGCGTGACCAGCCTTCGTCCGGCGCTCCTTGGCTCGCCAGTTGGGCGACTGCAGCTGGGCTGGCATCGCTGGCCTTTGCGCTGTTTCGCACCGTCGCCATCCCGACACTGGTTCCCGCCGGCGTCTTCAGCTGGTGGTGGCCGCCAATCGTGGCAAAGTCCCTCATCGGCGCTCTCGGGCTGCTGAGCGGAGTTTGGCTAGCCTGGCACGAACGCTGGCGGGCGGCCGCAGCCGCTCTCAGCCTGGGGACGGTGGTCAGCAGTCTGGCCTTGAATTGGACTATCGGCCCCGGCACGCCGTCCTCAAGCACGCAGATGGTGGACCTGACCACGCAGCCGTATCCGGCCTGGGCTTGGCCAGCTTTCGACTGGCCGATCCAGTTCCTCTTCAGCTGCCTCGCAGTCGGGACCTGCCTGACGGCCGTCGTTCGGGCGAGCAGGCGTACCAGGCGCTCCCCAGCTGCCGCGGCTGCTCAGCGATGAGGACGAACGAGTGACCGAGGTGAGCACCGGCGACCCGGCGCTCCTGATCGTGCTCGGCTTGGCAGTGGTCGTGGGAGTCGCGGTAGTGGTCCTCCGCCGCCGTCGTAACTGATCCCTGGGTGGAGCACCGGACACCGCCGAGTGGCCCCACCCGCATCGGCAAGCAACGAACTCCGAGCAGCGAGTAACTCTCTGCCAGTACCGAAGAGGCGCCCAGCTATTTCTGATGTGCGTCTGACAGACTGCTGCGATGCAGGGTT
The DNA here is from genome assembly GCA_035533655.1 of Candidatus Acidiferrales bacterium. Taxonomy (GTDB): domain Bacteria; phylum Chloroflexota; class Dormibacteria; order Aeolococcales; family Bog-877; genus Bog-877. The sequence goes on along the minus strand of DATLTJ010000020.1, from coordinate 51,874 downwards.
CCTCCTCGCCGTCATGCCCAACACGTGACGCGCCTCTGCAACTGGTTCGGCGCCGGACCAGGGGCACTGTGACAGGCCCGGCCCGCGGCGGGCTCGCGATCGCCGCCCTGGTGAGCCAGGCCCTGCCTGGCAGAAGTGCCCCCACTGGCGCGGCAACCTTTACCCCGACGAGCAGCCTGACGATCCCCAAAGTCGGCAGCACGCCAAATCCCTCCCTGCCCACCCTCACTTCGAGGGGCTGGTGAGCGTTGAGAGGAGTTGGCTTCGGGTGCCCTCCGCCCCGGAGTTGGCACGCACCCGACGGCTAGCTCTCGGCACGTCGGTCGAGCTGGTAGTTCACCCGCCCGATGGACTGGAAGCGGCTCAGGCTGTAGTTGACGCCGTACTGGTGCAGTTGGATCGGGCTGCCAGTCGTTTCAGCTGGGACTCCGAACTTTCCCGGCTCAACCGGGCCGCGGGCGCCCCGCACCGAGTAGGTGACTTACTGGCAGAGCTGATCCTGGTCGCGCTGACGGCGGCCAAGTCGACGGATGGTTTGGTCGATCCGACCGTGGGAAGGCCTCTGATCAAGGCTGGGTACGATCAAGACTTTGCCCAGATCCAGCGGGACCAGGCTGCCCGCACTGGCACCGACCTCGGGGAATGGGGGTGGCAGCGGGTTCGGGTCCAGGGAGACTCCGTGCAACTTCCTCCCGGCATGCTGCTCGACCTCGGGGCAACCGCCAAAGCCTGGGGCGCGGATCGGGCTGCGGCCGAGGTCGCCGCCTCGGTGGGCGGTTCCGTGCTGGTAAGTCTTGGCGGCGATCTGACGACGGGCGGGCCGACACCCCCCGGCGGATGGTTGGTGCGGGTGGCAGATGGACTTCACGCTGACCCGGAGGGTCCTGGCCAGATCGTCAGGCTGGCCAGTCCGGCCCTAGCGACCTCGTCCACAACCCAGCGGCGGTGGACGAGCGGCGAGCAGGTAATGCATCACATCATTGATCCCCGCACCGGCAGGCCTGCCGAGGCCCCGTGGCGGACCATCTCCGTCACCGGCGCCTCCTGCGTCGCGGCCAACACCGCCTCCACGGCAGCTATCGTGGCCGGCCGCGAAGCTCCCACGTGGTTGGCTCAGCGCAGCTTGCCGGCCCGACTCGTATCGCAAGCCGGGGAGGCGCTTCACGTGGGGGGCTGGCCGCCCGACGGGGACGAGCTGCCCGAGTGGTCAAGGGAGCGTGGGGCGGGGGCGAACCGCGAGTGAGGCCGAACTGCTCCTCACCCGGCTGTGGTGGCGGACCAGGGGAGGCGGCCCCGAGGCGCTGGTAGTGCTCACCGCCAACTTGGTGGTGGGAATTCAGAGTAGCGACGGATGGGCTCCGGGGAAATGACCCCGAGTCAAGTCCACCGGAATGCACCGCACCCTGTCGCTACGGACGGCGGGTCAGAGGGACGCCAGGACCTCGGAGAGCACGCGGATCCCCCGGGCGTAGTCAGCGAGCTCGATCGACTCGTCCGGGGTATGGTCTAACTTCGAGTCGCCCGGTCCGTAGACCACAGCTGGGCACCTCCACTTGGGCAGTACCACATTGAGATCGGAAGTGGCCAGTCGCCTCTGCCAGACGACCTTTTCTCCCTCTCCCGCGATGGCGCGAGCGAAGGCCGTCGGAAGGATCCCGGTGCGGGGTACCGTCGCCGCCAGTTCCGAGCCGGTGACCACCAGAGTGCCCCCGAGAGTGAGCGCCTCCAACCGGCCGATCAGGTCCCCTGGCGAAATCGACGGGGGCAGCCGGAACCCGAGTTGCAGAAAAACCGACTCCTGGAGGCCGTCCGTACGGCTTTCGATCGCCAGGAGATGGGCATCAAGGGCGTTGAACCCGCCCGCCTGACCGTTGATCGCCACCACCTCGGCGCGGACGGCGGCCCAGGTGTCCAGGCCCCGCTCAGCGGCGGTGGGTTCCGGTCGGGAGCTGTGCTGCGCCGGGCAGCTCAGCTCCCAGCGGCAGCGCAGCCGGCCGCGATACCCGAGCACCACCCGGTCCCAGCCGGATGGCTCTCCCACCACCAAGAATGCCGGCGGTGCCAGGTTGGTCGCCAGCAGCCGGGCCCCGGCCGACTCTCCCTCCTCATCCGCCGCCGCCAGGATTCTCACCCGGCGGTGCAGGCGGCCGGAGTCGCGGGCGCGCGCGGCCGCCGCCAGGAAGGCGGCCAAGGGTCCCTTGGCATCGGAGGCGCCCCGGCCAAAGAGCCGGCCTCGTTCCAGCCGGGGTGACCAGAAGCCTGCGACGGTGTCGAGGTGCCCCAGCAGATACACGTCACCTGTCAGCGGTTCGGCCGGGCCGGGCTCCATCAGCCCAAGGACGTTGCCCGCAGCATCCACCTCTGCCGCCAGTCCCCGGGCCCGGAATTCCCGCGCCAGCCAACTGGCCGCCTGTGTCACCCGGCCCGTGGGACTAGGGATGGACACCAGTTCGGTGAGTAGCTCCAGCTCCTCCGGGCGCAACTGCTCCTGGTCGCTCATCCGGCGGTCCGGGACACTCCGTTCCGCCGGAAAACGGTTCCGTGGCCCCGGCACGCCATCTCGACCGGGCTCGCGATTCGGCCATCCCCCACCACCACTCGCCGCACGCCTCCCTGAAGGGCTTCCCTGGCAGCGAGTACCTTGGTCCGCATCCGCCCCCGGGCGATCTCCATCGCCCGGGGAATCTCATGCCGGCGGACGTCGGGGACGAGGCTGTCTGGTCGGCTCGGGTCCAGCAGCAATCCGGGGACGTCACTGAGGAAAATCAAAGTTGCCGCGCCCAGCGCGATGGCGATCTGGGCCGCCGCCCGGTCGGCATCTACGTTCATGGCCCGGCCGGCCTCGGAGAGGGCCGGGGGGCTGATGATGGGCAGATAATGGGCTCCCAGCAGGAGCCGCAACAGCTCCACGTTCACCTCGGTCACCCGGCCGCTGCGGTCGCCGCGGTGCAACTGCTGGCGCTCCTCCCCCAGACGGGAGCGCAAAACCCCCTTCTCCGGGCCCCGCAACAGCCCGCCGTCGACACCGCTCAAGCCCACCGCGGCCACCCCGGCGCGCTGCAGGCACTCTACCCAGCCTACATTCGCGCTTCCCGCGTAGACCATGTTGAAGATCACCATGGTGGCGTCGTCGGTGAAACGGCTCTCGATCCCCGATACCGATGTCACCCTCACCGGCGGGTGGCCCAAGGCGGTCGAGATTCGGTCGAGCTCCTTGGAAGCTCCGTGGAGGACCACCAGAGGCCGCTTCGACCACTGGCTCGCCAGGTCGAGACAGACCGCCTCCTGATCGATCTCCCCGCCACCGCCGATCTTCACGACCACGACCGCAGCGGCCGCTCGCTCGCTCGCTGGCGACTCGTGAGTCACAGCGGGTGCAGCCCGGTGAAGCCCAGCCCGGCTCGCTCTTCCAGACCCAGCATGCAGTTGAGGGCTTGAATTGCGTTGCCGGCCGCTCCCTTGCCTAGGTTGTCCAGGGCGGCCATCAGCGTCACCCTTTCCCGGGAGCGATCCAAGGCAAAGCCGACGTCACAGATGTTGGTGCCCGCCAGCCAGCGAGGATCGGGGTAGCGGTGGAGCCCGGAACGCTGGGCCACGATCCGGACGAAGGGTTCATTTTGGTAGGTGGACCGGAAGGCCTCCCAGAGCTCGGCCTCGGTCACCGGGCGCTGGAGCAGGCAACGTACCGAGACCGAGATTCCCCGAACCATCTCGACCGCCACGCCGCCATAGCTGAGCTGGGCTTGGTCCCATCCCAGTGCCTGGGCCACCTCGGCCTGATGACGGTGGCCCTCGGGAGCGAAGACCCTGACCGCCCCGCTGCGTTCGGGATGATGCCCAGATGGAGAGGGCTGTGAACCCGCCGCTGAGGAGCCGAACCTGGCCTCCACGAAGACGGGAGCAGCCAAAGGCCAGCCGGCTCGCGCCACCGGCAGCAGGGCCAGGATCGTGGCCGCCGCCGAGCAGCCAACGCCACTTGCCAGCTGCGCCTGGCTCAGCTCGGCGCGGTTGAGCTCTGGCAGGCCGTAGACCGCCTCGGCCAGCAGCCCTGCCGGCTCGGGGTCGCGGCCGTACCAGCTGCGGTACTGGTCGCCATCCCGCAGCCGCAATCGGGGGCCGCAATCGACCACTAGGGGAGTCAGCTCGCGCAGCTGGCCCACCGAGAGATCGCCGGGCGATCCCGCTCCGCTGCAGATGACCGCGTCGCACGGCTCCAACTTGCCAGGATCGGCGAACCGCAGCTCGGTGAATCCACGCAAGTTGGGGTGGACGCTGGGCAGTGGCCGACCCCGATGAGATCCGGAGGTGACCTGCTGGAGCTCCAGGCCGGGGTGGCCGAGCAGCAACCGCACCAATTCTCCTCCGACGTAGCCGGCCCCGCCGATGACGGTGACCCGAGTCACCGTCGCGCCGCCACCGCGAGGGTGTGGTCGACCAGCAGCGTCGGGATGTCAACCCCAGTTGGCGCCACGCTGTTACGGAACTCCATGGTCGAATTGACCTCATTCACCAGCAACCCGTCGGGACCCTCGAGGAGATCGATCGCCAGGGCCCCGCCCCCTACCGCCGCCGCCGCGCTGGCACAGAGGGAGACCAGCTCCGGGGAGATGACCACCGCCTCGGCCCGAGCGCCTCGGGCGGTGTTGGTGATCCAGTGGTCGGAGCGCCGGCCGATCACCGCCACGGTCTGGCCTTCCAGCACGAAGGCCCGCAGGTCGCGGCCGGGCTTGGCGATGTGAGCCTGCAGGTAGAGCACGTTATGCAAGGGCCCTCCCAAGAGTGACTTGTGCTCCAGCACCGCCTCGGCCGCGTCCCGATCGCTGAGCCGAGCCACCAGCCGCCCCCACGAACCCACCGTGGGCTTCACGACGCAGGGGTAGCCGAGCTCCTCGACCGCGACCAGGGCTGCCTCCACCGTGAACGCCACTCGAGCCGCCGGGGTGGGGACCCGGGCTCCGGCCAGCGCAAGGGTGGTGCGGAGCTTGTCGCCACAGGTGTCCACCACCTCCGCCGGATTGACCACCGGAATTCCCCACGCCTCGACCAGACGAGCCAGCGCCAGCTGGCGGAAATGGCCCAGGCCGCGGAGCATCACCACGTCGCAGCTCCGGAGGTCGGCGGCCGGTCCGCTCAGCCCGACTGCCCCGGCCAGCGGTGCCTGGATCAGGTCATCGTCGATCCGGACCACCTCCGCGCCCGAGCGCCGGGAGAAGGCTTCGAGGAGCATTTTCTCCTCTACCCTGACCCGAGCGCAGACGAGTCCCACCCTGACTTTGCTCACTCCCCCCAGTCCTCCTCGACCTCGGGGGCCAGCGCCAAGGTGACCGGCGCGAGGCCGGTCACCTCCAGCTCGGCCAGACAGTCGCCGCAGGCGAGGATCTCCCCCGCGACGGTTCCCCGGGGCACCCCGACCAGGGCGGCGCACTCGGGGCACTCGGCAACGCCGATCGAAACTTCCGCAGCCATTGCTTCCTCCTCTTTCCTATTCCGCATGGCGCGGGACCATCGGGGCTCCGCACTCGGGCCCGCAGGCCCCGTTCAGGCTGCCGTGCGCACGGACCAGCTCGAGGACACCGCCATGGCCCGCGATCCGTTGGGCGAACAGGGGCAGCGGCCGGGTCAGCAACTCCCGGCCACCGGTGCAGTCCACCACCCGGCCCCGGGCGAGGTCCAGCTTGACCTCCGCCCCGTCTTCGACCTCCGCCGCCTCGGAACACTCCAGGACCGCCAGCCCCCGGTTGATGGCATTGCGGTAGAAGATCCGGGCGAAGCTGGACGCCAAAACCGCGGTCACCCCGGTCGCCAGAATGGCAATCACGGCATGCTCGCGCGAGCTGCCGCAGCCAAAGTCCTCGCCGGCCACGATCAGGTCGCCGGCCCGCACCGACGACGTGAAATCGGGTCGGAGCTCGATGAAGCAGGCCCGACCCAACTCGCTCCGATCGGTGGTGACGTTGTAGCGGCCGGGAATGATCTGATCGGTGTTGACGAAGTCTCCGAAGCGCCAGGCCCGGGCCATCACGCCACCTCCCGGGGATCGGCCAACCGACCCAGGAGCGCGGTCGCGGCCGCGGTCGCGGGGCTGACCAGATAGATCTCGCTGCTGGGATCTCCCATCCGGCCCCGAAAATTGCGGCTCATGGTCGTCACCGCCCGCTCCCCGGGACCCAGAACGCCCTTGTGGCGACCCAAGCACGGACCGCACCCGGGCGACTCGACCGCCACGCCTGCCCGGACCAAGCTCTCGATGTACCCGGCTTGGAGCGCCGCCAGATAGACCTCGCGGGAGGCGGGCACCGCCACCGTCCGCACCGCCACCTGGCGGCCCCGGAGCAGGGCCGCCGCCGTGGCGAAGTCTGCGAGCCGACCGTTGGTGCAAGTCCCGATGAAGACCTGGTCCACCGCCATCCCGGCAAGTTCTGACACCGGTCGGCCGGTGTCGACTCGCGGTGACGTCGCCACCATCGGCTCCAGCCGATCCAGCTCGACGGTCTCCACCCGCAGGTATTCGGGGTCGCGGGCCTCGAGTACTCGAGCCGGACGTGACCCGCGACCCTCGAGCCAGCGCAGAGTGCGGTCGTCGGCAGCGAAGATACCGGCCTTGCCGCCCATCTCCACCGCCATGTTGCAGAGGGTCATGCGGTCACCGATCGAGAGCTCGCGGGCGGCCCCGCCTATGTACTCGACCGCCTGGTAGCGGGCGCCAGCGCTGCCCACCCGCCGGACGATCTCCAGGATTAGGTCCTTCGCCTCTACCGCTGGCGGAAAGCTACCTTCCAGCCGCACCGCCAAGGTGCTGGGCACCCGCAACCAGCTTTCGCCGGTCGCATAGGCGACCGCCACGTCGGTCGACCCCATCCCGGTCGCGAAGGCCCCGAAGGCCCCCAAGGTCACGGTATGGCTGTCCGCCCCCACCACCACATCGCCAGGAGCCACCAGGCCATGCTCGGGTAGGACCTGGTGGGAGATCCCGTCGGTGAGCAAGTTGGCGATCCCCTGCTGGGCCACAAACTCCCGCGCTCGCTGCTGTTGCTGGGCGGCGGCGACGGTGGCCGCCGGGGTGATGTGGTCGAAGACCACCACCCCCCGCTCGGGGCGGGCCACTTTCCGGCCGAGGTCGTCCATCGCCTCCGCCACCAGGGCGGTGGTGGTGTCGTGGCTCATCACCACGTCGACCGGAACCACCACGGTCTCGCCTGCCACCACCGGCCGACCCAGGCGGGCGCTGAGGATCTCCTCCGCGAGAGTGCCCATGGTCAGTCCCTCCCGGGAGCGGCCAGCGCCGCCCGCACTATGCCGGCGGCAGCCAGGGGCCCCAGCGGTCCGGTCGCGGCGGCAGCCCGCAGGGCCTGAGTCGCAGTCAGCACCTCTCCGCTCCCGACCTCCCGGCCTAGCAACCGGGCGGCGAAGTCAGCGACCGCGTGGCGGCCGGTGAGCCGGGACCCCACCGAGATGACCCGCGACCGGCCCACCACCGCGGGGTCGATCGCCTCATAGGTGTTCGGCGCCTGCAGCACCGCCTGGGTGTGGACGCCGGCGACATGGGTGAAGGCGTGCTGGCCGGTCAGCGGCTGGTTGAAGGGAATGGTCATGCCCGAGAGCTCGGCGACCTGGGCATCTAGCCCGGGCAACTGGGCCAGTCGGTAGCGGGCCACCGCCCCGGGAGCCAGGGTGTAGAGCCGGGCCATCAGCCCACTCAGCGAGGTGATCCCCACCCGCTCCCCGATCCCCAGCACGGTGACGTCCAGACACTCGGTCCCCGCCTGCCACGCCGCGACCGAGTTGGCGACAGCGCAGCCGGTGTCGTTGTGGCCGTGGAACTCCTGGCTGATCCCGGGGTAGCGGACAGCGACCCGACGCACCATCCGCGCCACCGACTCCGGGGTGGCGACGCCGACGGTGTCGGGGACCCCGAGCCGCTGTGCTCCAGCTTCCACCGCCACGTCGAAGGCGGCGAAGAGGCGTCGGATCGGGGTACGGAAGGCGTCCTCGGCGCTGAACCGCACGAAGGCCCCTGACGACCGGGCCAGCGCGACCGAGTCGCGGATCTCTCGGGCCAGCGTCGGCCACGAGCGGGCCCGGCTCAGAGCCCGGGCCGGCGAGGTCCCGAGGTAGAGATGAAGTCCGGTCGCACCGGCGGCTAAGGCCGCCTCGATGTCCCGGGGATGGCAGCGGACGTGCACTCGGACGGCAGCCCTGAGCCCGAGTGCTATTACCGTTGCCACCTCTTCGGCCGACCCCGGGCCCACCGCGGGGGCTGGCAGCTCCAGCTCGTCCACCCCGAAGGCATCGAGAGCTAGGGCCAGCCGGATCCGGTCCTCAGGACTGAATTGCGCCTGGGCGAACTGTTCACCCTCCCGCAGGGTGCTGTCGACGACCCGCAAGGGTCTGATTACGGTGCTTCGCGCTCCCATCGTTGCCTCCTGGCCACCCGGCCACGCCTACTCCAGCCGACCTGATGCGGTCGGCCAAGAGGGCGAGGCCAAGCCCGGGGCTCCGGCCACGCGATACCACCTCTTTTCGCCAGCGCCTCACGGCGCCGGCCTCTTCGGGTGCCATCACACCCTGCCCCCATCACGGCGGGGCTCCCGGCGGGTTCTACTTCCGGTCATCGGACCGATTTCTTCCCGCGGCTCGGAGGTCTTATTCCGAAGGGGTTCCCTGCGACCTTTCCAGCTTCCAGTCGCTCTCTTGAGGGAACCGGGTCTCCGTACTCGTCCTCGTCCTAGCCTTTGTTATTCGGTTGTGTGCAGGCCTTTCTAACACATGCCGCAGCCGGTCCGCAAGCCCGGCGTCCCCCAGTAGTGGGACAAGGCAAACCCGCTGCGAACGGGCGACACGGGGACAGAGCGGGAAATATAGCTGCCAACTCGACCCGCGGTTCGGCTTGGCGAACCGTGGCAAGAGACGGCCGGGACGCACCCGTCACTCGGATAGCTGGACGAAGTTCATGAAGCCGTGCCGGCGAGGACTTACGGCCCGGTTTCCATCGCATGAAACGACTCCGATCCCCCCCGGCCGAGTCCAACCGACACACGGCAGCTCCCGGACCGCGACGGGAAAGCCGACTCACTTCAAGCACTGGTCCAGAGTCCGAGGCGAGCGGTGGAAGGGGCGAAACCGGCGCCCGCCGCGACCTCGCCGGCTAACCGGAAACCAGCCCCGACGGTTGAGGGATCGTGGGCGTCACTTCCCAGCGACAACCGGCGGCCCCCCGCCTCCCGCCACCAGCTGACCACCACGGGACTGGGACAGAGCGCCCGTGCCGGGTCTCCCCCCCGACTTGTGTTGAGCTCCAAGGCAACTCGACGGCGAGCCGCAGTCTCCAGCACGGCCCGGATCTCCGCCTCATACTCCTCCGAGCGATACCGTGGCCAGCCCGGGAGCCAGAAACGCTTGGCATATTCGAGATGGGTGAGCACCTCGAATTCGACTGGTCCCTCGAGCAGCCGCAGCAGATCTGCGAAATAGGCTCGCATCAACTGCTGCGGCTCCGCATCGGGCACCTGGTCCAGCTCGCTCAACTCCAGCACCGTGTTGCCGACGATGACCGAATGCAGGGAACCCAGCACCAGATCGAACCGGCCTTGGCGGAGTAGCTCGGACGCCTCCCCAGGAAACCGGTGGGGCTCGCCCAGCTCAACTCCGCTCCAGACCGAGAGCCGGGGAAACTGGCGTCGGCAGTCGGCGACCGTCTCCAGATAGCCAGCCAAATCCAGCCGGGAACCCCCGGTCAGTGCTGAGTAATCCGCATGGTCGGTGAAGGCCACGACTTTGAGGCCCAGTGCGACCGCCCGCCGGCAGCTCTCCAGCATGGCTCCCCGGGGCGCGTCCCAGGACCACTCGCTGTGGACGTGCAGGTCGGCTAGAACCGGTCCCACCGACCCATCCGCCGACGCGCCAGTCACGCGCCGGCCGAGGCGGGAGCACGACCGCCGGCCGCCGCCAGCGCGGCGGGCAGGCTGAGGACGCCATCGAGGAGTGCCCTCCCGACGATCGCCGCCTCCGCCCCTCCGGCGCGGAGCTGGGTCAGGTCCTGGTAGGTGCTCACGCCCCCGGCAACCATCACCGGAAGTCCGAGGCCAACCAGCTGGCTCAGCATGGTCAGCCCGGGACCCGCCAGGGTGCCGTCCCGCAGCACGTCGGTGTAGATGAGGCGGGTGACTCCGGTATCTGCCATCCGCTGCGCGGCTTCGATAAGGCCCATGCCGGTGCCCACCGCCCAGCCCTCCGTGACCACCTGATCGGCCCGTGCGTCCAGGCTCACCGCTAGCTGGGAGCCGAACTCCTTGACCAGCTTCACCAAACGGTCCCGGTCTCCCATGGCGGCGGTGGAGATCACCACCCGGTCGACGCCGAGCTGGAGCGCCGCCCGCACTTGGGCATCATCCCTGGCCCCACCCCCAGCCTGAACCGGTACGCCCGCCGACCTCACTACCTGACCGATGAGCTGCAGATTCTGCCAGCTGCCGATTCGCGCCCCGTCCAGATCCACCAGGTGGAGACGCTCGGCTCCTTCTCGCGCGTAGGTCTCCGCCAGCTCGACGGAGCGCTGCCCGTAGCCGAGGACTCGATCGTAGCGCCCTTGGACGAGCCGGACCGGCCTCCCCTGCAGCAGATCGATGGCGGGAACCACCGCCATCTGGACCGCATTCCGGAGGGTCAGCCGTGGCGCTGTGTGAGGTGGGCCGCTGGCGCGGTGCTCAGACATGAGTCCGTCTCCAGCTGCCCCCTGCAGAACCGTGCTTGCGATTTTCCCGCACACGGCTCGCCCCCGGGCAGTCGGTCAGCAGCATTCCGCCGCGCCACCGGCGTTGGACGCTGACCCAAGCGCTCTGCGGTCGAGCTGGCCGGTTCCCCAGAAGGAGCGGGTAGGTGGCCCCGAAGGGCAAGCCCGCAGCCACACCAGTCCCGAACGCACACCCGGCTGGAGGCCCTTCTCTGCGGCGAGGTTGTGTTGTCCTCGTCATCAACACTACGGTATGGCCTCCTCCGACATCCGCTCGGCGCTCCATCACTTCACATCGCTGCTTATAGGCTTCGCGGCTACCGGGCAAAACGGGTTGACCACCCGCCGCCTTCCGTGCCGGTGCCGAGACGGATCTCTCCTGTTCCTGACCAGGCCCTGAGCGCGTGCCACTCCCCATACCCCGGAGCGACCCGACAGACGTAACCGCTGGAACCGGGTCTGCCGGACATGGCCTTCGCCGTGACATGAGTGGCTCGGCTCCCTCGTTGTACATCTGTCGAGGCTGCAGGTTTCGCGTAATGCTGCGGCCCGCGCTCTTGCTCCCTCCAAAGAGGCTCTCGACGCCCCGCTCGGCCCAGCGATTCTCACCGCCAAGCTGGGGCCTGCTACCGGGCGCTCCAGTGCCTACCCGGACGGGACTTTCACCCGCTGGTCTGGTCAAGCCTTCAGGACGCACTATGTTAGCATGCTAGCATGACGAAGTCACCAACCAGCGCCCCGGCACCCCCCCGCGACGTTCTGTCTCCCGAGATGGAGGAACTCTTCGAGGCCATCTCCAAACTGAAGACGGCGAGCGAAACCGCCGCCTTCCTCAGGGACCTCTGCACCATCGCCGAGCTGAGGGCGATGAGCGGGCGATGGCAGGTGGCCCTGCTGCTCGATCAGGGTCTGCACTACCTGGAGATCGCGAAGCGGACCGGGGCCAGCACCGCCACCATCACCCGGGTCAGCAACTGGCTGCGCTTCGGCAGCGGCGGCTACCGGAGCATGCTGGACCGGCGCCAGCGGTCCCGGGCACGGTGATCAGCCGCGCAGACGAGGGTCGGATCCGTCTGGCGCTGCCCAACAAGGGTCGCCTCTCCCAGCCTGCGGCATCCCTGCTGACCGAGGCCGGGTTCGGGTTCGAGGCGGCTGATCGACGTCTCTTTTCCTCCTGCCACAACTACCCGTTGGACCTGCTCTTCGTGCGTGCCGAGGACATCCCCGAGTACACCCAGGACGGGGTCGTGGATCTCGGCATCACCGGCTCCAACCTGCTAGCTGAGTCCGGAGCGGAGGTCGATCGCTGGCTCAGCCTGGGCTTTGGCCGCTGTCGACTGCAGGTCGCCGTGCCCAAGAGCGGGACCCAGTCTCGGCTGGAGGATCTGTCCGGCCAGCTGGTGGCCACCTCCCACCCCCGCGCCACCGCCGCCTTCTTCACGGAGCGGGGGGTGGACACGCAGCTGGTCGAGATCAGCGGCGCCGTCGAGATCACTCCGCTTCTAGGCGTCGCCGACGCCATCGTCGACCTGGTCTCCACCGGGACCACCCTCGCCACCAACGGGCTGAGGCCCCTGGAGACGATCCTCGAATCCGAGGGGGAACTGGTCGCCGGACGCGAGCTGACGCCACCCCATCGCCAGCTGGCCGAACACGTCCGGATGGTGCTCGCCAGCGTGATCGCGGCGCGGGACCGCAAGTACCTGATGCTGAACGCGCCCGGCGCGGCGGTGGCGGCGATTCGCGAGCTGCTGCCGGGGATGGGGTCTCCGTCCGTCCTCCAGCTCGCCGATCCGGCGATGGTGGCCGTGCACGCCGTAGTCGACGGCCCCGCGATCTGGGCGCTGCTCGGCCCACTGCGCCAGCTAGGCGCCTCGTCGATCCTGGTCCTGCCGATCGAGAAGCTGATCCCTTGATCGACGTCCAACCCCTTCCCCCCCCGGGAAGTTCGCCCTATCTCTCCCTGGTGCACCGGTCGCCGTCGTCCCCCACCGTGGAACTGGAGACGGCCGCGGTGCTGGAGCAGGTTCGCTCGGGCGGAGACGCGGCCCTACGGGAGCTGACCCGGCGGTTCGACGGAGTCGACCTGGAACGAACGCGGGTCGCTCCGAGGGAACTCGATCGGGCGGTCAGCGACGCTCCCCCGGAGCTGATCCGAGCCCTGGAGCAGGCGGCCCAGCACATCGCCCGGGTCCATGGTGCCCAACGCTTCTCCGAAGAGGAGGTCGAAGTTGTCCCTGGAGTCACCGTGCGCCGGGTCTGGCGCCCCTTTACCCGGATCGGGATCTACGTGCCAGGCGGCCGAGCAGCCTATCCATCCTCGGTCCTGATGATGGCGGTCCCCGCCCGCCTCGCCGGCTGTGGGGAGGTAGTTGTTTGCTCGCCGCCGGGTCGAGATGGCCAGGTGGCCACCGCGGTGCTAGCCGCAGCCAGCGTGGCGGGAGTCACGGAGGTGCACGCGGTCGGCGGCGCCCAGGCGATCGGAGCGATGGCCTTCGGCACCGAGGCCATCGCCAAGGTCGACAAAATCTATGGTCCGGGCAACCCTCACGTCACTGCCGCCAAACGGCAGGTATTCGGCCAGGTCGCCGTGGACATGCCGGCAGGCCCCTCGGAAGTGGTGGTCATCGCGGACAGGTCAGCGCCCTGGGAGTGGGTCGGCGCCGATCTGGCGGCCCAATCGGAGCACGCCCCGGACGCGGTCGCGGTGCTGGTCACGACCGACGCCAGCCTGGCCGCCCGGGTCAACTCGGGGATCGCGGAGCGCCACCGCGTCCAGATCCGGATCTTCACCGCCGACTCCCTCGGCAAGGCGATCGAATTCGCCAACGATTTCGCCCCGGAGCACCTCATCCTCGCGATCGAAGATGCGGAGGGCTGGCTGCCGCAGATCTTCAACGCGGGCTCGGTCTTCCTGGGCGCCAGCACTCCGGCGGCGGCGGGTGACTATGCGACAGGAGCCAATCACGTCCTGCCCACCGGAGGGTCAGCTCGCCGCTTCGCTGGCCTTGGGCTGGAAGCGTTCGGCCACGTTATTCAAGTCCAGACCACCTCTCCCGGAGGACTGGTGCGACTGGCTCCGATCGTAAGTCAGATCGCTGGCGTGGAGGGGTTCGGCCGCCATTGGGAGTCGGTGCGACTCCGGATGGCGGAAGGTTCCGCCGGCGAACCGGCCGCTCCCCAGGCCCGCTCCAGCGTCCGCGGGATGCACCCCTACCAGTGGGAGCAGTCAACTGCGGAGGTGGCCAGGCAGGCCGGGATCGATCAGAAACAGGTGATTCGGTTCGACACCAATTCCTCGCCTTGGGAAGGTGCCGACCTGAGCCGGCTCGGTCCTCTCGCCTTGAACGAGTATCCGGATTCCACCTACTCCCAGCTGACCCTGGCCATCTCCCGGTACGCGGGCGTTCCCCGGGCTGCCGTCACCGTGGGAGCCGGCGCCGACGAGATACTCGACCTGTTGGTCAAGGCGTTCGTCGGACCTTCCGATCCGGTGCTCCTCTCGGATCCGACGTACTCGATGTACCGGACTCTCAGCGAGCAGGTCGGCGGCCAGGTGGTCGAGGTGCCGTCCTCGGACTGGCAGCTCGATCGCCAGGCGTTCCTCGAGCTGGCGCCCCAAGCCCGGGTCACCTGGCTCTGCAATCCCAACAACCCCGATGGGGAACTCCTGCCGACGGAGTTCATCGGCGCCGTGGCCCAGCGCACGGCGGGACTGGTGGTCGTCGACGAGGCGTACTACGAATTCACCGGGGCGACGGCAATGCGGCTGATCGCCGACCGGCCTAACCTAGTGGTGGTCCGCACCCTGAGCAAGGCCTTCGGATTGGCCGGGGCGCGGGTCGGCTACGCCGTCTCCAGCCCGGACGTCGCCGCCACCCTCGCCCGGGTTCGGCCACCCAGCAGCATCAGCTCGATGGCGGCCGCACTTGGGACCCACGCGCTCGGCGAGCAGGCGGGAATGCGCCAGCGGGTGACTCAGCTCGGATTGCTTCAGGAGCGTCTGGCTGCCGATCTGGAGCGGCTGGGATGGCGGGTCCGGAGAACTCCAGCCAACTTCATCCTGCTGGCCGCGAAGCCGACCCTGGTGCAGGAGCTGGCCCGGCGGGGAATGGTTCTCCGCCGCTTCGCTGAGGACTCTTCCATGGCCGGCTGGGCGCGCGTCACCGTGCGCGCGGCCGAGGAGAACGCGCGGCTGGTGGAGACCGTGCGGCAGGGAGGGTTCGCGGATGCTCAGTGAGCGTCGGTCGACCCGCAGCCGGCAGACCCGGGAAACCAGCGTCACGGTGACCTTGGACTTGGACGGACAGGGGATCTCGGCAATCACCACCGGCCTGGGGTTTCTGGACCATATGCTGACCTCGCTCGCTACCCACTCCCGGTTTGACCTCGAGGTGTCGGCGCACGGGGACCTCCAGGTGGACGCCCACCACACCGTTGAGGATGTGGCACTGGTGCTCGGCCAGACGCTGGTCGGATGTCTGGGGGACCGCCGCGACATCGAGCGCTTCGGTCACGCGGTGGTCCCGATGGACGAGAGCCTGGCGGCCGCCACGGTCGACTGCTCCGGTCGCGCCCACTCCTCGATCGGGCTCGATTTCGTGGCCGGCGACGTGGGTGGACTCCCCTCCTCGCTGCTGGTGCACTTTTTCGAGGCACTAGCACGTAGTGGCGAGCTGACCCTCCACCTGGTGGCTTCGGGAGCCGACAACCACCACATCGCCGAGGCTAGCTTCAAAGCACTGGCCCGGGCCCTCCGCGAGGCCTCCCGGCGGGACGCCAGTCTGCAAGGCCGGCCAGCCAGCGCCAAGGGAATCCTGTGATCGGGTTGGTCGACTATGGCGGCGGCAACCTGGCCAGCGTAAGCAACGCCCTCGACTTCCTGGGAGCGCCCTGGCGGCAGGTTCGCTGCGCTGCTGATCTGCTGGCCACGGATGCTGCCGTGTTCCCCGGCGTGGGCGCGGCCGGCTCCGCCATGAATCGGCTGCGGAGTAGTGGCCTGGACCAGGGATTACTCGAGTTCCTGCGCTCCGGTCGGCCGTACCTCGGCATCTGTCTCGGCCTGCAACTGCTCTTCCAACACAGCGCCGAGGATGACAGTCCCTGCCTGGGATTTCTGGAGGGCGAGGTGGTGCGGCTGACCACTGCCGAAAAGCTCCCCCACGTCGGGTGGAACACGGTGGCGGTGGCGCGACCAATCCCCATTCTGGACGAGTTGGACGGTGCCTACTTCTATTTCACGCACTCCTACGCAGTGCAACCGAGCAACCAGAGGCTGGTCGGCGCCGACACCGATTACGGGGGTCGCTTTGTCAGTGTAATTGCGCGCGCTCCAGTCTTCGGCGTGCAGTTCCACCCGGAGCGCAGCGGTCGCGACGGACTCCGCCTGCTGGCCCAGTTCTGTGCGTTAGCGGCTGCCCGGATGCCAGCCAATGCTGGCTAAACGGATCATCCCGTGCTTGGATGTCGCCCGGGGCCGCGTGGTCAAGGGACGCCACTTTCGCAACCTGCTGGACCAGGGCGACCCGGTCCAGATGGCCGCGGTCTACGCGGCATCGGGAGCGGATGAACTGGTCTTCCTCGACATCGAGGCCACCGTCGAGGGCCGGGACACCCTGATCGACCTGGTGACCGAAGTGGCCCGCCAGGTCTTTATTCCGCTCACCGTGGGCGGCGGAGTGCGCACTACCGAGGACATCCGGGTGCTGCTGCGGGCCGGTGCGGACAAGGTCTCGGTCCAGACTGCGGCCGTTGCTGATCCCCACCTGGTGGAGGCCGCGGCGAGTCTGTTCGGGTCCCAGTGCGTGGTGGTGGCGATCGACGCCCAGCGTCGGGGGCAGGGCTGGGAAGTGCTCACCCACGGGGCCCGGATACCGACCGGGCTGGAGGCGGTTGCCTGGGCCCGCGAGCTGTCCCGGCTGGGGGCCGGCGAGCTCCTGGTCACCAGCGTGGACGCCGATGGCACCAAAGGGGGATACGACCTGGCCCTGACCGCGGCCATCGCCGACAGCGTCCGCATCCCAGTGATCGCCTCGGGAGGAGCCGGCGGACCGGCGGACCTCGTCGCTGTCCTGACCGAGGGCCGCGCCGACGCTGCCCTGGCGGCTTCCATCTTCCACAGCGGGCGCTGGACGGTGACTGGCGTCAAGGCAGAGCTGGAGGCGGCCGGAGTGCCGGTGCGGCGGTGAGCCTCACGCTACCCGCCAAGGTCCGATTCGACGACCGTGGTTTGGTGGTCGCGGTGGCCCAGGACTGGGCCACCGGGACCGTGCTGCTGGTGGCCTACATGAACCGCGAGGCTCTGGAGCGCACCGCGGCCACCGGGGAGGCGCACTTCTGGAGCCGGAGTCGGCAGCGGCTGTGGCACAAGGGCGAGACCTCGGGAGCGGTGCTGGTGGTCGAGCGACTCCAGGTGGACTGCGACGATGACGCGCTCCTGCTCTCGGTTCGCCCCCAGGGGCCGGCCTGCCACCTGGGCCGGCGCTCCTGTTTCGCTGGTCCGGCCACTTTGACCGACCAGCTCCAGGTAACCCTGGAGAGCCGTCGAGACGACCCACCGGAAGGTTCCTACGCCGCCGAGCTCCTGCAACAGGGAGTGCCGGCGATCTGCCGCAAGGTCGGCGAAGAGGCGACCGAGGTCATCTTGGCGGCCCACCAAGATGACCGCCGGCAGCTGGTTGGCGAGATCGCCGACGTGTGGTTCCACACCTTGGTACTGCTGGTCGCGAAGGGGCTGAAGGGTGACGACGTCCTCCGCGAACTGGCCGCCCGGGTCGGGAGGCCCCGGCGCTCGCCCGGCTCCTGACCTGGTGTCCAGACGCTGGAAACAGCACCCGATCGGGGATACTGGGCACAACCGTGGCAGCGCCAGCGCGCCGGGTTGGCGACGCAGGGGTAGAGACGGAGTCCGATTTGAGCACAGAGGCGGAGTTGGCGACGGTGCCGGGGCAAATGGCCGCCCCCACCCTCCTGGTGCCCGCCACCGCGCCGGTTTTCCAGCCCGCCTTCTGGACCGACCGTCGGGATCCGGCCGCCCACAACATGCGTCAGATCGCCACCCAAGAAGCGATCCAAGAACGGGTGCGGGCAATCGCCGAGGAGATCGCCACCGTGCACCGGGGGACGGCGGTGGCGCTGGTCGTGGTGATGAGAGGCGGGTTCGTGTTCGCGGTCGACCTGATCCGCCAGCTCTGGGAATACGAGGTGGACGTCCTGGGTATGGAGTTCTTCCAGTCGACCAGCTACCGGGGTGAGCGGGCCGCTTCTGAGCCCGTGGTGAGTGCCCTCGGCCGGGTGAATCTGCCGGAGACGGGCCCGGTGATCATCGTGGACGACATCGTGGACGCAGGCCGGACCATCCAGGCCATGGTGCAAACCCTGGCCGCCCCCGACCGAACGCTGGAGATCTGCGCCCTGCTGGACCGGCCAGCGGCCCGGGTGATGCCGGTCCACCCCCGGTACCTCGGCTTCAAGCTGGAGGGTCCGGGCTTCGTCGTGGGCTACGGATTGGACCACGACAGCCGCCACCGCGAGCTGCCCTACCTGGCTCAGTGGTTGCTGCCGCCGGTCGAGCCGACCCCAGCAGCCAGCTGAGCCAGCGTCTGACTGGAGCCCGCCATCAGCAGGCCCGGAATTGGCTAGCTAAAAACCTCGGCCGCCGACCGGAGCTGCTCCACCGGACCGCCCACCAGCAACAACGTCGGGAGTGACGACCGCCACCGCTCCGCCTCCTCGCGAACCTTGGCCCGGGGCCCGACCAGGGCGACCTCCTCCACCAAGCGGGTCGAGACCGCCTTGACCGCCGCCTCTCGCTCGCCGCTGAGGTAGAGCTCCCGCACCCGGGTGGCGTCCTCTTCGAGTCCCATCCTGGCAAAGAGGTCGAAGTAGAAGTTGTGGCGTCCCGAGCCCATGCCCCCGATGTACAGCGCCAGCAGGGGCCGGAACCGATCGGCGGCGCGCTCAAGATCTTCGTCGACCGCCAGGAAGAGGCTGGCGGCCACCTCGAATTGGGTCGGGTCGAGGGACAGATCGCGCCGGGCAAACCCCTCAGCCAGGGCCTGGCGCTGCCAGCTAGAAGCCCGCGGGGCGTGGAAGCCCGCCAGCCAGCCGTCGGCGATCTCCGCCGCCAGGGCCGTGTTTCGCGGCCCCTGGGCTGCCAGCCAGATCGGCAGGTTGGCGCGGCGGGGATGGACGGTGAGCGTGAGCGGCTTGCCCGGGCCTCCGGGCCGAGGCAGCTGAAATCGACTGCCCGAGAACTCCAGCGGACCCTGGCGGCGCAGGATCTGGCGCACGATCTGGAAGTACTCTCGGGTCGTCTGGAGTTGCTCTTGGAAGCTCGCGCCGTGCCAGCCCTCGACTACCTGGGGACCGGAGGCCCCCAGCCCCAGGATAAAGCGACCATCGCTGAGATGGTCCAGGGTGGCGGCGGCCATCGCAGTGGCCGCGGGAGTGCGGCCGTGGATCTGGGCGACCGCCGTACCCAAGCGCAGCTTCTCGGTGTCCCGGCCCCACCACGCCAGTGGGGTCAGGGCGTCGGACCCGTAGGCCTCGGAGGTCCAGACCGAGTCGAACCCGAGCCGCTCCGCCTCGGCAACCAGGAGCGGGGCGTCCGCCGGCGGTCTCGAACCCCAGTAGCCCAGGGCCAAGCCGAGCCGCATGCTAGTTCCGGCCCTCTCAAAGGGGAGCAAGTCAGAGTGCATCTGAAGCTGCTCAGGTTAGCGGCCCGCTATGCTCCCGGGCGGGATCCCGGACTGGGATGGCACCGAGTACGGCACCATCCCGGTCCGATTGGGTACCCGTCAGGAGACGAGGAATTCAAGTGCCGTCGCGGTCTCGGCAGAGCCGAGCGCTCGGTCGGTTGCGAGGAGAAGAGCCGCGCCAGACGTGACTGACCAGGGACCGGAGGCGAAACCGAACGACGCCGGCCCCGAGCGGCCCGCCAACCAGCCGAGACCGCGCAGCGACCTAGAGCAGCGGATCGCGCGGCAGGGTCAGCTTCCAGGCAACCGGTACGTGGCGGTGGAGCGCATGGACGAGTTCCGGCGCAGCCGCCAGGGCATGCTGGTGGCCACATCTCAAGCCGATGTGCCGCAGTCGGGCCCGGCCAAATTTCAGTACCTCGTGAAACGAGTGGTACTTGGGCCTCGCCTCCCCACCTCGGCGATGGAAAGCGAGCGCCTGCCCATCTTCAAGGCGCTCCCGATCCTCGCCTCCGACGCGCTCTCCTCCGTGGCCTACGGACCGGAGGCCGGGTTGACCGTTCTGGTGGCGGCCGGGGTTGGGGCACTGGTATTCGAGCTGCCGATCGCCATCGCGATCGCAGGCCTGATGGTGTTGGTGGTGATCTCCTACCGGCAGGTGGTGCTCACCCGCCAGGCGGACGGCGGGTCCTATGCGGTCGCCCGAGACTACCTGGGGCAGTGGCCAGCCTTGGTAGCCGCCGCCGCCCTCCTGATCGACTACGTGCTGACAGTCTCAGTCAGCGTGTCGTCGGGGTCCGACGCGCTCGCCTCGGCCTTTCCCAGCCTGACCGCGCTGCGGATGCCGCTAGCCGTGCTGCTGATCCTGGTGCTGTGCGCCGGCAACCTGCGCGGGGTCCGGGAGGCGGGCGCCTTGTTCTCTCTCCCCACCTATCTCTTCGTCGGCGCCATCCTGGTGTTGATCGGGGTCGGCTTGTTCACCGGCCTCACCGGGGGAATCCACCACGCCATCGGCACCTATCCCCCCATCTTCAACCCGACCGAAGCGCTTACCCCATTTCTGGTTCTGACGGCCTTCGCCTCGGGCTGTTCGTCCATGACCGGGATCGAGGCGGTCTCCAACAGCGTGCGCAGCTTCCGCAACCCGCCGGGCGACAACGCCGCCAAGACGCTGGTCATCCTGGGAGCGCTGCTGGTCCTGCTCTTCATCGGGGTGACCGTGCTTGACGTGATGTTTGGGGTCGAGCCAAAAGCGTCGGGCAGCCCCACGGTATTGGCTCAGATCGCCGCCGACGCGTTCCGGGGACCGGGTCATTTCTTCTTCTACTTGATCCAGTTCTCCACCACCCTGGTGCTGATCCTGGCGGCCAACGCCAGCTTCAACGGATTCCCGCGCCTGTGCGCCTTCCTGGCCCGGGACGACCGGCTTCCGCACCGTTTGGGGGCCTTCGGCGATCGGCTGGTGTATTCCGCCGCCATCCTCTTTCTCACCGCCGTCGCCGTGGTAGTTGTCGTGGCGTTCAACGCAGACACCGACCACCTGATCAACCTGTACGCCATCGGCGTGTTCACCGCCTTCACCCTGGCTCAGACGGCGCTGGTCCGCTACCAACTCCGCCATCGACCCGCCCACTGGCGCCGCAACGTCTTCGTCAATGGACTGGGGGCCTTCGCCACCCTGGTGGTCGACGTGATCGTGATGGTTGTCAAGTTCCATCTCGGAGCCTGGGTGGTGCTGATCATCGTGCCGCTCCTGGTGCTGCTTTTCTGGTTCGTGGGCCGCCACTACGTGGAGATCCGGCGCCGCATCCGCGCCGCCGCGATCGGCGACCAGCCGTGGGATCCCTACCGGACGGTGGTACCCGTCTGGGCGCTCGACTCACCCACCCACCGGGCGCTCCAGTACGCCGCGACGCTGGGACGCGACGTGGTCGCGATCAACCTCGGGGGCGACCCCGCCCTGACGGAGCGGATTCAGGAGGCGGTGGGCGCGACGCATCGCAGAGTTGGGATCGAGGTTGAGACGCCCTCCGGCGGCCAGCGCCTGAAGCCCCTGATCCAGCTGATCGACCGGTTGTCGCGGGAGTCGCACCCAGGCCTGGTCACGGTGATGGTCCCCGATGTGGTGACGAGCTCGGGCCTGCTCGGGCTCCTCCGGCATCCTCGTGCGCTGCGGCTGAAGATGGCGCTGCTGCGACGGGAGGGCGTGGTAGCGATGAGCTACCCAGCCGAGTGGCAGGGTGAGTTGGCCAGCCCGGTAATCACAGCGTCCGGGCGTCGAGTGGCGATCGTGCCGGTCTCGGGACTGGACGTGCTGGCCCTGCGGGCTCTCCACTACGCCCAGGCGATCGCCGACGAGGTGATCGCGCTCCACATAGCGACCGGCCAGCCCGGGGATGTCGCCCGCAGAGCCGAGCAGGTGCGGGGCGAGATCAAACAGGACGATCTCGGGGTGTTGCCCGACGAAGAAGCGCGAGAGCTGGAGGCCAGCTGGGACAAGTGGGTCGAGGACCAGCTCGGCTGGGATCCCAACCGCCCCCGGCCACAACTGGAGATCCTGGTTTCGCCCTACCGCACGGTCGTCCAACCGGTGCTCAAATACCTAGCCGTCTATCGGGAGAAGAATCGCGACGCGCTCTGCACAGTCGTGCTCCCGGAACTGGTTACCCGGCACTGGTGGAATCAGATCCTCCACAACCACCGGGCGTTCCACATCAAAGCCGCTCTGCTCGGCCGTTCCGACTTCGCAGTCGCGGACGTAACCTACGAACTGGGCGGCCACTGAGACCCGGGCGCGGCCCCGCTAAACTGCGCCGGATGCCAAATCAGCCTGCCAGCCTGACCCAGTCCGAGGCCCGGGAGCGGGCCCAGCTGATTGGGAGCATCGCCTACTTCATCGAGCTGGACCTGACCCAGGGCGAGGACCAGTTGGGGTTCGAGGCTCGGCTGGAGTTCTCCGCCCGGCAACCTGGGGCCCTCACTTTTTTGGAAACCGAGGTCGACCGGGTCACGGAGATGGTCTGGAACGGCCAGCCCCTGCCCGATTCCGCTTACGACGGGCGCCGGATCGCGCTCCCCCCGCTGGCGGTGCGCAACTCGATCCTGGTCCGGGGGCGGGCGAGTTACGACCATACCGGCCTGGGCCTCCATCGCAGCATCGACCCCGTGGACAGCTCCGTCTACATCTACAGCGACTTCGAGCCCTACGAGGCCCACCGGAGCTTTCCCTGCTTCGACCAACCGGACCTCAAAGGCTCGTTCCGCTTCCGCGTCCGGGTGCCCGAGGACTGGGTGGTGGTGTCTACCGAGCCGGGCCAGCCGGAAGAGGTTGACCCCCGGGACGACTGCCGGTGGTGGGGCTTCCCGCCCACCATGCCGCTTTCCCCCTATGTGATCGGTCTCGCTGCCGGACCGTTCCACCATGTGGAGAGCCAGCGCGGAACGACCCCGCTCGGACTTTATTGCGCCCGGTCGCTGGCGCCGTACCTGGAGGCGGAGGAGCTGTTCCGACTCACCAGGCAAGGGCTGGACTACTACGAGCAGGTCTTCCGCATCCCCTACCCCTTCGCCAAGTACGACCAGGTGTTCTGTCCGGAGAAAGTCAACGGGGCAATGGAGTCCCCGGGTTGCGTCACGATTGCCGATCAGATCCTCTGGCGGGGCCGGACCACCGCCCAGCAGCGATGGTACCGAGCCGACCTGATCATGCATGAGATGGCGCACATGTGGTTCGGGGACCTGGTGACCATGAGGTGGTGGGACGATCTCTGGCTCAACGAGAGCTTCGCCACCTTGATGTCCGCCTTCGCAGTCGACCGGGCGACCGAGTTTCCCGACGCCTGGTTGGGCTTCGCGACTATCAACAAGCAGCTAGCAAGTCACGAAGATCAACTCCAGACCTCGCACCCGGTGGTCACCGCAGTCCCGGACGTCGAGGCGGTGCGGGCCAACTTCGACACGATCACCTACGAGAAGGGTGCCGCAACCCTGCGCCAGCTGGTCGCCTACGTTGGCGAGGAAAACTTCTTCGACGCGCTCCACTTCCACCTCACCCAGCATCGGGAGGCGAACGCGGAGTTCGGGGATCTGGTGGAGGCGCTGCACGCCGCGTCCGGCAGGGATGTCCGGAGCTGGGCCAAGGCGTGGCTGGAGACGGTAGGGATGAACACGCTGCGCTGCGAAGTCGAGAGCCTCGAGCCGGAGTCGGGCAGCGTGATCTCTCGAGCCACCGTGGTGCAGAGCGCGAGTCCCAGCCAACCCGTGCTGCGCCCCCACCGAATCCGGCTGGGGCAGTTTGACTGGGTCGGCGACCAGCTGGATCGGATTGGCGCCGTCGAGCTGGACATCAACGGACCTGCGACCGAAGTCGAGGCGCTGGTCGGCACCCGCCGTCCGGCGCTACTGCTGCCCAACGACGGCGACCTCAGCTACGCCAAGATCCGGCTCGATCCCGTCTCCCTGACTACCGCTGAGCGCCACCTCAGCTCGATCAGCGACGCCCTGGCCAGGGCGCTCATCTGGGATCGCAGTTGGGACACCGTTCGGGACCTGGAGCTGCCGGCCCACCGCTACGCCCAGATGGTGGCGTCCCACATCGCGGCCGAGACCGACGCCACCTTGGTGGGGGTGGTGCTGGGCAACTTCCGCGAGGCGACCAGGCGGTATGGGTCCCAGCGCCGGGGGTGGGGCCTGGAGGCGGAGATGGCCCAGGTGGCCTGGGAAGCCCTGGTCCACTGCGCGGCGGGGAGTGACCGGCAGGCGGTCTGGCTTAGGGCCTTCATCGGGCTGGCGACGACCGCCGACCAGCTGGACCGCTGTCGAGCTTTCCTGGAGGCTCGTGACCTCCCCGAAGGCGTTGCCTTGGACCCGGAGCTGCGCTGGATCCTGGTGTACTATCTGGCCGCCCGCGGAGCAGCCGACCAACCCGAGATCGACGCCGCCCTGGCGGCTGATCCGAGCTCCACGGGACTGGTGCGCGCCGAGGGTACCCGGGCGGCTCGACCCACGGCCGCCGCCAAGGAGCAGGCATGGGCCCGGCTGGCCGCCGCCGAGGTCACGGTCGAGGAGGCCCGGGCGATCAGCGCCCGGCTGGGGGGCGTGTGGCACGAGGAGCTGCTCATCCCATACCTGCCTAGATTGCCTCAGCTGTTCGACGAAATGCTCGCTGGTCGTGGCGCCGAGTTCACAGTCCGGGTAGGCGGCAGGATGCCTCTCTCTCTCGCCCCAAGCAGAGAGCTGGCCAGTTGTTGTCAGGACAATCTCGCGCGCCAGGACCTCGACCCCATCCTGAGGCGGATCTTCACTGACCTGCTGGAGGACACCGAGCGCTTGCTGCGGGCCCGGAGCTTGGACGAGCAAGAGTCCGAGCCCAAGTGAACCAGTGGGAGCCCTAGCGGACCGCCGCCGTGACACCGTCAAAATGATTCACCAGGCCACGTCCACTCCCAGCCCCCGACGCCGGGCGGCATCGTAGACCGCCCGCGCGACCGCCGCGTCCTCCACCGCCAGCCCGGTTGACTTGAAAACGGTGATCTCTTCGGCCGACAGCCTTCCCGGCTGCGCCCCGGCCAGCACCTCACCGAGTTCAGTGACCGCCTCCGGATTGAGGCCCTGGAGCTCGGTGGCCCCGGCGGGTGGGGGACTACTGACCGCGCCGCGCCACTCAACGAAGAGCCGGGCTTCCCGGATGGTGTACTCGTCGACCTCGGGACCCATGCCGACAGAGACTAGATGAACGCCTCGGCTGAGCCAGGAAAGTCGGACCACCGGCTCGGGAGAGTCGGTGCAGCAGAGAACCACATCCGCTCCTCGCACCGCCGACTCGAACGAAGGGCTGATTCGGCAGTCCGGGAACTGGGCGGCCAGCGCCCGGGCGCGCTTCGGACTGCGCGCCGCCAGCCGGATCTCGGTGAACTCACTCACGGTGGGGACCAGCTGCAGGTGAGATCGCGCCTGCTCCCCCGATCCCAGAACCGTCAGTACCCGCGCCCCGGGACGAGCCAGCTCCCGAACCGAAAGTGCGGAGACCGCCGCAGTCCGCAACGCCGTGATGTGACGGGCGTCCATCACGCAGATCGGGCGCCCGTCCTCGGCGTCGAAGAGGGCGACGATCCCCTGGTGGGAGGGCTGATCGGAGGCGGTGTTGGCCGGAAACACCGTGACCAACTTAGCGGCCAGGGTCAGCTCGGGAAGGTAGGCAGGCATCGCCGCCAGCCACCCTCGGGGCGTCGCCGCCCCGACTCGCGGGGGCGAGGTCGCCACCCCGGCGCTGTAGCTCACCAGAGCGCTCGCGATGGGGTCGAGCAGTTCCGGGCCTCTGAGGACGGACGCAACTTCGTCTCCGCTCACCGTCAGCAGGGTCGCGCTGCCGCGGAGGTCAACTCCCACCGCTCTATATCCCGAAGAAGTCGAGACAGCGTTCAACGCCTTCGACCGTCACGGCAGGGCCGTCTGTCACCTCCCACCGCTCCCGAGTGAGGCGCCAGTCGACCTGCGCCGCCGCGAGGCCGCGACGCTCGACCACGAACTCACCGTTTTCGACGTAGCCGAGAGAGCGGGACACCGCGAGGGACGCCGGATTGTCCCTAAAGGAGGCGCTCTCCGCGACCTTCGCTCCCCGGCAGACGAAACCGAAATGGAGGATCGCCGCCCGCATCTCTCGGCCTATTCCCTGCCCTTGATGGGCCGGTCCCAGCCACGATCCGGTCTTGAAGGTGCGGGTAGCGGCGAAGCCGTCGGCTGAGATCCCCTGGCTACCGACCACCTGGCCCGCGTGCAGCACCACCGGGTTGAAGCTCCACGCCTCGGGCCGCCAGCTGCCTGGTTGCAGTAGGTTCCAGCGCACGGCGCCGCGCTCTAGCTCAGGGGGCGGCAGGTCCATCCAGGGGACGCCGAAAGGCATGGTCTCAGGTGGATGGACCCCTTGCGCTGCCAGCGTCGCCAGCTCGTCCAGCAACTCCAGGGTGGGCAGCCGCAACTCCAGTCGCTCAGTCCGAATGCGAATGTCGAAGAGAGACAGGTGGCGCACCCTGAGGACGCTACGGGGCGCAGGCGCTCCAATGCAATCAGCCGGCCCGGCCGCTCCTTAAACTCCGACCGCCCGTTACAGAAAAGTCAGTCGGTCAGGCTCGCTGGATCCCGGCCTGGGGGCACCCGCGGCCGACCGACGCTCAGCGTGGCTCCGCGGGCGCCCGGCGGCGGACCGTTTTCCAACAGGGAATGAGGACAGCCCCGGCGACCAGGTAGGAGCCTGCCATGATCGAGAAGGCCGCCGGGAATCCGAAGGCGCCGATCACCCAGCCCAGGAGCGCCAGCCAGAGCGACCCCACGCCGTAGGCCAGAGTGAAATAGATCCCGAAGACGCTGGACTGCCCCTCGCTGGTCACGCCGTCGCTCACCAGCGCCTGGAGTAAGGGGTTCTCGATGTAGGCGAACACCCCGACCGCCAGGGCAAGCATCACGATGATGGGCAGCGGCATGCCGGCGGAACGGCCCAGCGCAAAGACGAATACGGCCGCCACCGCATAGGCCACCCAGATCACCGGCAGCCGCCCCAGGCGATCGGACAGCGCCCCCCCGATCAGAGGCCCCACTACAGCCCCGAGCAGCATCAGGTCGAAAATCAATCCCACCTCCACCTCCGGAATGTGCGCCCGATTGCGCAGGAACAAGGGGACGTAGGCGTTGAGCGTCCCGAGCCCTCTCCCGGCCGCGGCCACGGTGGCGGCCAGGATCCCCAAGATCACCACCCTCGGGTGGATCATTTCAGCTCGGGGCACACTCGGCCACCGCAGTCGGGAGCGTCCCGGGAGCCTGGACCGGAGGCGCGGTCGGGCCATCACCGGGAAGGTGAGCAGCAGGATCACGCCCATCAGGAATAGTGGGGCGGAGAGGATCAGCATGGTCGGACGCCAGCCCAGCCGGGACAGCATCACCGCCGCCGGCAGGGGAATTAGCAGCGAACCCAAGCTGCCACTGATGGTGTGGACGGTCAAGACGCTGCCGCGACGGTCGGGGTAGGTCCGCGCCAGCACCGCGCTGCCGACCGGATGTTGCTGGCTGGCTCCCAGCTGGGCTACGCCCTGGGCGCCCGCGAAGAGGGGGTAGGTCGGGGCCAGCGATCCGAGAACCGCGCACAGACCGACGATCAAGTTCTGGGAGCCAAGGATCCAACGCGCGGTGACGCGACGACTGACATAGCCGGCGGTGATCTGGCTGAGCCCCCCGACCACGCTGCTGGCGGCCACGGCGAGGCCCAGCTCGGCGTAGTTGATGTGGAAGGCGATCAGGACGTAGGAGTAGGTCAGGGGCAGCAGCGCGGAATACATGTGCTGGCTGGCGTGCGAGGCGGAGACCAAAAGGAGGATGCGCTTGCCGGCTTTCGGGGCGCTGGCGATCGGCCCCAAGGTCCTCCCCTCTCCACCCATCTTGCCAGCATAGACATGGCGCCCCCTAACTCCCGGTCAGTCCGTCAGAGGCGCGGCCTCAAGGCGACTAACCCAAGACGGGGCGGGGCCGGGCCTGGCTCACGGCGGAGACGGCGGTCCCGGAACTACTGGCTGGCGGAGTCAGGAGCGGCAGCCGAGCTCGACCGGAGTGCTCGGGCGGTAGGACTCCAGATGTCCGAGCAGGCAACACAAACGTCGGCGGGAATCACGCCAACCCGCATCAGCACAGCGAATATCCGGCAGCCGAGACACCAAGCGAACACCGACTCCAAGGTCGCGGCTAAGACCAGGGCTCCTAGCAGCACGTAGGTGACGGTGGACAGCCCCAGCGCAAAATAGGTGACGCTTGCGGTGACCGTCAGCGCCGCGCCGATCGCTTGGGCAAAGCGCTTCGGTGGTCCCGCCACCAGCTTGGGGCGCGCCAACTTGGGCGCGATCACCCGGGTGGCGAGCTGACCGAGGGGGCTGAGCGTGGGTCCGCTCGCGAGCCGGGCCAGGAAGCCGACCGCCAGCACGGCACTGAGCCAGGGCAGATGGGCGACGAGCGCCACCAAGCCAATCAGGGCCACGCACCCGGCTACGGAGCGAGCCGCAACCTCGTTGACCGGGTTGGGGAAGCTGAAAACCTGACTGGCACGGGTCATGCTCCGCTTATCATGCCAAATTCCACCCGCCCGGTGGACTTTGAGCCTGCTGGGCCAACCCCGGTCAGGATCGAGAGCTGTCGCTGACGTTCACTCCGCAGCCCGGCCTGAACGCGGTCGGCGACGCGGCCACTCCGGACTGCGATCTTCTCCGAGGCGCCGCAACCTCCGGGCGAACCAAGCCCGAACTCGGGCGTGACGGAACAAACCCGCACCAGCGCGCAGGAAGAAGATCACGGCGAGCAAGCAGCCCACTCCCAGAGCAATCAAGGCGTCCCGCTCACTCTGCAGCATGATGCCGACCACTACGGCGGTGCCGAAGAAGCCGGTCCCCAGCGTGACGTTCAGAAACCCGCGTCCGAAGACCTCCTCCGGAGCAGTCTCAAGTTCCGCAGCTGGATCACCCTGGTCACTAGCCGACCAGAGTCCGTGCATTCGCGCAAACAGACCGCTCGAGGGATTGGCGATGAGCTCTGGGCGCGACACGCCGTCGACAAGCTTGAGCGGACCCGCGGGCGGGAGCTCGGCTGGGTCGAAGAGGGCGGGTGGGAGCGAACTCTGGAGCTGCTCCAGCCAGCGAACCCCCTGCTGTCCGCGGTCGGTCAGCACCAAACGG
Source organism: Candidatus Acidiferrales bacterium (assembly GCA_035533655.1). Classification (GTDB taxonomy): domain Bacteria; phylum Chloroflexota; class Dormibacteria; order Aeolococcales; family Bog-877; genus Bog-877. The sequence goes on along the minus strand of DATLTJ010000020.1, from coordinate 22,739 downwards.
GAGGTGACTCTGACCCGCCCGGGGGGCGTGCGGCGCACCAGCTTTCTGCGCAGCAACACTTCCCTGACCCGGGCCGCCTCGGCTGAGGTCATTCCCAGAAGGTGCTCCAGCTGAGACTCGGGGACGCCGTCAGGAGGAACCTGGGCCAGGGCCATCGCCTGCTCCAAAGGTAGCTCAAACGGTGCGGGTGTACTACCTCCGCGATCGGAGCGGACCGGGGCGGCAACTCGTACGGGCCGCGCCTCCATGCCGTCGCTGCGACTGGGTGGAGCATTCATGTTTGGTCAATAGGACAACGGGCCAGCCAACAGAATGTCACACATCCGCGAAAACTGATCCCGGCAAAACGTTATCGCGGCGTCGAGATAGTTGCCTTCGACGCGACTCCGCCGCTGGACCGCTCGCACCAACATAGACGGTCTTGGGAACGGTGGCCCGCACAACAGCTGACAGGCTCAGTACACTGCTTGCTAGCAAGCAACTATCGGACGGCAGATGCCAGCTCACACCGAACCGACTCCAGTCCAACCCGCCGCCCTGCTCCGGATCCTGATCGGCAGGCTAGCGCGCCGTCTCCGGCAGACCCAGGCCGGCGCCGGCCTTACCCCCACCCAGCTCTCGGTCCTGGCTACTGTGGTGCGCCACGGACCTCTCGGCCTAGGCCTGCTCTCCCAACTGGAGGGCATCAACCCGACCATGCTGTCCCGGATCGTGGCCAAGCTGAGTGGTCGGGGTCTTGTCGCGCGGCGCGCCGACCCGCTGGACGGCCGCGCCGCCATGCTCCTGCCAACGGACCGGGGTCGCCGGCTGCAGCGGCGAATTCAGGCGGAACGGAACGATGTCTTAGGCCAGCGTCTGGAGAAGCTCCCCGCGGCCCAGCGCAAGCTCTTGATGGAGGCGATCCCGGCGCTGGAGGCCCTCGCCGACTCTCTGCTGCTCCCAGATCCGTGACCCGTTGAGTTCGGTCCTAAAGGCGACGCGCGTCACCTTCGCGGCTCTCTCGATCCCCAACTACCGACGCTACGCCTCAGGTCAGTCGATTTCGATGATCGGCACCTGGATGCAGACCACTGCCCAGTCATGGTTGGTGCTCACCATCACCCACTCCGCCGTCGTGCTGGGACTCGTGGTGGCCACCCAGACCCTGCCGGTACTGGTGCTCGGTGCCTACGGCGGAGTCGTCGCCGATCGGGTGGACAAGCGGCGGCTGATGGTGTTCTTGCAATCCATGATGGGAATCCAGGCGTTGATCCTGGGCCTCCTCACCCTCACCCACGTGATCCAAATCTGGGAAATCTTCATCCTGGCAGCGCTGTTGGGCCTCAACAACACCTTTGAGAACCCCAGCCGGCAGGCCTTCATGATGGAGATGGTTGGTGGCAAGGATCTGCGCAACGCGGTCAGCCTCAACTCGGTGTTGGTCAACGTGGCTCGGGCGATTGGTCCGGCCGTCGCCGGACTGCTGATCGCATCGGTCGGCATCGCCTGGTGCTTCCTCATCAACGCGGGCAGCTTCGTGGCCGTGGTGGCCTCCTTAATCACCATGGACCTCTCCCAGCTGCGACCCAGCCTGCCCACCGGCCGCGGCCGAGGCCAACTGCGCGCAGGGCTCCGCTATGTGGCAGGGGTCCCGGAGTTGGCCATCCCCCTGCTGATGATGGCGGTGGTGGGGACCTTGGCCTACGAGTTCCAGGTGGTGCTGCCCGTCATGGCCAGCCACACCTTCAACGGGGGCGCCAAAGCCTACGGTTTCATGACCGCCGCCATGGGGATAGGGGCCATTGGGGGCGGCCTAGTCACCGCGGCCCGCGGTCGCACCGGATTGCGCCCCGTTACGATCGCGGCAGCGGTCTTCGCGCTGGTGCTGCTCCTGGCCGCCGCCGCGCCCACCGTGACCCTTGAATACCTCGCGCTCGCCGCGGTTGGATGGGCCAGCATCTCGTTCATCGCCCGCGGGAACACCACGCTCCAGCTCCGCGCCGAGCCCCGCATGCGGGGGCGGGTGATGGCGCTGTGGGCGATCGCCTTTCAGGGCACGACTCCGATCGGCGGGCCTCTGATCGGCTGGGTCACCAGCGAAGCTGGTCCCCGGGCCGGGCTGGCGACCGGCGGCGTCAGCTGCGTGGTGGCGGCGGGACTGGGATTCATGGCGATCCGCTATCTCCGCCAGCGCGCCGACCGAAATCAGGTTGCATCGGAGCCAGCGGCGGAAGGCATCGACCTCCCTGACGAATCGCTGGGATGAATCTGGCCGCCGGACCGCCGCCACGGACAGCTGGCCCGGGTGGTGAGCGACAAGACCAGCGGTTACCGGCGCGACGAGGAACCCGCTGCCCGAAGACATTCCTGACCAGAGGCGCGTAAGGTAGGGGCCATCATGCACTTGCTACGTCACCCCTTAATGGCCGTTCTGGTGGCTCTAGTGATCCTCTTCGGGGTCTTCTTCATCCTGCCGCTGGCGGTCTCGATCCTGCTCCACCTGATCGTGCTCGCCCTGGTCGTCTGGGTCGTGCTCTTTCTGTTCCGCTTCCACCGCGACCACCAGCACAAGAACCAGCGTCTCTAGGCGATCGCGCCGGCGGAAATGGCCTGCGACAGCGCTTCACGCTTGAGGTGCGCCCCCTGGAGTGCGTCGAACTCTAGGGCGAGACTCGGATAGTCAGATACCGACGGAGCGGTCCTGGGTCGGAGCAGTCCCCTCAGACGATCTCGGCCAGATGGTGATGGTCCTGTAGGTACCGTCGCACCGCCAGCAGCGCGGCAATCCCGTCCCCGACCGCTGAGCCCAGCTGCTTGGTCGATCCCTGCCGCACATCCCCGGCCGCGAACACCCCGTTCGCGGAGGTGTGGAACATAGCATCCGCTTGAATGAAGCCGCGGTCGTCGAGGGACACCGTTGCCTTCACGAACTGGGTGTTGGGATCAAGGCCGATGAAGACGAAGGCTGCCGCTGGATTCCACCGGAACTCCTTCCCCGTCTCCACATCCCTGGCGGCCACGCCCTCCAGCCGACTCTGTCCCTGTAACTCCCGCACCTCGATGTTGGTGTGCACGGAGAACTGAGGGTGGTTGAGTACCTTGTCCTGCAGCAACCGGGAGGCGGTCAGTTCCGGACCACGCTGCAGCACCCGGATCCGCTGGGCGAACTGGGTCAGGAACAGCCCCTCCTCCAGGGCCGAATTGCCCCCTCCGATCACCATCAGCTCCTCCGCCCCATTGTAGAAAGGCCCGTCACAAGTGGCGCAAAAATGCACTCCCGCTCCGATCAGCTCGTCTTCCCCGGGTACTCCGAGCCGCCGGTAGGAAGAGCCGGTGGCCAGGATCACCGCGTGAGCCGCGACCTCCTGCCCGGTGCCTAACCTAACCACCACATCCTCTCCGTCGGAGCCGATCTCGGCGACCGAGACCGCCGGGAGCAGCTCGACCAGGTAGCGCCGGGCCTGGGCAATGAACCGGTCCGCCAGCTCGGCCCCGCCGATGCCCTCGGGGAAGCCCGGGTAGTTGTCGATCCGCTCGGTGACCCCGGACTGCCCGCCAAGCGCGCTCCGGTCGATCACGATCGCATCCATCCCCTCGCGGGCCGCGTAGATCGCGGCGGCGAGTCCCGCCGGGCCGCCCCCGACGATCGCCACGTCGTAGAAGCCCCGGTCGGCCTTGAGTGAGAGTCCGAGCTTCTTGGCGAGCTCCTCGTCGGTCGGCTCCAACAGGAAGTCCCCCTCCCCAAACACGATCGTGGGGATGGTGCGGCCACCCTGCTGCAGCCGTTCGACGTACATTAGCCCCTCTTGGTCCTGGTCGATGTCGACCCATTTGAAGGTGACCCGATGCTGGGCTAGGAATTGCTTGCTGCGTTTGCAGTCAGGGCACCAGGGAGCCCCGTACACCGTGATCTCGGGCATGGCCGCCCCCCCTACTCCCTGCCGACCGACCCCCGCGGAGCCTCTCAGCCAACCAATCTAAGGCCGCGGGGTGGACCCTGGCGTGAGTAGGAATTCTCGCCGTCTTCCCAGGTTTCTCTCACACTAATCCAAGCGGGGAGGAGCAAAGTCAAGGTCTGAGCGCAGAGCAGCCAAACGACGTTCCCGCCCCCGACCGGCGGCGGGACGCGTGCAACACAGGTGCAAGAGCAGTGGACAGCAACCCCGATCCCCAGATCCCGAGCCCGGATTCGCAGCCTCCCGAGGCCGTCCCCAGCTCGTCCCCGTGGACTCCTCCTGCTGAACCCATCCCCGCGAGGTCGATGGCCAACGAGACTCCCAGCCAGGAGTTTGTCGGCCCCTTCTCCCCTCCCCCCGGCGGGTCAGGTCCGCCCCAGGTAGTCGACGCCCTCGGGACCCCTGGTTCCGGCGGCCCGCGTGGGGGCAGGCCCATCCTCCAAGTGGCCGGCGCCGTGGTAGCCGTGCTGGCAATCTTGGTCGGCGTCGGTTTCGTCGGTCACCAGATCGGCAATACCTCCTCAAGCAACCAGCAAGCCAACCAGCCCATCCCCAAGCCTGCCGCCTCGTCCGGCGTGACGGCCAAGACCGGCACCTTGAATGTGTCGGCGGTAACGGCCAAGGTCGAGCCGGGAGTGGTCGACATCACCGCGGTCGACGGCTACCAGAACGCCACCTCAGCTGGGACCGGCATGATCCTGACCTCGAATGGCGAGGTGCTGACCAACAACCACGTGATCGATGGCGCCACCAGCATCACGGTTCAGGTGGACGGGGTAGGCACCAAGTACACCGCTAAGGTGGTCGGCTACGACGTCACCTCTGACGTCGCACTCCTGCAGCTCGAGAACGCCTCGGGGTTGCAGACCGTCACGGTAGGGAATTCGTCTAACGTCTTGGTGGGCCTGCCGGTGGTCGCCATCGGCAACGCGCTTGACCTGCCCGGCAAGCCAACTGTGACCAGCGGGGCGATCACCGCCACTGGCCGCTCGATCACCGCCAGCGACCAGGGCAACAGCAGCAGTGAGAACCTCGCCGGACTCCTGCAGAGCGATGCCTCGCTCTGCTCCGGCAACTCCGGTGGGCCTCTGGCCAACTCCTCAGGCCAGGTGATCGGGATGAACACCGCGGCCGCCACCAACTCCTCCTCGAGTTCGTGCTCGACGGTGGGGTTCGCGATTCCGATCAACACCGCCCTGTCGATCGCCACCACGATTCAGCAGGGCCAGAGCAGCACCACCGTTCACATCGGCCTCCCCGCCTTCCTCGGAGTCGACGTCGAGAACGCCAGCAGCGCCGCTAGCAGGGGGAACGGCTTTGGCGGCTTTGGCCAGTCCACGCCGCCAGTCAATTCAGGCGCTCTCATCACCAATGTCATCGCCTCGACGCCCGCTCAGTCCGCGGGCCTAGTGGCTGGGGACGTCATCACCGCGGCCAACGGCGCCACAATCACCACCGTGGCGTCACTCAGTGCGGCGATCGACAGCGCCAAGCCCAGCCAGAGCATCGCCATCACCTGGGTGGACGCCAGTGACACCAGCCACACCGCCAACATGACCCTGACCACGGGCCCCGCGGGCTGATTCCCCGCCGACTAAACAATCTCCCCCCTCCCCAGCGCCCCCCGCTCATAGGAGCGGGGGGCGCCGTCTATTTCGCGACTTGCGAAATAGCCACTTCGGATGTCAGATCGAGGCCCGTCTTCCCAGTTTTGAGGTCCCGGCTACGCTTCTCTCCAAGCTTTCCTTACCTAAGTCCAAGGAGACGACGAGAGTGGAACGCAATCCGGCCGCCCCGGCACCGGCGGCGACTGGGTCAGGGCGGCTCCGGGTCGTAACCGTCGGAGCCGGATTTGCCGGACTCACCTTGGTCCGCAGCCTGAAGCGGGCCGGAGTGGATGTGATCCTGGTGGATCGGCGCAACTATCACCTCTTTACCCCCCTCCTCTACCAAGTGGCCTCGTCACTGCTGAACCCGTCGGAGATCGCGCAACCGGTGCGCAAGTTGGTGCGCCGGATTCACAATTGCACCTTCCAAATGGCCGAGGTGGTCGATGTCGACCTGGAGCATCGCTCCATCGAGACGGACCAGGGCCGCATCCCCTATGACTATCTGGTCCTCGCCGCCGGCAGCGTGAGCAACTACTTCGGCAACGAGTCCCTCCGGCAGCACTCCCTGGGACTGAAGACGCTTCCCGACGCGCTCGCCCTCCGGAACTGGGTGCTGCAACGTTTTGAGATGGCCAGCTGGGAGTCGGATCCGGAGCGCCGAGCCCAGCTCATCACTTTCGCCGTCGTCGGCGGCGGTCCGACCGGGGTCGAGTTCGCGGGAGCGCTCCTGGAGCTGATCCACCTGGTGCTGACCAAGGACTTCCGCGGCGTCGACATCTCAGCAGCCCAGGTGCTGCTGGTCGAGGCGGCCGCTGAGCTACTCGGGAGTTTCAAACCGCGGCTGCGCCAGGCTGCCACCCGCTCCCTGGCCCGCCGGGGAGTCCAGGTGTTGGTGAACAGCCCGGTGCAGAGCATCGAGCACGATCGCTTGGTCCTTGCCGACGGCCGAGTCCTGTCCACCTCCTCGGTGGTCTGGACCGCCGGGGTAAGGGGCGCTCCCTTGGGAGCCAAGCTCGGGGTTGGTCCCGACCGGGCTGGGCGAGTCCCGGTGAATTCGAGTCTGCAGCTGGCGGGGCACCCGGAAGTGATGGTGATCGGCGACCTCGCCAGCCTCAACGATCTGCCGATGCTGGCCCAGGTGGCTATCCAACAGGCACGCTTGGCGGCGCGCAACATCGAGTCGATGGCCGACCGCCGAGCGGTTGGCGAGTTCCACTACCGCGACCGGGGGATCATGGCCACGGTCGGGCGCAACTCGGGGATCGCCCAGATCGGATTCTTCCAATTCAGCGGCTTCATCGGCTGGGTGCTCTGGCTGGTGGTGCATCTGGTCAACATCCTCACCTTCCGGGCCCGGGCCATCACCCTGCTGAGCTGGGCCTGGGACTACGTCGCTGTGGACCGCCCGATCAGGCTTCTGGTCCGGGCTGGGACCACTGGCGCCGCGAGCGACACCCGCGACGGCGAGGAGTGAGCCAGGCCAACTCGACCGCTCTGCACCCAGGCTAGGGCAGGGTCTGGTTCTCCGCGCCAGCTCAGCCGGTGATGCCGTTTACCTTGGGCTGCGGACCGTCGAAGATCACCATCTGGGTCCGGGTCCAATGCACGCCCGCGTCGGTTGAGGTCCAGAGGTCCTTCTCGCCCCCCACCTGGGCGAGTGCCACCAAGCTCTCCGGGGAGACCACGTCGAGTCCGGTCACCTGCCCCGCGAGCATGGGAGTGGTCCGCAGCGACCAATTCGTCCCTTCGTTCGAGGTGTAGTAGGCGAGAGCCAGGGCATCCGCGGCCAGCGGTGAATCGAGGACCCAGCCGTGAGACGGGTCCTCGAACGACACGACCACACGGCCCGCGGGGAGCGCGACCGCCGGTGCTGATGCCCAGCTGCCAGTTGAGTCATCGAAGACCCGCAACGATTCGGTACGGCCTCCCGTCGCCACCGCGGTCGTGAAGGCTCCCCCAGACGGGGTGGCCTGGGGGGGCCGGAGTGACACCTGAGCTGAGCTGGCGTACCCACTGGAGAGAACCTCAGGTTGCCATGAGCGCCCAGCGTCGCTGCTGTGCCACAAGGCGGCGACTCCGGTGCAATTGCCGGTCACCCAGCCGCTGGAGGCCGAGGTGAACCACACCGAAGTGGGTGAGCAACTCCCAGTCTCCAGCGCCGGCAGCGTTACGTCAGTCCAGTAGGCGCCGCCATCGGAGCTGCTGACTACCGTCCCATTGCCCAGCACCGCAAACATCTGCTGGGGATTGAGCAGGTAGATCGGGTCTGGTCCAGTGGAGGCAGCGTTGGGCAGGATCCCCGCGGTCCAATCAGCGCCCCCGTCGGTGGTGAAGGCAAAGGTCGAATCGCGAATGTACTGGTAGGCGAGGAAGACGACCGCCGCCGAAGACGGCCCCGTCACCGTCAGGGCGAGGCCGCCATTGCTGGCATTCCCGGGAGGGGTTACGTCCTGCCACCGACCGCCACCATCGGCGGTTCTGACCACCCGCCAGTAGGGCTTGGTTGGGACCACCGCCCAGCCTGCCTCAGCCGACGGATAGTTGACCATCTCGATCTGCCTGACCAGGTTCCCGACCGTGGTGTCGGGGGGGAGCGAGCTGGCGGGCGCCACCGGCGCTACCGGCAGACGGCTGATGCCAAGGACGACCGCAGCGAGCGCGATCACCGCCAGCGGGATCAGGGCGAGCCAGGCCTTGCGCCACGGCCTGGCCCCGCGCGCACTCACTGATTGATGATGGACCGGAGCTGCTCGTCGATGAGCGTTGCATATGAGGTGATGACGCTGGCTTGGCTGAGCGCGGCATCCTGGGCCAGGCTGACCTCATTTCCACCCGGCTTGACGAAGTAGAGCACCGTGGGGTGGTCTACCATCTGCAGGCGGGGGATCTCGATCGGTAGCGAGAAGGCACTCCAGACTCGCTCCAGCTGGGGCAGCGAGCCGGTGAGATACTGCCAATTGGGCAGGCGATTCATCTGCATGGTCGCGTCGAATGCCCGCACCTCGGATCGGCTGCGATAAATCGGATTGGCGACCACGGCGACGAACTCAACATTCTTGGCGAGGGCGCCTAGCTGGTGGTCCGCCGCGGCCAGCTGCTCCGCCATGATCGGGCACTGGTAGTAGCACACCGGGTCCAGGAAGGTGAACACCACCGCCTTGTCCGACCACTGCCGCAGGTCGACCGTCCGTCCGGCCTGGTTGACCAGGGTGAGGTCGGGGAGACTCTGATTGCTCACCGGGTCCAGACCCCCGCCCGTATTCAGGGCCTCGATGGTGGCGGATTGGGCCGCTGCCACCGGCAACCCGAGCAGTACGGGGACCAGAGCTACCCCCAGTGCCAGCACCCCACCCAAGGCCACCGTCCGGCGGAGGCCGGCGGATCTGACTTGGACCTCTGCGACCGGGCTGACAGCAGGCTGGGCCTGAGTCCCGCGCCAAGCGCAGATCAACATAACCGCCAGCAAGGGAGAGAGATTAGGATCGGTGGCCGTCTTGCTGCCGAGGGCGCCAAAGTCCTGTCCGATCCACCAGGCGATCCCCAACCACACCAGCGCCGCAATGGTCCAGCGCCGGGGAACCCTCCCCGAAATCAATCCAATCCCGATTACCGCCATCACGGCGATGAAGACGGAATTCAAGACGATCGGTTGGGACTGGGCCAACTGGGCGACGGCGATCACCGGGCGGGAGAGGAATCCTGGTTGAGGAACGTGCCCCATCGCGAGGAACATCGCGCTCAGTCCACGCCCCGTCCAGAACCCCTCGGACGGGATCGCCTGCAGCAGCGCGCCGAAGAGCAGGACACTCCCCACTCCGATACGCATGACCCGGTAGGCTCGACCACCTTCCCAGATGCGCCGCGGAGCCAGCAGCAGCGCGGCGGCGGCAACGTAGACCAGCACCGCGCCGGGGGCTCCCATGAGTTCGGTCGCACCGGAGGCCAGCACGTTGCCGAGCGCCTCCCCGCCCACCCAGACGAAGAGCCCCCAAGCGATCGAGGCCCACAGCCCGAACTTGCCGATGGCCGAATCACCGCCCGCCAGGATGGCCACCCCCAGACCGACCTGAATAAATACCGTGGCCACCGCTAGGTCCAGCGGGTGGGCCTGCCAGAAATAGACCTCCCAGTTCAGCAGGTTCGCCAGCAGGTGAGGTTGACCGGCCGCCAGCGGCTGGACCACGTTCTTGGCGAAGCCTCCGGGCATCGCCGGTTGGGCCTGCAGAAGCCCATCGACGATCCAGATGATCCCGATCGCCCAGCGGAGGAAAAGCCTCGCCGGGATCCGTGGAACCGGGCTGGGAGCCGCCGCGGAACTCCGGTCAACTAGATGTCCTTCGCGCTCGTCCAGGTAGCGGAAACCGACCCCCACCCCCCAACAGACCCAGACCAGGGCCACGATGATCAGCAGATCGATGAATAGGTAGGGGTAGAAACCCCCGATGGTCTCTGTCCCGTAGCTCCCCATCCCAGGCATTTGGTTCCCCGGTCCCTAGACTGTAGCCGCCGTCGGCTCCAGCCATAATACTCTCGGCCTGAACTCGGACCGCCGGCGCGCCAGATCAGTCTCTGGCGCCTACCATTCCACCGCCGAGCTGGGTAGATGCGACGCTGCGATGCTCGCCCTGATAGTCACGTCTTAGCGATAAGGTCGAGGGAGCGTGCGCCAATTGGGGAGAGTTGACCGATGAAACCCGAGTGCATGTCGGGCATGCTGATGCCGGGATGCGCATCAGCAGCACCTCCATCGCATGCACAGCCGGGACCTCCGGTTATCGAACTGGCTCTGACCCTGGTCATCATCCTTTCGTCGTACGTTCTGCTCATCTTCATCTGGCGATATTTCCAACGCGGACACATCGCCAGCTACCACGCACTGCCGGATCTCCTGGGCCACACTGTACACGCCCTGGGCATGATCGGCATGGCCCTATTGATGATCGGGACCGTCGCCTCCATCGGACCGCTAACTGCTTACGTTGGCGCATTTGCGCTGTTTGCCGCGGTTTTTCTAGTCCGCTTAATCACGCGCTGGTCCACATGCGATCGGCACAGTGAAGGATGGCATCTTTTTATCAACGCGTCGATGGCCTACATGTTCTCCGCCGCCAACGTCTCCGCGATCACCATCGTTTGCCTCGTGGTCTATCTGTGGTTCATCGGCAGCACCGTGCGCACGGCCCGCCATCCCTCGGAGGCCAGCACCGGGAGCCGGATTGACCGCCCGTCACTGCGGGTGCTGGGTACCAATGGCGACTTGACCATTGCCGTCTCGATGATGCTGATGCTCACCGTCACCCAGTGGCCTCAACTGTTCAGCTGACGGGGACCGCCAGGCGCACTCGGCTCCGGGCCGGGCCGGGCCACCTGTTCATGCAGCCGAAAGTTGGACTCAGGCGAACGACCAGGCCTCCTCTGCCGGCCACCGTTCAAGTCGGGCCTCGTTAGAGTAGGTCGCATCGTGATCGGTACCGCCGGTATCCGCTCAGTGGAGAACGGGGCTGGGCCAGCTTCCCGGGCCGCAGTCGGTGCCGCCGTGCTTGGGAAGCCGATCACTCCAGTAGGACCCTCGCTCCCGAAGCGGGGCACCAGTGAGAATCCCCTGTGACAGACGGCCCAGAGACTTCGGGAGCTGAGCGGGCGACCGCGCTCGCCGATGAGACGGACCCCCGGGGCGACCACAGGTCAGGGGCGGCCGGATCCGCCCACGGCGAGACGGGCGCGCAATATCACCAACTCCAGCTGTCGATCCGTGGGATGAGTTGCGGCGCCTGCGCCGCCAAGATCGAGCGGAGCCTCAACCAGCTCGACCATGTCAGCGCCCAGGTCAATTACGCCTCCGAGCGGGCGACCATCTCCCTCTTCGCCGAGGTTCCCGTCCCACTCCTGATCAAACGCGTGGAGGCAGTGGGATACGGGGCCGAGCTGGCCGGAACCAGTCACAGCGCCGCCGATGACGCGGCCGAAGACGACCGGCGGGTTCGGTACTTGGGCCGTCGCCTGCTGGTCGCCGCCTTGCTGTTCATGCCGCTCGGTGAATGGTCGACGGCCTTCTCCCTCCTGCCTTGGCTACGCTTTCCTGGCTGGCAGTGGCTGTTCATCGCCATGGGAGCGCCGGTCGTGCTCTGGGCCGCCTGGCCCTTCCACAGAGCGGCGCTGCGGGCCGCACGCCACGGCTCGTCGACGATGGACACCCTGGTCTCGATGGGCATCATCGCCGCCACCAGCTGGTCCCTTTATGCGATGTTCTTCCGAGACTTCAGCGAGCCGGGTCGCTCCGGTCTGTACGTGCTGCTGCATCAGGGGGGCGGGGCGCTCTATCTGGATGTGGCGGCCGGAGTCACAACCTTCCTACTGGCTGGGCGCTTTTTCGAGGCGCTGGCTCGCCGGCGGGCGGGCAACGCCCTGCGGGCCCTGGCCGCCGTGGGGGCCAAGGACGTGTCGATCCTCCAGGACGACGAATCCGAGCAGCGATTGCCGGTGGCCCAGCTCCGACTGGGTGACCGGTTCATCGTCCGACCGGGCGAAACGATCGCCACCGACGGCCAGGTGGTGATGGGCCAGTCAGCGGTCGACTGCAGCTCGATGACCGGAGAGTCGGTGCCGATCGACGTCACCGAGGGTCGCCAAGTTCTGGGCGGGACCGTGGTGGTGACCGGCCGGCTGATCGTCCGAGCCACCAAGGTGGGCGGCGACACCCAATTGGCGCACATGGTCGAGCTGGTCGAGCAGGCCCAACTCCAGAAGGCCTCGGTGCAGCGGCTGGCAGATCGCATCTCGGCCATCTTCGTACCGACCGTAATCACCGGGGCGATCCTCACCTTCATCGCCTGGATGGTGCTCTCCGGATCGGTTGAGTTAGCCTTCAGCGCCTCCCTAGCCGTGCTGATCATCGCCTGCCCTTGCGCCTTGGGTCTCGCCACCCCGGCGGCCTTGCGGGTCGCGTCGGGGCGAGGCGCTCAGTTGGGAATATTCTTCAAGGGGCATCAGGGTCTCGAGACCTCCAGAACGGTCGACACCGTGGTCTTGGACAAGACCGGCACCGTCACCCAGGGCAAGATGGTGTTAGCGGGCGTGGTGACGATTCCCGGGGTCGAGCGCTCCCTCCTGCTGCATGACGTTGGCGCGCTGGAGCAGGCCAGTGAGCACGCCGTCGCCGCCGCGCTCACTGCCGCCGCCCGCCGTGAGTTCCCGGAATTGCCTCAGCCGGCCGAGTTCCTGAGTCTGACCGGGTTGGGCGCGAGTGGACTTGTGAACGGTCATCAGGTGCTGGTGGGCAGGCCAGCTCTTCTGACCGAGCGAGGGGTGAGCATCCCGAAGGATATCGCCGCCCAATGCCGAAGCTGGGAGGTAATGAGTCACACCGCGGTCCTAGTGGCCCGAGATGGCCAGACCATCGGGGCCGCCGCAGTCGCCGACGTCATCAAGCCGTCGGCTGCACCCGCGGTCCGGGAGTTGCACCGGCTCGGCCTCCACTGCATCTTGGTGACCGGGGACAACCAGGCGACCGCCCGCGCGGTCGCCGCCGAGGTCGGGATCCGTGACGTGGTCGCAGGCGCCCTCCCAACCGAGAAAGTCCGGATCATCCGCGAGCTGCAGGCCCAGGGTCACTCGGTGGCCATGGTTGGCGACGGGGTCAACGACGGTCCGGCTTTGGTGAAGGCCGATCTGGGCCTCGCCATCGGATCCGGGACCGACGTCGCCATCAACGCAGCCGACCTGATCTTGGTCCGCGACGATCTCAGCGTAGTGCCAGATTCCCTCCGGTTGGCACGCCGCACCATCCGCACCATCCGGGGCAATCTGATGTGGGCCTTCGGGTACAACGTGGTCGCGATCCCCCTGGCCGCCCTGGGTCGGTTGGATCCCCTGATCGCCGGCGGGGCCATGGCCCTGTCCTCCGCGTTCGTGGTCTGGAACAGCTCCCGCCTGCGGCACTTCGAAGGGGCGCCCGGACCGCCTCCAGCACTGCGCACGGCGCCTGCGGCGGCGGGGTCGGCTCGGGCACTTCCTGACTTCGCGGAGTAGTTCCAGGAAGTCAGCTGGCAGGTGCCGAGACGAGGCGGTGGCTCACCTGGAGGCGAACACCTGACGGTAGGAGACGCCATTGACAACTGCGCCTCCCGGTCCTGACACGGAGTCCGCCCAGGTTCGTAGCCATCTCCGCCGCTACCGCCTGGTCGGGATCGCGGTGGCCGCGGCAGTAGCGGTGGCCGTGATCGCGGTGATCCTGGTCAGCCGGCCCGCGGGGCCAGTCCAGAAGCGGGCCGACTTTACGACCATGTTGCAGACACTCCGCTCCGACTTGTCTGATTGCAGCGCCAAGGCGTCGGCGGCACTCTCGGCCTGGCGCCCGGCGGAAACTGGGGTCGACTCAAAGAACCGGGCGGTGAAGGCAGCACAGGCGGCAGCCCACGCCTGTACACCGGGCACTGACAACGCGATCTTCGAGCTCACGCTGTACTCCCTGCCTACCTCGCTCTCCGGACTGCATCTGAATTACGCGGTGAGCAGCCTCGGCGTGTGGGCCCAGGAGGACGTGGCACCGGCCATGCGGGATGAGGAGATCCTGCTGGCAGATCCAACGGACAAGGTCGCCGGCACCACCTACCAGCGGCTGGCCGGGTGGGCAGGTGACAATCTCGCCGCCGCCAATTCCACGCTGCGACAAGCTGCTCGCCGACTGGGAATCACCCACTTCACCCCCATCCAACTCACCTCGATCCGAGCCGCGGGACGGCTGGCGCCACCCCGGTAGGAACTCGCAACTGCCCAATTCTCGAGCAAGGACCCGGGGTCACGGCCGCCGAATGTCGGCCAGCGTCGAGTTCTGCAGGGCTCGCGCTCCGTCAGCTGGCCCGGGCCGAGCGGTCGAACCTTCCTCCGCAGCGCCGGGCCGGCGCGCCTGCCAGGCCACCGCCGCGGGAATCGCCAAGAGAACCATCAGCGGAGGAGTGTTGGGGTCCGTTCCCATGCCCGAAAAGAGCCCCCCAAACGCTTGACCCCAATACCACATGACCAGCAGCACCACCCCCAGTAGCCCAAATCCGAGGGCCTTGGGAGCTCGTCCGATGAGAAGGGCCGCCACCGCCAGCAGCGCGGCGGCGAACACGGCATTGGAGAGAACGGGGTGGGCATGAGTGAAACTCACAAGGGGGGTCATCGATGACACCATCCAAGAGGGCGCCATGCTAGCCTGGCCCTCGATCAGCACCGCGATGCCCCGCGAGCCCCAGAACCCGGGGGTGGCGACTTGAGCCAAACCGCCGTACAGAAACACCAGTGCGAGCAGGTCTCGCGGAAGGCAAAAACGGGACGAAAGTTGCCACCAGCGGTCCGGAAGCAGGTAAAGCGCGGCGATGGCGACATAGAGCAGCACCGAACCCGGCGCACCGGTCAGCAGCGTCCCGTTGCCGGTGAAAACCCCACTCGTTCCCTCCCCGAACACCCACACCCCGAGTCCCCACGCGATGGAGAGCAGAAGCCCCGCCCGGATCACGAGGTGATCGTGACGAAGCAGGCCCACGATCAGAGCCACCGCGATCGCCATCTGGATAATGACGAAAAACCAGTTCCACACCGCAATGTGCGCACTGACGATCTGCAGAGTCCAGGAGGAAATCGCGCCCAGAGCGGAAGGGCTGATGGCGATCGACGGCTTCATGATGTTGCTGACGAAGTCCACCGAGAACATCCGCGGCTGGGCCTGAAGGGTGGCATCGAGGAACCACAACAAGGCGATGCCCCAGCCCATCGTCAGCTTGATGCGGCGGATCACTTCCGGCGACGTCACCGGTGCCGTCATGGTGCTCAAACCTCGGCCAACCGCGCAGCCGCTAAATTCGACCGAGTCTCAGGATATCGGATTCTGAGCAAGGCTTCAGTCGAGACATAAAGAGTTCTCTGACCCCGACGCGTCAGCCCCAATGCGCGCCCCACGATCTTGTTCCGGGCGCGACGGGCGATGCGATGAAGATTTCCTGAGGCCAGCGGGCTGACGTCGTGGGCGACCCGAGCCGCTCGGTACATCTGGGAGACCAGGCTGCGCCTCCTCACACCGAGGCCTCAGCAAAGAAGGCCTCGGCGTGCGCGGCAAGCTCAGTTCGGCCCGCGCCTTCCGCCTCGATCACGTCCAGCAAGCGCAACGCCTTGTCCCGCAGATGGGTTCCGCTGGCAAGCCCCGCGGAGAGTCAGTAGTCGGCAGTCTCCAGAATGAGACCGTGGAATTCCTCCGGGAGCTTCTCCCGGACCTGCGCCATGGCCTGAATCAGCGCCCGCCCGTATTGGCTCCAAGCGGGATCCGTATTCCCGCCACTCTCAGTGGCCCCGGTCAATCACCTCCTCATTCACCTCGTCGGTGCCGGGGACCGGATCCTAGTCGTGGCACGGCTTCCCGGGAGGAGGGAGTGTTCGATAATCGCCCGCGGGAGAAGGCTGGGCACTCACTGGCTGACACGCGCCGTCGGCCGCTGTCGACTAGGGCAAGCAGACGCCCAGATCCACCGGGTGGGCGTTTCCGGGCACGAACCGCGCCCCGGCGATCGACCAGCTGGCGGAAACTCCGCGATGACCAGGCTCATGGGATCCCCGATCTGGGGCTCGGCAGCAGGCTTGCCGAGCGCCTCGCTCCCGAGCATGGTGATGGCGCAGGCGGACTCGTCCACGGTCCAGCCACCCCTGGTCACATTGGGAAGTCCGTGAGCGCCGCCCTGGTGGCCGAGGTAAGTTCGGTATGACTTGGCAGCAGGAGCCGGTAGCTGGTTACTTGACCAGAGGAGCCTCGACCGCCGCGTACCCACACCGGTAGCTTGTCTGGCATTCGCAGCAGGAGTTCCGGGATAGCCGCGATGGTCCGCGGTAGGGGAACATTCCACTGGGCTAAGGCTGGGCCGAACCCAGACCGGGGATTGGCCCGGCGTCGGTGGCAAATCCCTGAAGAGCTAAGGCGATAACCGCGAGCCCGACCGGAGCGGCGTGCTGCTTCACCGCGATCTCCGCCAAACCGCTTCCAGGCGGCAGGCCGCCGTTTTCCAGACAAAACCGCCTCGCTGCTGAATCGCCGCGCTAGACTCCGTCTCGATCACTCACCGGCGCCGCAACTGGAGACTGATATGGGTTTCAAGGACTTATACAAGTCGATCGACGAGAAGAGCAAGGCAGTGGCGGCCGATCTCCAGGCCAAGGCAGCCGAGAAGTCGCCAATGGTAGACAAGACGATTGCCGCCGCCAAAGAAGCTGCCGCCAGCGCAGCAGCCCGAGCCAACGAGTACGGCAAGCAGCACGGGCTGGGGAGCGCGAACCCGTCCGGCGCCGACACTTCCGCGGTCCCGGGCCAAGCCGGACCGACGGACGAGTCCGCCACAAACTCTTCCTGGGTTCCTCCCGCTGTGGGCCCGCAGGGCAATACCGATAAGTCGAACTGACTCCGGCCGGTGCTCGGCGAGCGCACCGTAGCTGGCCTCGATCTGCAAGTTCCAACTCGAGGGCTCCGGCGCGACTGTCGAGGAGTCCGGCGTAGCCCTGGTCTCCCCTCTTCTGCGTGGGCACAGTCGCGGGCGGGAGGCCAGCCACCCACGATTAGGTAGTCTGCGGTCGGCGGGAGGGCAACTTTGACTGGTGTTTGCTCATGGTGCGACTCCTGGTGGGAGCCGGGCCCCAGGGATTATTGGGGACGGTCCCGGTAGCGCCGGCCGATCCCGGCAGCTCAGGGTAGCCGCAGTGTTGAGTCCACTCCTCGTTCAGGATCGCCATGAGGTGGGCGTCGATCAGGGCATCGTCCCCCAGCAACTCCTGCCGCTTCGGGCACTCGTGGAGGAAGCCAACCTTCTCGTACACGCGACAGGCTCGCGGGTTGAACGCGTAGACACCCAGCTCCACCCGATGCCGGCCGACCGGCTCGCACGAGTGCGTGAGCACCAGCCTGGTGGCCTCAGTGTCGATCCCACGGCAGAAATAGTCGAGGCCAATGAGGAGAATCCGAAACCCTGCTGAGAGGTTGTCGGCATCCAAGTCGTTCCGTACGACCTCACCGACCCAGTCGCCGGTAGCTCGCTGGATTATTGCCAAGTCCAGCAGTCATCGTGATCGGCCTGGGGGCTATACCACTGCTCCAGCTCCTCCAAGCGGTGAGTCTGGTCGGTGCCGGTGACCCGCTGGGTCTCGGGGTCAATTACCGACAACCCCGCCACGTCTGCCGCTCGGACTGGACGAAGCGTGACGAAGTCGCCCTCAAGGGTCGGCTGGTGGACGAAGAGATCACCGAAGACCTGGCAGCGAGGATGCCCGGCTGGTTTTAGCACGGTCAAGCGCTGGAACCGATCTCAAAAATCGGTCAAGTTGCGGCGGGAAGTGGGAGACCGGGTCGAACCCGCGACCTTCTCCTTGGCGAGTAGCTGAGTTCGAGCACTGTGCGGCTTAGTTCAGCATGGCGACCATCACCTGTCCACTTAGATGCACTGGGATAGGCACGAAGCTAGTAGGCCCGGCCAGAGCCCGCAGACTGGAAGCGCGCGGTCTCTTCTGGGAAGCAGGAGCCGTGGGTCTGCTCCAGCTTCTCGATGGATTCAGCCTCCAGGGTCACGATCTCTAGGTCCTGACCGGTCTCCAAGGCCTCAGGATCGGCGCGGTAGCGCTCTTCCGCAGCCTGGGTTCGGCAGCCCTCTGGGGCCAATAGTTATGGATCTGTAACAAGTTCGTGGGGCATAATGGCAGGTTGGGAGGAGTGGGCCAAGATATCGATGGAGCTGCTGGCTTACACAGAGGTGTGAGCCAGCACGGGTTGGGAGGTGATACCGCTGGGCTTGTAGCAAAGCGACTCGCGGTGCTCAAGAGAAACGAACCCGCAGTCCTGCTCACACCGTGAGGCGAAAACCGTGACTGAGGCCCAACAGGGCTGAGTCCTCGATCACAGCGGAACCCTGCAGCCGCAGCAGCGACCGGGCTGATGATCCGCAGCGGCCCCGAGCCAGGGGCCTCATAGATTGAGGAGTCCAGATGACTGTTGCTATCCCCCTCGCCAAGAGTACTTGGCAATTCACTTCGGCAACCCGCGAGCTGCTCATCAATGGCAAGTTCGAGCAGGCGGCTAGCGGCAAGACCTTCGACACTGTCAATCCCGCCACTGGTGAGGTACTCGCAAGCGTTGCCGAGGGTGACGCGCAGGACATCGATCGCGCCGTGCGGGCTGCTCGCCGCGCCTTCGAGGACGGCCCGTGGAGCCGAATGACACCCTCCGAGCGAGGCCGGATCATCCACCGTATCGGTGACCTGATTGTCGAGCAAGCAGACGAGCTCGCGGAGCTCGACTGCTTGGACAACGGAAAGCCGCTGAGCGTAGCCCGTGGGGCTGACGTCCCGCTGGCCGCCGACCTGTTCTGGTACATGGCGGGCTGGGCGACCAAGCTCAACGGTGGCACCATCAACCCCTCGGTGCCCTACCTCGCCGGCGCCGAATTTCATGCGTACTCACTGCGCGAGCCGGTCGGTGTGGTCGGCCAGGTCATCCCCTGGAACTTCCCGCTGCTGATGGCCGCGTGGAAGCTCGGTCCAGCATTGGCCACAGGTTGCACGGTGGTCCTCAAGCCCGCCGAGCAGACGCCGCTGTCGGCCCTGCTCTTGGGCAAGCTCATGCTCGAGGCGGGCCTCCCCGACGGGGTGGTCAACATCGTGACCGGGTTCGGGGAAACTGCGGGCGCCGCACTCGCCGCGCATCCGGGCGTCGACAAGATCGCGTTCACGGGCTCCACGGAGGTCGGCCGACTGATCCTCCAGGCTGCCGCCGGCAACCTGAAGAAGGTCTCGCTGGAGCTCGGCGGCAAGTCGCCGAACATCATCTTCTCCGACGCCGACATCAACGCGGCTATCGCGGGCGCGGCGCAGGGGATCTTCTTCAACCAGGGCGAGGTGTGCTGTGCGGGCAGCCGCCTGTACGTAGAGCAGGACCGCTTCGATGAGGTTGTCGAGGGTGTCGCTGAGGCGGCGAAGAAGATCAAGGTCGGGCCCGGTATGGATCCGGACACCGAGATGGGCCCGCTAGTCTCCCTCGAGCAGTTCGAGCGGGTTACCGGGTACCTAGCCAAGGGCGAGCAGGCGGGCAACCGCGCACTAGTCGGCGGCCATGCAATCGACGGCCCGGGCTACTTTGTGGAGCCCACGGTGCTGGTGGACACCAGGCCCGAGGATGTCGTCGTGCGCGAGGAGATCTTTGGACCGGTGATCGTCGCGCTGCCCTTCAGCGACGTCGATGACCTCGCCCGCCAAGCCAACGACTCCGAGTACGGCCTGGCCGCGGGTGTGTGGACCAAGGACATCTCGAAGGCCCACAAGCTCGCCAAGCGCATCAAGGCGGGCACCGTATGGGTCAACACTTACAACGTGTACAGCGCGGAGCTGCCGTTCGGCGGCTTCAAACAAAGCGGCTGGGGCCGCGAGATGGGCGAGGAAGTCCTCTCCAACTATCTCGAGACCAAGGCGGTGATCGTCCAGCTTTAGACACGCACCCCGGATAAACGAGCCGGGGTGAGAGACGCCAACGGCCGCGCCCGGGGGCGCGGCCGTTGGGCAATTCTGCTCCGGGGTGGATGGTCCCGGGCGGACTCGGCTGTTGTCACGCGGTCCGGACGGCGACGCTGTCGAGTTCGCGGGGTACTGGCTCATCCGGCTTACCGAAGTCAGATGGAGACGAAGGAGGCCCTCGCGCGACGATGACGATTAGGAGTGCCGTTGCTGATCGTTACTCCTGCCGACAGGGGAATGGTAAGCACCGTATTTTCGCCCGGGGCAGGTTCCGGAGAGACATAGGTCTACGTTCGAGACAAGTCGCTAGGCGGCACCCTCTGACCCGCCACCTCGCCTCCCGGCTTGCTGGATTCGCCCCACTTGCCGACGCCCTCGCTGACGCTGCGAGTGTCTACATCTCAGCTCTCGCTGGGACCAGTGGAGCGGGAGACGGGGGTCGAACCCGCGACCTTCTCCTTGGCAAGTATCTGAGTTCGAGCGCTGTGCGCCCCAGATCACGAGGGCGAGCATAGGCTGTCCACTTATATGCTCTCCGAGGCACCCTTGAGCGCCCGGTACTTGGCCCGTGGTGGAGAAGGGCGTCTGGTGAAGATGACCGGAGCCGACACCCCACGAGCGGTGGCACATATTTACTTTTTCTGGTACCTTCACTGTCATGGTGAAGAACCACACACTCGTGAAGATCGAGGGCGCCGTAGAGTCCGAGGCGGCTCGGCTCCTGCGCGAGGTGGATGGTATCGAAGTGGCCATCCGGGAACCGCGGACCAAGCGCAGCGACGCCACGGTTCGTTTCGCCGGGATGGCCCAGCCGGTCGACGTTGAGCTGAAGCAGTACCTCAACGCGGCGACGGCCTGGCAGCTCGTTCGCCAAGTCGAGGGGGCGCGCGACCGGTATCTGCTCGTCGTCACCGACCAGGCGACGGACGAAGCTCGGGGCATCCTCGAGCGTCACGGCATCGGCATCGTGGACGGCGGCGGCAACGCCCACATGGAGCTACCCGGGCTGTTGCTCCACATCGAGGGTCGGCGACGCGCCAGGAAGCCGCGGCAGCACGGGGCCATCCGGCTCAGCGCCAAAGCCGGGCTCGTCGCCCAGGCGCTACTGCTCGCGCCCGATCGCGTCTGGCAGATCCACGATCTCGCTCGGGAGGCCGGCGTCTCCGAAGGCTTGGCCCACCGGGTCCTCGCCCGGCTGGAGGTAGAGGGTCTAGTCACCTCCGAGGGCGCCGGACCCGCGCGTGTGCGCCGGGTCGCCAACCCTACCGCACTTCTGGACCTGTGGGCCGAGGAGAACGTCGACCGGGCTGTCGCGCGGACCACGGCCTTCCGGCTGGCGCGGACGCCTAAGGAGTTGATTACGACGGTCGTCGAGAGGCTCGGAAACGCGGATATCACCTACGCCGTGACGCGGGCGGCGGCTGCAATGGCGCTTGCCCCATTCGTCACGTCTGTCCCCACGGTTGACGTGTGGATCGACAGCGCGACTAATCCCAAAGCTGTCGCCCAAGCCCTCGATGCGGAGGTGGTCGACACCGGCGCCAATCTGCTGTTGAGCCAGACGCCCGGTGACGTGCCCCTGGCCTTCCGTCGGGAGCACGAGGGGACGTGGCTGGTCAATCCGATGCGGCTGTACTACGACCTCAGGCAGGATCCGCGCCGCGGTCGAGAGCAGGCGGACCGTCTCCGCCAAGAGGTGATCGGATTTTGAGCCGGGAGCACGCATCGGACTACGACAGCATCACCACCGCCCGCTGCGAGCGCGCCCTCGTGACCCTGCTCGGCGATCTCGGCCCGTGGCGCGAACGCATCTTCCTCGTCGGTGGGCTCGCTCCCCGCTATATCGTCGGCCAGCTCCCCGGGGGAGTACCGGCGCACATCGGGACAACGGACGTTGACCTCGTCATCGGGCTTGCTCTCGGCGATGACACTCCGGAGACATACCGGACGCTGGAGGTCAATCTCAAGCGCTCAGGCTTCAGAGCCGAGAACAGCTTCCGGTGGACTCGTCTGGTCGATGGGATCAGCGTCCAAGTCGAGTTCCTCTGCGAGACCACCGAAGTCGACGCGGGTTGGATCTTCAAGCCACATGGCGAGTCGCTAGGCTCGGGCTTCGGAGCGTTCAACGTGCGCGGCGCACGGCTCGCAGCCTCCGACTTCACCGAGCACGAGGTCGTGGCGGAGCGCCTCGACGACGGTGGGCTGTCGACCATCGCGGTACGGGTGTGCGGCCTGCTGCCGTACGTCGTGCTGAAGACCCTGGCGTTCCAGGATCGCCACGAGAACAAGGACGCGTACGACTTGGTGTTCTGCCTGCTCAACTTCGGCGACGGTCCAGAGTCAGCCGGTACCGCCACCGCGAACAGTCCCGTCGCCTCACACTCGCAGGTGGCCGACGCGCTCCGTCTGCTCGGTGAGCGCTTCGCTGACGCCGACCGTGACGGGCCAGCCTCGTACGCCACCTTCCTTGCTCTGCCTGACGATGCCGAGGCCGCCGCCCGACTGCGCCGCGATGCGGTCGCCGTGGTTAGGAAGTTCCTGGACGCATTCGGGGCCGGCGGAACCGCGTGAGAACCCGGTCGCGGGTGCCCGTTTTCAGTGTCCGCCAATTGTCCACTTATCAGCTCTAGCTGAGATCAGTGGAGCGGGAGACGGGGGTCGAACCCGCGACCTTCTCCTT
>DATLTJ010000019.1:0-33307 GCA_035533655.1 Candidatus Acidiferrales bacterium | reverse complement strand
AGACCTAGGTCAATTCGGAAACGGGTTCCTGGCGACAGCGGCGTTCAGCATAAATCTCTCGGCGGTTCGAAACATCTTCGTGACTCCAATGTGAAGACTTCGGCCTTCTGCCGGTGCCACAATCCGCAACGATGGCTGACTCAGACGCTCGCGCAAGCCTATCCGCCTCCTATTCCGACGAGCCAGTCCTGGTCACCGGAGGTGCCTCCTTCATCGGGAGTCGCCTCGTGGAATTGCTGTTGGACGCTGGTGCCCGGGTAACGGTTGCCGACGACCTCAGTAGTGGACATCTAGAGAACCTCGCTGACATTTCTGAACGCATCGCCTTTATCCAGGGCGATCTTCGTGACGCAGACATTGCCCAGAAGGCGTCCAGGGGCCAGCGGTCGATCTTTCATCTCGCGGCCATGCACGGTGGCCGGGGCTACATCGACACCCACCCGGTTGAATGCATGAACAATCTGGTACTTGACCATGCCGTTTACACGGCTGCCGCCGAGGCGCAAGTCAGCCGGGTCGTGTTCGCAAGCTCCGCCTGTGCTTATCCGACGACACTCCAATCGAGTGCAACCGATCGAGGGCTGTTGCCAGAGTGCGCAGCTGGATTCGACGTTCAGGGCGCGGCCTTCCCCGATGGGGAGTACGGGTGGGCGAAGCTGATGGGCGAGATGCAGGCACGGGCATTCCACAAGCAGTACGGGATGGATGCGATCGCCTGTCGGCTGTTCACGGCCTATGGGCCACGCGAGAACGAGAGCCACGCCGTGATCGCACTGATTGCCAAGGCACTCGCCCGCCTGGATCCCTTTCCCGTGTGGGGTGATGGCACTCAGACCCGCAACTTCACCTTCGTAGACGACACGGCTCTGGGCATGGCCTTGGCGGGAGCGCGGCTCACCGGCTTTGATGTGCTCAATGTCGGTAGTCCGATCCACACGACGATCCAGGAACTGATGGAGATGATTTTCCAGATCCTGGAGTGGGCACCTCACTCGATCGACTATCAGCTCGACAAGCCGGTAGGGGTCCTCAGCCGTGCTGCCGACGTTACCAAATCGGAGCGGATGCTCGGATGGAGTCCACACATCCCGCTGCGGGACGGGCTGATGCGAACCATCTCATGGTGTTCCGCCAATCTGGACCACAGCCGACTCGCCCGCCTTGACCAGATGTTGATGTCTCGGTAGCGGTACCGTGATTGCTCTCACGGACCCAATCGACGTAGTGCTGCCGGCGCACAATGAGGGAGAGGGAATTGCCGAGACACTGCGAGAGTTCTACGACTGTGTGGCAGTTCGTGAACAGGTGCCTATCCGATTCGTTGTCTGCGAGGACGGATCCACTGACAACACCATTCAAGTATTGGAGCAAGCCGCCACTACCCTGCCGATGCTGTTAGTCACATCTGCCGAGCGCAAGGGCTACTCGCGCGCGGTCGTTGACGGACTACGGGCATCGTCCTCCTCGGTAGTGGCGTTCATCGACTCCGACGGACAGTGCGACCCGACCGACTTCGTGGGCCTCCTCAAGTTGCTGGAGCACAGCGACTTGGTCGTGGGGTACCGAAATCCTCGTCACGACCTTGCCTATCGCAAGTTGATGTCAAGGCTTTTCCGGGTCGTCTACGAAGCGCTTTTTCCGGTCCGTCTGCGCGACCCGTCGTGCCCGTTCCTGGTGGTTCGTCGAGAGGCCCTGATGTTGATCCTAAACGGACACCCGGGGATGCTCCGGCAGGGATTCTGGTGGGAGTTCAACGCCCGTGCCGCTTCGGCCGGCCTCCGAGTGCAGGAGGCGCCGTGTCACCATCGCGACCGGAGTGCCGGTACAACCAAGGTGTATCGCCCGAGCAAGATACCCGGCATCGCCGTTGAGCACCTGAGGGCGCTGTTTACCCTTCGTCGCGAACTGCGCGAACTGCGTAACCACCCGGCGGGCTGAACCTCACCAACATCCAACCCAGGGCGAAGTCCATCAAGGGGCAGGCATGCTGAGCGATCGCACCGGCCGGGATACCCCATTGGCCAATTCTGGCGATCCGTCGATCCCGACGGCTCCCGGCCTCACCGCCGGTTGGTTTTTGGCTATCGTTGTGCTTCTGGCTTTCGGGCTGGAGCATTACGTGGTGGGGCACCTGACTTGGCTACTACCCCTCAGTGTGGCGTTCGTGCAATGGGCTGCCCACCCTAGCATCGCGGGAGGCCTGGTCCTACCCGCTGGCACGGCCAAGGTAGGTGGCGACTTGGTAATGGTGGTGGGGACGGCCTGGCTCCTCACGGACATCCTGCTTGCTCGCTCAATCTTCGCCCGATCTTGGCCCTGCCGCGCCGGCATGGCTGTAATCATGACGGTCTCGCTCGCAGGCTTCGTCGGCATGCTGAGCATCGTCGTTGGCCAGGTGACCACCGTGTTTATCACCGGGGTGCAGGGAACTTTGGTCGTCACGGTAGGACTGATCTGGGTCGCCACTCGCCGACGGCGCCGACACGTGGAGCTCGTCAGCCATTCTGCGGGCCGGGCGCCCGCGAACCTGGCGTATCGCTGGCTCTACATCGGCGCCATCGTCGTGGCGATCTTGTCAGTGATCTTTACCATGATTCACGCCGCCCTCTCACCGGTAGTCGAGTGGGACGCCACGATTTACCACGCAGCGAGCGCTAGGTTCTGGTATATGGGCCGACCCAACCCGCCTCTCATGTTCGGACCCTCCATCGGAATTGAGGCTAGCTACAATTATCCGCCTCTCTTTCCGGCGGCTGGCTTGATTACCGACATTGTCGGTGGCGGATTCCACGACCTCTATCTTCGTCTCGCATCTCCGATCCTGATGGCTGGTTTCTTTTCACTCATTTTTGGCTACACGCGCCAGCGATTTGGGAACGCGGAGGCCAGTTGGTCACTCCTATTGGCCTGCGGATCACCGCTGCTAATCCTGTACGGCGTCTGGACCACTGACTACATGCTATTGACGGGGCTGATCTTAGCGACGGTTGTTCTTGCGGATGCAGCTATCCAGCGGAGCAGTCTAGTCGGGTGGGCCGGCGCCGGAGGCGTGGCAGGTCTGGCGGTCCTAACCAATCTGATTGGATGGCTGGCGTTTGGCATCGGACTGCTAGCACTTCTAGTCCAAAGTCGTCCACGGCGATGGGTGAGGGCCGGTGCAGTCTTCGTTTTGGCTGCACTGCTGGTCGCTGGGCCGTGGCTTCTGCGCAACTGGCTTCTCCTGCAGGACCCTGTATATCCTCTGGCGGGGGGCCTGTTTCATGTCCCCAGCTTGACTGGCGTCATCTTTGCGGCTAGCGAGGCTGAGCTAAAACTGAGCGCCGTTCGAGAGTGGACGGGAACCCGGCTGCCACTGCGGTTGGCCGAGCTAGCCACGGCAGTGGTGAACAAGAATCTCCTACCTATTGGAGTGCTTCCAGGAGTGATATATGCTGGTTGGCGCGCATGGCATAAGAGTCTTCGATTCGCTTGGTGGGGTCTTTGTTGCCTGGCCATCATGGCGGTGTTGCTGATTCCAGGCTGGTATTGGATCCGGTACCTTCTGCCATTGCTGTGTGTCGCCCTAGTTCTCGGCGGCTGCACTTTGGTGGCGCTAGCGCACGACGGCCCCTCGCTGTTCGTCCGTCCCGGTCGCCGGGCCAGTCCCCTTCGGTTCGTCGTGCCAGTGATACTGGTACTCACTGCGGTCACCTCAGGAGCTGTGGGGGTCGGATTGAGCCTAGCGGGTCCCGGGCAGGCCAACATCTGGACCACGAAGTCTGACCCGAGGATCACCAAATACGCGACCGCGTTGCGGCAGTTGGGATCAAGGTCTGACATTCTGTACTCGGCGTTCACCGGGGACTACCTAGCATGGCAATGGATAAACCGGACTGTGCCCGCCGGTGAGAGGATCGCCACTCTAGAAGATCGCACCTACTATATCGAGCGCCCTCAGTCCTTCTTTTACCTAGATGGCACGGAGGCGAGCCCGCTACTTCACATTTCGAATCCTGCTGCCATTCTCCGGTTTTTGCGAGCGCGGGGCGTTCGCTGGGTCCTGGTCTCTGAATGGGATCGGTATCCCGGCACCCAGGATCCAGCGCTAAAACTGTTGCGAATGGGCCGCCTTCTCGGAGGTCCCGACTTTCCGCTGCGCGCAGTATTCAGCGTGAATGGACTCCAGTGGTTGACCAGTATTTACGCGGTGGGTGGCGCGCGGACCAGGGTCGCGCCAGCGGTATTCTCGGGCTTCACGAGCCCACCCCCTCGTCGTGGTGTCTACACTTTCGAGCCGAACATCGGCGATAATCGCATGTATGTACCGGGCGTAGATGAGACTGCCGGCGCGACACTGTCTTTCAGGTATCGACAAGCGGGGGGAGCATTCCAGCTCCTGTATCAGCCGCCAGGATCTTCCAGTTGGCGACTTCTCGTCCGGAGAAAGGCGAATTCCACTTCGCCAGCGGCATGGCACAGGGTCAGCGTTTCGTTGCCACCGGGAGTCCATCGACAGCTGATGCTTATGATGTCAGTGTCAGGGCGGTCGCTTCAAGTCGAGAATGTTCAGACCGAGTGAGACCGGGTAGATCAAAACAGACGGGCCTTGGCGGGCGCGCTCGGAGGCTTGGCAAGTACCCTCGCGAAGGCCATATCAGAGATCCGGCAGCTCCTGCGACGAATGAAGCAGAAATCTCCATCGCTCCCCGCGCGCCGGCCGCCCCCAGCAGAATCCCGACCAGAACCGCCCCGATGGCGGCGGCTCCACTGACCGCGGCAAAGTACGCTGCTAACGCTCGGCCCTGGGTGCTGACGAGGCCTGCTGCTGGACCAGGACCCGGGCTGAGTTCATCTCCAATCCATTGCCGAATCCGCCCAGCAGGTACTCGATCAAGGCAGCTCCCAGCCTCGGGCTGATCCCGCACCAGCCAGCCCGAGAGCTGCCAGGGCAGTCCCGACCCCGGTCACTAAAAGGGGCTGGAACCGAGATAGCCGCAGCACCATCAGAGTGCCCATCACCAGTCCGGCTCCCCACACCGCCACCAGACCTCCGTAGCCCCATGGACCGGCCCGGAATACATGGGTGGCCAGGAAGACTTCGACCACCACCGCCACGTTGACAAAGGCCACGACCAACAATACCGGGGGCATCAACCGGCGCAGGAGAGAGTCCTTGACCAGCAAGGTCGGGCCCGCCCCGAGCGACCGGGTCCAGGTCTCGCCCACCGGCTGGGCGGCCGGAACCCGCCTAGCCCTCACCGCTCCCAGCCCAGCTGCCAGCAGGGTGAGGGTCGAAGCATCCAAGAGCACGGGAATGCGAGTTCCCCAGGCCACCACCAGTCCGGCCCCGACTACTGGTCCAACCGTGGACCCGGTCCATTGCGCCGCATGAAGTCTGGTTAGTGACCGGGCCTCGCCGGCCCCCGACGCACTGCCCAATGGCCCGGCGAGCGCCAGTACCGGCACAACCCCCGGATCCGCGGCCAGCCCGATGTCGAGCAGTGCTGAGGCGAGCGCCAGTTAGCGCAGCAGCCGAACCGTCTCCACCCGGTCTAACACCAACCCGGTAACCGGCGCCAGCACCACGGTGAGGATGGTTCCCGCCATCCAGAGGCCGGCCTCGGCCCACCCGGAACCGGTGTGACTGAGTCGCAGCGCCAGGGCCAGGAGCGCGACGCCACCGGTCGCTTCACTCGCCAAACTGGCGGCGACGATCACCGTCAAATCACGGGGACGCGAAGGCAATCGCCATGTACTTCTCCTGATAGCGGCGGAGATCACAACTCCACCACCCGGGCTCTATCGCGCAAGTGGGGCTTGGTCGAGGGGATTTACCCTGGCCTAGGTCAGTCCGCTTCTTCCGGAGGAGGCAGCGGCTGTCCAGGTCTCCTGTCGCAGAGCGCTAGTACATTGCCCAGCCAGGGTAGCCGGCTGGCCGGCGCTAGCTGCCTGCGACCCTCCGGCTGAGCAGGGTCGCGGCCGTCGCCTCGGCGGCGAGATCCACCAGCTCCCGCGGAACGGGGGCTGGCCTGCCGTTGCTGGTCCGCACCCATACCCACTCGGTGAAGATCTCGGCCACCAGCCGGTCCTCGGGCAGCAGAACGATGGTGGTGCGACGCTGGCCCCGCACTCCCTTGACCAGCTCGACTCGGACGGTGAGCTCAAGCTCGTCCCCGAACTGGGCGGGGCTGTGGTAGGTGATCTCGTTGCGGCGGATCACCCAGGTGCCCCCCTGGGTGGCGGCCCAGTCCTGCCCATAGCCAATGCTCTCGGAGTGGCGGGACGCCAGCTCCTCCGCGTAGTTCAGGTAGACCGCGTTATTGACGTGCCCCTGGCGGTCCACCTCGTACTGGCGCACCGGCCAGCGGGCGGTGAAGGCGAGAGCATCAGCTGGCACTCGGCAATTATCAGAGTCACCGGCCCGCGAGTCGCGGGGCTGGCTGTTCAGACCGGCGGAGCCTATACTCACCCCTGGGAGCGCGGCTCCCAGCTAGGGGTGCGCCGGCAGGGCGCTGAGAGGCACATCGCCAACCCTGATGACCGGATCTGGTTAGTACCAGCGTCGGGAAGCCTCGACCTGCCGAACCCCTCGAGGTCAGGCACGGTTAAGAGGTGGACCGGAATGGATGGACCGCGCCCGCGGCGGGTGCTGACAGCCGGGGACTCAGGGAGCCCGCGGTCTGACCAATTGCCGGACGACAAGTTTCTCCGAGTCGAGTTGCGTGGGCTGGAGCCGGTTCCCGGAGCCCGCCGGCAAGGTCGCCCCCGAGAGCTCTTCTTCATCTGGGCGGGGGCGCTTTCGGACTTCTTCTCCCTCTTCGCGGGTGCCCTCCTGATCTCCTCGGCGGGGCTTGGATTCTGGGACGCGGCGCTGGTGCTGATAGCCGGCGCGGTCGCCGGGGCGACCTTCCTGGGATTGCTCAGCATCACCGGGGTCCGCTCGGGGGCGCCCCAGATCGTCCAGTCCCGGATGGTCTTCGGCCGGCGGGGAGCCGCGGTGGGCGGCCTGCTGACCATGCTGATCGCCATCGGCTGGTTCGCCTACGACTGTGCCATCGCCGTCACCACCACCAAAGCGCTGCCGATCCTGCACTCCGCCCCAGCAAGCGTCGGGCCGCTGTTGCTGGTGGCGATCGCCGGCATCTCCTTCCTGGTCGCCGTCTACGGCCACCGCACCATCTCCATCTTCCAGCACATACAGGTGCCGGCCTTCCTGCTGGTCTGCGCGGTGCTGGCACTCTTCACCTTCCCCCACTGGGACCTGCTGCTCGAGAGCCGCTCGGCCCTGGGCCCCCACCTGGCGGCGTTGGCCCTCGGCTTCACCCTCACCTTTGCCCTGATCGTGTCCTGGGTCACCTACGCCGCAGACTACTCCCGGTATCTTCCCCTCGACTCCTCGGGAATGCGGGTGGCCCTAGCCAGTGGTGGGGGCAGCGCGGTCAGCCTGGTGCTGTGCGGTCTGTTGGGGGCGGCGATCCAGACCGTCGACCCCAGCAAGCTGCTGCCCAACCTGATCGTGGACACGGTCCCCGTCTGGTTCGGCTACTGCTTCGCGGCCTTCATCATCGTGGCGGAGCTCAGCTCCAACTACCTCAACGTCTACTCCGCCGCCCTCTGCGCGCTGGCGATCGGGATTCGGATCCGCCGTTGGGTCGCCGCCACCGCGGTGGGGGTGCTGGGGGGCCTCATCGCGGCGATGGTCCTCTTCGCCGGGGTCGGCTTCCAGGGCAACTACGTGGACTTCCTCACCATCACCTACGTCTGGTTCCCCGCCTGGGGGGTCCTGGTGATCCTGGATTCGCTCTGGCGCCGGCGGGAGCCGGACCCGGCAGCACTGCTCGCCCGGCGCGGATACTGGTTCCGGGCGGGGTTCCGGTGGCCATTGATGGCGGCGTTCGCCGCCGGCACCCTAGCAACCCTGCTCTTCTTCAACGAGCCCCCTCCCCCCGGAGAGTGGGGCTTCGTCTCTCCGCTGGCCCAGCACCTCTTCGCCGGCCAGCCGGCGGACATCTCGGGGTTCGTCGGGGTGCTGGTGACGGCCGTGGCCTACTGGCTGGCCCGGCGCTGGGAGGGTCGCCACGACGCGGGAGAAGGTGCCCGAGAGCCGGCCCCGGCGGTCCTGGGTCCAGCCCGGTGAACGATGGACAGCCACCGCCTCCGATCGCGGCCACCATCGCCACCACCGACTCCGGCGGCGGCGCCGGCATCCAGGCCGACCTCAAGGCCTTCGCGGCGTGTGGGGTGTACGGGGTGAGCGTGGCGGTAGCCTTGACCGCCCAGAACACCCTCTTGGTACGCGCCATTCACCCGCTGCCGCTGGAATTCGTCCATGAGCAGTTCGAAGCGCTCGACCCCGACCTGCGACCGGCCGCCACCAAGACCGGAATGCTGCTGTCGGCGGCCCACATCGACCTGGTCTGTTCGGAGCTGAGCCGGCGCCGCTGGGGCCCCTTGGTGGTCGATCCGGTGATGGTGGCCAAGAGCGGGGACCGGCTCCTGGAGCAGAGCGCCGTCGAGACCATGCGGCGGGTGCTCCTGCCCCTGGCCCAGGTGGTGACCCCCAACTGGCCGGAGGCGACCGTCCTTTCCGGCCTGCCGGTAGAGAGCGAGGCCCAAGCGCTCCGCGCCGGGCGGAAGATTGCTGAACTCGGAGTCGAGTACGTCGTGGTCAAGGGCGGGCACTCCGAGGGCGAGCCGATCGACCTGGTGGTGCACCGCGACGAGGTGACCCGGCTCCCCGGTTCACGGGTCGAAACGCGCCACACCCACGGCACCGGGTGCACCTTCTCGGCGGCGATCGCCGCCTACCTGGCCCGCGGTCTCGACCCACTCCTGGCGATCGCCAAGGCCAAGGATTATGTGGCGGCGGCGATCGGAGAAGCTCCGGGGCTGGGATCTGGCCATGGCCCGCTGCAGCACTTTCCCCGGGGCTGGCCGGAGAGATCAAGCTGACGCAGCCGGGCCCGGCACCGAGTTTCCACATCCCCAGGGGGTTTTCCGGGCGATCGTGGGTACACTCGGAGGGGGACAGCAGACAGGAGGCACCAGCATGAAATTCGGGCAGAAGCAGCGGCCGATCGAACGGCTGGGAACAACCGCGGGTGACGCCGCGGGCGCGGTGGCGGAGGTGATCGGTAGTCAGGTCAAGAGTGCGGGCGAGGCGGTCGGTCCGGCCCTGAGCGCAGTTTCGCAGCAGCTGCCCGAGGTGGCCAACCGGATCGCCACCTCGGTTCAACCAGCGGCCGACATCGCCCAAAAGCGAGCTGCCGAGGTGCTGGCCCTGGCCAAGGACCGCTCGGCAGAGTTCGCTGACCTGGTGATTCAGGCCGCTTATGAGGCCACTAAGTCACTTCCCGACGATGCCCGCAAACGGGTCGAAGGATCGCTGCGGAAGACCGGGATCGAGCCCCCACGCAAGCGGCGCCGGGTCTCCAAGGCCTGGCTTGCGGGCGGGGTTCTCGCCGCCGCCGGCGTGGCTTTCCTCTTCTCGGGAAGAGTCCAGGACCGGGTTTACGACCTGGTCGATCAGATCCGCGGGGAGGACGAGGAGGGTGAGGGTTTCGCCGCTCCGCTCCAGACCTCCGCGCCCAGCCCGGTCGCCAGTCCCGCTCCCGACGACTCGACCAAGTAGGCAGCGCCCGGTCGACCACCGACCGTGATCGCCGGGCTGGCCCACCGCTGGGACCATCCGACACTCCCTCCCGCCCGGGTCCTGGCGAGGGATTGGGGGGGTCTGGCGCTGATCCTGGGGGGGGCCGCGGCGGTCATGCTGCTACCACGCCTCTTCGGCGACCCCCAGAGCGTCGACCCTGACCTCTGGCGACTGACCGGCTACTTCGCTGCGATCACGGGGGCGATGCTGCTGATCGGGTCGCTGCGCGGCACGGCACCATTGGCATTCGCCCTGCTGACCCTGACCCTGCCCTACTCCGGTTGGCTCTGGCTCCTGGGCTACGGCGGACCGGCGCCATCTCTGATCGGGGCGCCGTACGGTCTGGCCCGTAACGCCTATGCCGGGGTCGCCTGGTTGGTGGTGACTTTGGTCATGGCGGCCGTCTTCTACTACCTGACCCCCAAGCCCCGACCCAAGCTCAGAGTCTGGGTCCGGCCCCGGCGGGGCGCGCTCTTGCTGGCGCTCTCGGTTTCGTTGCTCTTCCTCGTGGTGGCCTTTGCGCTGCCGGGTCCCTTGATCGGCCGGGAGGGGGTGCCGCTGCTGTCTTTGGGCGGCTCCGCGGCGGTCGCCTACGGCGTCGCCAATGCCACCAGCGCCATCGCTCAGGAGATCCAGTTTCGAGGCGTGCTGCTGGCGGCCCTGGAGCGCCAGCACTCGCCCGGGCCGGCACTCATCGTCCAGGCGCTCATCTTCGGGATCGCCCACATCGCCACCCAGTACCAGGGTCCCGCCGACAGCTTGATCCCGATCGTGATCCTGCTCGGACTGTTCTGGGGCTGGATGACCCAGCGCAGCAACAGCGTCCTGCCGGCGGCGGTGGTCCATGTGGTGGCCGAGCTGTTTCTGGTGGCCGCCATCGTGAGTGGTCTCTATGGGCAGTAGCTGGTGAGGGGCGCCCGGCGAGCGGTAGCCGGGGTCATGCTGGCCGTGGGTTTGACCATTGCCTGGTCGGTCATTCCGGCGCGGGCGGCGGGAAGTTGGTGGGTTTCAGGGCCCATCGGTTCGCCAAAGTTATCCGCGGTGGCGTCAGACCAGGGATCCGCCACCCTCGCAATCTCCAAGGGCACCCCGGGGTGGTACTCACCGACATCGGGACGATTCACCCCGCTGAGGGCGCCGTTCGGTCCGGGGTCCAGGCTCAATCCAGCCGTGGCAGTGGCGGCGGTGGGGCGCCAGGGGGTGGTTGCCTACCGAGAGGGTCAGCTGGTTGAAGTGTCCGAAGGGGGCACGCTTCGGCTACTGCCCTCGGTGCGAGGGGTTCCGAGGGCAGTGGCCGTGGCTGGACGCGACCCTGAAATCGTGGCCGTGGCCACCTCACGCGGACTCTTCAGTGGATGGCTCGGGCGTCCTTATACCCGGGCCGCGTCCGGCGCCAGCCGGGCCGTGATTGCTCCGCCGACACTTGGTCGCGCCTGGCTGGCGCTGGTCAACGGCCGGCTCTGGGAGCGTCCGCCGGGTCGAGGCTGGGCGATGGACTCGGCTTCTCCCAACTTCGGGCTTCAGACGGGCGCTGTGGCTGAGCTCTCCTCGGGCGTGATCCTGGTCGGCCAACCGGGAGGACTCATCTGGCGAGCCTATCGAGGCCGCTGGTCACGGGCGTTCCAGATCCTGCCGTACGGCGGTCTGCGCAGCGTGCCCCCGGTGACCTCTCTGGCGGCGGACGGCGCGACCTCTGCCTACGTCGGGACCGATGGCTTCGGCACCCTGCTGACTCCGGACGGCGGCTACAGCTGGTACCGGGTTCCGCCTCCCGACTCGGCGATCACCTCGCTAGCCACCCTCGGTCCAGTGTTCTCCGCGAAGGCCCACGGTTTCGTGGTCGCCTTGGCTTCCGGACGGGTCTTCCTGCACCACCTCCAGCCGCTGCCCGAGCCGCCCACCTACACCCCGACCGCTGAGGCTGCCGAGCTGGTGGGCACCGCGGCGGTGACCCTCGCGGCAGTGCTCCTGGTCGTGCTTCTCCTTTGGCTGCTAACCCGTCGGCAGCGCCGCCTCTCCGTATGATCGAAGCAGGGACAGTGGGAGCTGGGCAGGCCGCGAGTTACAGGGTGGGTCAGGACATGCTCCGGTGAAGGCGGTCGTGATGGCGGGCGGCGAGGGCAGCCGGCTGCGTCCGCTCACCAGTCGACGCCCCAAGCCGCTGGTCCCGGTGGTCGGGCGGCCCTGCATGGAGCACGTGCTGCGGCTGCTGCGGCGGCATGGCGTCACGGAGGTGATCATCACCCTGCAGTACTTGGGCGCCAGCATCCGCAACTATTTCGGCGACGGTTCCGAGCTCGGGATGCAGCTGGAATATGTGGTCGAGGACCGTCCCTTGGGTACGGCCGGCAGCGTCAAGAATGCCGCCAGTCTGCTCGATGAGACCTTCATCGTAATCAGTGGGGACGCGCTCACCGACATCGACCTCACCCAGGCGGTCGCCTTCCATCGGGACCGCAATTCGCAGGCCACCCTGGTGCTTTCCCGGGTCGCCAATCCGCTCGAGTACGGCGTGGTGATCACCGCCGCCGACGGTCACGTGGAGCGCTTCTTGGAGAAGCCGTCCTGGGGCGAGGTCTTCAGTGACCGGGTCAACACCGGCATCTACGTCATCGAGCCCTCGGTGCTGGACTACTGCCCGGAAGCCGAGCCCGCGGACTGGTCTCAGGACGTGTTCCCGGAGATGTTGCGGCGGCGCGACTCGCTCTGGGCGACCGTGGGGCGGGGTTACTGGTGTGACATCGGCAGCGTCCAGAGCTACCTTCAGGCCAACTGGGATGCGCTGGAGGGCCGGGTCGCTTGCGAGATCGCCGGTCAGCGGACCGGTCCCTCCCAGTGGACCAATGAGGGCGCTTCGGTGGCCGACACCGCCCGGATTGAGGGCCCGGCCTTCATCGGCCGGGACGCGGTCATCGGGCACGAGGCATTCCTCAACGGTCCGGTGGTGGTGGATCGCTATGCGGTGGTGGACGCGGGCGCCAAGGTGAGCAACAGCGTGCTCTGGCCGCAGGTCTACATCGGCGAGCGCGGCCGGTTGCGCCAGGCCGTGGTGTGCAGCTCCGCCACCCTCAAGCCCGACGTCGTCCTCCAGGACTCCAGCGTGATTGGGGACGACTGCACTATCGGTGCCCGGTCGGTGGTGGAGCAGGGAGTGCGGATCTGGCCCGGGAAGGAGATTGAGGCTGGCTCGGTAGTGCACGAATCGGTCATCTGGGCAGGAACCTGGCGGAGCAGCCTCTTCAGTAAGTCGGGGATCACCGGGATCATCAACGTCGAGCTGACCCCCGAGTGGTGTGCCCGTCTCGGCGCCGCCTGGTCGGCGACCCAACCCCGCGGCAGTCAGTTGGCGATCTGCCGGGAC
This sequence comes from Candidatus Acidiferrales bacterium, assembly GCA_035533655.1. GTDB lineage: Bacteria > Chloroflexota > Dormibacteria > Aeolococcales > Bog-877 > Bog-877. The sequence continues at coordinate 20,315 of DATLTJ010000019.1, read as the reverse complement.
CGCAGTCCTGGCTCCGGCATGATCAAGCGGGCCATGATCGCGGGGATGCTCTCCGCGGGGGCCCGGGTAATCGACCTCGCCGAGCTGCCGGTGCCGGTGACCTGCCACTACACCCGGGAATCCGACGTGGTCGGGACGGTGCACGTGCTGGCGTCGCCGCTGGACGCGCGCTCGGCCGACCTCATGGTGCTGGATGACCGGGGCATGGCCCTCGATCGCCGTCAAGAGCGCAAGCTGGAGAACACCTTCTTCCGAGAGGACTTTCGGCGCGTGCTCCCCGGCGAGATCACCGACATCACCGACGCGGACGGCGCCCTGGCTGGCTATGGACGCCACGCGACGTCTCAGCTGGCGCTGGAGGCCATCCGGGACGCCCATCCTCGGGTCCTGGTTGACTTCGGCTTCAGTAGCGCCTCGTTGACCCTGCCCTACCTGCTCCGCGAGGCTCACGTGGAGGCCATCACCCTGCGTTCCGGGTTCGACGAGGACGCGGCCCTCTGGCCGCAGGCTCGCAATCGGGAGGAGGAGCTCGAGCAGGCGTCGGCCATCACCAAGACCGTGGCCGCCCTCTTGGGGGCCCGCCTCGACGCCTCAGCGCAGCGGCTGACCCTCATCGACGATGAGGGCGGGGTCATCAGCTACGAGGAAGCCGCCTGCCTGCTCACGTTGCTGACCCTGCGAGCCAAGGGCCCCGGGACCATCGTCGCTCCGGTGTCAGCCTCCCGGCGGCTGGAGCGCGTGGCGGCCAACAACGGCGGCAAGGTGGTGCTGACCCGGGCCGACACCGCGTCGATCGTGCGGGCCGCGACCAGGAACGAGGCCCTGGTCGCCTTCGACGAAACCGGGGGCTTCGTCTGGCCTTCCCACCTCAGTGCCTACGATGCCATGTACACCCTGTTGACCACGGTGGAGATGCTGGTCACCACCCAGAGTCGCCTCTCGGAGCTTCGGCGAGAGCTTGCTCCAGGCGCCCATCTGGAGGCGTCGGTCGCCTGTCCCTGGGAGGTCAAGGGCGAAGTCATGCGACTTTTGGTGGACAACTACCGGAATGAACGGCTGGACCTCACCGATGGGCTGAAGGTGGACATCGAAGGCGGCTGGGTCTTGATCATTCCCGACCCCGATCGACCAAGCTATCGGGTGATCGCCTCGGTGGGGAGCGATGCGGACGCCCGACGGGAGCTGGTCAACTTCACTAAGGCGGTCTCCGCCACCGTCGAACGCAGTGCCCGGGCCGGGACCGCCGCACCCCCATCCACCCGTTCGGCGATCGGCTCCGAAGAGCTGCCTGCCTGATATCGTCGAAGGCTCGGTTCGGAGTACCAGTTGATCCCGCACTCGACGTTCAAACATCAGCGTGGGGATCGTCGGCCGCACGGTATACTCGCGCCCGCAAGCGCGAGTAGCTCAGTGGGTAGAGCGTCTGCTTCCCACGCAGCGGCGTGGCCCTCATGATCTCCGCCGGTGACGGTATCCTCAGGTCATAGACCTCACTGCGGGAGTAACTCAATGGTAGAGTGCAACCTTCCCAAGGTTGAAGTTGCGGGTTCGAGCCCCGTCTCCCGCTCCGCTCACATGACCCGCAGGACGGCTCGCTGTGACTCGGCGAATTCTATGGCCGCCACTACCGGGAGCTTGTGGGTCTGCTAGGCGCGATGCAGTAGGGGCGGGTGCTAGCCCGTCACTCAAAAACACGAAGTTCGCCCGCGGAGAACGGCATCCTCTCGCCCTCGAGGTGTGATTCCGGTAGGAATCCACCCACGCAGAGAACCGAGTCGCCTGCGCTGGCAAATGGCTGGCCCGCAGAATCAAGAATGACTGCCCCAGTTGCCGGGCCAATGCGGTGCTCCGGCCGTAGAACAACTCGTACGACGTGCCCGGCTGGACCTTCGACAAGAAAATCGCACCTGTCCGCGATTGAGGCTCGACCAAGCGTCCCTTGCAGCACCGCGAGATGCATCATCGTGCGTCGGAGTGTCAGCGCCCGGAAGGCGCGTTCGCTGCCAGTGGCGGGACTCTCATACCGTTCGGTTCTGACTGGTCCGACCTGAGTGAACTTCACGGCGATGGGCGCGGCGGCGGCACGGATCGCATCCTCATCCGCGTTCGGACGGACGTCAATTTCTGCAACCCAGCAACCGTCGCGCAGCTCGGCACTCCATCCGGAGAATTCCCGTAGGCCGCGGCGGTGGAGGCGGCGGCCCAACATCGCGGCTACATCTCCGGGCCGCTCGTCTAGGCCGAGTGGCCAAATGGCATCGCGGTAGTCGCCGATCGCGCAGTTGAGGTCACCTTCCGGACAGCGCCACTCAGGCTGAACGTCTGTGCGAGACGGGCTCAGAGCACCACGGTGGGTGGGGCACGGAGGAACCTCCGCACCGAGGCCTGCGACCAGCCATGCTTGCAAATCCCCAGCTAAGCGTATTACTGCGTCGCCGAGGTCTTCGCCGTTGAACACGAGCGTGGTACCTGGACCTTCGCCTGCCTTCACTTCGACGGTGATCGGCAGGTGGGTCGACTTGATCTTCCAGAGGAGTGCCGGCTTGAACCGCACGCCCAAGTCATCAAAAACCCTTTCGAGCCAGTCGACAGGGTCCCTAGCCACAGTAAAAGCATCGCAGGATCCACGCGTCGCTCGATGGTCTGCCCCTGACCGTGCGTCCGTGACTTCACGGCTGGAGAACGACTCCCCAGCCCTGGCCAATCCCGCCACAGCTGATAAAAAGAGGAAAGGATCGCCGAGATCCCGGGTGAGTCACCAGGTCACCCGGGGCGCCGGTTGCAGATCTGCGCATCATGATGCTAAGATGCCAAAGTGACGAAAGCTCGCACCACTCTCACGATCGACCAGGATGTGCTCCGTGCGGTAAAGGTGCGCGCGGCCCGGACCGGGCGAGGTGACAGCGAAGTGATCGAGGAGGCGCTCCGCCGCGATCTGGGCCTCGACTTGCTCGACGGACTGTGGGCGCGTAACCAACTCAGCGAGAGCGCGGCGATCGAGCTCGCCGTCGAGGCGCAACACACAACTCGGGGCCCTGCGCGCTGAGTAGTGCGGGCGCTCCTTGACCCCAATGTGCTGATTTCGGCACTCCTGGCGCCGACCGGGTCGCCAGCCAAGGTTTTCCGCGCCTGGCTGGACGGGAGCTACGAGTTGGTAGTCTCTCCGCTACTTCTGGATGAGCTCGAGCGGGCGCTTGGCTACCGCAAGATCCGCGAACGTGTTCGGGAGCACGAGTCCGCAGCGCTGCTCGCTCTGCTGCGCCGTCAGGCCCAACTAGTAGAAGACCCGACTGACTTGCCAGTACTCCGCTCGCCGGATCCCGGCGACGACTACCTCATCGCCCTCGCTGGAGCTACCCGCGCCGCGATCGTTTCGGGTGACGGTCACCTGCTTGGTCTTGCCCGACAGTTACCAATCTACTCTCCCGCCGCATTCCTGGCACGACTTGAGGGCGACTCGTGAATCGTCAAGGGGTGCCAGGCGCTGAATTCCGAGGGGCACCTGGCTCCTTACTGCAATGGCGAAGCCAGGGCAGAGTTCGAATTCGCGCTGCCGCTTCAGCCAAGGCTACCCGCGGCTCGTTCTCTGGGCCGTACCGCTGCAGCTGTACTAATGCTCCCCTCCTGGAGAGCATGCACAATTGCTGCGGTGCAGAGGATTAGATCCAAAAGACACTGCTAGCGACTTCAACGAGGGCCAGCTAGCCGGCGACTCTAACAGCGCCTGCTTCCCACGCAGAAGGTCGCGGGTTCGAGACCCGTCTCCCGCTCTACTATGAAACCGCTAAGTTCACTCACCGAGCTTGAGATGGCAGCCATCTCGTGAAGCCCAAAACAGATTCAAAAGCTACCCCGAGACAACGCTGCTAAGTAGTGAATTTTGGCTGGAATCCGCTTTACCCCAAGGGCTGGCCGGCAGAGGGGGCGGATATAGGAGACTGCAGGATCGGTTTCGGTGAGACCTCCGACCATTGCATCCCTGACCGTCACATCAATCAGGTCCGGGGGACCGTGGCATTGCACGCAAAAGAGTCGCGCACGATGAGCGGCAGCGAGCTATCGAGCTCTGCCCGCCTGGACTTCGACCAAATCATCGACTTACCGGAAGTGCCGTCATGAGACTTGTCAATCGATGACATGTTGGAAGTCACAGCTGTCGCGCGGAACGCAATCGAGGCAGGCAGTCACACCTTAGTGGTCACCCATGGCACGGAGATGATGGAGGAGACTGCCTGGCTGACCGACCGAGATCCGGCGTTGCGGGTGGGCCAGACCGCGGACGGGACCGCGATCCCGGCCCCGGATTGGGTGGACGTAGCGGCCCGGCTGGGGGTGGTGCCCAAGGCCGGCCAGCCCTACCGGGCCCAGACCAAGCGGACCGTGGAGCGGGAGCTGAAGGAGGGCTGTCTGCCCTGACTGAGCGGGCTGGCGATGCCGCCCCAGCCGACGCTCGCCGACTACGACTCGATGGCCGAGCAGTAGATGGCTGAGGTGGTCTGCGGGCGGCGGCATCGCCTGCCGGTAAGGCGGTTGGGGAGGCCTGGGAAGAGGAGCGGAAGGTGCTTAGGCCGCTGCCAGCGCGGATCCTGGCCAACCTGCAGGCGCCACCTCTCTCGGCGCTCTCCGGGGGTGCCAGTGCAGGCCCAGCTTTGAAAACCCGACGCTTGCCGCTGTCCCCAACAGCTGCTATAACTACCGCCTAAGGTGGGTTCGGCTTCGGCCATGGCCGCCGAGCAGTGGTTCCGCCAGAGAACCGGGAAGCTGATGGAGGGCTGAGTGTGTTCGGAGTCAAAGCTCGTATTGCTCTGGCGGCGGCTCTAGGGGGCCTGCTCTCCATGGCGCTGTTCGGGATCGGGGCCAGCCCGGTCGCCGCCGCCAGCGCGGCACCCAAGGACGTCGTCGTCGGGACCCTTTACTCCGGGTCTGGCGCCTACGCTGTCTCCTCGCTGCCGGAGCTGGCCGGGCTCAAGTTCTGGATCAAGGAGGAGAACAAGGCGGGGGGCGTCTTTGTCAAGGCCTACAACAAGAAAATCCATCTCAAGCTGATCGCGCTGAACGATCAGAGCTCTACCACCACCGCGACCACCCTGTATGAGCAGCTGGTCACCCAGGACAACATCAACATCTTCGTCGCCGACTTCGGCTCGGTGCTCACTTTGCCGGCGGTCACCATTGCTCAAGAGCACCACATCCTGCTCTTCGACCAGTCCGCCACCGGCGCGCCGCTGTTCACCCCTGGCAACAAGTACATCGTGCTCTGCGACCTTCCCCTGTCGGCCATCTGGCCCGACCCGCTGGGGCACTTCATGCTCAGCAAGCACATCACCAAGGTCGCGATTCTCTACGGGGCGAACGACTTCGACGCGACCCAGGCGGCCACCCTTCAGTCCGTCCTCAAGAAAGGCGGGGTGACTCCGGTCTACTACCAGGCGGTTCCCACCGCCACCACCTCCTATGGCACCTTGCTCGATGACATCGCCGCCACCCATCCTCAGGCGGTGGTGGAGCTCGGCTACGCCGCCAACGACATCCCGTTCCTGCAGGCGGTCCAGCAGGGCGGGTACCACTTCGATATGGTGGGCACGGCATTCCCCGGTCAGCAGTTCAGCCTGTTCCAGAGTTCAGTCGGGACGGCCGGACTCAAGTACACCTTCACCTACGGGGTGCCGCCCACCTTGGTCTACAACAAGGTCAACGAGGGACTGGGCACTACCGCATTCGTCAAGGCCTTCGCCAACGGCGACCTCTCGAAGGTCAGCTTTGAGGACATCGCCGGCTACAACACTGGGCTGGTGATCCAGGCGGCGCTGGATCACGCCAAGAAGTTTACCCAGCTGGACCTCCGCGCCGCCGTGGCGTCGATCTCCGGGCACCTCAACACCATCGACGGAGCCTTCAAGATCAATTCCGAGGGCGGCCAGGTCGGCGAGCTGCTCCCGGTGGCCCAGATCTTCCCCAGCGGCTCCTCGACCGAGGTCAAGATCATCTATCCGGCGGCGCTCGCCCAGCACCTGGCAACCTATCCTGCGCCCACTTCGTGATATCGCGGACGTGCCGCTGACCCGAAACTTTACTGGGGGTGGCCGGCTCACCGGCCACCCCCAGCGGTCCTTGTCCGCCCAAGCCAGCTGAGCTGGGGGACCGCGAAGTGCTCTGGCTGTTCGCGCTGATCGCGGGGGTTCTCTTCGGCCTCTTCTACGGCTTGGCCGCGCTCGGGCTCAACCTTATCTTCGGGGTCATGCGGGTCGTCAACCTGGCCCACGGCGACATCATCATGCTGGGTGGCTTCGCGGCCGTCCTGCTCTTCGACCACTTCGACATCAACCCGCTGATCGCCCTTCTTTTGGTGATCCCGCCGGCCCTGCTGGTTGGCTACCTGGCCTACTACCTGCTGGCCGCCCGAGTGAGGCGCACCCGGGACCCGGAGATGATGTCGCTGGTGCTCTTCTTCGGGGTTTCCCAGGTGATCGAGGCCCTGGCGGTGATCTTCTTCGGCAACAACCAGGCAGCTATCGGGGCGCCGGTGTTCGGGCCGCACCCGTTCACCATCGCTGGGCAGGTGATTCCGAACGCCTGGATCGTCAGCGCCGGAGTCGGCCTGCTGGCGCTGGTGCTGCTGTATTTCTATCTATATCGCAGCTCCCTGGGCCGGGCAACCAGGGCCACCATGTCCAGCTCCGACGAGGCCCGGACTGCCGGCATCGACCCTGCACGGATCTCCGCGATCACCTTCGGGATCGGCACCGCCCTAGCAGCGGTCGCGGGAGTCCTGGCCATTTTCATGCTGGGGGGCACCCAGGCCAGCGAGGGAGTTGACATCACCGTCACCGCCTTCGCAGTGATCGTGATCGGCGCTCTGGGAAGCCCGATGGGTACCTTTGCCGGCGGCATCGTATTCGGCCTGGCGCTGATGTTCACCCAGACCTATGCCCCCGCCTGGTCGGGGTTCGCGCCTTATGGAATCCTGCTGGTGATCATGCTGGTGCGGCCCCGCGGGCTTCTGGGACGGACGGTGCGCAGTGTCTAAGGCGTACGCCCGGCTCCAGAGCCTCTCCCAGCTCACCGTCGCCCGGCCCAAGCTGCGTCTGACCGGAGATGCGCTCTTGGTGGTGGTGCCGGCGCTAGGGTTCTTTCTAGCCCAGTTCGTCTACAGCAACCAGCTCTTCCTGATCACCATGATGATGTACGTGGTCCTCGCCCAGGGGATCAACATCATCTACGGCTTCACCGGCTATCTTCCCTTCGGCTACGTCGGCTTCTTCGGGGCTGGCGCCTACGGGACCGCTCTCAGCATCACCTTTCTGCACGTCCCGGCAGTGGTTGGGGTTCTGTTCGGTGGGGTGGCGGCGGTGCTGGTGGGAATCTTGCTGTCTCCATTGCTGAGGCTCTCCGGGGCCTATTTCTCGATCGCCTCCCTGGCCGCCTTCGAAGCTCTCTACTACGTCATCTCCAACCCCCAGCTAAGCGCGGTCACCAACGGTCCCTATGGGGTCAATCTGGCTTCGGTCTACAACGCCAACGCCGCCTACGTAACCGGGGCGGTGCTGGTGGGGGTGGCCATGCTCAGCGTGGTCTTCGTGCGCCGCTCCCACTTCGGGATGGCGCTTCGGGCGATCCGCGCCGATCCATTGTCGGCTCGGATGGCGGGGGTCAACGTGGTCCGGGAGCGGGCCCTGGCTTGGCTGATCAGCGCCGCCCTGGCGGGGTTGGCCGGGGGAGTTTACGGCTGGGCGATCTCGGTGTTCTACCCGGACGCCGTCTTCAATCTCTCGGTCAGCGTCTTCGCCATCGTCTTCGCCCTCTTCGGCGGGGTGGGCACCATCCTCGGGCCGCTGCTGGGGGCGGTGGTGCTCTACAGCCTCTACAACGCCATCGGGGTCTCGCAGCCACAGTACTTCGAGCTCATCTACGGAGTCCTGATCGTGCTGATCGTGCTCTTCCTGCCCAACGGGCTGCTCTCCCTGCTGCGAAGAAGGCGATCCCATGGCGGGTAGCCCGGCGCTGGCGATCCGCGGGCTGACCCGGTTCTTCGGGGGACTGCCCGCCTTGGCCGGGGTCGACCTCGAGCTGGAGGCAGGGGAGGTGCTGGGCCTCCTCGGCCCCAACGGCTCGGGCAAGACCACTCTGATCAACGTCATCAGCGGCGCCTATCGCCCCACCGCTGGGACGGTGGAGCTGATGGGGCACGATGCCACCGGTGTCGCCCCGGACAAGCTGGTCAGGATGGGGCTCAATCGCACCTTTCAGACCCCCAGGCCATTTCTCTCGATGACGGTCCATGAGAACGTAGTCGTCGCTGAGCGCTACGGTGGGCGGCGCCGTGCCGAGCACGGTGACGTGCTAGAGACGGTGGGGCTCAAGCCGCTCGCACGCCGGCCGGCGGACAGTCTCAATTCCGGAGAGCAGAAGCGGCTGGACCTAGCCCGGGCGCTGGCGACCTCACCTGACGTCCTGCTGGTCGACGAGTTCGCTGCCGGGCTGCGCGGCGACCAGCTCGATGAGGCTGCGGCGCTGATTCGATCGCTGGCGGCCAGTGGCCGGGCCATCCTGCTGGTGGAGCACCTGATGGGGTTTGTCAAGCAGGTGGCCGACCGGGTGATGGTGCTCAACGCTGGTCAGCCGATCTTCGCCGGCTCGCTTGAGCAGGCGTCGGCCGATCCCAAGGTGGTGGAGGTATTCCTTGGCCAGTGAGGCGGAGCAGGCAATACCCTGCCTGCGGGTCGAGGGGCTGGGAGCTGGCTACGGTTCGTTGCAGGTGCTGTGGGACTTCAGCTTCGAGATTGCTCCCGGTGAGAGCGTGGTGATCCTAGGCCCCAACGGCGCTGGGAAGTCGACCCTGCTGCGGGCGATCCTGGGGCTTCTGCCCGCCCGCGGCGGGTCGATCAGCCTCTTCGGGGAGCGCATCGAGCGGACCAAGACCAGCCAGCGGGTACGCAAGGGAATCGCCTACATGAGCGAGGCCGCGGTCTTCCCCGAGCTCACCGTCCACGAGAATCTCCTGGTGGGCGCCTATGGGCTGCCCCATCGCCGGGTCCGGGCCCGGATCGAGGAGCTCTGCCAGCAATTCCCCGAGGTCGCCCGCAATCTCAAGGGACCGGCCTGGAAGCTGAGTGGCGGCCAGCGCAAGCTGGTGGGGGTGGCCAAGATCCTGGTCCGTGACCCCCGGCTGCTGGTCCTTGACGAGCCTTCGGGCGGGCTCTCTCCGGTCTACGTCACCGCGGTGGTGGATGCGCTGGGGAAGCTGGCCGTGCCCGGCGGCCCCGCCATTCTGGTGGCGGAGCAGAACATGAAGTTCCTGGCGGTGGCCCAGCGCGTCTACGTGCTGGAGGGCGGACGCCGGCGCTTCGTCGGCACCGTTGACCAGCTCCAGGCGGACGACTCTCTACGGCGGGCCTACTTTGGCATCGAGGGGGTCTGAAGCAGCTCCGCGGGACCTTCTGGCCAGTCTCCGCGTCGGGCCGCGCTTGGCGGCCGCTCTCCCATGGCTCGAGTCAACCACCTACGGGGTGTGTTGCCGAACTCCAGCGGCAGATTCTCGCAGGGTGTTGAACTAGGTCGGAACTCGGCCGGCTGCGTTTCGGCGGTGGTTTTTGAGGAGATTTAGCGACGGTCGAGGCGTCCGAATCACCGGGGCGGGCACTGTTTGGCCGGCGGGGGAGCAGATGCGCCCCCCTCTGTTGGGGTTTCACGTGAGCACCTCCACCAGGTTGCGCAGTCGGACCAGGTTGAAGGCTGTCGCAGTGAGCTCTGCCCAGGGCCGCTTGCCATCTACCCCCAGGTAGCGCAGCTTGCGGCCCCCGCCCACCGACTTGGCCCAGCCGAAGATCTCCACCACCCGCTTCCGGCGCCGCTGGCTCACTTGGCCACCAGAGATTTCCTTCAGTCGGGCCAAGTGCGCGTTGACCCACCAGTTCTCGCGCATGGCGCCGTGGGGAACAACGCCCATCATTCGGCATCGGTCCACGAACTCCCCGATGCCGTCGCCGTTCTCTGCCTCGAAAGTGCAGCGCCGGCGGCGGCCACCGCTACGCTGCAGCATCGTCATCGCCGCCTCACGTTCGCTGGTACCGGTCGTCTGGGTCAGCTCCACGTCCACCACCAGCCCATGCCGGTTCTCCATCAGGACGTGGCTGGTGATACATAATCGGGTCTCTTTGCCCAGCCGCTGGCGGGCCATCCGGGCCTCCGGATCGGTGGTCGAATAGTGCGTCTCATTGGCGCTCCGTTGGCCTCGGAGGTCCACGTCTGCGTTCCGCCCGCCCCCACCCGCGTGCGTCCCCGGCCCATCTCCCTGGCGCGGGCGCAGCCTCTTCATTGAGGCTCAGGACTCGAGCACGGTGTCGTCCCCGGTGAAATGCTGCGAGCAGAGCAGGTGGCGCCGCCGCGCTTGGGCCAGCACCGCCTCGAAGAACTGCCGACCCACCCGGTGGTCCAGCAGCCGCTGGCGGCCCTTGGCGAAGCTGGAGTGGTCGCAGGGCTCGTCCTCCACGTTGAGGTCCAGGAACCACTCGAAGAACAAGTAGTAGCCCAGCCGCTCGCAGAACTGCCGCTTACTCCGGATCGAGTAGAAGGCCATTAGCTGGCAGCTCTTCAGCAGGTGCTCGGGCGGGATCGAGGGTCGGCCGATCTCCGCGTACATATGCTCAAAGGTCGGTTCCAGTTCCGCCAGCGCCGCTGCCACCAAGGGTCGGACCCGGCGGATGAGGTGGTCAGCGGGGATCAGCTGCTCGGGGTCGATCACCCCCAGCATGGCGATCTGGCGAGAGGTGGTGCCGCGCATTCCGCACCCTCCCGAGATGACTCCGCCTCACGGACTTCCCTCTGCCAGCTTACCTCACCACCTCGCCTGATCGGCATGCGAATTGCAACGTCCGGCAACGTATGAATCGATACCGTTTGTCGAGTTACTAATCCGAGCGTTGATAAGCCGACACACTTGAAGGGCTGCGAAGGGCGGATGGCTGAAAGGATTGCTGGGACCGGTCGGTCTACTAACGCTCGTTTTAGTATGTCACCGCCCCGAAGAGACTTGTGACATGGTGCTGCATCGCAGTCGGCACCTCGCCACCCAACAGATGTGCGGCGAGTGAACTCACCTGCGCTAAAACCAGGCATGCCGAAGCACCAGCCGAAGCGAGGTGGGTCGGATTCAAGTCTGCGACTGTTTCCTCGATGTCAAGCGGCAAATCGTTGGGGTCACGATCCAGCACCTGCGACAGGCCGAACACTGGATACCGTGCTCCCTTGGCGGCTGCCCACAACGACCAGATCCGCGTGCGTGCGTCGCTCAGACGGTCCAGAGCTTCCCAAGTCGAGCCACGATGCAGGTATTTACTCATATCCGCCAGGGCTACCCAGCCGAGAAACGTCCACTCACGCACGTCGCCCACTGTCACTACATCGACCGAGGGTATCCTTTGGGTTGACATCAGAGCGTCCGGGTCATAGAGGACAACCTCGTCCGGCGCCCGCCCGGTGAGTGCCTCCGCCACGACGAGATCGAGCTGAGCACCGCTACCGAACTGAGCGAAAATCCTCCGGAGCTGTCCTTTATAGGCGTGCTGCAGGACGTCGACAAGTTTGCCCATACCTGGTAAGGCAGCGCACACGGCATCAACCACGGTGTCGACTGCGTCCTTACGAACGCCGATGAAGCAATCGACGTCAGATAGCTCATCGGCGACGCCACGACCGATTGAACATCCAACGAGGAACACCCGAGCTTCAGTTTGCTTCTCGCACACCTCCAGCAGGCCCAACAAGATCTGTACTTGCATTTCGAGTTCACTGGGCAGATTAGCTAGCCAGCGGTGAGCGTCCATGATCGAAGGATGCCCTAGCTCGTCCGTTTCTGTCAATCCGAACCGCCCCGGGAAAGCTTAGAGAATCCATTCGCTGAGATGATGGCGAGATGACGAGCACGACCAGCTACCCGCAGGAGCTGCGGAAGCGAGCGGAGAGGCTGGTTCTGGAGCATAGCGGTGAATACCCTTCGGAGTGGGCGACGATTGTGTCCGATCTCGGCCAGGCTGGGGATGACCCGAGCGACGCTGCGGAGATGGGTACGGCGGGCGCAGGTGGACTGGGGGATGCGATCTGGGGTGACCGCCTGGGAGCGGGAACCAATCCGGGAGCTGGAGCGAGTGAACACTGAGATTGACCACCGGCCAAGGTGATGGGCGTCCTCCCCAACAGCGAGTCCCTGCTGCTGCTCTCCACCACGGTTGTCCAGGAGCAGCACGACGAGTGGCTGGACGGCCGCCTCCACTTCTCGCAATAGGCTATGCCCCAGCTGGACTGCGCCAACCAAAACCGCCTCAACAATCCCCTGACGGCTGGGTTAGGGGGGTGATGAATCTATCCCTGAGTTCTGTCCGCCTTTACGCCAAACGATGAGACGTGACTGCAACCTCAGTGATGCGGACGTCGGCATCACGATCGAGCACCTTCCCGAGCTCTGCGCAGCAGAGGAGTCTACGATCTGGGCCCGGGGAACTTTCGGGCCAGATCTCACACCGACGCTTCGACAATGGTTCACTAGCTCCGAAGTTGTTGAGTCGTCGTCCACTGCCGTTGCCGGGACCACAATGTCGATGAGCCGCCACCGTCTGGCTGTAACTCCGAAAGTTTTTCGCCCCGACTGGCGCCTCTTCACGTTTCTGCCTAAGTAGGCACGGGACATTCGACACCGGACTCACGCTCCCGCCGATGCTAATTGGCGCAGAACTCGATCTTCTGGCCTGACCCTGCGGGCTGCTGCCTGACGATCTCCGCGGGTCAACGGTCACAGAAGAGCCATGCAGGCCGCCGACGGAACCACGGGGGGCGATACCCCCGTGAGCGTAGTCACGTTCTTGGCGCCGGAAACGAAACAGTCGACGGCGGAGGTGTGAGCGGGGGCACCGTGCGAGGACAGGAAGGCGCAACTTACCCGGTGGTGGCGCGGCTGCGAGTCTCCTTCCTCATCGCCTGCCGCTCGCTGGCGGCGAGCGCCAACACCTTTACCTCGGAAGGCCGGCTTCGAGCCCGCACGCGTTTGACGGCGGCGAGGCCGAGGAAGCTCCGTAGAGCGGCGTGCACGATCTCGTATTCGTACTAAAAACCGCCTATCCCGCTTCGATCAGGTCGGCGACCAATCCCGGTTTCGCGAACGGAAGCGTATGTCCCTCTCCGTCCACCACCCTCAGCTTGAGGCTCGGATGGCGGCCAAACGCTGCCCGGGCGCCGGTCAGCGGCAGCTGCCGGTCACGGCTCCCCCAAACCACTATCGTCCGGTCCCCAACGAGCTCGAGGCCGGGGAACAGCAGTGATTGGGGATGCAGGGCCAGTGGCCGTATCAGCCTTGACAGTAGCGCCAGGTCCGAGCCCGGCCCGAAGCGCAGCGCCACGCCGAGTCGGTAGTTCTGCGCTGGGGATAGCCACGGACCGGGTGCGACCCCGCCAGCGGCGCCAGTGGCGCACCGGCTAACCATCCGAACCCGCCGAGCCCGGTCGGCGGCCGCGATCAGGTCCAGGGCTCCCGGAAGCAGTACCAGGTTCCACAACAGCGGGATGCGTCGTTCAAGCCCTAGCGGACTCAGCAGCACCAGCCGCAGGACTCGCTCCGGGTGCGCGGTCGCATAGGCCCCCGCTGCCAGTCCGCCCACGGAGTGGCCGACCAAGATGAAGCTCTCCAGACTCAGCTGATCAGCTACGGTGGCAATCACTCGGACCCAGGGGTCGCGGGGGTGACCGCTGAAGCCAATCGGATCGCTGAGCCCAGTCCCCGGTCGGTCGATCGCCACCACCCGGTGTCGGGAGGCCAGTCGCTTGATCAAGCGGCCAAACTCCCCCGCTGACGCTGCCAGCCCCGGGAGCAGGACCAGAGCATCCTCGCCGTCACCCGCCTCCAGAACGTGGACCAGGCCCTCTTCGGTGTGAACGTAGCGGTGCCGAGCTGCGAGTCCGATCTCAGCCATCCAGCCATCCAAGTCGGACTCCAAGTTGCCCAGCGCGGGCTCGGCTACCCACGCCTTCCGGGCCCGACTCACTAGGTCGGCGTAGCCCAGGGCGCCCAGTACGGCCAGCCAAAGCCCGGCTGTAAGTCGGAGCCAGCGCAACTTCACACTTATTTGGACTGGGCGACGACGGGGCCACTCGTCAGGCCAGGCTCGCCTCCGTTTCGGTCAACCATCGCTGCCGCCCGCGTTCGTCCCTGACGACGGTCAGATCGATGAGTAGCCGGTTCCGCTCGGAAGGGCTCGAACTGGCTCTGGCCTGAGATCACCCCCACAGCTTTTGATCTGATCAATAGATGTGGCTACGCTGCTTCGACCATCGAATTAACCTCTGACCCTGACGTCCCTCGTACAGCGTCTCATAAGGTGGGGCGGACCGGCCCTCGCGAGTCGCCAGTCAGCGGCCTGGGCCAGCTCACCGAGCAGGCCTTGCTGGTGTTGGCGAGCCTTGCCGCGGGATCCAAACACGGCTATGCGATCGCCAATGACATCAGAGCCCTGACCGGGATCGCGATTGGGCCCGGATCTGTATGTGGTCATCGCTCGCTTAGAACGTCAGGGCCTGGTGCGACGGTTGCCGGCTGAAGGAAGAAGACCGCCGTATGCCCTCACCAAGGCGGGAGCGGAAGCACGCCGGGCCGAGTCCTCTCATCTCCAGAGCATCGCTGAGACCCTGGTCTGGAGGGCAGCTCTGGCCTGAACCGACACTGGGCCGCCGTCTTTCCGAGGGGCACTTGCCACGTAGGTTATTGCCACGAGTCACGGCGTCGCCGTCTAGGTCACCCGCCCCGCTCTCGACGATCATTGATCGTTGGGGCTACGCTGCATCGACGATCGAACCAACTTCCGCCCCTGCCGTCCCTCGGGGAGAATCGAGCAAGCATCTCCTCGATCGAAGCGCACCGCCAGGGTCCGCGGACCGGGCCACTGATCAGCCGGAGCTCGGACCACGCGCGCTGATCTGAGGACGCCTACTAGATCCGGAGCGGGGACACAGCGGACTGACCCAGGCAGTCAGATGCCGGGGACAGGCGGTGCCAACCTCCGCGGTACTGAAGCGTCGCGGCTGTGATCGCCGTGATCGATGCAGCCCCTGAGTACTCTCTCTGCCACCGGTGCGCGAAGAGGCCCCCAGGTCGATCCTAAACTGGGATCTGGGAGATATCCAGGGTTAGATTCGCATATTCTGGGTCGGTCGCAAAGCATCTGATTGACCGAGACGAAGAAGCGCTCGGCGCAGCGCGAGCGGAACGGGGCACAACCTTGATCACAGAAACGGTGAACGTGGCGTTGCACCGGACAAGCTCTGGCCGAGAGCGTCGACTGGCTGCAGCGCTCGACGTGATCGCTTCGGCCAACCTGGAGGAGCGCTCCGAAGCTTGGCGCTGACGTTTCTGGTCGATACCAGTGCCTAAAGCGAATCGGCCCAGCTGAGATCCGCCAGGTGGTCGAGCCCGGGCCACCGGGCCGGTCCGCCCGGCCAAGCGACGAGTGGTTTAGATCCGACTGACTCTGCTATTGACTTCAAATCGGCTCATCGCAGGATGTCCCTCGACAGCGACGAGTTCCGATGCAGAAGGTCGCGGGTTCGAGGCTTGTCACCCGCTCCCCACCGAACTCCCTGAGTGAGTCGCGGCTCGGACCTTCAGCGTACGACCTAAGTCTGAGTCTTCCTCTGCCACGCTTGAGCGCCCAACTGAACAGCATCCCACGGGCTTCCGAGTGGGGGCGTGTAGGAAAGGTCAAGGTCGCTGATGGCATCCACCGTCATGGAATGGAAGATCGCGGTAGCGGCGATGTCGATACGTTTGGCGATCTCAGCGTGACGGTGCCCGAAGAGCTGAACCCCCAGGAGCTGGCCAGTCCGACGGTCGCCGGTATAGCGCATCGAGATCAGATGGCTGCCTGGGTAGTAGGCCTTGTGGTCGTCGGCCTCGGACCCCACGGTGACCGGATCGTAGCCAGCCGTCCGGGCCTCCTGGTCACGGACTCCCGTGCGCGCCGCGGCCATCTCAAAGATCTTGACCACCTGGGTTCCGAGGCTGCCCGGAAAGTCGCGGCTTCCCCCCAGCGCGTTCTCACCAGCCACCCTGCCCTGCTTGTGTGCGGTGGTCCCCAAAGGGAGGTAGGCGTCGCCGAGCAGTCGATGGTGGGTGACCACGCAATCCCCGGCGGCAAACACGTCCCTCAGGTTGGTCCGCATCATCCGGTCAACTGAGATCGCGCCGCGGACACCCAGTTCAGCGCCCGCCGCCGCGGCCAGCTCGGTGTCAGGACGGACACCCACCACGAATAGAACGAGATCGGCGCAACGGGTGACGGTTTGGCGGTCACCGCCCTCCGCGGTGACCGCCAGCCGCGCTGACGAACCCGCCGGTGCGCGACTGATGCGCCGCACGGTGGTGCCGGTGACTACGTTCACCCCGTGCTCGACCAGCTGGGCACGGACGAGATGACCCAGCTCTGGATCAACCGTCGGGAGGACCTCGGGGAGCTGCTCGATCTGGGTCACCGCGAGTCCACGAGCTACCAGCGCCTCTGCCATCTCGAGTCCGATGTAACCGGCGCCCACGATCACGGCGCTGGTAGGAAAGGCGTTCTCCAAGGTGGCCATGACGGCAATGGTGTCGCCCAACGAATGAAGCAGATGAACGCCATCTTCGGCTCCCAGGACGTCAGTCCCCACTAGCCCGTCGATCGACGGGCGGACCGGGGCTGCTCCGGTGCCCACGACTAGGGCGTCGTAGGGGATGAGCGCTTCGGTTCCGTTGGGATCAGTGACGATCAGCTTGCGCTCGGCTACCTCTATGCGACGTGCGGTGGTGTCAAGCCGCAGCCTCAGGCCGGTCGCCTCGAGATCGGCCACGGTGCGATGGGCCAGGTTACGCCAATCGGGTACGTCCCCGGAGACGTAGTAGGGGATGCCGCAAATGGAAAAGTTGGGGTAGGCGTCGGCGACGACGATCGTCACGTCCCATTCCGAACTCAGCTCGCGGGCACGAAGCCCAGCGCTGATGCCGGCATCGCTTCCCCCAACAATCGCCAGGTGTCGCATGGTTATTCCGATCCTTTCTCAAACCAGGAATAACTGGCGGCCGTGCCGGGAAGCCGACGACCCGGCGAGAGGTGGCATGGGTCGAAGCGAGAATGCCCTCCCGACGCACGGTTGCGCCGACCCTGACCCGCTCATGGTTCAGCGGGGAACAAGTGCCGTTTCGCCCACAGCGAGACGTAGACGAGACTAACGAGTACAGGCACCTCGATGAGCGGGCCGACGACGCCTGCGAGTGCCTCGCCCGAGGTCACTCCGAAGGTGCCAATCGCAACCGCGATAGCGAGCTCGAAGTTGTTGCCGGCCGCGGTGAACGCGAGGGTGGCCGTCCGCGCATAGTGGAGCCCGATCGCCTTGCCAAGCACGAACGAACCAGTCCACATGATGGCGAAGTAGCACAACAGCGGTGCGGCGATTCGGATGACATCGAGAGGATGGCCGGTGATCTCGCGGCCTTGGAGAGCGAAGAGCACGACGATCGTGAAAAGAAGGCCGTAGAGGGCGATGGGGCTGATCTTCGGGAGAAAGCGCTCCTCGTACCAGACCCGCCCCTTCGCGCGTTCGCCGAAGGTTCTGGTGAGAAAGCCGGCCACGAGCGGGACCCCGAGAAAGATGGCCACCGACGTCGCGATGAGCGCGATCGAGACGTGCAGGCCTGACGTCGCGAGTCCGAGCCAACTGGGAAGCGCGACGAGGTAAAACCAGCCGAGCCCGGCGAAAGCGAGAATTTGGAAAACTGAGTTGAGCGCTACCAGCACGGCTGCCGCCTCGCGGTCCCCGCGGGAAAGATCGTTCCAGATGAGCACCATCGCGATGCAGCGTGCCAGGCCAACAATGATGAGCCCGGTCCGATACGCCGGTTGGTCCGGCAGGAGCGCCCACGCCAGTCCGAACATCACTGCTGGTCCGACGACCCAGTTCAAGATGAGCGAGGTCACGAGCAGGCGCCGGTCACTCGTCACCGCGCCGAGATGACCGTACCGAACCTTGGCCAGGACCGGGTACATCATCGCGAGCAGTCCGACGAAGATCGGCGCCGGGACACCCGAGATGATCTGTGCCGAATCGAGTGCCTGGCTGATCCCATGGACTCCCCGTCCGAGCATCAGCCCGACGCCCATGGCGAGGAGAATCCACAGAGGGAGAAAGCGATCGAGGAACGAGAGACGCTCGAGCAGAGCTGGCGTCGGAGCCAACGGTCCACCCGTCGTGGGCTCTTCGACCGCAACCGTGTCGATCGACATGGACTGGGCTCGCGCCAGCTCAGCAGCAGCCGATCGTGGCGCTGGGGCGGTTCTCGGGATCGACGGCGTCGCTGGACGAGCAGCACAAGCTGTCGCCGTTGAGCCCGGTCGAGGCGGGCGCGTCGGCGAGGACTGTGTAGATCTCCCAGGGCGCACCGTCAGGATCGTCCACCCAGACCTTGTCTTGGACCGCATAGCAGCACGTCGTCGTCTCTTCGACCCGGGTGGGTAGGCCCTGTCCTGAAAGCCGAGCGGTCGCCTGGGTCACCTTCTCCGAGTTACCCACCTCAACCCCCAGATGATTGAGCGCGCCGGCGGTCCCCGTCCCCCTGATCGCGGAGTGCTCGATCAGCACGAGCTTCAGGGGAGGCTCGACGATCGCGAAGTTCGCGTATCCAGGTCGGATCTTCGCCGGCTCGGCATTAAAGAGTTTCGAGTAGAAGCCGATCGAAGCCTCCAGGTCAGCGACGTTCAAAGCCAATTGCACCCGCGCCATGAGTTTCCCCCATTAGATCGACGGACGTCAATGAGTATATAGATACCATCGACGACTGTCAATGTATGCGGTACGATGAGAACGTGCTCAAGGACTCACCTCCCAGCCCGGCTCGGACGCGAGGCTGCTGCAGCCCGGTGGCAGCTCCGCTGACCCCACGTACGGCAGAGAGCATCGCCGACGTCTTCAAGTCGCTAGCCGACCCCACTCGGGTCCAGATGGTGCACATGCTGAAGGCGGCTTCAGAGCCTGTCTGTGTCTGCGACTTCACCGCCGCCTTCGAACTCAGCCAGCCAACGGTGAGCCACCATCTCGGCAAGCTCCGCAGCGCTGGCCTGATCAGCAGTTTCAAGCACGGCATCTGGACCTTCCACGCTCTAGCCGAAGATCTGCCTGAACCCGCGCGAGCCGTGCTCGATCTCATTCCGTAGCGGTCGGCTAGCGCCGCGACCGGTCGACCCGCGAGCAGATTCCGGCGGGCGGGTTGCCTGGTTCACGCTGGAGTTCTGGACCCGGCTCTTGGGGCGGCTAAGGGGGACGGCTCGGTGGCCAAGATGGTGAGCCGGACAACCAAAGTGGATCTGATCGTGATCGACGACCATGGGAGTGCATCGCGCCGGCCAGGATGCCGCTGAGGCCTGCTACCGCGTTGTGGACGCTACCTACGAGCGCCGCCGCATCGGGGTGAGCTCCAATCCCCATTCGTCCGGCTTGGACCCGATCATGCCCTAGACCCTGGCCACGGCCACTGTGGACCGGCTGCTCCACAATGGCCAGGTGGTCCTGACCGAGGCCAATTCACGCCGGCTCGCTGAAGACACTGCGGGCACGGGGGTGCTGCCCCGGGGAGAGTCGAGCCCAGCTCGCGAGTCCGCTGCCAGATACCCCGCCCATGAGCTTGGGCGCCGCCGCCCGGCCCATAGAGGCGCCCATGCCGATGACAACCTCGGAGATCACGGAGGTGGCCAGGCTCCGACGGGCGGAGAGCGCCTCGCCCTGCCAGATCGAGCTGTCGACGTCGGCGCGTTCCCCCGGGGTGAATCGGCGCAGCAGATACCCCGCGATGCTCCCCACGGCGCCGGCCGCACCGAGGGAGATCGCCCTGCGTTCTCCCGAGTCTCGTTCCACCGCGGCCGGCCGGCTCCCGCTGTGGTAGCCGAAGGCGAGGTGCTGTACCCAGAAGAGAATCAGCATCAAGCTGTCCGCCGAATAGACCGGTCGCCACCTCCGTGAGCACCACCATGAGCCAGAACAGCGGGGTGAGTGCCGCATCCCCGTCGCCTGTGACATTGGTTGCTCCCCGGCGCCGCGCCCCGAGGCGATGCGCGACTTGATCAGCGGCTGGGGCACCCGCAGCCGCTCCCTCGCCTTGCGCTCCGCCCCCACGAGCCGATCTCGCCAGCCCTGATGACGCTTGGCGTTTTCATTGGCGGTCGGACCCGTCGGACCACCTTCCACCCCGGTCACGCTCTGGGGCGGGCACAGGAGCTGCAGTCACGGCGCTGGATGGCGCCGGTCGTCCCGAT
>DATLTJ010000018.1:0-6633 GCA_035533655.1 Candidatus Acidiferrales bacterium | reverse complement strand
ACTGGGAAGCGCGAGTTGCGCTACCGGCTGTTACCGGCACGGATGGTTGTCTACTACGTGCTGGCGATGACCCTGTTCCGAGAAGCAGGCTATGAGGAGGTGCTGCGGGAGCTCACCGAAGGTCTGCTCGGGCGGGCTCGGCGCGCTGGGCGTGGGCCCAGGCGCAGACGGTCACCATGGAGCGGTCTTCCAGGGCGGCGGCGTGGAGGAGGACGGCGCAGAGCTGGGTGGCCCAGGTGCCCCAGTGGGTGGCGTCCTCCACGCCCCTGCGCGGCTGCCGCGACGCCGAGGGGGTCGAAGAGCCAGGCGGTCCCCATCTGGGCGCGTCGGGCACAGGTGGCGTCGGGGACGTCTCGGCGGGTGGTGGTGGCCAGGGCCGGACCTTCCCAGGCGATGACGTTGGGGATGATCAGGCCGCGGGTCTTGCCGCTGCGGGGCGGGCCCAGGACCAGGACCGCAATCTGGCGAGGCGCGCTGACCCAGCCCCGGTAGTCATGGCCGCAGCAGATCCTGAAGGGCGGATGGGGGCTGGGCGGTGGGGCCGGAGGCAGTGGCCAGTGCCAGCCGTACCTCCACCAGAGCCGGCGGGCGAGAGGGCGTAGCCGCCAGCCGATCAGAGTCAGGATGATCCAGGTGATGATCTCGGAGATGTAGACGGTGTAGATCCACCAGCCGAGCAGGGCCAGCCAGGCGATGATCAGCAGCCAGCCGACAGCCCTGGTGATCACCGGCCCCCAGCGGCTGGCGAAGGAGCTCACGGTGGGGTTCTCCGAGGCGGACGTGCCCGTGGTGCTGGTAACGGATGTTCAGCCCGCTCGCGCACGGCGGCCTGGACGAAGACGCCGAACTCGGGGATGGGGGTGGGGTCGTCCCAGGGGGCGTCGGGCGGTGGACCAGCCAGCCATGGGTGTACCAGCAGGTCGCCGGGACGTCCTGGGCCTTCAGCCAGGCGACGAAGGCCTGCAGATCGGCGTACCGCTGGGCGAACTGGGTGGCAGGGCAGCGATCAAGGTCCCAGAGGGGTGGAGCGGGAGCGGCGGGACCCATGGACCGAGGCATGGAGCCTCCCAGCGGCCCGTGGAGCGCCTTGCCGGCGGCCGCGCTTCCGGTGGCAGGGGTGTACGCCGATCAGGCAGACGACGTCAAGCGAGAACGCGAGTCTGTGAGAGGGAAGGATGGGCATCATGCCGCGCATCAGAGCCGTCTACGGGATGGTCAGCGCGATGTTCTTCGACGAGCGGACCCACACCGGGCGGCCACACCTCCGCGCCCAGCGGCCGCCGACTGCTTCGGGAGTGGTGATGCTGTGCCCGTTCTCTCCCAGTTCTCAGGCACAGGCGGGTGACTGGAGCGCAGGCGCAACTTTGTGACGCCTTCTCCACATACCAAGGCCAAAGATCGTTGTACGTTGCGGGATTATGCTCCTCAGGCTGCGGGCGAGAGGTTACTAGTGCCGACCCTGGCGCGCGAGGCTTCGTTCGCGGGTCTTGTTCAGCCTGCCCGATCTGATCGTCCAGGCCCCACTTTCGACTGTCTGGATGCGCGCCTCTGGCCATCCACAACGCCAGTTGGGCCTGTCCCTTGTTGTTCTCAGTCATGATGCCGGAGTTGAGCTTCGCAGCCACACTGATCGCATCCGGCTGTGCGGCCTGCCTCTTAGTCCAGACGCGGCAAGAGGTCCGAATTGGGGTGCCCTGGATGCGCAGAGGGCAGAGCTATCGCTGCTGAAGCACCGACAGATCCGCCGGCGGTTTTCGCACCTGGCAGTCCTGCGGCAGGCAGATCCGACAATGACGTTAGCGATTGGGCGCGGACCTTCTTCTCCCACCCGAACCGGGTTGTGGCGGTGTTCTGGGCGGCAGGCGCGGTGGCGACGGCACTAGCCCTGGTCCTGGAGCGATGGCGAGGCCCCGCATTGTTCTCACTGCTCAGCATTGCCGCCCTTTGCAGTGGCGCCTGCGCCGTGCGGCTACTGGCGGGCGAGCGGTCCCCCCGCTGGGTGTTGCACTTTGATCTTGCCATCGCCACGGTGCTGGCCAGCGCCCTCGCGGCGATCGGCGCCTCAGGGCACATCGCCTTCGCCGACCTCTACATCTGGGTCGGGCTCTTCTCGGTTCTGTACTTCCGCCTCCCGGCGGTACTCAGCCACGTGGCAGCCGCCGGAGCCGCATATGTGGTGGTGCTCGCGGTCGGCCCCAGAGTCCCACAGCCGGTCGGGGCCTGGCTGGCGGTCTTCGGCACGCTGGCGGTGGCGGCGGGCGTGACCTTCATGCTGGTGAGCTTTCTCAGGGCCACCGCCAGAGAAGACCCTCTCACAGGGCTCGCCAACCGGCGAGCGTTCGACGAGCGCCTGGAGGAGGAGCTGGAGCGCTCTCAGCGGGCCGGGACGACGCTGTCGGTGATCATGAGCGACCTCGACGGCTTCAAGACCCTGAACGACCGCGGCGGGCATGCTGTCGGCGACCAGCTGCTCCGGGAGCTTGCCGCCGCATGGCGGCGCCAGATCCGTGGCGGTGGGGACGTCCTCGCCCGTCTGGGTGGCGACGAGTTCGCTGTGCTCAGCCCGGGAGCTGATGCGCTCGGTGTGCACCGCCTCACCAAGCGGCTTGGCGAGGCGCTCCCCGGAGGAGTCTCGGCATCATTCGGCGTGGCCTCATGGGACGGGAAGGAGAAGGGTTCCGACCTGCTGCGACGGGCCGACCAGGCCATGTACCAATCCAAGCTCAGAAAGCGAGGGGGCTTGGGAGGCGGCGATGGCGCCTGAGCAGAAGTCTCGAGCTAAGACTGAGGCCCCGTCCCGCCCCTGTCCACCGAGCTCTCCCCGCGCGGACCTGGCCCAAAGCTATCGCCGGACTCGCCCTGGCGATGCCCATAACGCCGGCGGCCTGTCCGGGCCCGAACTCCTGGAGGCGGTCGTGGACGGGTCGCCGATCGCTCTGGTCGTGGTGGACCTGGCCGGCGTCGGCATCCTCTGGAACTCCGCCTCTGAGCGTGTCTTCGGATGGAGCGCCGAGGAGGTGATCGGGCACCGGCTGCCAACGGTCAAGCCCGCCTTCGATGTGGAGTTTGAAGAGATCCTGGCACGCACGCTGAGCAGCGCTTCGGTGGTGGAGCACGAGACGTGGCGACGGCATCGAGATGGCCGCCTGATCGAGGTGGCCATCTCCTCCGTGCCGCTCCACGACCAGCGGGGCCGGATCGTGGCGGCGCTGGGGGCCTACCGGGACATCAGCGAGCGCAAGAAGATTGAGGCCCAGTTGCTCTGGCAGGCCCGGCACGACGCGCTCACGGGTCTCCTCAATCGGCGAGGGCTGACGGAGGCGATGAGCGAGCTGTCGGCGCGCCATGACGGCTCCAGCGGGGCCATGGCGGCCTTCAGCCTGCGCCGTCTGCAGGATGTGAACGACTCGTTCGGCCTGGCCGCCGGGGACGAGGTGCTGCGCACTTTCGCCAAGCGAATGGCCCGAGGGGCTCGCCCGAGCGACGTGGTGGCCCGGCTCGACGGGGACATCTTCGTGGTGGCGATGCCGGAGATCGCGGCCGGGAATGTCGAGGCTGCGGTCGCCAGGGTGCTCGACCGCCTGGGCAGCCGCTATTTGGTCGGCGGCCGAGAATGGACCGGGCAGGTGACCGCGGGCGCCGCCATCTGCTCGGACTGGGAGGTTCCCGACGAGCCTCTCCGGCGGGCGGCGGTCGCTCTACATCAGGCCAGGCTCCAACTCCCGGGGCGCATCCACGTCATCCCGGCCGAGGATGATCTGGCGTTTGAGGCGCGGGTCGAACTCGCGGGGCAGCTTGCCGGCGCCACCGACCGAGGGGAGCTGAGGCTCGACTTCCAGCCCATCGTGTCCGCCGCCTCCGGACGTATCACCGGCGTGGAGGCATTGGTCCGCTGGGAGCACCCCAACCAGGGCTTGCTTGGCCCGGACCAGTTCATCCCCCTGGCCGAGGAGACGGGGAGCATCTCCCAGATCGGGAGCTGGGTTCTGCAACAGGCGTGCCGAACTCTGGCCGACTGGACGGCGGATGATCCGGCTGCCGCGGAGTTGAGCGTCTCCGTCAACCTCTCGACCGTCCAGCTGCTGGACCCGGGCCTGGTGGCTCATGTGGCGAAGGCCATCACCGACTATGGCCTGGCTCCTGATCAGGTCTGCCTGGAGGTCACCGAGAGCGTCTTGAGCACGGACCCGGAGGGCACTGCAGTGGTACTAGACCAGTTGCACGCACTCGGGGTGGGCCTGGCCATCGACGACTTTGGAACCGGCAACTCCTCGCTCACCGCTCTCCAACGCTTCCCCTTCCAGGTCCTCAAGATCGACCGGTCCTTCGTCAGTGGGATCAGAGTCCGGCCCGAGGACAGCACGATCGTGGCCGCCACTCTGGCGCTGGCCCATGGCCTCGGTGTCACCGTGGTGGCTGAAGGCGTTGAGACCATGGACCAGGTCGACTTTCTCACCCGGAACGGGTGCGAGGAGCTGCAGGGCTATCTCCTGGGCCGGCCTGCACCATCAAGCGAGATCCTCGGGCTGCTGTCCCGGCGGCTCCTGCCGGAGCAGCACGCTCCACAGGGCGACAACTCCCAGGGGCCGGGCCCGTACAGGAACGTGATCCACGCCGCCGACCTCGCCGATCAACCGGTGATGGTCAGCTTGGGTCAAGCGCTCCGCCCAATGCTGGAGGAGCTGCAGGAACGTACCGGCCTCGAGTCAGTTTACCTCACCAGGATTGACTGGGAAGGGGCTGAGCAGGAGATCCTGATCGCTGCCAACCGCGGGGATCTGATCATCCCCGAGGGTCTGGTAATTGCGTGGTCAGACACCCTCTGCCGCCGTTCCCTCGAGGCGGGGCAGCCCTGGGCGTCGAATGTACCGGACGTCTGGCCGGACAGCACGGCAGCGCACGACCTCGGGATCGTGACCTACGCCAGCGTTCCTGTGACCCTGTCGTCGCAAGTGGTCTACGGCACTCTGTGTGGCGCCAGCCGCCGCCACGTTCCTGAGGACCCGGCGGTGATGGCGCTGATGGGGATGGTCGCCCGCATGATCGCGGCATTGGTCGTCGGGCAGCGGGGCCAGCCCAAGGGTGCACCGCAGGGTCGACGGTCACGGAACGGACCCCGGCGGCACCATGACGTGCTCAGCCCGCCATAGGGACAGCACGTGATCTGGATGCCCGACAGGACGCGCCGCTTCGCTAGGCTGCGGCGACCATCTGGCTGGCCCATGGGCTCTGGCTCACGGTGGTCGCCGAGGGGGCGGATACAAGTCACAAGCAAACTTCCCCAGCACCCCCACACAGGTGGCACCACAGCATCACGGAATGTTGCGTAAACGGTGGTTTACGCTCAATACCACTAACTTAGGGTGGCCAGAGGATCCTGATGGCTGCCGGGGTCGGCAGGGTGGGCTGCGGCCAGTGGCGATGCTCTGGGCGCTTGACAGCAAAGCTGGTCATCTTGCGGCGCACGACGCGGGGGTTGGCGCGCAGGCGGCGACGGGGCAGCAGTTCCTCGAGGATCTCCTGTGTGGCATGGAGGATCCCGACGGCCAGGCTGACCTTGTCGCCCACGGACCGGCGAACGCTGCGGCGTGCGGCTCGCAGGGTACGGGTGAAACTCACCCGGTCAGGGTCGATGTCGCTATTGTGAGCGGCCTGGCAGAGCAGTGCTCGAATCGCGTAGTGGACGCAGAGCATGCCCCACGCCTCCTGGTAGACCCCATCGGAGGTCTTGGAGCGCAGCACCACCCGGGGGCCGCGCTGGTGAGTCTTGAGCTCATCCAGTGCGGACTCGAACTCCCAACGCTCCGAGTAGAGTGCGGCCAGCTCATGCGCAGGTGCCAGTTTGGGATCGAGGATCGTGGTGACCAATCGGTAGGCAGACTCCGCCTGGGGCCGACCCGGGTCCTCGATGGTGTACTCGATGACCCGCACTACGAGGACGTCTTTACGGCTGCGCTTGTCGGGTGATGCCACCAACTCGGAGCGGAACGAACCATCGGAATAGCGCTCCAGCACCGGCAGGACCGCATTGGCCTTGGCGCGCCAGCACAGCTGCGCTCCTGTCCCAGCCATGGCCGAAAACAGGGGGTGGGCGGTGAACCCTCGATCCGCCAGGATCAGCACCCCCGGGTCGATCGCCGTTACCAGCTGGCGCGCGAGGGTCGGTTCGCCAGTCCCGTAAGCTCCCATCGCGGCTGCGAATATGGCTTTGGTGCCGGACTCCGCCAGCGCCACAATTCGCAACTGCGGGAATGCCGACTCTCCCCGAGTGGAACCGGGCCGTCCGAACGTCTGGACATTGTCAGCGGTGTCGGCGGTGTCGAGCGTCGTGCCATCCATGGAGACCACCCGCCACCCCCGATAGAACGCGCCCCGGCTGTCCAGCTGCGCCAGCGGCACGCACGCGGCTGTGAACAGCGCTTTCAGCGGCGCCGATCCCAGTCGCGCTCGCGCCTTCGAGATCGCCACCGAACTCGGCCGCTGCAGCGCATTCCGAGCCCGCCCGAGCAGACCTTCGGTGAGCTCCCGCAGCACCTCCTCATAGCCTGCTTCTCGGAACAGGGTCATCGCCAGCACGTAGTAGACAACCATCCGTGCCGGTAACAGCCGGTAGCGCAACTCGCGCTTCCCAGT
>DATLTJ010000017.1:0-24194 GCA_035533655.1 Candidatus Acidiferrales bacterium | reverse complement strand
TGTGCCGGGGGTGGGAGTCGAACCCACACGTCCTTGCGAACTGCGGTTTTTAAGACCGCTGCGGCTACCATTACGCCACCCCGGCTCGCGTCACCGATCACAGCGAGCGTGGTCGGGAGATTAGCGCAACGAAGAGGCAGGGCGGACAGATGACGGAACCTTGACCTCATTCTGATGGGCACGGCCAGTGACTACCTCCAGTCGCTGGCCGGCAGGGGTGGGATACGCTCAAGGCGCTAGTCGCGACCTGCTGGAGGAATTTGCCGCCTTGAACTTTCTACTCCTGCTCACCGCCGGTCCCCGCACTGAGGCCGTGCACACGGTCAAAGCACTCGCGGAGTCCGCTGGCGCGGCCGGCCACCGGGCCGAGGTCTTCCTCGCCGGCGACGGGGTGGCGCACGCTGGCAGCCTGGCGGGGGTAGTTCCCGTCACCTTATGCGAAGCCGACCTGCGGTGGCGCCAGTCGCAACCCACCGAGATCCCCGGGGTGCACCGAGGTAGCCTGCGCGACCTGGCGCGCCTGTGCCACGAGGCCGACCGCATTCTGGTGTTCCGATGATCGCGGCCC
This sequence comes from Candidatus Acidiferrales bacterium, assembly GCA_035533655.1. GTDB lineage: Bacteria > Chloroflexota > Dormibacteria > Aeolococcales > Bog-877 > Bog-877. Next base: position 23,626 of record DATLTJ010000017.1, on the reverse strand, counting down.
GGAGACCCGAGGTGGTCGTCCTGGCTCGAGGTGACCTGGCCGTGGAAGAGGCCGCGCTGGCGATTCGGATCGCCCTGGCCCTGCCTTTAGGAGGGGTGACGGTCCGACTGATACTGGCGGACTCGGCGAGCGCGCTGGCGCTGGCGGACCCTCCCCAACTCGGTCCCTGGAGCGGTGGGGTGGCGCGTGAACTGGAGGCACTGATCGGAGAGGAGGAGGTCCCGGTGCTGGTGGAGATGGAATCACTGGCGGCGCTGGGGCTAGCCGAGCGCCCACTCCACGCCGGCGTCGAGGTGGCCACCCGCGCGGAAGTGGTGGAGGCCTGCGGATCGTGCGTGAGCTTGCTTGTCCTCTGAGTCCGCCTCGGAGCTGCATCTGGTGAGTCGTCGCTCCGACTTCCGAGCGTGGCAGCACTGCCGCGCCCGGGCGAAGGCGGGAGCGCGAGTCGAGGTGGTGCTGATTCACGACGCGGTACTGGAGACTGAGGTGACGGTGGCGGCGGCGCTGGGGGAAGAGGAGACCTCTAAGGTGGCGGTGATGGCCTGCACCGACGATGCGAAGCAGCGGAAGGTAGAGGAGAGATGGGCGCTGATTGACTATCTCGGGATCATCGAGCGCTGCGCGGCGGCCGACCAGGTCACCACCTGGTGATGGCTTCCGGATGACCTCTGCCCTGCAGGTCCTGGACGAGGCGGCAGTCGAGCGGTACAGTCGCCAGCTGCTGCTGCGTGAGGTCGGCCAGTCGGGCCAACTCAGGTTGGCGCAGGCCACCGCAGTGGTGATCGGGTGCGGCGGACTCGGCGTGCCGGCGGCGCTCTACCTGGGCGCAGCTGGGGTGGGGCGATTGATCCTGGTCGACCCCGATCGGGTCTCCCTGGACAACCTCAACCGGCAGGTAGCCTACCGAACCAGTGAAATCGGGGAGTCCAAGGCGGCGCTTCTGGGAGCCCGAATTGGCGAACTCAATCCCACCATCTCAGTGGCAGCCTGCCAGGAATCGGTGACGGAGACTTCGATCGGCGGTCTTTTGGCGGCAGCCGATGTGGTCCTGGAGTGCTCCGATGACCCGATCACCAAGTTCTTGGTGAACGACTATTGCGTCCCCGAGGGCATCGCGCTGGTAGTCGGGGGCGCGGTGGGACTGACTGGCCAGGTGGTGGCCGTGCCGCCAGGTGGGGCCTGTTACCGCTGTCTTTTTGGCGGACCGCCGGCCGATCTGGGTCAATCCTGCCGGGAGGCGGGGGTGTTGGGGCCCCTGGTGGGCCTGATCGGCTCGCTGCAGGCGCTGGAAGCGATCAAACTCATCTGCGGCTTGGGTCAGGACCCGGGTGGCAGGCTGCTCGACTTCGACGCACTCGCGGTCCGCTGGCGGGAAGTCCGCTTCCCGCTCGACTCCAGCTGCAAGGCGCACGGGGAGAGGCCGTTGGGCAACGGCCATAATTGAGCTATGGCAGTTGCAACGGAGGGACTGCTCGTGGAGGAGATCCGCGAGCTTCGGCGTGATCGACACGCACTGATCCTGGCCCATAACTATCAGCGCGACGAAGTTCAGGACATCGCTGACTTCGTCGGTGACTCACTAGGACTCTCTCGGCAGGCGGCTGAGGCCGACGCCGAGGTGATCGTGTTCTGTGGGGTGCACTTCATGGCCGAGACGGCGGCGGTCCTGGCCGAGGGGCGGACCGTGCTGCTGCCCGACCGTGACGCTGGCTGTTCACTGGCTGCCAGCATCACCGCCGACGAGCTCCGGGCCTGGAAGGCCGAGCATCCGGGGGCGGTGGTGGTTAGCTACGTCAACACGAGCGCCGCGGTGAAGGCGGAGTCAGATTACTGTTGCACCTCCAGCAATGCAGTTGAAATCGTCCGACGGATCCCCGAGGACCGCGAGATCCTCTTCTGCCCGGACCTCTTTTTGGGCTCGCATGTGGAGCGGGTAACCGGGCGAAAGATGCACGTTTGGCTGGGCGAATGTCACGTCCATGCCGGCATCCGCGGTGCCCAACTGACCGCGCAACGGCTGGCGCATCCCGAGGCCGAGGTACTGGTCCATCCGGAGTGTGGGTGCACCACCCAGGCTCTGTATGAGGCCGGTAGGGGAGAATTCGCTGGGGCCACCGTGGTCACCAGCACCGAGGGAATGATCCGCCATGCCGAGAGCTCGGCGGCCGACACCTTCATCGTCGCGACCGAGGTCGGCGTCATGCACCGGATGCGCCAGCTGGCTCCGGGAAAGAGCTTCTTGGCGGCCAATCCCGATGCCATCTGCCCCTACATGAAGATGATCACTCTGGAGAAGGTGCGCGACTCGTTGCGGGACCTGAAGCACCAGATCACGGTGCCGCCCGAGATCGCGGCGCGGGCGCGCTTGGCAATCAACCGGATGGTAGAGGTATCCGGTTGATGGCTGAGGGGGAGGTGATCGGAATCTTCGGCGGGTCTGGCCTCTACCAGCTGCTGGAGGGGGCCCGCGAAGTCAAAGTCGAGACTCCCTTCGGGCCACCCAGCGACAGCATCTGGCTGGGTGAGATGGGTGGGCGCCAGGTTGCCTTCATGCCCCGGCATGGGCGGGACCACACCATCCCACCCCATCGGATCAATTTCCGAGCCAACCTTTACGCCATGCGTCAAGCCCAAGTGGGACGCGTCCTCGCCCCCTGCGCGGTGGGCTCACTGCGCGCGGAGCTGGCCCCCGGCCACGTGGTGATCCCCGACCAATTCGTGGACCGGACGTGGGGTCGCGCCGACACCTTTTGGGATGGGCCCAGGGTCCAGCACGTCAGTGCGGCCGATCCTTACTGCCCGGAACTGGGTGCCCAGGCGGCTGCGGCCGCTGCCCGGCAGGGGGCCACCGTGCACCAGGCCGAAACTCTGGTCGTGATTCAGGGCCCCCGCTTCAGCAGCAGGGCGGAGTCCCGCTGGTTCTCAGCCCAAGGCTGGGGGGTGATCGGCATGACCGGGTACCCCGAGTCGATCCTGGCTCGCGAGCTCGGCATCTGTTACGCCGCGATCTCTCTGGTCACCGACTACGACGCGGGCTTGGAGGGCTCCGCGGAGATCGCCCCCGTGACCCACGAGGAGGTCCTAAAGGTGTTCGCCGCCAACATCGGCCGGGTGCGCCAAATCCTCTTCGACCTGGTCGAGCAACTGCCAGCCAAGGCGGGCTGCCACTGCGCCGCGACACAGCCTCTGCCTCAACTGGCGTCCTCTTGAGCGAGGGGACCGCCCTCACCGTCTCCGACCCGCCCCAGTCTCGTCACCTGCTGCTCCCCTTCGCCGCCACCTGGCGGCGAACTCAGATCATGCTGTTCTACGGAGGCGCGGTGCTGCTGTTGGGGACCGTGATCCAGTACGTGGGCCACGACACGAAGAACGATCTGGATTACCTGGTCTCGGGCATTCTCTTGCTTTTGCTCGGCGTGGGGCTTCGCTTCGGCTCGCGGCGGAATTACGTCCAGGTGACCGAGGACGGACTGCTCCTCAACCGGCTGGTGAAGCATGAGGTGATCCCGTTTTCAGAGATCAGCCAGGTGCGGAGCCAGCCCCTGGAGGTGCTCTTCGCGGCCCCCAACCGGCGGGGGTTGATGCTGCGTTCACTGCGCCAGTTCCAGCGCACTCCGGCCTGCGTCATCCGCCTGAAGATGGAACCAGCGGAGGTCAAACGATTGGGCCGGGCTGTGGGTCGCGGATGCGCCATCGACCAGGACCTGATCATGCTGGTGAAAGGTGCCAAGGAGCTCGAGCGTGACCTCCAGCCTCGGATTTCCCGGAGGCCCCCGGCCTCGGCATCCCGCCGGCGGTGAACTCGACGGGCATGCCCGCCTGGCAGCGCGAGGGAGTCGGGGCAGCTGCGGCGGCGGCCATCTTCGCGGCGATGGGTGTTCTGTTCCACTGGCCTGTCCATCCCTTAGTGGCGGCGGTGCTGGTGGCCGCCGTGTGGGGTTTCTCGCTGCTGCTCCGTCGGCATCGGGGACTGACCGGGATCGACGGCCTCGACTGCCTTATCGTGGGGGTCTTGGTGGCGGCTGCCCTGGTGGTGCGGCTGGGCAGCCCCATCTACTTGGATTTCCTTCAGGGCAACCTGGCCGCGGTGGGGACGGTGCCGGCTCCTACGGGAGTCCACCGGCCGCCCACCCACGACGTGGCGGGGATTGGGGCGTGGGGACTGGGCTATCCCTTCAACACCGCCGGCTGCACCCAGGTCCCCAACGGTCCCCACAACGCCGAGGTGAAACGCTGCGGCTTCGTCTTCGACGAGGTCTACTTCCCGGTCGACGCCCTCAAGGACCTCAAAGGCATCGACTACTTCGACCCTGAGCCGCCACTCTCCAAGCTGATCATCGCGGGCGGGATCAGCTGGCTCGGCTTCAACCCCTGGGGCTGGCGGATCATGTCGGCGATCTTCGGCAGCTTGCTCATCGGTCTTCTGTACTTCCTCGCCCGAAGGCTCTGGCACCGGCATCGAGCGTTCCCGATCCTGGCGGCCCTCTTCCTCAGCCTGGACGGGCTGGAGTTGGTGGAGTCACGGACCGGCGTGATCGACATCTTCGCCGCCTTCTTTGTGGTGTTGGGGCTATGGCTCTTCACCCTCCATTGGCACGCTCGCACGCGCCGCGAGTGGCTCTGGACCCTGTACCTGACCGCGGCCGCCTCCGGACTGGGAGTGGCCACCAAGGCCGACATGGTGCCGGCGGTGATGCTGATGGCCGTCCTGCTGGCGGCCCGCTGGGTGCGCCCCCACCTACGGCTGCGGGGACTGGGCCGGAGTGGCTCTCGGTGGCTGCTCCCGCCGGCTCCGGACGACCCCGGAGAGGCGGGGCGCCGGACCATGGTGACCTCGCTCAAGTGGGGCTGGCACTACCTCGGGGCGATGGTGCTGATCGTGGTGATCTTCTTCCTTTCGTTCTTCAACTACTGGATCATCTCCCACAGCGTCTACGTCAATTTCGCGAACAGCAGCGGACCAACCGCCACCTGCACGAGCTTCACCACCACCGCCTCGGTCTGCCATCTGCCGGTGGCGATGCCGGTCCAGAGGGACCACCTGGGACCGGTCACGCTCTGGCTGCCCAGCTCTTTCAACCTCAGCCAGGCGCTGGTGGACGTGGAGATGAACAGCCTGGCCGGGCTCAGCTACCAGGCCACCTTGAAGGCCACCCATCCCTTCGCCTCGCCGTACTACTCCTGGCCACTTGACGCCCATCCGGTGCTCTTCTACGCCGTCTACACCGGCAATGGGGTGACCACCACCGACGGCCAGACGGTGTCTAACTACACCTGGATCAGCGACATGGGCAACCCGGCGATTTTCTGGATGGGCCTGCTGGCGTTAGCCGCCTGCCTCTACTGGGTCCTGAGGCGCCGCGATCGGATCGCCCTCTTCATCCTTTTGGGCTTCTTATTCAACTGGTTGATCCTCTGGTCCTGGCCGTCCCGGATCCTTTTCTTCTATGAGATCGTGGAGGCGCTGCCCTTCACGTGTCTGGCACTGGCTTACTGCTGCGCCCGGCTGATCCATGCCCGCAGCGCGCTCCAGCTGGGCCCAGTCCGGCTGGGGCCGTACAGCCTGCGGCCGTTGGCGGGCGCGGTGGTGCTGGCGGTGGTGCTCAGCTTCGCCTACTTCTACCCGCTCTGGACCGGTCAACCGATCCCTTCCACTGACTTCTTCCAGCACATCTGGATCCCCGGCTGGTACTGAGGCTAACCGCAGGCCACGGTGACTTGGGAACTCGCGGTCTACTGGATTCTGGTCCTGGCCGCCGGCACGGCCCTGGTCGACCTGGTGCCTCTCGATTGGCATCTGGCCGAGCGGCTCGCGGCGGCCCTGCTGATCGGGGTGGTGGCCTCCAGCCTGCTCAGCTTGGCGATCTCCCTCTGGTGGGGGGTGGGACCACTCGCGGCGCTCGGCGCTCCCGGGTTGCTCTTGGTGGGAGCCGCCGGAATCCACGCCCGGAGCTGGTTCGGGCGGCTTCGGCTCGGGCCGCTCGGGTGGGGCAGCTGGATCGCCCGGGAGTGGGACCGGTCGAGCACCCAAGCTGGGCTGTGGGTGGCGGTGCTGGTGGGCCTAGCCTTCTACTTCATCTTCACCAAGGCGCTGGTGGAGACGGGGGGGTCGATCACCGCCAGCTATCCCGCGGTGTGGTCTGACTGGTCGGTTCACGCCAGCTATGCCCAGAGCTTCTTGCTGGGCCACAACCTCCCCCCGCGCGACACTTTGGAATCGGCAACCGGACTTCGCTACCCATTTCTCCCTGACTTCCAGTCGGCGTTGCTGGCCGGCCTGGGCCAGAACATCTGGGGAGCCTTGGATGTGCCCTCCTGGCTGATCTCCTGGTCGGCTGGGGTGCTCATCTGGCAGCTAGGGCGGCGGGTCACCCGGAGGGACTCCGCCGCCTCGGTGGCCCTCCTCCTGGCGCTGTTGGGCGGGGGGCTGGGATTCATCGGTCTCTACCGGGACGGGTGCCAGCAGTTGGCCCACACCGAGACTGGGATCAGCGCCGCGTCCTGCACCACCCTCACCCTCAAGACCCCGGGGGCCGCGGCGGCCTTCCTGGCCCACCTGCCCATCGAGTTGACCCACCTCCCGCGGTCCTATGACGGCCAGGACCAGACCGACCCTCCGGTTGCCGACCTGCAGTGGTACGAACCGCTCTTGGCCTTCTGGCTGCCCCAGCGTGACTTCGAGTACGGCATGGGGCTGGTGGCCCTGCTCAGCCTGCTCCTCTGGGAGGCCTACCGGGGCCGACGCAAGGAGCTGCTGGTGGCGGCTGGGGTCGGGGCGGCGGCGCTGCCCTGGTTCAACCCCTTCGGGTATCTGGTCATGGGGCTGGTCGGACTCTGGTGGCTCGGCCGCCAGCGCTGGTGGCGGGGACTGGGGTGGTATGCAATGCCCCTCCTGCTCTTAGGCGCGCCTCGGATGCTCTACGTGGTCACCGGTGCCCATGGCGAGCTGAACAATCCCGTCGGTACCAACCTCTACCCGCAGTTGGATGTGGGTTGGTTGGCCCACGCCGCCACCAGCTGCACCGCGGCGCAGTTCAACGGCGGTGCCGCGTGCGACGCCCTCTATTTGGCGGGTGCGTCGCCGGCGACCGCGGTCAGCTTTCTGGCCCAGTCTTTGGTCCAGCCCGCCGTGTGGGTCCACACCCTGGGTTTCTGGCTCGCCAACACCGGGATCTTCACGCTGCTGGCGGTGACGCTTGTGGTTCTGCGCCGGGTGCCCTCCCGGGTCCGCGCCGAGCTGCAGGAGCTGGAACTGATCCGCTTCTGGGCTCCCTTCTGGCTCTTGTTCCTGATCGGCAATCTAGTCATCGCCCAGCCCTGGAACTGGGACAACACCAAGCTGCTCGGTTACTGGTACGTGGGCGCCGCCATCCCGGTCGCCTGGCTTCTCTGCGCCTGGGGCGGACGGGGCTGGTGGCGGCTGCCCGCCATCCTCGCGGTCATCTCCTTGGTCCTGAGTGGGCTGCTGAGCATGGATATGGCGCTGGTCGGTCAGAGCTCCTTGGCCCAGACTCCGACCGCCGCGCCCCACCTCGGTTTCGCCGGGACCCAGGAGGAGGGGGTCGCCCGGGCCGTGCTGCGCCACACCGCGCCATCGGCGATCTTCCTGACCGAGGGGCAGCCCAACGAGCCGGTCTCGGTCCTGGCCGGGCGGACGGTGGTGCTCGCCTACGACGCTTGGCTCTGGAGCTATGGGCAACCCCTGCGCCGGAGGCTGCAGGCGGAGGAGACCATCTACGCTGGCTGTCCCGCAGTGGGCGTCTGCTCGGTGGGCAGACTCCTGCGCATCTACGATGTGTCGTACATCGAGTTCGAGCCCGGTGACTACAACAACATCACCCCCAACGTGAGTTGGTACGAGGCCCAGCATTTGCCGGTTTTAGTGCGCACCAAGAGCTACCTGATCCTCAGCGTCCGCAGCTTGTGGTCCCAGTAGAGCTCGGTCCGATCGGGGTCCCCTTCGGAATGGCCGGGAGGGGTTCAGCCGCGCTATGAAGACGCCCCCATCGACTGACGTGCACTGCCATCTGCTGCCGCCCGAGCTACGGCAAACGCCCGCCCCCAGCTGGCAGGACACCTGGTTCGCGGCCTGCCATGCCGACGCTGCCGACTTCGCCGCCGGCGAGGAGGTGGTGCGGGCATTGGACGGAGCCGGACTGGACCGGGCCGTCATCTTCGGCTGGCCCTTCGCCGACCCGGGCCTGCTGAGCGAGGTCAATAACTACGTTGCCCGGGAGGCGGCCGCCTCCGGAGGCCGGCTGCTGGGGCTGGCGATGATCAATCCCGCTCGTCCCGGCTGGGAGGTGGAGCTGGCGCGCTGCCAGAGCCTGGGGCTGCAGGGGGTGGGGGAGCTGAACGCCGACGCGCAGGGTTTCGCGCTCCGGTTCGAGAAGGGATTGAAGGATGCCCTGTTGACCTTGGTGGAGATGGACTGGCCGCTGATGCTCCACGCCAGTGAACCGGTCGGGCACCAGTACCCGGGCAAGGGAACGGCCTCTCCGGGCCGGTTTTGGGAGCTCCTGGCCCCGGCTCTGGAGTGCTCGCCCGGGCTCCGCGTCTGTCTTGCCCACCTGGGTGGGGGACTGCCCTTCTACGCGCACATGCCCGAGGTGCTGGCGCTCTGCCGCCAACTCTGGTTTGACACGGCCGCCCTGCCCTACCTGTACCAGCCGGGAACCGTCTCGGCGGTGGACCAGTTGCTGGGGACCGGTCGGCTCTGTTTCGGCAGCGATTTCCCGCTGCTGCTTCCGACCCGGTACCGGGCGCATCTCGCCCGACTGCCGGCAGCGGTCAGCGATTCACTCCACCGGGGGGCTCCACAGTCCTGGCTCGGGCAATAGGGCGGAACTCTCGGTGGTGAGTCGGCGGGAGCACGAGAAGCCCACCAGCAGCCACCGCTACCGGCACAATCTCGGCCATGGATTCCGCTAGTCCCCGGCTGGCTTTCGCGCTGATCTCGATGGAGGGCCCCGACCAGTACAGCCAGGCAGGGGGGTTGGGGGTGCGGGTCACCCAGCTGAGCCGGGCGTTAGCGGCCACTGGTGCGCCGACCCGGCTGTACTTCGTCGGGGACCCGCAGCTACCAGCGAACGAGGTGCGGGAGGAAGTCGAGTTTGTCCGAATCGGCCAGGAAGTCTCCCGAGAGTTTCCCGGCGGGGTGTACCAGGGAGAGCGGCTCAAGGTCAGCTACCTCGCGGCCCGCTTCCCGCTCCAGCTGGTGGACGAGTGGGTTTTGCCCCAGATCCAGGCGGGTCGGCTGCCGGTGCTGCTCTTCGAGGAGTGGCAGACCGCGAACTGGGCCCAGAGCACGTTCGAACTGCTGTCCGAGCGGGAGCTGGGGAATCGCTGTCTGGTGCTCTGGAACGCCAACAACCAATTCGGATTCGAGCGGATGGATTGGGTGGGACTGGAGCGGGCGGCCGGGATCACGACCATCAGCCGCCACATGCGCTTGCTGGTCGGAGGCTTTGGGGTCGATCCCATCGTCATCCCCAACGGGATCCCCGAGGAATACCTGGTCCCGGTCGATGAGGCGGCAGTCAGCACCCTGCGCGAGGCAGCCGGCCCGTGTCCCGTCCTGCTCAAGGTCGGTCGGTTCCACCGGGACAAGCGCTGGGTGCAGGCGGTGCGCGCTTTGAGCGAGCTCCGCGCGGCTGCGGTCCCGGTGCGGATGCTGGTTCGCGGTAGCAATGAGCACTATCGCCAAGACGTGATGGCGGCGGCCCGGGATCTGGGCCTGCGGGTGGCGCAGTGGGATGAGGCGGTCAACGAGGTGGGGGATCTGGCCCGTGCCCTCCGAGCCACTCCCGATGTCGACCTCCTCGAACTGACTCGCTTCCTGCCTGAGCAACTCCTGCCGGTGCTCTACGCCTCCTCTTTGGCGGTCCTGGCGAACTCTGGGTTTGAACCCTTCGGGCTGGTCGGACTGGAGACGATGGCGGCGGGTGGGGTGGCGGTCGTCGGCGCGACCGGCGAGGATTATGCCCGCCACCTCCACAACAGCTTGGTGATCGAGACCGACAGTCCCCACGAGCTGGCCCAGGTCATCTACCGGGTGGCGTCCGACTCCGCGGTCAGCGAGGAGATCCGGCGCCAAGCGCGGGAGATGGCCGCGACCTACAGCTGGCCGCTCGTGGTCGAGGGCGACTTGCTACCCCGGCTGCCGCTGCTGGCCCAGCGACAGGGGATCGTCTGGCCTGAGACCGGTCCCCACGCTTGAGCCTTGGCGTCGGCCTAGCCGCCGTGCCGGATTACCGGAGGTCACCACTCCGCAGGCGCCAGCTCTGGCTTCTGCTGGTCGCCGTTTGGATTGGCTTCAACCTCCGGGCCGCTCCCGGGGGCGTTCCCCCCTCCTGGCGCTGCTTCGCCCTGGCGATCACCTCAACTACGCGGTTGCGGGACTGGCCACGGCGCTCCCGATCCTGGGGTTCGGCGTGATTTTCCCGGGGAGGCGCTGGTGCCGGCGGAGGGGCGGCTTTTGGGTCGTTGGCAGCGGGCTGGTGCCGGGGAACCGGGCGCCGGCAATGCCGGCGCCCACTCGGTAACTCAGCCCTGGGGCTGGTGGGGCAGCGATGGTCCCGCTGCCGTCCTTGGTAGGCTGCCGTATCTGGCAGCCTCTAAGCATCGGCTCTGGGAGTTAACACCTCTTGCTTCACACGAATCCGGCGACCGATTGGGATGTGGACGACGCTCTGCGCATCCGGGTGCGCAGAGTTGGTCCCATCGATAACGCGGCCTATGTGGTCGCCTGCCCGGAAACCGGGGCGGCCGTGCTCATCGACGCCGCCAACGAGGCGGACAAGCTGATTGACGCGGTGGGTGACCTGAAGCTCGTTGCCATCCTGGAGACGCACGGTCACGCGGACCATTGGCAGGCGCTGGCCGCGGTCCAGGCGCAGTTTCCCGGAGCCTGGACCGGCGCCCATCCGGCGGACCTCAGGATGTTCCCGGAGCCCCCGCCCGCCCGATCCCTGGAACACGGCCAGTTGGTCGACTTTGGCAACCGCCAGCTGCAAGTGTTGTCCACCCCCGGGCACACGCCCGGGAGCATCTGCTTCTACCATCCCGGCTTTGTCTTCACCGGCGACACCTTGTTCCCTGGTGGCCCGGGCGCCACGACGCCCCCGTTGGGCCATTTCCCGACCATCGTGGAGAGCATTCGCAGCCAACTCATGCCGCTCCCGCCTGCCACCGTGGTGTTCCCCGGGCACGGCGGCGCCACCTCAATCGGTGCCGAGGCGCCCCAGTTCCCGGAGTGGGCGACCCGCGGCTGGTGAGCTAGGCCGAGTCTGGGTTGTCAGACCCGGTCGGTGACCAGCTGGTCGAAAAGGCCCGGCTGCTCGCGGTGGATAAAGCTGCGCCGGTGATGGTGGCAGATACCGTGCCGCGAGATGGCGCTCAGGTGGTGAGGGCTCCCGTAGCCCTTGTTGTGCTCCCAGTCGTAATGGGCGAAGTGAGGATGGAGTTCACGCATGAGCCGGTCCCGGTAGACCTTGGCCACAATCGAGGCGGCGGAGATCGCGGGCACCAGGCGATCTCCGCCGATCACACTGCGGTACTGGCGTTGGGTCCGGATCGCCAGGTTGCCGTCGCCCAGGTACTCAGGAGCCGTGACCGCCTCGATCAGCCGCTCAAAGGCCACCCGGTTGGCCCAGCCTACCCCTTGGTCATCGATCTCGGCGACCTCAATCGAGATGACCTGAACTGCCATTGCCTCCCGGCGGATCGCCGGCTCGATTGCCTCCCGCTGCTTCTCGGAGAGCAGCTTGCTGTCTCGGAGCAGGGGATGGGTGAAATCCCGGGGCAGGACAACCGCGGCCGCCACCAAAGGACCAGCCAAAGCCCCCCGGCCCACCTCATCAAGCCCGCAGGCACCAGCGGCAGCCAGTTGCCAGAGCGGGCGAGCTGGTTCCTCAGCCACACCCGCAGTCTAAGCATCGGCGGCGGTCGGGGAGGCCGAGGAGTGGCCGATATACTCGGCGGGTAGATGAGCATCTCGCCCGATCCCGCCCGGAGTGAGGGATCGGCGGGCGCAGCTCGCCGCGATGAGCTGCGACGGCGCAGCTCCAGCGCCCGGCTGGGCGGGCCGGAGCGCTACCGGAGCAAGCTCCCCGGCCAGCGTAAGCTGCCGGTGCGGGAGCGACTTCGCCTGCTGTTCGACCCAGCGACCGCCCTTCTCGAGGATGGTCTCCTGGCCAACAGCGCTGCTCCCGACGAGATGGGTGCGGACGGCGTGGTTACCGGCATCGGCACGGTCCACGGGCGGCGCATCTGCGTCATGGCCAACGACCCCACCGTCAAAGCCGGCTCCTGGGGGCCACGGACGGTGGAGAAGATCCTGCGGATCCAGGAGCAGGCGGAGCACTTGCAACTGCCGCTCTGCTACCTGGTCGACTCGGCGGGAGCCCGGATCACCGAGCAGCGCCAGATGTTCCCGGGCCGGCGTCATGCCGGACGGATCTTTCACAACCAGGTCCGGCTCAGTGGTCAGATTCCGCAGCCCTGCGTCCTCTTCGGACCGAGCGCCGCCGGCGGCGCCTACATCCCGGCTTTCTGCGACGTCACCTTCATGGTCGAAGGCAACGCATCCATGTACCTGGGCTCGCCGCGGATGGCCGAGGAAGTGGTCGGCGAGCACGTCTCGCTGGAGGAGATGGGCGGGGCGCGCATGCACTGCACGGTGAGCGGGTGTGGCGACCTGCTCTGTCCCGATGAGGAAGCCGCCATCGAGTCGCTGCGTCGATATCTCTCCTTTTTTCCATCTAACTGGCGGGGAGAGCCACCCGCGGCGGCGACCAGACCGCCCGCCAGCCACACCGACATCGGTGACTTATTGCCAGCCGAGTCGACCAAGGGCTACGACATTCACCTGGTGTTGGAAGCTCTTCTGGACGGAGGCTCTTTCTTCGAGATCAAGGCCTTGTACGCCAAGGAGCTGGTCTGCGGGCTGGGTCGGTTGGGGGGCCGCGCGGTAGGGGTAGTCGCCTCGCAGCCGGAACATCAGGGCGGAGTGCTGTTTGTCGACTCCTCCGACAAGGCGGCCCGCTTTATCAGCCTGTGCGATGCCTTCAACCTGCCCTTGATCTTCCTGGCCGATGTCCCCGGTTTCATGATCGGTTCGGCCGTGGAGCGGGACGGGATCATCCGCCACGGGGCCAAGATGATCGCGGCGCTCAGCTCGGCGGCCGTCCCCCGTATCTGCGTGGTGCTGCGCAAGGCGTACGGGGCTGGGCTCTACGCGATGAGCGGTCCCGCCTTCGAGCCTGAGGCCACCCTAGCCCTCCCGACCGCGGAGATTGCGGTGATGGGCCCGGAGGCCGCCGTCAACGCGGTCTACGCCAATCGCATCGCCGCCTTACCTGAGGCGGAACGACAGGAATTCGTGGCCAAGTTGCGGGCCGAGTACGTCGAGGACGTTGACATCTTCCAACTCGCCTCCGACCTGGTCTTGGACGCCATTGTCGATCCGACCGACCTGCGTGACCAACTGATCTGGCGCCTGGCGGCCGCGGCCGGCCGCACGCGTTCGGCTCCCGAACGCCGCCATGGAGTGTTCCCTGTCTGATGAGTTCTTTGAGTCCGTCTGAAGAGCGCGCCCCGGAGTCGCCCTTGCTATTGATCCCCGGGCCCACGCCGGTGCCTCGACAGGTTCTCGAGGCGCTGGCCCGACCGACGGTGGCGCACAACAGCGCCGCCGCCGCCACCGATCTCCAGGCGCTCCAGTTCGGTGTGCTGCATTCCCTGGGCTTCGGCCAGGATCCGGCCAAGGAGCTGCCGGCGGTCCTGGTGACGGCCGGCAGCGGGACCTCCGCGATGGAGTCCGCCCTGATCAACACCGTCGCCCCGGGCGAGGTTGTCGTGGTGGTCAGCCATGGCTTCTTCGGCGACCGGTTCGCGGCCATCGCCCGGGCTCATGGGGCCAGGGTCGAACTAGTGAGCTGCGAGTGGGGCGAGCGGGTCCCGGTTGCGGCGGTCGAGCGGGCCCTGACTCAGACTGGGGCCAGGGTGCTCACCGTCACCCATGTGGACACCGCCAATGGCGTGGCGGCTCCCTTCGCGGACTACGCGAGGGTGGCGCGGGATCACGACGCGGTCCTGATCCTGGACGCGGTGGCCAGCCTCGGTGGGATGCCGATCGACATGGGCGGAGGAGGAATCGACGTGGTCATCACGGCGTCCCAGAAGGCCCTCGCCATGCCTCCGGGGTTGGCGATCGTGGTGGTCAGCGCGCGGGCGCTGGAGCGTCGGCGCCAGCTCGGCGGTCCGGTCGGGTACTTTCTGGATTGGCTCCACTGGCTCGCACCCATGACCGACCCGACGGCCCACTACTTCGCCACCCTGCCCACTAACCTGATCGCCGCCGGGGCAGCGGCGATGGCGATCGCCGAAGGCGAGGGTTGGCCGGAGCGTTTCGCGCGCCACCGGCAGATGGCCAGGGCGACTAGACGGGGCCTGCGGGCAATCGGGCTCAACACCGTGAGTGGGGACGAGTTGCTTGGAACCACGGTGTCGGCCTTGGCGGTGCCCAAAGGGATCACTCCGGACGCGCTCCGAATTGAAGTGGCCAAAGCCGGGGTCGCGATCGCGGTCGGCCTGGGGGACTGGAGCCAGAGCGCGATCCGGATCGGCCACATGGGCGCGAGCTCGCTGCCGGAACTGCTGACTGGAGTTGCGGCGCTCGAGCAGTCCCTACTGCGGCTGGGCGCCCCCGTGGAGCGGGGGGCTGGGGTGGCGGAGCTGCTCTGTGGCTGGGAAGCAGAGGCCGTCGCCTAACCGACGACCCGACCGGGCCGCCACCTCCCTAGTTCGTCGTGCACTCCCCAGTACTGGAAACCGGGAAAGTTCGAGTCGCGAGTGTGGCCAGTGCCAAGATCTGCTTCGAGCTCCTGCACGATGAAATTGGCGCAGAGTTCCGGATCGTCCCGATGCTCTTCAATCATGAAGCGCGCCGTATCAACCGCTGTGGCATCATCCCCAAGCGGGCTCTTCATCTAACTGATTCGGATCGAGCGGGGTGGGGGAGCTGGTGCCTCCGCCAACTCAGCGCGGATGAAACGAAACCCTCGCTGCCCGGGGAGCACGATTCCGGCCGGGCGTCCCGCTCGTGGGTCCGTGGGCCGCGCTCGATCTCTCCTGGGCTGGTCGGCGAGGCGCCGTTCCGCCGATTTGAGGAGCGATTGGGCGAATGTTCCGACGCCATCTGAGAGCCCATCCGTGGCAGGGATCTACGGTCGCCGATGGCCTCGCACTTACCAATTGCGCGGTGTCGACCGAGGCGGTGGAACCTAACTCGGAATCCGAGGCCTGCGGCGGTGAGGTCAGCCCTGCTCGCCGTGCCCGATACCACCTTCGCGCGACCGTTACCGAAGCCCTGCGCGATCGTAGCAAGGACTTCGCTTGAAGTCGGTGGAGCCGACCTAGAATCCCCATCCGAGTATGTCCGTTGAGAGCGGGGTGCCGCCGCCGATCGTGACCCGACGCTGGGCGCCGGACGGTCCCACCGTATTTCTGATCGCGGTGGCGATCCTGGGCTTTGCCGCCTTCACCCAGCCCCAGTACGACCCGGACTTCTGGTGGCACCTGCGGGTGGGCCTGGACATCCTGGCTTCGGGAGTGCCCCAGCACAACGCCTACACCTTCACCGCCGCCACCCATCCCTTCATCACCCAGGAGTGGGGCTCGGAAGCGATCTACGCCCTGTTGTACCGAGCCTTGGGGATGACCCCGGTGATCCTGCTAATGGCCGTGGTCGCCTGGGTGGGATTCGTGTTCGGGGTGATGCGGGTCAATCGCCCGGGCCTCTCGCGCTGGATCCTGGCCTTCGGGGCGGTCTTGGTGATCATCTCTGGCCTTCAGATCTGGGGGCCCAGTCCCCAGATGTTCTCCTTCGGGTTCCTTGGCGTCCTGCTGGTGTTGCTCGACGCCTACCGGCGCCGGCCGACCCGCCGACTCCTAGCCTGGCTGCTCCCCATGTTCGTGGTCTGGGGGAACCTCCACGGCGGGTTCGTGGTCGGACTGGGGGTGATCGCGGTCTTCCTGGTGGGAGAGGCGCTCAGCCGGTGGCTGAAGGCTGAGAAGTCGCTCTCCGTAAGACAGCTATGGGACTTGGGGGCGGCGCTGGTGCTGTCGGGGCTGGCCGCCATGTTCAACCCCAACGGCTGGGGTCTCTACCTGTACCCCTTGCACCTTCTCCTCAGCCCGGTGGCCCAGGCCAACCTCAACGAGTGGCAGCCCCCCAACTTCCATGCCCTGGCCTCGGTCCCGGTTCTGTTTTTGTTGCTGAGCACTATCCTGGTGGCCCGCTGGGCCAAACACACCCGGCCCGCCGACCTCCTACTGGCGGGAGCTGGGACATTCCTGCTCCTCTACGCGGTGCGGGACATTCCTCTCTTCGCGATCATGGTTCTGCCGCTCTGGGCCGACGGCATGCAGGGGCTGCTCGACCACGTCCAGACGGCACGGCGGATGGCGCCGCGGCGCCAGCGCCGTCCGGCCCCCCGCTGGTTCGTGGGGGCGGTCCTGCTGATGGTGGTGCTCGCCAGCGCGGTGCGGGTGTCAGCCCAGCTGAACAATCCCGACGATCACCTGAACGGATCCGCCTACCCAGTCCAGGTGGGCCGGATTATCTGCGATGGCCCCACCGCCCGGGTCTTCACCCCCTACGGGAGCTCAGGCTGGCTGCTCTATCGGTTGGACCATCGCGATCCCGCCGGCCGCGCCTGCGCGTCGGACCGGCTATTCATTTTCGGCGAGGTTGACCTGATGGGCCCCAAGGTGTTGACGCAGTACCTCACCGCGGTCGGTGCGGGACCGGGAACCATGTCGATCCTGCGCCATTACCAGGTCAGCCTGGTGTGGCAAGGAAGGGAGGATCCGCTGACTTTGCTGCTGCAGAAACAGCCCGGCTGGACGTGCGTTTTTGCCAACCAACACAACGTGCTTTACGCCAGTCCAGGCCATGCCGGCGCGTGGACTGCCTGGCGCGCCGATTGCCCCAGCTGAGGGAGGTAAGCTGAGCTGCGCGAGCAGCCCCCTCCGGCTTCGACGCTCCACCGCCGCGTCGGTGCGGCCCGTCAGGGCGCGCTCAACGGGGATGCATTGATGGGCCCCGGCCAGCGAACTCTCATCGAGGCAAATGGCGCCCAGCTTGCCGGAGCGCGCTGGGGTACGGGTTCTCCGGCGGTGGTGTTCTTGCCCGATGGTGTCTGCGACCGCCGGTTCGGGGAGGCGGTGATCGCGGACCTGCCCGAGCTGGGGACCAAGGTCGCGTACGACATGCGCGGTTACGGCGAGTCACGGGCTGACCCCGGTTCATGCTCTCATCTCGAGGACCTGCTGGAGGTACTCCAGTAGGCGGCGGAACGACCGGCCTGCTTGGTCGGCGCCTCGCTGGGCGGCCGGTTGGCGTTGGGCTGCGCGTTGGCCGAGCCGAATCTGGTGGCGGGTCTGATCCTCCTATCCCCCGGGGTGAGCGGCGCACCAGAGCCGGAGCTGGATCAGGACACCCAGCGCTTCAGCGAACTCATCGACCGGGCACTTGCCGCCGGCGACCTCGATTAGGCCAATCGGGCTGGAGACCTGGCTTTGGCTCGACGGTCCGAGGGCCCGAGAGGGCCGGGTCGTTGGTGAGGCGCAGCGGCTCGCATTGGCGTTGAACGCCGTCGTGCTTCGCAACGGCCAACCGGAGGAGTCCGGCCGGGCCGGATCCGCCTGACGCCTGGCGGCGACAGGCGGAGGTGAGGGCACCAACCACCGTAGCGTGCGGTGCCCTCGACGTTCCCTGCCTGGTGATCCGGAGTGCACCGGTGGCCGAGCGAGTGCCAGGGGTCACATTTCAGGTTCTGCCGGAGATGGCTCACCTGGCCAACCTGGAGCGCCCGCAGGCGATCGCCATGCTGGTCGAGGGCTGCCTCCGAGCCGCAGCCACAGCCTGAACCGGAGGCTACCTAAGCCAGCTCTCTCAGCCTAGGTTGAGATCAGCGTACTGCTGGCGGAGCAACTTCTTGTCGAATTTGCCGACGCTGGTCTTGGGCACCTCTTCCAGGAAGACGATCTCGTCCGGTAGCCAGAAGGAGGCGACCCGGGGACGGAGGAACTCCAGCAGCTCCTCCTTGGTCAAGGTCGCCTGGTGCTCGGGGCGGGGGACCACGAAGCCGACCGGGCGTTCCGACCAGTGCGAGTGGGGAAAGCCCACCACGGCTGCTTCCTTGACCTTGGGATGGGCCATCAGTTCTCCCTCCAAGGTCACGGACGAGATCCACTCGCCGCCGGATTTCACCAGGTCCTTGGTGCGGTCCACGATCTGGACGTAGCCCTCGGAATCGATGGTGGCGACGTCGCCCGTGCGGAACCACTTATCGGCGGTGAAGCGGCCATCGTGGTCGTCGGGGTCGTGGTAATAGGCCCGGGCTATCCAGGGCCCTCGTACCTGGATCTCGCCGGGGGTCCGGCCGTCGGCGGGGCACTCCTCCCCCGTGTCCAGATCGGTGATGCGCAAATCGACGCCCAGAGCGGGGATACCCTGTTTCGCCCGCAGGTTCAGCAGCACCTCCTTGCTCTGGTCGCGCAGGGTTGGTTTGACGAAGTTGACGGTGCCGACCGGCGAGGTCTCGGTCATGCCCCAGGCATGGACCATATTGAGACCGTGCCGGTCGAACCCGGCGATCAGAGAGGCGGGAGCCGCCGAGCCGCCGCAGATGATCATCCGCAACTGGGGGAGGGGAGTCGGTTGCTGGTCCAAATGATTGAGCAAGGCGCCCCAGATGGTGGGCACCCCGGCGGTCACTGTGACCGACTCCGCTTGGAGTTGCGCCAGCAGGTGGACTGGATCCAGGAAGCGATCGGGCAGTACCAGCTTGGTGCCGAAACCGATGGCGGCATGGGACAGTCCCCAAGCGTTGACGTGGAACATGGGCACCACCGGCAGCAGCGCGTCCTCGTACGAGAGCCCGATCCATCCGGCGGTGCCGGCCGACGCCGCGTGGAGGTAGGAGGACCGGTGGCTGTAGACGACTCCCTTGGGCCGGTCGGTGGTCCCGGAGGTGTAGCTCATGGCGGCGGCCTGGCGCTCGTCCAGCTCCGGCCATTCGCCGCCCGGCTCGCTAGCCGCCAGCAGCTCCTCGTAGTCGATCGTCTCCGGCAGCCCGGCGACGTCAGCCTCGCCCTCGCCCATCAGCACGACCAGGCGCACGGAGGGGATTCGGTCGGCGACTTTCTGGAGTAACGGCAACACGCTCCGCTGGCAGAAGATCACCTGGTCCTCGGCGTCGTTGATCACAAAGGCCAGGTCATCGGGGAAGAGTCGGATGTTGAGGGTGTGCAACACCGCGCCCTTGCCGGGAATGGCGAAGTAGCACTCCAGGTGCTGGTAGGTGTTGAAGGCGAACGTGCCCACCCGGTCTCCGGGACGCACCGCCAGCCGGTCCAGCGCTCGAGCCAGCCGCTCGGTGCGCTGGCCGAACTGGGCGAAGGAGTAGCGGTGGGGTTCACCCTCCGCGCGCTGGGTTACGATCTCCTGATCGGGGAAGTAGCGAACCCCGTGCTGGAAGAGATGGGTGAGGGTCAGCGGATAGTCCATCATCAGGCCGTTCATAGCTGACCTCCTGGTCGGTGACTGATCGCCTTTCTCTGCACAGTTCCGCCCGGCGCTGGTGAGCGCTCAGCTACGGATAGATGCCGCGCACCGAGGTCGCGTCGGCGACGCGCTTGACCGCTAGGCAGTACGCGCCCATCCGCAGGGTGGTCGAATGCTCGCGGGCCAGTTCGTCGACCTGATCGTAAGCCCGCTGCATGATCCGGGTCAGCCGGCCATTGATCTCGGACTCCTCCCAGAAGAAGGACTGCAGGTCCTGGACCCACTCGAAGTAAGAGACCGTGACCCCACCGGCGTTGGCGAGGATATCGGGAACCAAGGTCACCCCCCGCTGGTGGAAGACGTCGTCAGCCTCGGGGGTGGTCGGGCCGTTGGCGGCCTCCACCACCAGTCGGGCCTGCACTTTGGCGGCGTTGTCCATGGTCAGCTGGTTCTCCAGGGCGGCGGGGATGAGGATGGTTACCGGCAGCTCCAGCAGACCGGCATTGGTGATCGTTTCGGTGGCCCCCGGGAACCCGGTAACTCGGCCGTTGATCCGGACGTGCTCCAGCAGCTCTAGGACGTCGAGACCCTGGGGGTTGTGGATGCCCCCGAAGACGTCCGAGACGGCGACCACCTTGAAGCCCTGCTCGTGGAGCAGCTGGGCGCTGACGCTGCCGACGTTGCCGAACCCCTGGATCGCGACCGTGGAATCGGTGGGCTCGATCCCCATCCGGCGGCAGGCCTCCAGGGTCACCACCATGACCCCCCGGCCGGTGGCGGCCGGGCGCCCCTCCGAGCCCCCGATCGAGAGCGGCTTGCCGGTCACCGTGGCTGGGATCGAGTAGCCCTTCTCCATCGAGATCGTGTCCATGATCCAGGCCATGGTCTGCTGGTTGGTGTTCACGTCGGGGGCCGGGATGTCGGACTCGGGCCCGATCAACATCGAGATCTCACTCGCGAAACGTCGGGTCAGGTTCTCCAGCTCGTGCAGGCTGAGCTCGGCGGGGTCGCAGATCACCCCCCCCTTGGCACCGCCGTAGGGGAGGTTGGTCACCGCGCACTTCCAGCTCATCCACATGGCCAGGGCCTTGACCTCGTCGAGACTGACCTGGGGGTGGTAGCGGATACCCCCCTTGGCGGGACCGCGGGTGAGGTTGTGCTGCACTCGATAACCGGTGAAAATGCGGATGCTGCCGTCGTCCATGCGGACCGGAAAGTTAACCGTGAGTTCCCGCCGGACCTCGCGCAGTACCTGCCGCATCCCCTCGTCGAGGCCGAGGATGCTGGCGGCCTGGTCGAACTGGCGCTGCGCGGTCACGTAGGGATTGGCGGCGGCCGTTGGGGAGATCGCCGTCAGGACACCTTCAACCATCCACCGCCTCCTGCTGACGCACTAACCGGGGCCTTTGCCGACCAGACTGGGCTGGCGGTAGGGTAGACCTCAACTCGACTGGTCTGTCAAGGGCCATCGCCGGAAACCGTACTCCCGCTCCCAGCCGCTCAGACTTCGGCATTCACCAAAGGACTGTCGCTGAGCTTGCCACTTCCCCGCATCAAGGAGAGGAGCGCGGCTGTCAGCGCCACCACCGCCAGGAACACCGCGGCCGCCACCAGCCCGTGACTGGCCCGCGTCGGCGAGTGGGCGTGGCTGGCGGAGGTGCCGGCCGCCAGCCCGAAGACCAGTCCCGTGAGCGCCACCCCGAGAGCGGTTCCCAACCCTCTGGTCATGTTGAGAATCCCGCTCGCCATGCCGGCCTGGTTCCGTCGCACCGCCCCCATGATCGCCGCGTTGTTGGGCGGGGTGAAAGTGCCCAGCCCGATGCCGATCGCGACCAGTTCCACCAGCAGGAGTCCGCTGCTGCTGGGGTGCAGCGCGATCGCCACCAAACCAGCGGCGGTGAGGGCCATGCCGCCCACCGTTAGCGGTCGAGCCCCCCAGCGGTCGGCCACGATTCCGGAGATCGGCGCGCTCACCCCCAAGGCGAGCGGGAGGGTGAGCAGACGCAGCCCGGCCGCGCCCGGGTTGAGGTGGCCAGCGAACTGCAGGTAGAAGGGGAAGACAAAGAGCACCCCGAACAGCGTCAGGTAGGAAAGCAGGCCGCTGGCGATCCCGAAGCTGAAGGCGGGCAGCCGAAACACCGGCAACTGCATCATCGGGGCGGGGGCGCGCCGCTCCCAGGCGATGAACCCCACCCCGGCGCCCATGGCCAGGACGAAGGTGGTCAGCACGAAGGGTGAACCCCACCCCTGCTGATCGCCCGACGAAAGGGCCAAGAGCAGGCTGGCGATCGCCACCACGAAGAGGGCGATGCCCACCCAATCGATCGACTCCCGGTCGGCCAGGTGCCGGCTCCGGGGCAGCAGGTACCAGCCCAGCGCGAATCCGATGAGCCCGGCCGGCACGTTGACCAGGAAGAGCAGGCGCCAACCCCCCAGCACCAGCAGGAACCCGCCGACCGCCGGCCCCAAGGACAGGCCCAGCGCCTGGGCCGCCCCCTGCACCCCGATCCCGCGGCCCAACTTCTTTCGGGGCAGCGCCTGGACGATCAAAGCGACGCTGTTCGCCTGCAGCATGGCCGCGCCCAGTCCCTGGAGAACCCGGAAGGCGTCGAGAGCGAGCAGGCTGGGGGCCAGTCCGCAGAGACCGCTGCCGAGGATGAAGATTCCGAAGCCGTAGATGTACAGGAGCTTCCGGCCCACCATGTCGGCGAAGCGCCCGATCGCCACCACCAGGGCGATCAGGGCGAGGAGATAAGCCAGCGAGACCCACTCGACGGCACCGATGTTGCTGTGGAAGTAGGTCTGCAGGGTGGGCAGGGCAATGACCACGATGCTGGAGTCCAGCTGGCCCATGAAGGCCCCGATGCAGACGGTCCCCACCACCAGCCAGTCGGCGTAAGGACTGGTGGCGATTCGGGGTGGGCGGCGAGGCTCGACCAGCAGCCTGCGCCAGCCCGTGACCAGTCGTTCCGGAGGCAGTCCAGATGCCGGGTCGTAATCAGCCATCGGCTTCGACTCTAGCTCCCTGCCGTCAGCGGTCCTTGGTCCCGATAAGGCTCTAGGATCTCCCACGCTCCCCAATCGAAGGGCCCATCCGGGAGATCCCGGATGGGCCCTTGTTCTCTGGACGGATGGCCGCGTAGAGCTGGCCTAGCTCAGTGTCCGAACCCCGAGGGTGCTGGCGAGGGAGCAGCGGGAGCAGCGGGGGCCGAGGGCTCGTCACCACCGCCGACCAGACCACTTCCGGAAGCTACGATGGCCTGGATGTCCTCGGTCTCGTAGCCACTGTGGATCGCCCACCCGTAGGCGACCAAGCCGAGCATGATCACCACCAACAGGTCCGCCGGGAAGGGGATCCCCGGTGTCTTGAGCGGCCCGTAGGCTCCGTAGTAGGAGAGGCCAAAGACGGCCAAGAGGAAATAGATCAGCCACCAACTGCTGCTGACGGCTTTGCGACCCTCTTCGTTGCAGAGGTAGTAGAGCACGCCGGTGAAGCCGCCCACCAACAAGATGGTCGCGAAGTAGAACACCGGGAACGCTGGGTGGGGGACGGTCGTCGGAGTGGCCACCAGCGCCCACTGACCCCAGCGCTGAACGATGATCCAAAGGACGAGGAAAACCAGTCCTAGGACTCCGCCAGAGATCGGGTTGATCCAGCCCTTGTTGGGGGCGTAGAACCAGACGAAGACAGGCAGAGCGACGAAGACGGCGGCGAAGACTATCGCGAGCGTGGGAAAACCCGACCAGTAGACGATCATCAGGGCCCCGATGAACCCCGCGGGGCCGATCAGATCGGCCGCGGGCAGCCGGAAGGGCCGGGCCAGATTGGGAGCGGTGCGGCGCAGAACGTGCACCCCGATCCCACCCATGATGTAGGTCAACACTGTCGCTGAAGTGATGATCCCGACCAGTTCGTACCAACTAGGGAGTGGCAGGAAGAAGAGGCAGCCCACCACGGTGGAGGCGATCAGCGCGATCCAGGGGATGCGGAACCGGGCCAGGATCGCTTGGAACGCCCGGGGCAGATAGCCCACCACTGACATGCCGTACAAG
>DATLTJ010000016.1:0-7755 GCA_035533655.1 Candidatus Acidiferrales bacterium | reverse complement strand
CTTTTAGAAGTAGAATCCGGATCACACTTCAGGACCTTGGACAGCTTGTCAATTCCGACTTCGCCCACCGGCGGGAGCGCCGCCACCCCAGTGGAAGTACTTAAGGTCTCTGCCACCTCGCAACCAGTGCGGGTTGCCGGGGCGATTGCGGGCGTGGTCCGAACTCAGCACCGGGTCGAGATCCAAGCGATCGGGGCAGGGGCGATCAACCAGGCGGTCAAGGCGATCGCGATCTCCCGCGGCTACGTCGCCGCCGGCGGCCTAGATTTGGTCTGCATCCCGTCGTTCATCGACATCGCCATCGATGGCGAGGAACGGACGGGAATGCGCCTCGTGGTGGAGGTCCGCTGACGGGGGCAGTCGGGCCCCGGTCGGTGTTCAGCCCGCTGCCTCTTCTTGAGGCCCGGCCCCAGCGGACGCCGATCGCCGTCAGCGGCGACCGAGCCCCGCGGGTCAACATCTGGCAGGTCGGCTGCCAGATGAACAGGGCCGATGCGGACAGTCTCGCGGAGCAGTTCTCCGAGCTGGGCATGGTACCTGGTGTGGAACTGGAAAACGCGGACCTGGCCGTGCTGGTCACCTGTGCCGTCCGCCAACATGCGGAAGACCGGGCCAGCAGCCGGCTAGGTGAACTGGCGGCCTGGAAGCAAGCCCGCCCAGGAAGGGGCATCGCCCTGACCGGATGCATGGTGGGGGAGCATGGCGGCAGCCTCCTCCGGCGCTTCCGGCACCTGGACTACGTCTTCGATATGCGTGAGCCTGACGGCTTCTTCGCCCGGCTCCGCGATCTGTACCAGGGCGCGCTCGAAGGGCCGGTACCACTTCCGGCTTCAGATCGGCTGTTCGCCTACCTGCCGGTCATCCTGGGTTGCAACGAGATGTGCACCTACTGCATCGTTCCGTTCGTGCGGGGTCGCGAGTCCAGCCGACCCGCCGAGCAGATCGAGATGCAAGCCCGGCAGCTGGTGGAGCGGGGAGTGGTCGAGATCACCCTGCTCGGCCAAAACGTGAACTCCTACGTCAGCCCCGAGGACGGCTCCGGGCTGCCCGAACTGATGGCCAGGGTGGACAAGCTCCCGGGGCTCCAGCGGCTGCGATTTCTGACCTCTCATCCTCGCAATGCCTCAGCGCGGCTGCTGGACGCGATCGCCGATCTCCCCACCGCCTGCGAGCAGTTCCACTTGCCGGTCCAGTCCGGGAGTGACTCCTGCCTCTCCAGGATGAAGCGGGAGTATTCGGTCGGCGAGTACCTCCGGGTGCTGGAGAGAGCCCGAGCGAGAGTCCCGGGGATCTCCCTCAGCACGGACGTGATCGTTGGGTTCTGCGCCGAGACCGACGCCGAGTTCGCGGCCACGATGCAGATGCTGGAGGAGGTGCGGTTCGACACTGTCCACGTTCAGGCCTATTCGCCCCGCCCGGGGACGGCCGCCTACCGGCGGGAGGACGACGTTCCCTTGACGGCCAAGAAGGAGCGTCTACAGGCCGTGTTAGGGCTCCAGCGGCGGATCAGCGAGGAGCGGAACAGCGCGTTGATCGGAGCCGAAGTGGAGGTCTTGGTCGAAGGGGTAGGTGAAGACGGCCGCGCCTACGGCCGCACCCGCCAGAACCGAGTCGCGTGGCTGGAGAGACCAGCTGCTGCGGGTGAGACGGTCACCGCCCGGGTCACCGCGGCCACGGCCTGGCAGCTCGTGGCCGCTTGACGCCCGTGGGCGCCGCGAGCCCTCCGGCCGAGGTGCGGACGGAGACTCCGGACACACCGGCGGTGCGCCAGTACTGGGCCGCCAAACGAGCACATCCAGACTGCATCGTGCTGTTCCGAATGGGCGACTTCTTCGAAGTCTTCGGTGAGGACGCGGAGCGGGCCGCCCCCATCCTGGAAGTCGCCCTCACCGCCCGCCCCTTTGGCAAGGCGGGAAAGGTGGCGATGTGCGGGGTTCCCCATCACAGCCTCGCCCCGTACGCCCGCAAGCTGCTGGACGCGGGTATCAAGGTGGCCGTCTGCGACCAGATTGAAACTGCCCGTCCGGGCAAACTGGTTGCCCGCCGGGTGGTCCGGGTCCTGACCGCCGGCACCCTGATCGAGGACAGCTTCCTCGCTCCCGGAGCCACCGCCCGGTGCGTCGCGCTCCTGGCGGCCGGCGACCGTGTGGGGCTGGCGGCGATCGATGTGAGCACCGGCAACTGTCAGCTCGGAGTCATCCCAGGCGGGATCGGTGCAGCGGGGATTGGCTACCAGCTGGCCGCGCTGGAGACAGCTGAACTCTTGCTGCCTCAGGACGCCCCGACGCCGGTCGGATTGCCGCTGACCGCCGCCGTGTCACATCGGCCCACTGAGGCCTTCAACGCCGAGCGGGGCCGATCCCTGGTCGAGGGGGCGGGAGCCGAGGTACCTAAGTCGATGGACGGTGAGTCGCAGCGGGTCGTGCTGGGCGCCTTGGCGGCGATCGCCGACTACTGCCAGGAGGGGGAGCTGGCCATCGACCCAGCCTTCCTCCGGCTGAGCTGGCGGGTTCCCGGCACCACCATGAATCTCGACGGGTCAACTCGACGAAATCTGGAGCTGATCGAGGCGACCGGTGGGGGCATCCCGCTCACCCGCCTGATCGACCGTACCTTGACCCCCTTGGGGGCCCGCCGTCTGCGCGCCTGGCTCCAGGAGCCGCTCAGCCTGTTATCCGCGATCCGCGACCGTCAGGCGGCGGTCGTCGAGATCGCCAACTCCGGGTCGCTCCGGGAGGCACTGCGAGGTGCCCTCAGCTCGTGTCGGGATCTGGAGCGACTGGCCGGACGCTGCGTTCACGGTGCCGCCAGCCCGCGCGACCTGAGCAGCCTGGCAGAGACTTTGGAGCGGCTGCCGCTGCTGGTGGCCGCTCTGGAGCGAGCTCAGTCCACTCCGCTCCGGTCACTGGCGGTGGTGCTGGATGAGCCCTCCCTGGAGTTGGCCGCCCGGCTCAAGCGCGCGCTGGTGGACGATCCCCCGGCCCAGGCGCGGGACGGCGGCTTCATTCGTATGGGCTTCGACGAGGAGCTGGATCAGATCCGCCAGGGCAGCTCTGGTGCCCGGGAGTACCTGTCGCAGCTGGAGGTGTCGGAGCGGGAGCGTACCGGGATCAAGTCCCTGCGCGTCGGCTACAACCGGGTCTTCGGCTACTACATCGAAGTCCGCAACGCGTCCCGGGAGACCATCCCGCCCGACTACCTCCGGCGCCAGACCCTGGTCGGTGCCGAGCGCTACGTGACCCCCGAGTTGCGCGAGCACGAGAACGTCGTCCTCACCGCCCGGGAGCGGGGGTTACTGCGGGAGTTGGACTGTCTGGGCAATTTGCTGCAGTCCGTGGTGGACCAGGTGGGGGAGCTTGGCCGGGCGGCCTCGGCGCTCGCCGACCTCGACGCCCTGCAAGGACTGGCCCACGTCGGAGTGGAGCAAGGCTGGGTGATGCCCGAGATCGATGAGGGTCTGAGCCTGGAACTGGTTGGGGGCAGGCATCCCCTGGTCGAAGCTAGCCTGGGGGCCGGCCGCTTCGTGCCCAACGACGTGGCGATGGACGGGGAGACCGAGCGGCTTTGGCTGCTGACGGGGCCCAACATGGCCGGGAAGTCGACATTTCTGCGCCAGGTGGCACTCATCTGCCTGCTCGGCCAGGTGGGCTCGATGGTCCCCTGCTCCCGGGCCCGATGGGGCCTGGTCGACCGAATCTTCACCCGAGTCGGCGCCCAAGACGACATCGCAGCCGGGCGCAGCACCTTCATGGAGGAGATGGAGGAGATGGCGCTGATTCTGGCTCAGGCAACTCCCCGCAGCCTGCTGATCTTGGATGAGATCGGCCGCGGCACCAGCACCTACGACGGCATGAGCATCGCCCAAGCCATTTTGGAGTACTTGCACGACCAGCCTGGCATGGCCCGGCGCGTGCTGTTCGCCACCCACTATCACGAACTCACCAGCCTGGAGCGCGCGCTGCCTGCGATGCGCAATTTCCGGGTCGAGGTCATCGAGACCGAGGTCGAGGGGGAGCTGCGAATCGCGTTTCTGCACCGGATCGTCGCCGGCGGAGCCGATCGCTCCTACGGCATCAACGTCGCCCAGCTGGCCGGGTTGCCTCGTGGCGTGCTGGACCGGGCCGCGCAGGTGCTCGCCGGGCGGGAGGCCGACCGGCCGCTGGCTCCGCTGAGCGGACCCGAGCAACAGCTGTCACTACCGCTGATTCCGCCCCATCCGGTCATGGTCGAACTGGAGCATCTGGAGATTGACGGGATGACACCGCTCGAGGCCCTCCAGAAGATCGCCCAGTGGCAGCGCCAGGCGGGGGAGAGGAGCTGAACCGAACTCATCCGGGCGCTCACGAACCGGCCAGTGCCCCAGCTCGCATCCGGCAGCTCACGCCAGCTGTGGCCAACGCGATCGCGGCCGGAGAGGTGATCGAGCGGCCCGCCTCGGTCGTCAAGGAGCTGGTGGAGAACAGCCTTGACGCGGGAGCGGTCCGGATCACCGTGGAGATCGAAGGAGGCGGCAGCGAACTGATCCGGGTGGTCGACGACGGCCGGGGCATTCCGGCCGCAGAACTGGCGCTGGCGCTGCAGCGCCACGCCACCAGCAAGCTCACCGATATCGACGATCTCACGCGGATTGCCACCTTCGGATTCCGCGGGGAGGCCCTGGCCAGTGTGGCCGCCGTCGCCCGGGTGGTGGCCATCTCCCGCGAACCGGACTCCCCGGCCGGAGCCCGGGTGGAGGCGCTCGGAGACCGGGTGGGCCAAGTGACCCCGGTCGCGGCACCACCGGGAACCATCGTCGAGGTTCGTGACCTCTTCCTGAAGACTCCGGCTCGCCGGGCGTTTCTGCGCTCCGCGCGCGCCGAGGCCAGCTCGTGCCTGCGGGTCGTGTCGGAGGCGGCACTCGGGCGTCCGGATGTGCGCTTCGAAGTCCGGACGGGTGGTCGCCGGGCGCTGGGAACGCCCGGCGGCGGCGATTTGGTGGAAGCCGCCCGAGCGGTGCTCGGGCGAGGCGTGGCGGACCAGCTGATCCCGGTCAACTGGATAGCCGCCCAGATCGCCGTGGTGGGAGTTCTTGGTCCCCCGGGAGTGGCCCATCCCAACCGCAACTGGCTGGTGCTGATGGTTAATGGGCGCCGAGTGCACCAGCGGGCCTTGGTCGCAGCGGTGGAGGGCGCCTACCGAGGCCTGCTGGAGGTGGGGCGCCACCCTTTGACCGTCCTCGACCTCCGCTGCGACCCGCAAGAAGTGGATGTGAACGTGCATCCCACCAAGCGGGAGGTGCGATTCCGCGATGAGGGCCGGTTTTTCGAGGCCGTCCAGCGCGCCTGTTGGGGAGCCCTGCGCGATCTGGGGCCGGCCACTCTCTTTCTATCCGCCGTATCGCCCGAAACGGCGCGCCGCGTCGAATCTGGTTGGTCCCAGCCTGGCCGCAGCTCCGAATCGGGCGGAGCCGAGGCGATTCAACTTCGCGGGGACGAGTTGCCCCGTTTGGATCAGGGCAATTACCTGGCCGGGGCGGCGCGCTGGCGCTATTTAGGGCAGGCTCACAACCGCTACCTGGTGGTGGAGACGGAGCAGGGACTCGCCCTGCTTGATCAGCACGCTGCCCATGAAAAGGTGCTCTACGCCAGGGTCCTGGAGGGACTGTCACTCGAGGGCGCGACCGGAAGGCGGCCCGGCCAGGGCCTCCTGACCCCCCTTCTGCTCGAGGTGGGCCCAACGCTGGTGGCCGGTCTGGGGGAGGCAGCTGATCTGTTCCAGCGGGTCGGTTTCGACCTGGAGGCGTTCGGCGAGGGCACCATCAGGTGTAGCGCCGTTCCGATGGGGACCCGTCTTTCCGAGCTGCACCAGCTTCTGGTGGAGGTGCTGGGCGAGACTGGAGAAGGCCAGGAGGGCGGTCGGTCGCGGCGGCACCGGCTGGCAGCTTCCGTGGCCTGCCACAGCGCGATCCGGTTCGGTGATCCGATCAGCCCCGAGGAGGTGACCGTCCTGCTGGAGGATCTCGCGGCCACCCCGGGGGGGATCACCTGCCCGCATGGCCGACCCGCGGTCCTGATACTCACCGACGCCCAGCTCCTCTCGGCCTTCCGGAGGCACTGATGGGCTCGCCGCCCGAGCCGGCTAGTCCGGGCACGGCCCCGAGGGTGGTGGCCATCATGGGTCCCACCGCTTCTGGGAAGACCCGGCTGGCGGTGGCATTGGCCAAAGAACTCGGAGCGGAGCTGGTGAACGCCGACTCTCGTCAGGCCATCGTCGAGTTGACGGTCGGGGTCGGTAAACCCACCCCGGCTGAGCTGCAGGGCGTCGCGTGCCACGGACTGAACTGGAGCCACCTAGGTCAGCCATTCTCGGTCGCTGCGTACCGGACTCTGGCTCAGGCGGCGATCAGCGAGATCGCGAGCCGAGGACGGCCAGCGATTGTAGTTGGGGGCACCGGGCTATACATCCGAGCCCTCCTGGGCGGGTTCGACTTCGGCTCAGTGGCGCCCGACCAATCTCGCGCCGTCCCCGCCGGCTCCGCTGCCAACGCTCGGTCGATGGCGGCGCGCGCGGCGCTTGACCTCCGCCAGTTGGATCCCCGGCGGGCCATGGCGGTCGACATGGAGAACCCTCGTCGGGTGCTCCGGGCGGCCGAGCTGGCCCGGTCCGGCGCGCACCCGCGCCAGTTCCCGCCGCCGTGGTCCTCGATCAAGTTGGGGTGCCGCGTCGGTCGGCTCGAGTTGCGCCAGCGAATTGAGGCTCGCTCTGATCGGCTGGTGGGGGAGCCGCTCCGAGAAGAGGTCGAGCTGCTCGCGGCCCAGGGCTTCTCGCTCGAGCTTCTGGGGCGGTCCGCGATTGGGTACGCTGAGGTCGTCGACTGGGCGCGAGGTCAGTCCGAGCGCCCAGAGGCAGTGCAGCGGGTAGCTGGCAGAACCTGGCGCTACGCGAAGTCCCAGATGACTTGGCTGCGAAGCGAGCCCGACTTGCATTGGGTCAACGCCGAGGGCAGCTTAAACGAGATGGTGAGCCAATGCCTGGTTGCGATAGACAGCGGCCTAATGCAGGGGACGCGATGAAAGTCTTCGACGAGTCCAGGCAACGGGAGGGGGAGCGCGCCTTCTTGCTCGGTTGGGCTCCCACGGAACGGGACCTGGCGCACGTCGGGCTGGAGATGGATGAACTGGCAGATCTGGCCCGTACGGCGGGAGCCCTAATCATTGGATCGGATGTCCAGAAGCGACCGCGGGTCGACCCGACGCTCTTTTTTGGCAAGGGCAAGGTGGCTGAGATCCGATCGCTCCAAGAGAGCCTGAACTTCACTCTGCTCATCACGAATGACGAACTGTCCCCGCGCCAGCAGCGCAATCTGGAACAAGAGCTCGACCTCCCCGTCGTCGATCGCGCCGGCCTGATCCTGGACATATTCGCTCAGCACGCCCGCTCTCGGGAAGGGCGCATCCAAGTGGAGGTGGCGCAGCTACAGCACCTGCTGCCGCGACTAACCGGTACCAGCGGGCTCTCTCGCCTCGGTGGGGGGATTGGCACCAGAGGTCCGGGAGAGCAGAAGTTGGAGACTGACCGACGGCGGATTCGCAATCGCCTGCGTTTGTTGCAGAAGGACCTGACTGAGCTGCATGAGGAGCGGGCTCTGCACCGCGAGGGACGACGGCGGGAGACCTTCCGCACCGCGGCCCTGGTCGGCTACACGAATGCAGGGAAGTCCACCTTGCTCAACGCCATGACCGCGGGGGGTGCTTTGGCCGAGAACCAACTGTTCGC
>DATLTJ010000015.1:0-42288 GCA_035533655.1 Candidatus Acidiferrales bacterium | reverse complement strand
GCCCCGCTCCAAGTGATGGCCTGACCCGCCTGCAGTTTTTGATCTCAAAAACGTGGTGCCAGCAGAGGGAGTCGAACCCTCACGAGCTTGCGCTCAACGGTTTTTGAGACCGCCGCGTCTGCCATTCCGCCATGCTGGCCTCCGAGGCTGGTCAGGCGTCGGGGGTGTCGAGGTCGGGGAGGTTCATGTCGTTGACCATCTGCTGGAACACCTCCAGCCGACTGCCGTCCTGGGACTGGCTATCGGGTAGCACTCCCGCCTGATCCAGAACCGCCTCAACGACGTAGATCGGCGAGTCGAC
Source organism: Candidatus Acidiferrales bacterium (assembly GCA_035533655.1). Lineage (GTDB taxonomy): Bacteria > Chloroflexota > Dormibacteria > Aeolococcales > Bog-877 > Bog-877. The sequence continues at coordinate 41,987 of DATLTJ010000015.1, read as the reverse complement.
TCTAACCGCCAGGGCAATGGCATCGCTAGGTCGGGCGTCAAAGATCACTTCCTTCCCGTCCCTGGTCCCGATGATCCGGGCGTGAAAGGTGTCATCTCGCAGCTCCGAGACAACTACCCGGTTTAGCGTCACGTCCAGCATGGTGAGCATGTTCACCATCAGGTCGTGGGGCTGAGGTCGGTCGGGCTTGATGCCGGTGATCTTGAGGGCAATGGCGTTGGCTTCAGCCATCCCCACCCAGATCGGCAAGAAGCGCTCCGCATCCTTCTGCTTTAGCACCACCACGTGCTGACCGCTGGGCATATGGACGCGAATGCTGTCGACCGACATCTCGATCACGTCCATCGCTCCTCACAGTTGGCTGTTCCCGAAGCCCCGCGGAGCGGCCCCTAGGGATCCGGCCGCTGACCGAGTCTCCGGGAGTTCGTGATGTCCCTCCCATGATAGCCCTCGGCGCGAGTGATCTCATTGGCCGGCAGCCCACCCCGGCCGCGGCGAGACAATGGGCAGTGAGGAACTGGCCGGAGGAATTGGTGGCTACTGAGCGGCGCCGGCAGCGTCTGGTGGTCGGGGCAGTGGTCCGAGCTCCCGCTGGCGGCGCGGGGATTGGCGGTGACCGCGCTGGAACCCGGCCCGGGGATGGCTGGGCTGGCGGCGCAAAAGACCGAGGGCCTAGGTGGCGCTCGAGTGGTGAAGGCCTGGTTCGAGGACTAGTCCCTGCCCAGCGAGCCAGCTCGCTCGCTGATCTCGGTCCAGGCCTGGCACGGGATTCGTCGCGAGGTAGGGTTCTTCCAGGCGCATGAGGCGCTCCCCCAGAATGGCTGCTTGGCCCTCCTGCGGAATACCGCTACCCAGAGCAAATCCACTCCGGGATTGGACGAGGCCATAGAGAGCGCGTACCGGCACGAGGCACCTCACCCGGTGACCGGCGTGCCGGGAGAGGCAGCCGTGGAGCGGAGGTTGGAGATCGAGGATAGCGGGTTCTTTGTCGATGTCCTTCGCGAGGGCTACCCCTGGTCCACGTCTTATTCGAGGGACCATGACCTGGGGCTACGGCGAAGCCAGTCCGACCACTGGCTCTTGGATCCCGCCGACCGGGAGCGATTGCACGATGGCTTAGCCGCAGTTCTCGCCACCTACGGCAATCAGGTCGAGCAGGTCTACTGCGCGTTCCGATAGCTGGCGCGGCGGCCCGATTAAGTCGCGGGTGACCGAGCCGCTTGACATTGAAGGCCTTCTGACCTAAGTTGTCTGATTATCAGACCATCTGATCGTGAGAACGCGTTGAAGGGAAACCCGGAGACCAGCTCCGGCCGGGCGAGCGGGCTCGCCTTCGATCCGGTCGCCCGCCGGAACACCTACCAGTTGGTGGCGGAGGCGATCTCTCGAGCCGTCTCCGAAGGCCGTATCGCGCCCGGCGAGCGTCTTCCCTCCGAGCGGGAACTGGGCCAGACCTACTCCGTGGGTCGGTCCTCGACCCGCGAGGCCATCAGGGTCCTCGAGTCGCAAGGCCTGGTTCAGGCCGACGGCCGGGGAGGGTACCTGGTGATGGACACCGGCAACCTACTACGTCAAGCGATGGCCTTGCTCGTCGGCCTGGAGCGGGTGGAGATTTCCGACCTGTTCGAGGTTCGCAAGACCTTGGAGATCGAGACTGCCGGGCTCGCCGCGACTCGCCGGTCGGCGGCCCATCTGGACGCCATGGCCGGCCGACTGCGGGAAATGGAAGCTGGAATGGCAGATCCAGCGCGCTACAACGACGCTGACATCGGGTTCCATACGGACCTCGCCACAGCCACCGGGAACCTCCTGACCGTGCGCCTGATGGACGCAATCCGAGACGCGATGTCGCGGGCATTTGCGGTGGCCTTCCAAGTGCCTGGGAACGCGGTGCTCTCTTTGGAAGAGCATCGAGGGATCGCGGCGGCAGTCACCGGGTGCGATCCTGGTCTGGCTCGAGAGCGCATGCGCAGCCATCTGGAGCGGGTTGCGGAGGAGACCGCTGGAGTCGGGAGGGAGCAGGTGCTTGGTTTAGCTGCCGCGGTGTCTCCCAGATGACCCTGGTTGGCAGGAAGCCGATGGCGCGCGAAGTGGGGAGAGGGAGATGAGCGAGAGTCCGGAAGCAGCGCTGATGACTTCGACCGTGAGCGGGCCGGACTGGCTGCACGCCTACCGTTTGATGCTCACGATCCGACTGTTCGAGGATCGGGTCAACGATCTGTACCAGCGCAAGATCATGCCCGGACTGGCTCATTTGTCGAGCGGCGAGGAGGGCGTGGCAGTTGGCGTCTGTACCGCTCTGCGGGACGACGACTACATTACCAGCACCCACCGCGGCCATGGCCACTGCCTCGCCAAGGGGGCCGCGCCCGACATGATGTTTGCCGAACTATTGGGCAAGGCCGCCGGGTACTGCGGTGGTAAGGGCGGCTCGATGCACATCGCTGACCAGGCACGGGGCAACCTGGGGGCCAACGCCATCGTGGGCGGATCGTTGGGCATCGCCACCGGGGCCGGGCTGTCGAGCAAGCAGCGCGGCTCAGACCAGGTCGCGGTGAGCTTCATCGGTGACGGGGCGCTCGGCCAAGGCGTTCTCTACGAGGTCATGAACATGGCCTCCCTCTGGAAGCTCCCGGTCATCTATGTCTGCGAAAACAATCTGTACGGTGAGTACACGCCGGGTTCGGAAACGGTCGCCGGTAACCCGCTCGAGCGGGCCCGCGCCTTCGGGATCCCAGCCACCGAGGTGGATGGGCAGGACGTGCGAGCTGTCTTCGCCGCCACCGCGGACGCAGTGGTCCGGGCCCGAGCTGGCGAGGGGCCATCGTTTCTGTGGTGCTCCACCTACAGGTACTTCGGACACCACGTGGGCGATGTTGACCGCGGGTATTACCGCAGCCGCGAGGAAGAGCAGTTCTGGCGGGAACAGCGGGACCCCATCACCCTTGCCCGCGGGTGGCTGGAGTCGGAGGGGCTGTCCGACTCGGCGTCCCTGGAGGCGATCGCCGAGGAACTGGTCCTCGAATTGGACGCAGCGGTGGAGTTTGCGGTGGCGGCTCCGTTCCCCAACGTAGATCAGGTGGCGACCGATGTCTTTGCCTGAGATGATGCTGGCAGGCGAGACCCGAGAGCTGACCATGGCCCAGGCTATCCGGGAGGCTATCGCGGAAGAAATGCGCCGCGACCCTACCGTTTTTGTCATGGGTGAGGACGTTGCGGAGGCCGGGACCCCTTTCAAGGTGCTGAGCGGACTGGTGGAGGAGTTCGGCACGGATCGGGTACTGGACACACCGATTTCGGAACCGGGATTCACCGGGATGGGGGTGGGCGCGGCCATGACCGGTCGCCGTCCGGTGGTGGACATCATGTTCGGGGACTTTCTGGGACTAGTGATGGACCAGGTCGCCAATCAGGCGGCCAAGGTGCACTACATGTCGGGCGGCAAACTCAGTGTCCCGCTGACGATCCGCACCACGATGGGCGCGACCAGGCGCTCGGCGGCGCAGCACAGTCAGAGCCTGCATGCCTGGGTGAGCCATATTCCCGGGCTCAAGGTGGCCCTGCCCAGCACCCCCTTCGACGCCAAGGGGCTGATGAAAAGCGCCATCCGGGACAACAGCCCGGTGGTGTTCTTCGAGGACAAGATGAACTACCAGCAGCGGGGCCAGGTCCCGGTGGCCGACTACGCCATTCCCTTGGGAGTGGCCGACATCAAGCGCCCCGGCAAGGATGTGACCCTCATCGCCACCAGCAGCATGGTGTTGGTGGCGCTTGCGGCTGCCGAGGTGCTTGCCCAAGACGGCATCGAGTGCGAGGTCGTCGATCCCCGCACCACCGTGCCTTTGGACCGGGAGACTCTGATCACGTCCGTCCGGCGCACGACCCGGGCGGTGGTGGTGGACGAGGGTCATCGCAGCTACGGGGTGGGTGCCGAGCTGGCCGCCGTAGTGAGCGAGGGCGCCTTCTACTTCCTGGACGCCCCGGTGCGGCGTCTGGGGGCGATGGACGTGCCGATTCCGTTCTCGCCGGTGCTGGAGGACCTCACCGTGCCCACGCTCGAGGGACTGGTCGAGACGGTGCGCGAACTGTGCGGGCGGAAATAGGTCCGGAAGGAGGGTGACGGAATGAGCCAGCTGACGCGCACATATGGGTTGGGAGCCGTGGACTGGGAGGCGCGCGTCGACTACGACCGGCTGCGCACTACCCGCCTCGCTCGCATCAAGCAGGTGTTGCAGGACTCCGAACTGGGAGCTTTGCTCTGCTTCGACATGAACAACAGTCGCTACATAACGGCCACCCACATCGGGACCTGGGCCATCGACAAACTGACCCGCTTCTCGCTGCTCCCCCGCAACGACGAGCCGATCATGTGGGATTTCGGCTCTGCCGCTCGCCACCACCAGATTTACTGCCCCTGGCTGGGCGAGGAACGTTCCCGGGCCGGCATCGCCACCATGCGGGGAGGATTCGACCCCGCCGCGGGGCGGGCCGAGGCGGTCGCGCGCAAGATCCGGGTCGAGCTGGAGGAGCGCGGCCTCGCCGATGAGCCGCTGGGGGTGGACATCGTGGAGATGCCGATCCTGGGGGCGCTCCAGGCAGAGGGTCTCAAGGTGGTGGACGGGCAGCAGCTGATGCAGCGCGCCCGCATGATCAAGAACCAAGACGAGATCACCCTGCTGAGCACCGCCTGCGCCATGGTGGACGCCGCCTACGACCAGCTCTATCAAGCGCTGCGCCCGGGAATTCGTGAGAACGAGTGTGTCGGTCTGGTGGCCAAGGTCCTCTACGACCTTGGCTCAGAGCACGTGGAAGGGGTCAACGCCATCTCCGGAGAGCGGGCCAATCCCCATCCCCACGTCTACTCGGATCGGATGCTGCGCCCCGGAGACCCCGCTTACTTCGACATCCTCCACGCCGTGAACGGGTACCGGACCTGCTACTACCGGACGTTCGCGGTCGGCTCCGCCGGCCAGGCGCTAGTCGACGCCTACCAGCATTGCCGCGAACTGGTGGATATGGCCATCGCCAAGGTCAAGCCCGGCGCGACGACCGGCGACGTGGTCTCCGTGTGGCCGAGGGCGGAGGAGTTCGGCTTTGCCAACGAGGAGGCCGCCTTCGGGCTGCAGTTCGGCCACGGGGTGGGCCTCTCCATCTGGGAGAAGCCGATCTTCAGTCACCTGGTCTCCGACGAGCACCCCGAGGAGTTAGTGGAGGGCATGGTCTTCGCCCTCGAGACCTACTGGCCTTCCAAGGACGGCTGGACTGCCGCTCGGATCGAAGAAGAGGTGGTGGTGACCAAGACCGGCTGTGAGGTGATCACCCGTTTTCCCGCCGAGCGCCTGATGGTGGCGGGACAGCGCTACTACACCGTCGAGGGTCCTCTGCCGACCACCCGGGAGACCGAATCGCACCGTAACAATATGGAGCGGCTGGCCAGCACCGCCCGGGGGGCGATGGACGGTGGGTTCCAGCTCCCGTGACCGGGGACTCATGTGCCGGTTGAGGTGATCATGCCCGCGCTCGGGCTGGCTCAGGAAACCGGACGCCTGCTGCGCTGGATCAAGCAGGAAGGGGAGGAGGTCGCGGTTGGCGATCTCCTAATGGAGATTGAGACCGACAAGTCGGCGGTAGAGATCGAAGCCTCCGCCAAGGGGTTTCTGCGAGGCATTAGCGTGCAGCCCGGCGAAGACGTGGCGGTGGGGACGGTGATGGCCTGGATCCTCGGCGAAGGCGAGGAAGCGCCTGCTCCGAGAGTGACCCCGGTGGTGGCTCCGGCAGCCGTCGCGGCCGCCCATAAAAGCCGTGAACCCGAAGCAACTCAGCTCGACCAACCTCAGCCCGGAAACATCGAGGAGTCTCCGCCGACACCAGCGGACCAGGTGGCGGCCTCGCCGCTGGCGCGCCAGCTAGCCCAGGAGCACCACCTCGACCTGACTCCCGGCGGTGGGAGCGGTCCCGACGGCGCCTATGTGGCGGCTGATCTGGCCGCCACGATTTCGGCCCCAGTCGGAATGGCTGCCGCCAGCCGACGCATGGCCCTCCACACGACTCAGGTCTGGACAACCACCCCCCACTTCTATCTGGGTCGGGACGTCCGGGCGCGGAGGCTGCAGGGGTGGTTGGAGGTGTTGCGCCAACGCTCCGGGGAGCCGGTCACCTACACCGACCTCTTGCTCCGGACAGTGGCGGTGGCGCTCCGCAAGCATCCCCAGATGAGCGACTACTGGGTAGACGGAGAGATCCGTCACCGGGACGGCGCGCACGTGGGACTGGCGATTGCCAGTCCCCGCGGTCTGTTGCTGGCCACGGTCCGGGATGCCGACCGGCTCGGGCTGCGGGAGCTGGTGGTGGCTCGCCGCCGCGTGGTCGAGCGAGCTCAGGCGGGCAGGCTGACTGGGGCCGACCTGGAGGGGGCGAGCATCACGATCAGCAACCTGGGGATGTTCGGAGTGGATCGCTTCGAGGCGGTGCTGACCGAAGGGCAGAGCTCGCTCTTGGCCGTGGGCAGGATCCGGGATGAGGTGGTTCCGGTGGACGGGCGGCCGGCGGTGGAGCCGGTGCTGTCACTGACTCTCAGCTGCGACCATCGAGTTCTCGACGGGGCGGGAGCCGCCCCTTTCCTCATCACGCTCGTCGAGTACCTGGAGGAGCCGGCGCTGCTGCTCGACGTCGAGAACCTGACCTAAAGTCCTCCCGAGCGGTTTCGGTCAGACGCTGGTGGCGCCCGGCTCCTGCGACTGGGTGCCGCCCAGATAGAGCGCCCCAATCTCCGGGTGATTCAGCACCTCTTGACCTGTGCCGCTGAGCCGAACACGACCAGTTTCGAGCACGACGCCTTGGGTGCTCAGCCGGAGGCCGGCCCGGGCATTCTGCTCCACCAGCAGGATGGTGCGGCCTTGTTCGTGCATGAGACGGACCGACTCGAAGACTGTCCTCCGGGTCATGGGGTCCAAGCCCATCGAGGGTTCGTCGAGGATGACCAGGGTGGGATCCAGCATCAGGCATCTGGCGAACTCCACCAGGCGCTGCTGACCGCCGGAAAGGCTGCCGGCCTTGGCGCTAGCCCGCTCCTTGATCAGCGGGAAGGAACCCTGCAACTGCTCCAGGCGGCGCTGGACCACGCCCCGGTCGCGGATGATGAATCCGCCCATCTCAACGTTCTCTTGAACCGTCATCTCGGGAAAGAGAGAATGGTTCTGGGGGACCTGCACCACCCCCTGGCGGAGGATCTGCCGGGGAGACTTGCCGACGATGGATTGACCTCGAAGCCGGATGGCGCCGGTCCTGATCGCCAGCATCCCACTGATCGCCGCCAGGAGGGTGGACTTGCCGGCCCCATTGGGCCCGACCACGCAGGTGACGCCTCCCTGAGGAACGCTGAAGGTGACTCCCCGCAGCACGTCTCCGCCGCCGTATCCGGCGTAGACATCGTCGATCTCCAGGATCGGCTGGCCCGGGACCACCGCCTCAGTCATCCTCGTCCTCGTCCGACCCCCCCAGGTAGGCGTCCAGCACCAGGGGATGGGCGCGCACCTCGGCCGGCGTGCCGGTCACGATCGCGGCTCCCTGGTGCATCACCGTCAGGGAGTCGCAGATCCTCATCACGAACTCCATGTTGTGCTCGACCACCAGAAAGGTCTTGCCCTGGGCATTCAGCTCTCGAATCTTCTCGGCCAGATGGTTCACCAGCGAGGGATTCACCCCGCCGGCGGGCTCGTCCAAGAGCAGGACGTCGGGGTCTGCCACCAACACGTAGGCCAGCTCCAGGAGCTTGCGCTGGCCGTAGGAAAGGATGCCGGCCGGCTGATTGGCGAGGCCCGCAATTCCCACGAATTCCAGCAGCTCCATGGCTCGGGCCCGCTCCGGACCCAGGCTGGCGGCGGTGCGGAAGACACTGCCCAGCCAGCCCTCCCGGTGCTGGGTGGCGATCAGCATGTTCTCCATGGTGGTGAGCCGGGCGAAGATGCGAGTCAGCTGAAAGGTGCGGCCGATCCCTAACTTGAAGACCCGGTCCGGAGTGGAATTGGTGATCGGGTCGCCCTTGAACCGGACGGTTCCCTGGCGCACTTGCTCATAACCGGTCATCACGTTGAAGAGGGTGGTCTTCCCGGAACCGTTCGGGCCGATCAACCCGGCCACGGTCCCCTTCTCCACTGTCAGTGAGCAGAGATTGAGCGCCTGCAGTCCTCCGTAGGCCTTGGAGACACCCTCCACCTCGATCAGGGCGGTCACGCGCCGGTCCCAGGACCGGCCAGGAGGCCAGCCCGAGCATCTCCGTCGCCTCCCAAGGGAGCGGAACCGGGGGGAGACGCGCGCTCCCGGGCGGTGTGTCGACGGCCGAGCCAGTCGGAAACCGATGGCATGATGCCGAGTGGCATCAGCAGAATGACTACCAGGAAGATGATCCCGTAGATGATTAAGTAGAGGTCACCGACAGAGTAGGAGAAGGTTAGGTACTGCTGGAGGGGCTCCAGCAGCAGTCCGCCCAGCAGGGGTCCCCAGACAGTACCCAAGCCGCCGAAGAATGCCATCAAGGCGATGGAGAGGTCGAAGAGCGGGTCGAACACGAACTGGGGGAACACCTGGCCGACGAAGTAGGCGTAGATCGCACCGACCATGCCAATCGGGATCGCGGAGATGACGTAGGCGGTGAGCTTCACCCGTCCAACCCGAACGCCGAGGCCCCGGGCTCGAGCCTCGTCGTCGCGAATCGCCAGCAACTGGAGACCGAAGCGCGAACGACGAATCGTCCAGGAGGCTGCCACCGCCAAGATGAGAGCCCCCAGGGCGACGTAGTAGAAGGGATCGTTAAAGGTGGCTCCCGGCCAGTTGGGCGAGGCCACCTGGAGGCCGGAGGACCCGCCAGTGATGCCCAGGTTGGTGGCCACCAGCTGGAACAGGAAAAAGATGGCGATAGTGATCACCACGAAGGTGTGCCGCCGCGTCCGCAGCGCCACCAGGCCCACCGGCACCGCCACGATCCCGGCGACCAGCCCACAGAGGGGAATGAGGCCGAACATGCCATAGCCCGCGCCCAGGTGGTTGTTCTGGGCGATCACGGCGAAGGTATAGGCACCGGTGCCGAAGAAGGCCGCGTGACCCAGCGGGATGTAGCCGGAGTAGCCGGCGAACCCGTTCCAGGCCGTGGTCGAGGTCATGTAGATGAGGGTGAAAACTGCGATCGTGGTGTAGGTCGGGTTGGAGAAGACCCAGGGAAAGAGGGCCAGAGCGAGCAAAGCCAACGCGATCAAGCCCGGCTTGATCAGCCTCCGGCGGTTCACTTGCCAATGCCGTCAAGCAAGCTGCCCCGTCCGGGCCCAGCCCCGGGGGCGGTGCTGCCGCGGGTCGAGGTCACTGGGCCCGGGAGAAGCTGCGCCCGAAGAGTCCCTGTGGTCGGAGCGTGAGCACCACGACCAGCGCGGCGAAGAAGACGACCTCGGACCAGAGAGGCGACCAGACCGACGCCACCACGTCCTCGACCACCAGCATCGAGATCGCCGCAGCCATGGCGCCGGCCATGCTCCCCAGACCACCCAGAATGACGATCGCCAGGAGCCGGGAAATCAGGTCGTAGCCGCTGTTGGGATTGAAGGCGGTGGTGGCCCCGAACACCATGCCGCCGGCCGCCGTCACGGCCACCCCGATCCCAAAGGTCAAGGTGGCCACTCGGTCGACGTTGATGCCGACCAGACGGGCGGCCGGGCGGTTCTGGAGTGAGGCGCGGATGCTACGGCCGAACCGGGTCCGGTAGAGCATCAGATAGATGGCTCCCATCAGGAAGACCGCCATCCCGAAGCCAAAGACATAGATGTAGGGGAGGTAGAAGCCGAGGACGTAAATCGACCGGATCACGTACCAACCGTGCAACTGCACGTAGTTGACCCCGAAGATCACCGACAGCACTCCCTCGACCACGATTGCGACTGCGTAGGTGACCAAGATGGACATGGTGGTCCGATCTCGAGCCGGCAGTCTCCTGATGAACGCCCAGTCCACCGCGATGCCCAGGAGGAACAACGTCGGCATGGTGATGAGGATCCCGATGAAGAGATCCACCCCGAAATGGACGGCGAGAACATAACTCAGATAGGCGGCCAGCACCACGAAGACCCCTTGGGCGATGTTGATGATGTCCATCACCCCGAAGATCAGGGTGAGGCCGGCGGCCATCAGCGCGTAGACGGCCCCGGTCAGAACCCCGTCGATCAGGCCTTGGTAGAGGCTGGTCAGGTTCAAAAGATCAGCTCCCCCAGTCCGGCTTGGGGTAAACGGTCTTCACGGAGTTGGGATCACTGCTCGGCAGCACCTGGTTGAACGTAGTACCGCTAGTTCCCTGCCACTGGAAGATGAAGCCGACCGCCTTCCCGTTCTCACCCTTGGAATTGAACTGGACCTGGCCCTGGACGCTGTTCATGGTCACGCCGCTGTGCAGGTACTTGATGATCTCGGCGTTGCTCAGGCTCTTGTTGTGTTCGACCGCCTGCTCCACCACTTGGCCTACCGAGTAGGCCTCGGCGACGTCCGCATTGACGCCGGCAGGAGTGCCCCCGTACTTCGCGATGTACCGCTTCACCATGGCCTTGCTCTGGGCATTGGCGTAGTTGCCGGACCATCCGCCGGGAACCATTGCCCCGTCAGTGTTGGCGGCTCCGACGGCGCTGACGAAAGCCGAACCCTGGTCGGGACCGGCCGCCGCGATGAACGCCTTGGGGTTGTAGTGATCCTGCTCGAAGGCCTGCATGAAGGCCGACACGGTGGGCACGTCCACTGAGCCCAAGACCACGATGTCCGCATGTGTGGCGGCAACGTTCTGCGCAATCGGCGCGTAATCGGTGTCCTCCGCGGGGAACACTTGCGAGTAAACGGTCTTGACCCCGGCGGCCTGCAAGAGTGACTGGGCTTTCTTGATCACCGGCTCGGTGAACGGATCGTTGCTGGTGGGATAGGCCGCCGTGGTGGGCCGCTCACTGGCTGGCAGCGACTTAATGTAGTTGACGAAAGGGACCATGTAATCGGCGACCGGCAGGCTGACGTCAAAGATGTTGTTAAGCCCGTTGGCGAACGCCGCCGGCGCTCCCCCGGCCCCTTCGACGAAGGCGTAGCCATAGCGGTGAGCGACCTTGGAGGCGGGCACCGTCAGCAGGGTGGAGAAGGGGCCGAAGATCAAGTTCACTTTGTTCAAGGTGATGAGCTTGGTGTAGTTGGTATCGACCTGGGTCGGGCTGCTGGCATCCGAAACGATGTCCAACTTCACCTGGCGGCCCAGGATGCCGCCGTGAGAGTTCACGTAGCTGGCCCAGAGCTCGTAGCCCCGCTGATAGGCCTGGCCGTCTGCGGAGAAGTCGCCTGAGAGTGAAAGCGAGATTCCGATGGTGATTGGCTTGTTGGCGTTGGGGCTGTTGCCGCACGCGGCCAGCACCACCCCCATCAAACTCATCATCGCGCCGGCGGCCGCGAGCCGCCCCAAATGGCCTTTCATATCTTCCCTGTCCCTCCATAAACGATGCGGCCCTGAGTGGCCAAGCCGGTGGCGCGCACGCAATGCCGGGCCGTGCGACCGGCGGGAATATCCCGCTTGAGGTTCATGTCGGTGGGTCGAGCCCGTCGGGGACTTCGACCTGCTCGCTCACCACCTCCAGGCCGGAGTTGCGCCCTTGTAGTTCAAGGAGCGTGGCGAAGTCCTCCTCGCCGTAGCCGAGGCTAATCAAGGTCATGACCAGCTGCTGCACCAGACTGGCCAGGGGTAAAGGGACACCCAAGTCGTGAGCAGCGGCCAACCCCAGATCGAAGTCCTTGTACAGCAGGTTAGTGGTGAACGTCGCGCTGTAATCCGTGTTGACCAATTGAGGCGCTTTGTATTTGGTGAAGCTCGATCCCATCACGCTGGTATTCAGATAGCGTAGGAAGGCCTCGCGGCTCACTCCTCCTTTCTCGGCCAGCACGGTGACCTCCACCAGGGACTGGGTCATCACCCCCAAAAAGAGGTTGTGGCAGATCTTGACCAGTCGCGCTAGCTCGCCCTCGCCAACGTAGGTGGCGCCCGAGCCCAGCTGAGCCAACAGCTCGGCTACTGAGTCAAAGGCGTCTCGCGAACCGGAGACCGCCATGGTCAGGCGCCCGGCCTTGGCGACCTTGGGATTCCCGCTCACGGGAGCCGCCAGCAGCTCTACACCCTGCTCGGCCAGCTCCTGGCGGACCGCGGCGGAGGCGTCGGCGCCGACGGTCGAGAAGTCGACCACAATCCTGGGGCGAGCTTCGCCGGAGAGCAAACCCTCGGATCCGAGCAGCACCTGGTGCAGGTCGCCGGATGAGCTGACGGCCACGAAGACTACGTCGCAGCCGCCGAGTTCCCAGAGATGGTCCGCGATCGTGGCCCCTAACTCGGCGAGAGGCTCCGCCTTGGCCCGCGTGCGATTGTAGACGATCACGCTGGAGCCGTCGATCAAGAGGCGGCTGACCATTTGGGCACCCATCCGCCCGGTCCCAATCCAACCGAGCTTAGGCAGCTGTCCAGTGCCGTCAGTCACCCGAGTCTCTCCCCAGGCGAGGTGCTCGCCACAACCGATTGCAGTAATTCCTGTCCGCTGATTATTGCCACCTAGGGCGTGGACGTCAAGACCTGGTCAGGGACCTGCCCAGCGCAGTTGCCTTGGGATGCAACCGTGTGCAAGACTCTGCCGATGCCAGACGAGCAGGTCCGCAGTGCCCTGGAGCACTGGGGGCCCCGGTTCACTCTGAACGGGGTGGACCCCTCCGACTTCCAGAAGGTAACCGCGGCGCTGGAGAATTGGAGCGAGTGGTGCGCCGCTTGGAGTCGGGCCGCGGAGGAGCATGAGGCGCTCGGCGCGGCGGCCGTGGCGGCAGGCCGGACCAGGTCGGCCGGTGTTCACTACACGCAGGCATCGGTCTATTACCACTTCGCCAAGTTCGTCTTCGTGGAAGACCTAGAGCAAATGCGGGTCGCTCACCAGCACGCGGTCGAGTGTCTGAACCTGGCCTTGCCGTACCTCGATCCGCCCGGACGGAGGATCGAGATTCCGTTCGAGAACGCCCAAATGGTGGGAGTGCTGCGCACTCCCCTGGGTGCCGGACCGCACCCGGTGGTAGTGATGATCCCGGGCCTTGATTCCACCAAGGAGGAGTTCCACACCACTGAGCAGCTGTTCCTAGAGCGGGACGTAGCGACGTTCTCGGTGGATGGCCCCGGACAGGGCGAGGCCGAGTACGATCTGCCAGCGCGGCCTGATTGGGAGGTTCCAGGGGCGGCCATCCTGGATGCCCTGGAGCAGCTACCGGAGCTGGACGGATCGCGGATGGGGGTTTGGGGGGTCAGCCTGGGCGGGTACTACGGTACCCGGGTGGCGGCGGTGGACCCACGGGTGCGCGCCTGCGTCGCCCAGGCGGCGCCGTACAACTGGGGGGCTTGCTGGAAGATTCTGCCCGGGCTCAGCCGCGAGGCGTTTCGGGTCCGCACTAGGTCCGGGTCAGCAGATGAAGCCCGCCAGCTAGCGCTCACCTTCTCCTTGGAGGGCTTCGCGGAGCGGATCACGGTCCCCTTGCAGATCGTCTTCGGCAAACGGGATCGGCTCATCCCCTGGCAGCAGGCCGACCGGCTGGCTCGGGAGGCGGGAGGGCCGGTCGAGATGCTGATGTTCGACGACGGCAACCACGTCTGCACCAACATTCCTTACCGGCACCGCTTCCGCACCGCCGACTGGGTGGCCGAGCAACTACGGTAGGGTAGTGACGCCAGCTGTGACCAGCGCCTCAGTCTTGGGCGAGGCCCCGGGGCGCCGCGGTGGAACCCCGAACCACCAGTTTCGGCGGCAGCAGCTGGTGGTTCGCTGACCCCCGGGGATTGGCGATCCGCTCCAGCATCAGGAGCGCGGCCGCGGCGCCGATCTGATAGTGGGGGATGCGGACGGTGGTCAAAGGCGGCCGCAGCTGGTCGATGAAAGGCATGTCGTTGAATCCCACGACCGAGACATCCTCCGGGCAGCGGAGTCTGGCTTGTTCCAGGGCGGCGTAGCAGCCTAGGGCGAGCAGGTCGTTGCCAGCGACCACGGCGGTGAAGGCCTCTCCTCCTGACAGCAGCTCGGTGAGGCAGCGTTGCCCTTCGGGGCGAGTGAAGCCCCGGGCGAAAGTGACCAGCCGAGGCTCCACCCGGAGGCCGGCGGTGGCCATGCCGGTCTCGAATCCGTCTAGCCGTCCTCGCCCGGTCGAGACATCTTGCGGCCCGGCGATGTGGGCGATCCGACGGTGTCCCAGCTCCACCAGGTGGTTCACTGCCAAGCGGGCCCCCATGCGGTCGTCGACGGACGCTGACGGAAGGGAGTTGTCGTCGAGGATCCGGTTGACCAGGACCACGGGCAGCTCTTCGGCGGCGGCCTGGTCCAGCAGCGGGTGGCGCTGGCGGGCGGTGGCCACGATGAAGCCGTCCACGTGGCGGGAGCGCATCCCCTCGAAGACTCTCCGCTCGCGCTCCTCATCGTTGTCGGTGTTGCCCATCAGAGCCACGAAACCCTGGGGCGTCAAGGTGTCCTCGATGCCCCGAACGATGGGTGGGAACAGCGGATTGTTGAGGTCCGGGATCAGCACCCCGACCGTGTAGGACCGTCTGGTCTTGAGGCTGCGGGCCGCAGGGTCGGGGCGAAACTGCAGTTCGCGGGCTACCTGGAGAACCCGCTCGGCGGTCTCCACATTGACCAGGTGGCGGCGCTCTGAATTGAGGGCACGGGAGGCGGTGCCGGGGTGGACCCCGGCCGAGCGCGCGACGTCGCGAAGGGTCACCCGGGGGTTGGGCACCAGTCCGGCCTCCGCTGTGAATCCGCCTGGGCTGGCGCGGTCGCGGAGGTAGTTCGTCGAGCCCCCCCGGCGCGCCTCCCGTGCAACTCGTGGATCGGTTGAGTTTACGACCGCCAACCCAGCTTTCCCACAGCTCCCGCGCCGTCTTTGAGAGTCTGGGTCGGGATAATCGTCCCCATGTCGGCTGAGCCAGTGGCGCGGCCTCGTCTGTTGCTCGTCGACGCCCACGGGCTGGCCTTTCGCGCCTATCACGCGCTGCCCGAGATGACCAATCGTCGGGGGGAGGCGATCCGGGTCGCCTACGGCTACACCTCGATGCTGCTGCTGGCGCTGGCGCGGGGCTTCGACTGCGCGGTGGCGGCCTTCGACCCGCCCGGGCCCACCTTTCGGGACGAGAAGCTGGCGACCTACAAGGCCACCCGCCAACCCACCCCGGAGGAGCTGATCGCCCAGGTCCCGGTCTGCCAGCAGATCACCGAGCGGTTGAACATCCCCGTCCTGATGGTGGCGGGCTTCGAGGCCGACGACGTGCTGGGTACGCTTGCCCGGCAGGCGAAGGCCGCCGGCTGCGACACGGTGATCCTCTCGGGGGACATGGACCTGCTCCAGCTGGTCGACGAGCACACGGTGGTCCAGAGCAGCCGACGGGGCAGCAGCGAACCGATGATCTACGACATCGCCGCGGTGCAGGAGCGCTTTGGGTTCGATCCGGTGCGGATCATCGACTACAAAGCGCTCCGGGGAGACTCCAGCGACAACATCCCCGGGGTGCCCGGGATCGGCGAGAAGAGCGCGACCGCACTGATTCAGCAGTACGGCTCCCTGGACGGAGTGCTGGAGGCGATCGACTCAATGCCCCCGGGCCGGGTGCGCACGGCGCTCAGCGGCAACGCCGAACTAGCCCGCTTCGGCAGGGAACTGGTGACCATTGTCCAGGAAGTCCCCGGGGTGGACCTGGACCTCTCCAACTGTCGGGTGCAGGAGTACGACCGCGAAGCGGCCGCTGCCCTACTGGAGGAGCTCGGCATGCCGAGCCTCGTGAGCCGCCTCCCGAGCACCGCCCAGGGGGCGGCCGCCGCCCCCTGGCGGCCCTCGGTGGCACCCACCGAGGTGGTCGAGACCGCGGCCCAGCTGTCGGACCTGGTCGCCGCCATCCGCGATGGGGGTTCCTGCACGGTCGAGGTGGCCGTTGACGGACCGGCCCGCAAGGGAGCGGTGGTGGGTTTGGCGCTCGCCACCGGTGCCGATCACAGCTGGTACTGCCCGGTCGCGCCGGTGGCGCCAGAAGGACTCACCTGGGCGGAGCTGCGACCGCTGATCGACCTCCTGGCGGAGACTCGAATAGGTAAGTCGAGCTACCAGTTGAAAGAGGTGATCCTGGCGCTCCGGGGGGCGGGAGCGGAGCTCGACGGCGCAGGGTTCGACTGTGTCCTGGCTGCCTACTTGGCGGACTCGCGAAGTCGAACTCCGACGCTGTCATCGCTGTGCCGGGAATGGGACGGGCCCTCGGCCCCGGAGAGAGAGACGTACCTGGGGAAAGGGGCCGCAAGCCGACTGCCCTCGACCCTCAGCGTGGGGGAAGCCGCCCAGCTTTATGGGGGCGAGGCTGCCTGCGCGGCGGCGATCCGGCCCCAGCTGGAATCCCGTCTCCAGGATCTGGGCGCGGGCGGGCTGCTCCGAGAGCTGGAGTTGCCGGTGCTGCGGATCCTAGCCGACATGGAGGCGCTCGGTGTCCGTCTGGATGCCGGCCAACTCCGCGCAATCTCGTCCGCTCTGACGGTCCAGGTAGCGGAACTGGAGGCAGAGATGTTCCGGTTGGCGGGACGACAGTTCAGTCCGGGGTCGACGCCGCAGCTGGCTGCTCTGCTCTACGACGAATTGGGGCTGAAGAGTTCCCGCCGCACAAAGACCGGCCGGTCGACCGACGCTCAGACGCTGGAGGCCTTGCGGGAGGAGCACCCGATCGTCGGGCTGGTACTGGAGTGGCGCCAGGTGACCAAGCTCAAGAGCACCTACGTGGACGCTCTCCCCGAACTCGTCGATCCTGACGACGGCCGGGTGCATACCACCTTCAATCAGGCGGTGGCGGCGACCGGACGACTCTCGTCCACTGATCCCAACTTGCAGAACATCCCGATCCGCACCGAGCTGGGCCGGCGGATCCGGGCGGCGTTCATCCCCGGACCCGAGGGCTGGGTGCTGCTGTCCGCCGACTACTCGCAGATCGAGCTCCGGGTTTTAGCCCACCTCAGCGAGGACCCTCGGCTGGGCGCTGCCTTCGCGCGCGGGGACGATGTCCACGCCGACACCGCCGCCCAGGTTTTCGGAGTGGCCCATGAGCAGGTATCGGCTGACCAGCGGCGGATGGCCAAGGTGGTCAACTTCGGAATTCTCTACGGGCTCTCCAGCTACGGCCTCTCGCGCGATCTCGGGATTGCCACCGACGTTGCCGATGACTTCATTCGGCGCTACTTCGCCACCTACGCTGGGGTGCAGGGTTATCTGGAGACGGTGCGGGAAGGGGCCCGCCGGCAGGGATATGTCAGCACCATCCTGGGACGCCGCCGATACCTCACGGACATCAATTCCACCAACCGCCAGATCCGGGAGGCGAGTGAGCGGATGGCGATCAACATGCCCATCCAGGGCTCGGCCGCGGACATCATGAAGTTGGGCATGATCCGCACCGCTCAGGCGCTAGGGGCCTCGGGGATCCCGGCCCGGATGCTGTTGCAAGTTCACGACGAGTTGGTCTTCGAGGCGCCAGCCAGTGCGGTTCGCGAGGTCGCCGAGCTGGCCGTGGCGGGGATGGCCGGTGCCATCGAGCTGTCGGTGCCCTTGGTCGTCGACCTCAAGTGCGGCCCCAATTGGAGAGATCTCAGCCCGCTGCTCCAGGCGGCGGGCTGAGCCTTCCGTGCCCGAACTGCCTGAGGTCGAGACGATCGTCCGCGACCTCAGGCCCCACCTGGTGGGTCGGACCCTGGCCCGGGCGGATCTGGTGCGCGCCTCCGTGCTGAGATTCGCCGATCCCGCGAGCTTTCGGGCGCGCACGGAAGGTCAGCTCGTGGTGACGGTCCGCCGGCGGGGCAAATTCATCCACCTGGGCCTGAGCGGCGGCGAGCACTTGGTGATTCACCTGGGCATGACCGGGACGCTCACCCTGCAGCAACCTGATGAACCCCAGGCGATCCATACCCACCTGGTGCTGCAGCTGGACGACCAGCGCCAGGTGCGATACCGAGACCCCCGTCGGTTCGGCCGAGTCCTGCTGGGCAGCCCCGGGCAGTTGCAACGCAGCGGCGCGTTGCCCCGGCTGGGCCCGGAGCCGCTGTCGCCTCAATTCGCGCAGAGCGGCTTCGCTGATGCCCTAAGGGGATCGGGGAGGCAGGTGAAGTCGGTACTGCTGGACCAGGCGATGGTGGCGGGCTGCGGGAACATCTATGCCGATGAGGCCTGCTTCCTCGCGCGGATTCGCCCTGATCGCCGGGCGTACAGCCTCACCCGGGCGGAGGCGGTCCGGCTGATGCTTGCCTTGCCGGTCGTGATGCGGGAGGCCGTCCGGCTCCGGGGCAGCTCCTTCTCAGACTTCCGGGACGGCTTTGGGGCCCCCGGCGAAGCGTACGAGGCACTCTTCGTCTACGGCCGGGGAGGATTACCCTGCGTGCGCTGCGGCGATACCCTGCGACAAACGCGTATAGGGGGGAGGACCACGGTCTTTTGCCACCAGTGTCAGAGCTGACCTCCCGGGTCGCACTACTCTCGTACGACGATGTCCCGCCGCTGGGAGGGCAGGGCCGGTACGCGGGCGCCCTCGAGCTGGAGATGCCCAAAGTCGGCTTCAACATCGAGATAGTCAGCGCCCGGAGAACCCCCTGGGGCCCGGGGCTGCGGATTCCCAAGCGCACTCGCCGGGCTCCGCTCGACTTTTCGCTATGGCTGCGCCGGCGGCTGCCGGAGGTAGCCACCTCCCTCCAGCCGGATCTCTGGCATGCCCTGGGCGGACCCGGCGGGGTGCTGCTCTTCAGCCACCCGCCGACCGCACCGCTGGTGTACACCGCCAACCACACGTATCGGACCGCCCACGGCCGACGCCTGGCGACCCGGCCGCTGGGCTCGATCGAGGCCCGGGCCTACCGGTTCTCCGAGCACGTCATCTCGATCTCACCTTCGACCGCTGCCTCGCTAGCCAAGGACTACGGCGTCCCCGTGGAGAAGATCTCGGTGATCCCGGTCGGGATCGACACTGATTGGCTCCGGCCGGCGGGGGGCTATGGGGAGCGGGAGACCATGCTCTTTGTGGGACGGTTGGTGCCGATCAAGGGCGTGCCACAGTTCATCGCCGCCTTTCGGGAGCTGAGCCAGAAATTCCCGGCCCTGCGCGCCGAGATCTGCGGCGAAGGACCGCTGCTCCAGGCGGCCCAGAAAGCGGCCGAGGGGTTCGGCGGTCGGATGCAGGTCCGGGGCCGGGTGTCTGAGCCGGAATTGGCCAGGGCCTACCAGCGCTCGCTGCTGATGGTCGTACCCTCCCGCTATGAAGGGCTCGGGGTCGTAGCGCTGGAGGCGATGGCGTCGGGAACGCCGGTGCTGGCAACCGACGTCCCGGGACTTACCGACCTCAAAGGGGGAGGGGTGGTGCTGGTCCCGCTCGGCGATCAGGCGGCGCTGCTGGCCGCGGCGGAAGGAATTCTGGGTGATCGGGTGAGATGGTCAGAGCTCTCGACTGAAGCTCGGCAGACAGTGGTGGAGCGGTTCTCGTGGGATGCGGTCGGACCCCAGATCGCGGAGGTCTATCGCTCGGTGCTCGGCTCTCGGGCCAGCCAGGTGGCGTAGGCCGTCTCCAGCTCGCTCCGCACCGCCTCAAACCGGCTGAGCACCGCCCGACCGCGATCGGCTGTTTTGAAGGAGTCGGGGTCGGCCAGCGTCGCCTCCAGGCCGTTTTTTTCCTGCTCCAGGCTCTGGATTCGGAGCTCGATCTCCCGGCGGGAAGTGGCCGGGGCCGCTGCAGTGGATTTCTGCGCGGTCTGAGCCCGCGCCCGGCGGGCAGTCGGGCCGGGGTTGGCCTTGGGGGGCGGGGACCGGCGCTCCACCAGGTGGCCGTTCTCGACCTCGTAGACGGTGGTGGCCACCGAGTCGACGAAGTAGCGGTCGTGGGAGACCATGATGACCGCCCCGGGGTAGCGGGCGAGCGCTTCCTCGAGGACCTCCTGGGAGGGGATGTCCAGGTGGTTGGTGGGCTCATCAAGGAGCAAGCAGTTGGCGTCGTCCATGCCCAGCCGGGACAGGGCCACCCGGGCCTTCTCCCCGCCGGACAAGTCCCTGACCCTGCTGAGGGCGCGGTCCCCGCTGAAGAGCATGGCTCCCAGCACGGCGCGCGCCCGTTCCGGCAGTGAGCCCGGATGGTCATCAAGCAGGTTCTCCAGCACGGTGCGGTTCACGTCCAGATCGGCGAAGTCCTGGTGGTACTCCCGGATGCGGGCCCGGGCTCCCGGGATCACCCGACCGCGCACCGGGGGGAGCTGCCCAGCCAGGGTGTGGAGCAACGTGGTCTTCCCGGAGCCGTTGGGGCCGAGAATGGCGATCCGGTCGCCCCGAGCGACCCCTTGGTCCGGCACCGCGAAGAGCTCTACCAGATCCCGGCCGCAGGCGAGCGCCTCGGTGCGCAGCACCACCTGGGCGCTGGGGGCAGCATGCAGGGTGAGCCGCATGCGCTGGAGCTCGGTCGGCTCGGGGACTCGTTCCAGCCGGTCCAGCAGGGTCTGCCGCCCACGCGCCTGGCGGGCCCGCTGCCCCGCCTTGTAGCGGCGGATGTACTCCTCCTGGTGATTGATGTGGGCCTGCTGGGCCTCCCAGGTCCGGCGCCATCGGAGCCGACGCTCTTGCCGCTGCCGCAGGTAGCTGGTGTACCCACCTTCGTAGACCTCAGCTCGGCCCGACGCCAGCTCGACGATGCGCGTGCAGACCCGCTCCAAAAGGCGTCGGTCGTGGGCGACCAGGACGAGGGTGGGAGCACTCTGGAGCAGCTGAGCCTCCAGCCATTCGATGGCGGCCAGGTCGAGGTGGTTGGTGGGCTCGTCGAGCAGGAGCAGGTCGACATCCTGGAGGAGCAGCTTGCTCAGTTCCAGGCGCCGGATCTGGCCCACGCTGAGCTCGTGCGGGGAGCGGGCCTGCTCCTCGTCTCCGAGACCCAACCCTCCGAGCACGGCCCGGGCCTTCGCCTCCAGCTCGTAGCCACCCAGCCCGTCGTAAGCGGACTGGGCCTCCCCGTAACGGGCAAGCTCCGCCTCGCTGTCGGGGCCGGGTATGGTCAGCCGGTGCTCCAGGTGCCCGAGCTCGTCCCGAAGCCGGGCCAGGTCGGTCCGGCTGGCCATGGCCTCACCGAGAACCGTCTCGGCTACCGGTTCCGGAGACTCCTGAGGCAGGTGGGCGAGCAGTAGCCGGGCCTGGCAGTCGATCCGGCCCGAGCTGGGCGGCTGGACGCCCGCCAACACGCGGAGCAGGCTCGACTTGCCCTCGCCGTTGCTGCCCACGACCCCCAGCCGGTCGCCCGGCTCCAGCTGGAGATCGAGGCCGGAGAAGACCAGCCGGTCGGCGTATTCGAGGGCGACATCGGAGCAGCTCAGGAGGGCCACAGGCGGCTCCCTGGTTGGAGGGACGGATGACGCCCGCGCTGCGATACTCGAGAGGTGGCCCAGTTCGACCTCGATTCGCCCTTCACTCCGACCGGAGACCAGCCCCGAGCCATCACCAAACTGACAGCCGGCGTGGTCCAGGGCGATCTCCAGCAGGTTCTCTTGGGGGTCACGGGCAGCGGCAAGACTTTCACCATCTCCAATCTGATCGCGGAAGTTCAGCGGCCGGTGCTGGTGCTGAGTCCGAACAAGACCCTAGCGGCCCAGCTCTGGGCTGAGTTCAGAGCATTCTTTCCGAAGAATGCTGTCGAGTACTTCGTCTCGTACTACGACTACTACCAACCGGAAGCCTACATCGCCCGCACCGACACCTACATCGAGAAGGACTCCTCCCGCAATGAGGAGATCGACCGCCTGCGCAACTCCGCGACCAGGTCCTTGCTCACCCGGCGGGACGTCATTGTGGTGGCATCGATCTCCTGCATCTATGGCATCGGCTCGCCGGAGAACTATCTAGGGGAGTCAGTCGAGGTGCACCAGGGTGGGAGCTGGCGGCGGGACATCCTGCTCCGCAAGCTGGTCGACCTGCAGTACTCCCGCAATGACCTGGACTTCGGCCGCAGCCGATTCCGGGTGCGGGGCGACGTGGTGGACGTCCAACCGGCCTACGAGGAGATCGCCAGTCGGATCGAGTTCTTCGGCGACACGGTGGAGCGGATCGTCGATTTCGATCCCCTCACCGGGGAGATCCTGAACGGCCGGGAGGAATTGACCGTCTTCCCGGCCTCCCACTACGCCACCCCCCGGGACAAGCTGGCCCTGGCGATCACCGCGATCGAGGCGGAGCTCGAGTGGCGGGCCGCCGAGCTGGATCACCAGGGGAAGCTGCTGGAGGCCCAGCGGCTGCGCCAGCGGACCATGTTCGACCTGGAGATGCTGCGCGAGACCGGTACCTGTGCCGGGGTGGAGAACTACTCCCGTCACCTCAGCGGGCGCCGCGAGGGGGAGCGGCCCTTCACCCTCATGGACTATCTGCCGAAGGACACCCTGATCGTGGTCGACGAATCCCACGTGGCGGTGCCTCAGATCGGGGGGATGTACGGGGGCGACCGCTCCCGCAAGATCCCCCTAGTCGAGTACGGTTTTCGGCTGCCCTCGGCGCTGGATAACCGGCCCCTCACCTTCGCCGAGTGGGAGGAAGCGGTGGGTCAGGTCATCTACGTCTCGGCTACCCCGGGCCCCTACGAGCTGGAGCATTCGACTCAGGTGGCCGAGCAGCTGATCCGGCCCACCGGTCTGCTGGACCCCAACATCGAGGTGCGGCCGTCGAAGGGGCAGGTGGACGACTTACTGGCGGAGATTCGGATCACGGCGGCGGCCTCCGAGCGGTGCCTGATCACGACCCTCACCAAGCGGATGGCTGAGGACCTCACCGATTACCTGCGCGAGGCCGGGGTCAAGGTCCAGTACCTGCACTCGGACGTCGAGACTCTGGAGCGGGTGGAGATCATTCGGGACCTGCGGCTGGGGGTCTATGACGTGATCGTGGGGATCAACCTCCTCCGGGAGGGGCTGGACCTCCCGGAGGTGAGTTTCATCGCCATCCTCGACGCCGACAAGGAGGGCTACCTGCGCAGCTTCCGCTCGCTGATCCAGACTGCCGGCCGGGCGGCCCGCAATGTCCACGGCCGAGTGGTCATGTACGCCGACCGGACCTCCGCCGCGATGCAGCAGACCCTCGCCGAGACCGCTCGGCGCCGGGAGGTCCAGGCCCGGCACAACAAGGAGAACGGCATTACCCCGGCCACCATCGTCAAGGCGGTACGGGAGCAGGAGATGGTCCGGGCCGAGCTGCAGGAGGTGGCGGCGGAGTTCCAAGAGGCGGTGGGTCTGCCCCCGGACGAGCTGCTGCGGCTGACCAAGGACGTGGAGAAGGCGATGCGCAAAGCGGCCTCCAACCTGGAGTTCGAGCGAGCGGCCCAGATGCGGGACCGGCTGGTCTCCTTGCGGCGAATGGCCAGCGACATGGGCCAGGCTCCCCCCGATGGTGGGGCTGCGGGGAAGCGTCCCCGGGGGGCGGCAGCTCGCCCGCGGCGGCGGGCGTAGGTAAGCTCACCCGAGCGAACTTTCGCAAAAAAATGGCCCCACAGGTAGAGCTACGGAGGAAACTGGGGCTGGCGAACCAGCGCCACCAGGAGGGCAATCAATGCCGGTAAGGAAAGCGCGAGCCAGTTGGGCTCCCAGCGAACAGGGGGGCGGCGGCAACATCCGCACCGAGAGCGGTGCGGTGGCCGCGGAGTACACGAGAGGGTCCAGGTTCGCCTCTGATCCCGGCACCAACCCGGAAGAACTGCTGGGGGCGGCGCACGCGGCCTGCTTCAACATGGCGCTGGCCGGAGCCTTGACCGCGGCCGGTCATCCCCCGGCCCGATTGGAGACCGCTGCGGAGGTGACCATTGAGAAGCTGAGCGAGGGCTTCCGAATCACGACCATCCACCTGGTCACCGCCGGCGAGGTGCCGGGAATCGCCGACGAGGTGTTCCAGGAGCATGCCCATCTGACCAAGCTCTCCTGCCCCGTTTCCAAGGCCTTGGCGGGCACCGACATCTTCCTGGAGGCGAAGCTGGTCTAACTCCAGCCGGGACCGGGTGGGGTCAGCTCGTCGGAGGTCGCGCGTTCAGCCATGAGCTGACGTCCTGGAGCGACTGGGAGAGCTGGAGCAGAGTCGCTTCGTCGCCGGGGCGACCGATGAGCTGGACCCCGATCGGTAACCCCTGGTGCTGATGCAGGGGCAGCTGGGCCGCCGGCTGACCGGTGACGTTGGCCAGGGTGCTGAAGGGACTGAAGCGGTCCGAGCGATCCAGCGCGGCGAGCGGATTCGCGTCGACCCCGTCGAAGAGCTCTCCCACCAGCAGGGGCGGCTGGGCCAGAGTTGGGGTGAGCAGCACGTCGTAGCGGCGCCAGAGCCAGGCGATCGAAGCGCCATAGAGATGCAGTCGCTGACGGGCGAGCAGATACTCGGCCGCGTCTAGCTGGGCGCCTAATGCGGCCAGGGCCCGGACATGTGGCTCGATCTGAGTAGGATCGCCGCCGACCAGCTCGACGGCGCGTACCGAGAGATGCATGGTGGCGGCCCAGAGGATGCGGAAGTCCTGGGCGGTCCCTGCCTGCTGCCAACCGGGGTCGACCAGCTCCACCTGGTGGCCGAGTCCGTCCAGCAGTCCAGCGGCCGTTGCTACGGCCGCCGCGCAGGCGGGGTGGAGCGGAACCTCGACGGGGGGCATGGTGGTGACGCCCACCCGGAGGTGACCCGGGGCGGTGGTCGCCGCCGCCGAGAAAGAGAGCAGGGGTTGCGCCACCGGGTAAGGGTCCCCCGGGGCGGCCCCGGAAACCACATCCAGCAGCAGCGCCGTGTCGGCGACGCTGCGGGTGAGGAAGCCCTCCACCACCAGGCCGCCCAGGCCGTCCCCACCCTCTGCACCCAAGGAGATTCGCCCCCGGGCGGGCTTGAGGGCGAAGAGACCGCAGCATGATCCCGGGATCCGGAGGCTGCCGGCCCCGTCGTTGCCCTCGGCGACCGGGACCATGCCCGCCGCCACCGCCGCCGCCGAACCGCCGCTTGACCCGCCCGGGGTGTGGTCCAGTGACCAGGGGTTGCGGCTGGGGCCCAGCCGGACACTCTCCGTGACCGGAATGGCCCCGAACTCGGGGAGAGTGGTCTTGCCGATCAGGATCGCTCCCGCCGCTCGCAATCGCGCGACCACCTCGGAGTCCCGCGGCGCATCTCCCGGCGGGGAGGATGCGGAGCCACTTGTCACCGGGAACCCAGCGATGGCTCGGTTGTCCTTGATGGCGATGGGCACCCCCTCCAAAGGGCCTGGATCGCCGGCCATGATCCGCCGGTCGGACTGGACCGCCTGAGCCTCGGCAGACTCCCGGAGGACCGCCACGAAGGCGTTCACGTGAGGGTCGAGTCGGTCGATGCTGGCGAGGCAGTCCCGCAGGATTTCGCTCGGGGAAATCTCGCGTCGCCGGAGGGCTTCCGCCAGGCGAGCAGCACCCCACCAGGCGAGGTTCTCGGTGGTGGCCGCAGTCGGCGGACCGGATTCCATCGAGGGAGTTTGGCACTCGGACTGATGCCGCTGCGTTCGGTTGGCGATTCGAGCGTACAAGCGTTCGCTTGAGGTCGCAAAACGGTACGCTACACAGAGATGGGACAGGCCTATATTTCGATCCGGGGCGCCCGCGAACACAACCTTCGCGATGTCGACTTGGACATCCCTCGGGACCAGCTCACCGTGATCACCGGACTGAGCGGTTCAGGGAAGTCCTCACTGGCCTTCGACACCATCTATGCCGAAGGACAGCGCCGCTATGTGGAGTCCCTCTCCGCCTACGCTCGGCAGTTCCTGGGGCAGATGGAGAAGCCCGACGTGGATCACATCGATGGACTCTCCCCGGCCATCTCCATTGACCAGAAGGGCGCCGGGCGCAACCCCCGGTCGACCGTGGGGACGGTGACCGAGGTCTATGACTACCTGCGCCTGCTCTATGCGCGGGTGGGCCATCCCCACTGCCCCCAGTGCGGCCGGGAGATCTCCCGGCAGACGGTGGAACAGATCGCCGACCAGGTGGCGGCCTTGCCGGTAGGCACGCGCATTCTGGTCCTGGCGCCGATGATCCAGGGCCGCAAGGGTGAGCACCAGGCGATTCTCGAGCTGGCCCGCCGCCAGGGCTACGTCCGGGTCCGGGTGGACGGTCAGGTCTACTCCCTGGAGGAGGTCCCGCAGCTCGACAAGAAGCTGAAGCACGACCTTGAGGTGGTGGTGGACCGGCTAGTGGTGGAGCCGGATTCGCTGTCGCGGCTCCGAGAGAGCTGCGAGCAGGCATCCCGTCTCTCGGGGGGAACGGTGCTGATCGCCCCCGCCGAGGCCCAAGGCGGCCTCCAAGACATGCTCTTCTCCGAGCAGTTCGCCTGCGTCTACGACAGTCTTTCCATGGAGGAGCCGCAGCCCCGCAACTTCTCCTTCAACAATCCCCACGGCGCCTGCCCGGACTGCACCGGACTCGGAGCCCGGATGGAGGTCGACCCTGACGCAGTGGTCACCGATCCCGAGAAGTCGATCGCCCAGGGCGTCGTCTCCGGTTGGAGCTGGGGCCCCGCCCAGCAATGGATGTCGGAACTGATCGAGGCGGTCGCCCGGGAGAACCGCGTTCCGTTGGAAAAGCCGTGGCGGAGGCTGACCGTGGGCCAGCGCGACCTGATCCTCTACGGCTTGCCCAAGGGCGAGACCGTCCCCATGCGCTTTCGAAGCCGGGGCGGGCGGGTCCACAACTACGAGGCCAAGTTCGAGGGGGTCATCCCCAACCTGGAGCGCCGCTATCGGGAGACCGAATCCGCCGCCGTGAAAGAGGGGATCGAGCGGCTGATGATGCAGCGGCCCTGTCCCACCTGCAAGGGTAAGCGGCTCCGGCCCGAGTTCCTGGCGGTCACGGTGGACGGTCTCGGCATCATGGACTTCTGCGCCCAACCAGTCGATCAGGTGCTGGCTACCCTCTCGGGATGGCGGCTATCCGACCGGGAGGAGGAGATCGCCCGCCGGATCATCAAGGAGATTCGCGACCGGGTTGGCTTTCTCAACGACGTGGGACTGCAGTACCTGACCCTCGACCGAGCGGCGGGATCGCTCTCCGGGGGCGAGGCCCAGCGGATCCGGCTGGCGACCCAGATCGGCAGTCGCCTCACTGGCGTCCTCTACATCCTCGACGAACCCAGCATCGGCCTCCATCAACGCGACAACAGCAAGCTGTTGGCGACCCTCTTCCGGCTCCGGGAGCTGGGCAACACGGTGCTGGTGGTGGAGCACGACGAGGAGACCATCCGCAGCGCGGACTTCGTGGTCGACATGGGACCGGGCGCTGGCGAGCACGGCGGCTATGTGGTGGCGGCGGGCACCCTGGCCGAGGTGCTGGAGAGCCCCGACTCCCTGACCGCGCAGTTCCTGCGCGGTGATGAGCGCATCGAGGTGCCCAAGGGGCGGCGCCGCGGCCAGGGCGAGATCGTGGTGCGCGGGGCCCGCGCCAACAACCTGCGCAACCTCGACGTGGCGTTCCCTTTGGGATGTTTCGTCGGAGTCTCCGGGGTCAGCGGTTCCGGCAAGAGCACCTTGGTCAACGACATCCTCTATCGCCGGTGCGCCCAGTACTTCTATGCGGCGAAGTTGCGCCCGTCCGCCCATGACCGGATCGATGGGCTCGATGAGATCGACAAGGTGGTGGACGTGGACCAGGCCGCCATCGGGCGCACCCCGCGCAGCAATCCTGCCACCTATACCGGGCTGTTCACTCCCATTCGAGAGCTCTTCGCGCAACTGCCCGGGGCCCGGGCCCGAGGCTACAAGCCGGGACGCTTCTCGTTCAACGTCCGGGGCGGACGCTGCGAGGCCTGCGAGGGTGACGGGCTGATCAAGATCGAGATGCACTTTCTTCCCGATATTTACATCACCTGCGAGGTCTGCAAAGGGCAGCGGTACACCCAGGAGGTGTTGGAGGTCCGCTTCAAGGGGCACTCCATCGCCGACGTGCTGGGGCTCTCTGTCGCGGAGGCGGTCGATGTCTTCCGCAACCAGCCAGGGATCGCCCGGAAATTGCAGACCCTGGTGGATGTCGGCCTGGGCTACCTCCACCTGGGTCAGCCGGCGACCCAGCTGAGCGGGGGTGAGGCGCAACGAGTCAAGCTGGCCACGGAGCTGTCTCGACGGAGCACCGGGAAGACTCTCTACATTCTCGACGAGCCCACCACCGGCCTCCATTTCGCCGACGTGGGTCGGCTGCTCGGGGTTCTCCACCGACTGGTCGAGCAGGGCAATACGGTGGTAGTCATCGAGCACAACCTGGACGTGCTCAAGTCCGCCGACTGGCTGATCGACCTGGGGCCGGACGGCGGTGCGGCGGGCGGCGCCATCGTCGCCGAGGGGACCCCGGAGCAGGTGGCCAGGACGCCGGGATCGTCGACCGGCAGCTATCTGGCTCCCTTGCTCAGGCCGGTGAAACGCCGCAACTCTTCGCTGCGAGAGCAGGTGGCGGTGTGAGGGGATCGGCCGGAGCCGAGCCGCCCGAACCAGAGCCGCCGCGGACCTTTCACGGTTGGCAACGCAATGCCTGCCTGATCTTGGTGGGCCTACTGCTGCTCTTCGCGGTCATCCTGGTGGTCACGGCGAGCCTGGGTGCCATGGGGGTGCACTGATGGCACCATCGATTGAGCGGCCGGTCCGGGCGGCGCCGCTACCGGAGGCCACCGCGGTCGGGGAGGATCCGAGCCGAGCGGGGGTGACCAAGCTGCGCCAGAGTCCAGCCCTGCTCAAGGCTCGGTTGAGGGCGGCTCCGACCACGCCGGGCGTCTATCTGTTCCGCGGCTCGCAGGGGCAGGTGATCTACGTCGGCAAGTCGGCCAACCTGCGCGACCGGCTGCGCAGTTATTTCGCCGGCTGGGAGTCCCAGCCGCCGCGACTCCGCCGGCTGGTGGACTCCGTGTTCGACTTCGAGGTGATCGCGGCCGGCAGCGAGCAGCAGGCGTTGATCCTTGAAAACACCCTGATCAAACGGCACCATCCCCGCTTCAACGTTCGGCTGCGGGATGACAAGAATTACCTGTATTTCCGGATCCCCGAGCCGGTGGTGAAGCGGCCCCGGGTGGTTCCCGAGGACCCCCAAGAGAAGCTCGCCGCCTTTCCTCGACCCACCTTCAGTCGGCGCCTGGGGGGGGATCGAGATCGCTACTTCGGCCCCTACACCGATGCCAAGTCGCTGCGCCGTTCGGTGCGCGAGATCCGTACCGTTTTTCCGTTCCGCGCCTGTGCCGATGCCACCTTTCGGAGAGGCCGGGTCTGCTTGGACTACCACCTCGGGATCTGCGCTGGACCCTGCGCCGGGCTGATCAAGCCCGGACCTTACGCGGCCCTGCTCGACGATGCGGCTGCCTTCATGGATGGCCAGGTCGGCGCCGTGACCGAGCGGCTCCGGTCGGAGATGAAGAGGGCCAGTCAGGAGCTGGACTTCGAGCGGGCAGCCGCGCTCCGGGACCGGCTCCAGACCGTCGAGAAACTAGTCCATGAGCAGATCACCAGCCCCCGACTGGGGGCGGACGTTGACGTGGTGGGGGTGGCGCTGGACGGCGGCCAGGGCATGGCCGCCGTGCTCCTGGTCAGGGACGGGCGCCTACAAGGAATGGAGCGGCATCCGCTGGAGGGCGTGGCTGAACTGACCCTGGGGGAGGTGGTCACCAGCTTTGTGTCCCAGTATTACGCCAATTCGACCCATGTACCAAGGACGCTGTACCTGCCCGAGGTCCCCCTCAGGCCGGAGCTCCTCACGGAATTTCTGGAGGGTCGGCGAGAGGCCAAGGTGGGGGTAGTGGTGCCGCGGCGCGGCCGGTTCCGCGCGCTCCTCGCCCGGGCTCAAGAGACTGCGGTCGCCTCGCTGGGCCAGGCTCGGATTGCCCAGGACTTTGACGCTGGACGGGTGGCAGCGGTGCTCGAGGACCTACGCCAGCGCCTGGGTCTCAGGGAGCTTCCGCAGCGGATCGAGTGCTATGACATCAGCAACACCATGGGCGAGCAGAGCGTAGGGTCGATGGTGGTCTTCGAGGAAGCCCGGCCCAAGCCGTCCGATTACCGAATCTTCGCTATTCGCACCGTCGAAGGGCCCAACGACTTCGCCAGCATGGAGGAGGTGCTCTCCCGGCGCCTAGCCCATCTCAGCCAGGCTGAGGAGCCCGACGAGAGCCTCGGCGTCCGCCCCGACCTCATCATTGTGGACGGTGGCGCGGGGCAGCTGGCCGCGGCCCATCGGGCCATGACGACAGTCGGTCTGGCCGGTCTGCCGCACTTCGGACTGGCCAAGCGGTTCGAGGAGGTCTACGGGCCGGAGCGGTCCGAACCAATCCATCTCCCAGAAGGCAGTCCGGCCCTATTCCTGGTGCAGCGGGTTCGCGACGAGGCGCACCGGTTCGCCATCACCCGCCACCGGGCCAAGCGAGCCAAGGCCGGCGTGCGATCGCGCCTGGATGAGATCGGCGGTCTGGGGCCGAAGCGCAAGCGAGCGCTGCTGCTCAGATTCGGATCAGTGGAAAGCATTCGCAGCGCCTCCTGGGAGGAGTTGACTTCCGTCCCGGGAGTGACCCGCGGAGTTGCGGCCGCGATCAAGGAGATCCTCTGAGCGACGACACCTCGGCCGCGCTGCCCGCAGGGATCCTGGTCTTCGGACCACCGGGGGCGGGGGTGCCGTTGGTCACGGCTGCCCTGACTCGCGCCGGGGTGCTGGCCGGCGGCTGGGAGGGTGGCCCCGAACCGCACCCGGCCGCGCACCCTGAGATCCTCGGGTCGGATCAGAGCCCGGTGCTACTCGCCTTGGAGGCGAGCGATGGCGCCTGCCTGGAGCGGTCGCGCGCCCCGTGGGCCGACCGGCAGCTCTCGGCTCAGGTGGCGCTGGCGGTTCGAGACCTGGCGGCTGCCCGGGATCGCATCTTCCCGGCCCGGCTGCGGGCCGACGTGCTGCTCGACAGCACCCACCTCAGCGGCCCCGTACTCAGCGCTCGGGTGCGCCAGCTCGACCCGGTCCTCGGCCCCCAGCCGGCCGCCCAGCCGACGGTGGTGGTGGAGTCATTCGGTTACCCGAGGGGGGTCCCGCTCGACCTGGGCTGGTGCGTTGACGCCCGGGCTCTGCGGAACCCTTACTGGGAGCCCAGCCTGCGGATGCTCTCCGGACTGGATTCTCGGGTTCAGGACTTCGTGCTCGGGCAAGGGCTCGCTACGAGGCTGGTGGCCGAGATGGAGGGACTGGTGCAGGACCTGCTCCCCGAACTCCAGGCGCGCTCCCGGCGGGTGCTTCGGCTGGCCATTGGGTGCACGGGCGGGTTTCACCGGTCGGTCGCCCTCACCGAGGAGCTCGGGCGGCGGCTCAAGGCCGTCGGAGTCAACACCCTGATCTGGCACCGCGATCTTCCAGAACGCCCCTGACCTATCTCCCAGCAGAGCTGCCCCTGCCAGCCTGTCATTCGTCCCTATACTCCGGGACGGGGAGCACTTGAGACCTCGCCGTCCCCGATGGACAGCAGGCCGTGTGCCCAGGAGGTAGACGGGGATTGGCGACTCGGGTAGGCATCAACGGCTTCGGCAGAATTGGCAGGAACGTGTTTCGCGCCGCGCGCGAGAACAGCTCCATTGAGATCGTGGCCGCCAACGACATCGGCAGCCCGGAAACGCTAGCTCACCTACTTCGCTATGACTCGATTCTGGGTCGCTATCCGGGAGAGGTAGTCGCCACCGACCAGTCTCTGTTGGTGGACGGACGCGAGCTGAAGATCTTCTCCGCGGCGGCCCCCGGGGATGTCGACTGGGCTGGTCTCGGGGTGGAGGTGGTGATTGAGGCGTCGGGGCTGTTCACCTTAGCGGAACAGGCGCGATCCCACATCGATCGGGGCGGGGCCAAGAAGGTGATCATCACCGCGCCGGCCAAGGGCGAGGACATCACCATCTGCATGGGGGTGAATGACAGCGCCTACCAGCCGTCCCGGCACCACGTCATCTCCAATGCTTCCTGCACCACCAACTGTCTGGCGCCAGTGGCCAAGGTCATCCACGACCGCTTCGGAATCGAGAGCGGACTGATGAGCACCGTCCACGCCTATACCGGAGACCAGCGGCTCCTGGACGCACCCCATCCCGACCCGCGGCGGGCGCGCGCCGCCGCCCTGTCACTCATTCCCACCAGCAGTGGGGCCGCCGAGGCGGTAGCCAAGGTGCTCCCGGATTTGCTGGGAAGGTTCGCCGGGTTCGCTTTGCGAGTGCCGGTGCCAAACGTTTCGATCGTGGACTTCACGGTCCTCACCAGCAAGCCCACCACCGCGGACGCCATTAACGCGGCCCTGCGAACCGCCGCTCAGACCGAGCTCAAGGGAATACTCCGGGTCGAGGAGGAGGCCTTGGTTTCGATCGACTTTCGAGGCGATCCGCACTCGTCGATCGTGGATTCTCAGCTGACGGTGATGGCCGGCCCGCGCCACGCGAAAGTACTCGCCTGGTACGACAACGAATGGGGCTATTCGTGCCGGGTAGTGGACCTAACCCAGCTGGTCGCCACCACCCTGCCGCCGGCGGCATCCAGCTGAGGTGGCAGCTTCGGGAGCAGGCCCCAAGGCCGGGCTAGACGACATCGACCCGGCGGGCAAGCGGGTACTCCTGCGGGTTGATTTCAATGCCCCGTTGAATCCGGACAGGAGCGTGCGTGACGAGAGTCGAATCGTGGCCGCTCTACCCACCATTCGCGAGCTTCTCTCGAGGGGAGCTGCCGTGATCATCGCCACTCATCTCGGGCGGCC
This sequence comes from Candidatus Acidiferrales bacterium, assembly GCA_035533655.1. GTDB lineage: Bacteria > Chloroflexota > Dormibacteria > Aeolococcales > Bog-877 > Bog-877. Next base: position 9,176 of record DATLTJ010000015.1, on the reverse strand, counting down.
TGGCGGCAAAGTCGATCCCGGACTGAGTACCCGCCCTTTCGCCGGCCATCTGCAGCGGTTACTGGGAGTTCCGGTGGATTGGGTTGATGAATCGGTGGGCGCTGCGGTGGAGCAACGGGTCCAAGAGCTAGGGCCTGGTCAGGTTCTCCTGCTCGAGAATCTCCGCTTCCACAAAGAGGAAAAGGCCAATGACCCGGCCTTTGCGCGACAGTTGGCGCGGCTCGCCGACCTCTACGTCGACGACGCCTTCGGCACGGCCCACCGCGCCCACGCCTCCATTGAAGGGGTGGCCCACTACTTGCCAGCGGTCGCCGGTCGACTCATGGAGAGCGAGATCGCTCACCTCACGGCGATCCTCGCTGATCCCAAACGACCCCTTCTGGCCGTCGTCGGGGGCAGCAAGCTCAGCAGCAAACTGGAGCTGGTCACCCACCTCGTCGACCGGGTCGACGCGCTCTGTCTGGGTGGGGCTATGGCGGCCACCTTCCTCAAGGCGGCTGATCGCGAGGTCGGAAGGTCGTTGGTGGAGGACAACTTCCTCGATCGGGCCTTGGAGATCGTTCGGCAAGCATCGGCTAAGCGGGTCGACTTGGAGCTTCCCATCGATGCAGTGGTGGCCTCGTCGCCCGAGGCGGAGGAGGTTTGGGTCAGGTCGGTCGAAGAAATCGGTGCCGACGAGATGATTCTTGACGTGGGCCCGGGCACGATCGAGCGCTGGAAGGCTTTGGTCCAGGATGCCGGCACTATCGTGTGGAATGGTCCCCTCGGCATGTACGAAAAAACGCTGTTCGCGGTAGGGACGCAGCAGCTTGCGGAAGCGGTCGCGGCCAGTTCGGCCCTCAGTGTGACCGGGGGCGGGGACCTGCAAGCGGCGATTCACAGCTTGAAACTGGAGCACGGCTTCACTCATGTCAGCACCGGCGGCGGCGCCACCTTGGTATTTCTGGAAGGTCGGCAGCTGCCGGGGGTCGCGGCCCTCCAGGATTCGTCCCGCGTCGTCAAACCCGCGATCAGGTGACCGGTCTCAACCGTCGCCCGCTGGTCGCTGGCAACTGGAAGATGCACACCACCGTGCCGGAGGCGCTCAACCTAACCACCTCGATCCGTCAGCGGCTCGACCCGGCTCCCCGGGCCCAGGTGGTTCTCCTGCCTCCGTTCATCTCCGTCTGGCCGGTGCAGCAGTTGCTGGTCGACGACCTCCGGATCGCAGTTGGGGCTCAGGACTGCTTCTGGGAGAGGGCAGGTGCCTTCACTGGTCAGATCTCGGCGGAGATGCTGCGGGAGTCCTGCCAGCACGTCCTGATTGGGCACAGTGAGCGCCGCCATTTGTTCGGCGACAGCGACCAGACGGTTCGGCGCAAGCTCGACGCCGTCCTGGCAGCGCACCTCAGGCCGATGCTGGCGGTCGGGGAGACGTCAGCGGAGAAGAGTTCGGGACGGACCGATTCCGTACTGGGCGACCAGCTTCGATCCGGGTTGGGGGGGCTTGCGACCACCGACCTTTTACGTTGTGATCTCGCCTACGAGCCGGTGTGGGCGATCGGATCCGGAAAGACCGCTGAACCGGCTGAGATCGCAGCCGCCATCACCCAGATCCGAAAGGTGCTCGAAGAGATGGAACCCGGCGCCGGGGGCGAACTCCGAGTGCTCTACGGCGGCAGTGTCACCGCCGAGTCGGCTGCCAGCATCTTGGGCTTGGAGGAGGTGGACGGCGCCTTGGTCGGGGGCGCTAGCCTCGACCCCGAGGAATTCTGCGCGATCGTGGCGGTGGCCGGCGCGATCGCGCACTGACCTACGGGTATGGCGAGGGGAGCGGCTGATGGTAGGCTCAAGCTGCCGTCTCGCATCTTTCCGTGGCCAGCGCGGGCGGGTCGGGCCACGCCGTCACGTCGGGCCGCCTGCCAATCGCCGACGCCGCTCGGCCCGGAGAATCAACCAAGTGATCCACCCGAGAATTTATCCAGCCGTCTTGTGCGTCTGCGACGGCTGGGGCTGCGGCGAGGAGACTCCGGGCAATGCCATCGCTCTGGCCCGGACTCCCAACTTTGATGAACTGCTCGCCAGCTGGCCGCACACGACGCTGGCCGCCAGTGGCCTGGCGGTAGGGCTGCCCGAGGGCCAGCAGGGCAACTCCGAGGTGGGTCACCTGACGATCGGCTCCGGGCGGGTGGTGCTTCAGGACCTAACCCGAATCGACCAGGCGATAACCGACGGCAGCTTCTTCTCAAATCGGGTTCTGACTGGGGCGATTGGACTGGCCCTCAGCCACGGGAAGTGGCTGCATCTGATGGGCCTGGTCTCGGAGGGTGGCGTCCACAGTCATCAGCGCCACCTGGTAGCCGTCTGCGAATTAGCCCGGCGGATGGGGTTGGACCGGGTTGCCATCCACGCCTTCACCGACGGGCGAGACACGCCCCCCATGAGTGGCCGAGAGACACTCGCGGAGCTGCTGGCAGAGTTGGAGCAGCTGGGGGTGGGACAGTTGGCTTCTTTGGGTGGGCGCTATTTCGCCATGGACCGTGACCGACACTGGGATCGCACGGCGCGCGCCTTGGACACGATTCTGGGCCGGGGCAGTATCCAAGTCCCCGACTCGTTGGCGTATCTTGCTGCCGAGTACGCGGACCACGTCAGCGACGAATTCATCCCGCCCGCCTCGGTGGTAGGGCCGGGAGGTCAGGTGATCGGCGTCGCCGACGGTGACGTGTTGGTCCACTTCAACTTCCGGGCGGATCGGGCCCGCCAGCTATGCCACGCTTTGGTGGACCCCGAGTTCACGGGGTTCGATCGAGGAGAGCCACCCCGCGTCGGCCGACTCTGCACCTTCACCCGCTTCGACGACAGTTTGGAAGCTGAGGTGGCATTTCCGAAGCCGCTGGTGGCAAACACCCTGGCGGAGGTGGTGGCCGATGCCGGCCTTGGACAGTTCCATGTGGCAGAGACCGAGAAGTACGCCCACGTGACCTACTTCCTCAATGGCGGCCGCGAGCAACCGTTCCCCAGAGAGGAACGATTGCTGGTCCCCTCTGAGCGCGTGGCAACCTACGATCAGGTCCCGGCCATGAGTGCCCAGAGCATCACCGGGGTGGTGGTGGACCAGCTGCGGCGCGGGGAGTGTCCTTTCATCGCGGTCAACTACGCGAATGCCGACATGGTCGGGCATACCGGCGATCTGGACGCAACCGTGGCGGCGGTCGAGTTCCTTGATGGATGCATCGGGAAGGTCGCCCAGGCCGCCGCCACTGCCGGCTACCTACTGCTCATCACGGCGGACCATGGCAACGCGGAGATCGAGGTGGACCTCCGCACTGGCTCCAAGCTCACGGCCCACACCACCAGCCGCGTGCCCATGATCCTGGCCCATGGAGAGGCGGGAGATACGCTGGCCGGCGGCGGCGGCCTTCAGGACGTGGCCCCGACCCTGCTGGCGGCGATGGGTCTCCCTGTGCCGCCCGAGATGACCGGATCGGATCTCCGCCAATCTCAACCAGGTGCTGGCTGATGCCCCCCACGACCGGTGGACCCGCCCCGCGGACCGCGCGGGCCACCCGTCGGGCTCTAGAAGCTGAGGCCGAAGTTCCAGCGCCCCAGCCCTCCGGGATCGTTGCCCTGGTGGGCCGTCCCAATGTGGGCAAGTCGACCCTCTTCAATCGTCTGACCGGGGAGCGCCGGGCGATCGTGTCCGACCAGCCCGGGCTAACTAGGGACCGAATCTACGGCGACGTTGAATGGAGGGGTCGCGCCTTCACGGTGGTCGACACGGCTGGGCTGGAGCGCGTCATCAAGGGCAGCGCGGACGCCGACCTTCCGGCCAACACCCAGGCCCAGGCTCGGGTCGCGCTCCGAGAGGCCGACGTGATCTGCTTCGTTTGCGACGCCAAGGCTGGGCTCACCGCCACCGATCACGAGGTGGCCCAGGAGCTGCGCCGGGCTCGCCAACCGGTCATCTTGGTCAGCAACAAGTACGAAGGTCGGGAAGATCGTCTCTGGGGCCACGAGTTCCTGGAGCTGGGGCTCGGTGACCCGGTCACGATCTCGGCACTTTCGGGCAGCGGCAGTGGCGACCTACTGGACCGGGTCGTGGCCCAACTCCCCCCGCCGAAGGCGAGCGAGGAGAGCCCGGGATCGGTCGCGCTGCGGTGCGCCATCGTCGGTCGTCCCAACGTCGGAAAGTCCTCCTTGCTCAACGCAATCCTGGGCGAGGACCGCGCGCTCGTGAGTAGCGTCGCCGGAACGACGAGGGACCCTGTGGACACGCTGGTGCAGAGCGAGCAGGGCGAGGTCCTGCTGGTCGACACCGCCGGAATCAGACGCCCGGGCGCGAGCCAGGACGCCGACTACTACAGCCTGCTGCGCGCGGTCAGGGTGGTGGAACGGGCGGACGTGGCGGTGTTGGTGGTCGACGCCACCACCCCGCTCCGAGCCCAGGACCGGCACATCGCTGGGAGGGCCCGCGACGCCGGAGCGGCCACCTTGGTGGCGCTCAACAAGTGGGACCTGCTGGATGAGGACACCCGCCGGGACCGGGGACTGATCCGAGAGCTCAAGGCCGCCTACGACTGGGCGCCCGGAACCCCATTCCTCTTCACCAGCGCGCTCACGGGCCGGGGGATCCGCAAGGTGCTCCCGACCGCCTTCGAGCTGGCCGGGGCGCGGGCACTCCACATCCCCACCGGCGAGCTGAACCAGTTCGTCAGCGAGGCGGTGGATCGGAGGCCCCCGCCGAGCGGTCGAGGTGGGCGCCGGCTCCGCATCTATTACGTGGTCCAGGCGCGGAGCCGGGTGCCCACCTTCGCGTTCTTCGTCAATGATCCAGACCTGATGCACTTCAGTTACGCCCGGTACCTGGAGAATCAATTCCGGGAGCGGTATGGATTCCAGGGGGTTCCGCTGCGGCTCAGGATCCGCCGGTCTGAGCAGACCCGGTGAAGGTGGCGATCCTCGGCGCCGGTTCCTGGGGCCTCGCCCTGGCGGAGCTGCTCCAGTCTCCCCAGCGCGACGTCTCGCTCTGGTTTCGTCGATCCGAGCTCGCTGACGAGGTGGTGCGGACCCGAGTCCACCCGCTCTACCTGCCCCAACTGAGTCTCAGCCCCAAGGTCGAGGTGACCGCAGACCTAGCGCAGGCTTGTCGGGGAGCCGACACCATCATCTTCGCCGCGCCCACCCACGGACTTAGGGCGGTGGCCGAACGGGTACGCCCGCTGGTGGGGCAGGCGTCGCTGTTGGTCAGCGCCACCAAGGGCTTCGAACCTGACTCGGCGCTCACCATGACCGAGCTACTGGCCGAGGTGCTGGGGGAGGGGGCGACCAGCAAATTGGTCGCGCTTAGTGGTCCCAATCTCGCGCCTGAGGTGGCCGCCCATCTGCCGACGGCGGCGGTGGTGGCTGCCACTAGTCAAAGGGCGCGCTCGTTGGCGGTCGAGTGGCTGGGCGCTCCCACCTGGCGGCTCTACGCCAACGAGGATCCTCGAGGCGTGGAGTTCGCGGGCGCGATGAAGAACGTCATCGCCATCGCCGCCGGGGTCTGCGACGGTTTGGAGGTTGGCGACAACGCCAAGGCGGCGATCATCACGCGCGGTCTCAGCGAGATGACCCGACTTGGAGTGCGAGCTGGCGCCAATCCGTTCACCTTCGCCGGACTGGCGGGGGTGGGCGACTGCTTGGCGACCTGCATCAGCCACTTGAGTCGCAACCGCACCCTGGGGGAGAGGATCGGCCGGGGTGAATCGCCCAAGGACGCGCAGGCGGAGACGCCGATGGTGGCGGAAGGGGTTAATGCGTCGCGCGCCGTACTGATCCTCGCCCGCCGCTATCAGGTGGAGATCCCGATCAGCCAGGCGGTGCACGCCATTCTCTTCGAGGGGACCTCGGTGGCGGATGGGGTGCGCGGCCTGATGGCCCGGAACCTGCGACCGGAGCTGGTTCCGGAGGACATCGGGCTGCGCTCGTTGCCTGAGGGGAACTAACCCGCCCCAAGCCTCAGGGCGAGGTGCCGGGTTCGGTCCGGCCAGTCGGATCTGCCAGGTCGCTGCCATCCGCCGAGTTCGTTGCGGAATCACCGGGACCGCGACCGAGAATCTCTGAAATCCAGTGGCGGAACTGTTCCTCGATGTGAAATCTCTCCCCCGTGTCCGGACGGATCTCGGAACCGACGAGCCCGGCGCGTCCGAGCGCCGCCAGGTGATAGGAGGTCTCATCAGGGCTGAGTGAGGCCGTTATGGCCACCTCGGCAGCGGTACCTGCCCCCGCCAGGAGAGCTCTGGCCACAGCCAGGCGCGGCACCGCGCCGAGGGCCCGCAGTTGATCCGCGGCTGATTGGAGCCGGGGGTCGATGATTGCGGCCTCGGCAACTATGTCGAGAACGTCGTCAGGAGCGCGGCGATGCAGGTACACCGTGTGCAAGAGCGCCTCTCCCAGAGTGGCTCCGGTACTGCGCCTGGTCACGAACAAATACAGGGCGGCCAACCCCGCCACCAGGACTAGCGCATCTGCCCAGCTCGCCGTGACTCCGGTTCCCGTAATTCGGCGGATCAGCGCCAGGAGACCGGTCAGGATACTGGCGACCACCCCGAGGTCGATGAGTGCGGCTAGCACCGTCTTGATCCATCCGGGGACGTTGACCAGCGGCTCTCGATCGCGGGCGGGTGCGCGGCGGATGGCGAGATAACCACCGATCCCGATCACGAGGAGGATCGCGCCCTGCACCGCTAGCCGGGCGAGCTTGGTGAGGAAGTGCTCCACCGGGATGCCCGCCACCACTCCCACGGCTACGTAGACCCCGACCCAGATCGCGGTGCTGGGAAGCAGACCCTCGAGAAAGGTGCGGCGTCGGACTCCGAAGGCCCCCGCCACCAGGGTTGTGTAGATGCGCAGGCCAGGGATCAACCGCGACGTCCCGATCCCTAACGGCGTAGCGGAGCGCACCCGCGTAGCTACGCGCTCCAGCGCCTTGGCCTGGTGGAAGCGAACGGCGAGGCCAGTTAGGCCGTGCGCTCCGACGACCCTGGCCCAGCTGTAGCCGATCATGGCGCCGGTAACGCAGACCGCGAACGCGACCGGATAGAACACCCAAGGATCGAGACCACCGGCGGCGATCAGCAGCCCGCCGGCCAGCAGGGTGAGCTCCCCCGGTGCGAAAGGTACTGGTACACCCGCCTCCTCGACGAAGAGCAGGCTGCACAGCAGGACGATTGCGACCACGCCGTGGAGGCCGGATAGGAAGTTCATGGTCGCGGACTCTCGACTCCGATTCCGTGTCGGTTGACCCGGGCCGGACAGAGCTCGAGAATAGCGCAGTCGAGGAGGCGCCGATCGGGGAGGGGGTTCCCACCGTTGCGTCGCGTCAGCTGCGCCAACCCGGGCGCGTGGGGTCGTTACGCAATCCACCAAGCGATCCCGGCCGGACGGTGCCGGCTCCTGTCAACGAGGGAGAGCGACTAGCCATCGTGTGGTTCCCTCCCGAAGACCAGACCTCCTAGCCGTTGCGGGGTCCCCAGCTCCTTCCGGGGCGCGCGGGAGCCCGGTAAACGCGGCGGGTAGGAGAACCCCCCTGCGGGCGGGCGGGCGGGGTCCGGCTCACGTCTTGCTCGGGCTTGTGAGGGAGGAAGGCCATCGTGCCCGCGTCGAGCAGTTGTGCGGTATCGACGAACTGCAGCGCCGGGGCGCCGAGACGTCGCAGCTTGCGCCACTTTTCGCCGTCATCCTCACTCAGAAATGTGAGGGCCCGGCCACTGGCGCCGTTGCGTGCGGTCCGACCCACGCGGTGGGTAAGCCACTCCGCCGTGTCGGGGAGTTCGAAGTTGACCACCAGGTCCACATCGACGACATCGATGCCGCGCGCCGCGACGTTGGTGGCGACCAAAACCGATGTCTCGCGCCGTCGGAACGCGGCGATAGCGCGGTCCCGGGCCGGCTGAGACAGGTTGCCCTGCAATTCTGAAGTTGAGTGACCCAGCGCGATCAGATCGCGAGCCAGCTTCTTGGTCCCGTGCTTGGTGCGGTGAAACACAATGGTGGAGTCAGAGCGCTTCAGCAGATGACTGAGCACCGACACCTTGTGGGCCCGCAGGACGGAGAACAGGCCATGTTCTAGCTGGGATTCAGCCGCGGGTGCGACCGCGACCTGGGCCGGATCGACCATATGCTTGGTCGCCATCTGGATCACCCAATCAGGCATGGTAGCGGACGCCAGTACGGTCTGGCGCTGACCGCCGGCGGTGCGCTGCTTGGTCCGGGAAACCAGCTTTTCGACGTCCTTCGCAAAGCCCGCGTCGAGCATCTCATCGGCCTCGTCGAGGACCAAGAACTCCACCCCACCCAGCGAGGCCGCGCCCCGGTCCGAGAGGTCCACCAGGCGTCCCGGACAGCCGATGATCACGTCTGCTCCGGAGAGGCTGCTGATTTGGCCGCCGTAGCCCACGCCGCCGAATACCAGGGCTCGGCGCAAACCGGGGTCAAGCTGGGCCAAGACTGCTCCGATCTGAGTGGCTAACTCTCGGGTGGGAGTGACGATCAGGGCCCGCGGCGCCCCGCGCTGGTGACCACGGAACTTCTCGACCATGGGAATGAGGAAGGCCAGCGTCTTGCCAGAGCCGGTCGGCGACTGGATTATGCAGTCGCGTCCAGCCTGGAGAATCGGTATCGCGGCGAATTGCACTTCGGTCGGGTCGCTGATGTGGAGTCGGAGGAGAGTCTCAAGAGTGCGTGGTCGCACCCCAAGTTGGTCAAACGAATTCATGCAAATATCCCTGGGCGTAATGGCCCACGCCTAATGTCGCCAATGCAGCTGGCAGCGCTTCTTAACGATGCCGCTGTGTCGACAGGAACAGGGAGCCGCAGAAGGCCGCAGTCGGTGAAGACCGACTATATGTTCGATAGTAGCACGTATCCGATCTGGCCGACGCGCCCGTGAACCATTCGATCGGGAAGTGGTAATCGAGATACTGACCAGGGACATCTCCGGCTCGGCTGTCCACGGCTGCTTACCTCAGCTCTTTATCGGGCGTCCAGTGGATCGCCGTGAGTTAGCCGGTCGACCGGATCTCAACCTGATGGTCGGGGAGACAGGACTCGAACCTGCGACCCCCAGTCCCCCAGACTGGTGCGCTAACCACCTGCGCTACTCCCCGCGACCAGTGGTTGAGCATATCAGGCAGTAGAATTCAGGATTGGATATG
>DATLTJ010000014.1:0-13662 GCA_035533655.1 Candidatus Acidiferrales bacterium | reverse complement strand
TGCAAGCGCCCTTGGATTGAAGCCAGGTAGCGGGCGACCGACTGGGACCGGTGGGCGGGGCGGTTGTCGGTGATCACGAGCACTGGCCGCTTCTGGTTGTGGGTGAGCCGCTGGAGGAACGCCAAGAACACCGCGCCGTTGACCCAGCCGGTGATCACCATGAAGCGCAGTTGCCCGTGCGCCGACACCGCGGACAGCAGGTTGCGGCGGAAGTGAGCGCCGGTCGTCCCCACCACCGGCGTCTGCCTCGGCGCGCCCAGGTTGTGCCGCTGTGGTAGTCGGAGCGGATTCCGGACTCCTCTTGGAAGTAGATCACCGCCTGCTCTCGGCGGGGCCACTTCACCAGCGCCCGGATCACCACTTCCGGGCTCTCGCCGCCCACGATCACCTGCTGGATAGCTCCCGCTCTGATCTCGGCCAGTGTCCCGTGGGACAGGGCACGACGGTCGCGCTCCGCCACCTCCGCGGCCTACCGAATGTCGTCCTAGTTCCGCTCGCCTTAGTAAGTACCTGGTCTCCGCCGGTACGGTCTCGCGCTATCCGCCACCGATCTGCCGGGAGTTCAGGCATTCACAGCGGCGATCCCTTCGGAACGATTGCCTGGAAGCTCACCGGTCGCTGCTCCCGCGGGTCCTAGAGCGAGTCAGGCCGTCGGAGAACTACCGACCTCCTGGTGGCGGGCGACGGAGAATCCGAGCACGATCGGGATATCGAGGGCGAAGATCGTCAGGGTTACCGTCATCAGCAGGAGTAGGGCACCGCGGGTGCGATCGACCAAGAGGACGTACTCCAGCATCCCGGCGATGACCAGGTAGGCAGCCAGAGCCCAGCCGCTGACCTGACGGAAGCGGTTCCAGGCGAATTCCCCCAGCCGGGTTAGCATGACCACCGTGGCTGCCAGAAGCACAGCCGCGAGGGAGATCAGCCCGATCGGAATGGGGAGCGGAGCCTGACGGGGCAGATAGGCCGCCAGGAAAATACCCCCCGCGATCACCAGCGCCATCGAGGCGACAGCCGACTCCACAACGGGAGGCAGCTTCCGGGCGGGCGCCGCGCCGGAGTCGCTCACCAGGTCGCGAGCCTGCTCATGATGATCAGGGTGGCGATCTGCATTACTCCGGTGATGCCGGCGGTGTAGATGAAGCGGCGCATCAGCTTGGCGATCAGTAAGCCGTTCGGCTTGGGCTTTTTCAACTCGAATAGGACCGCCAGGTTGGCGGGCTCGAGCAGCCCGAGCGCGATGACGGCCATGACGCCCACGACAACGAAAGAGGCGACCAGCCACCAGTGGTTGGGGTAGGGGACAGCGAGGTCGCCCAGGGCCCGGGCCAGCTGCAGCCCGGAGGCCAGGGTCACGATCACTAGGGTGGGCATGATCAGCACCATCTTCGGCATGAACCGGGTGGAGAACTCCACCCGGGCGGGCACCGACATGCGGCCGATGATGGGCCCGATCACCAGACCCACGAAGAGGTCAATCCCGGTCCACAAGCCGCCGCCGGCGACGTGGAGAAAGTCGAGCGCCCACAGCCAGTTGCCGGCGATCGCCACCACCAGAAATACCAAGACGGCTCCCACCACCGGGAGCCCGGCCAGCGGAATGATCGTCACCCGGGCGGGAGTAACCCTGCCCGCCGCCGCATTCGCCGGAAGTGGAAAGTCTTGGATCGCGTCGGCCACTGCTCTTCTCCCTCCAGGTACTGCCGGAGCCCGGCTACCGGTCCCGCTTCAGCAGAAGTCGATATTACGGCCTGGGCCACCGAAATCGGTGGTGATCTGGATCGATGCCTAACCGCTCTCGGGCCGAGTTGCCCCGGTCCGAAGCGCCCGAATCGCGGCATTGCCGCGCGAAGCTGGCTGGGTGCCAACTGGTTGCTGACCGCAGGATTGAATGCTGCTGGGCCACACTATGCCGATGACTGCGGCGGACACCTGGCAGGAGCTCGCCCCGGGGATCTTCGTGCTCACCTGGCAACCCTACCGGCTGAATGTCGGTTTGATCGTGGGTCAGGAACGCGCGCTGCTGATCGACACCGGCGCCTCGATCGACGCCGGGCGAGCAATCTCGAAGCTCGCCACGGGCATGACCGAACTGCCCCTGGGCGCGATGAACAGCCACGCCCACTTTGACCACTGTTTCGGCAATGGTGCCTTCGACCCTGCGGTGATCTGGAGTCATCGGCTCTGCGCCGAGCACCTGCGCTGGGATGGGGAAGCGCAGCAGCGGGATGTGATCACCCAGTTGCGCGCCAGTAATCCGGAGCTGGCGCAGCAGGTCGCCAACAGTCCCATCGTCAGCCCGGGGTGCCTGCTCGATGATGAGGTGGAGCTTGATCTGGGGGAGAGGTTTGTGACCCTTCTGCATCCCGGGCGGGGCCATACCGACAATGACATCGTGGCCTGGATCGCCGAAGAGCGCGTCCTTTTTGCCGGAGACCTCGTGGAGGAGGGGGCTCCGCCCTCGTTCGAAGATTCGTTCCCGCTCGAATGGCCCGACTCCCTGACCGCCCTTTTGGCCCTGGATCCGGACAAGATCGTTCCGGGCCACGGGGCGGTGGTCGACTCCGCCTTCGGGCGCCAGCAGCACGGAGATTTGCAACAGCTAGCCGACCTCTCCCGTAAGGGGTTCAGGAACTCCCGCCGACCGGCGGAGTTCGACGGTGATACCGCCTTCCCCGGACGGCCCGGGCAGACCGCGATCCGCCGAGCCTATAGCCAGCTGACCGCCGCCCGTACCGGGGCGTGGGTGGAGCGCCAGCCCGGCTGAACCGGTCCCGACTGCCGTCGGTTACGACTGCTGAGGACGGCTTTGGCGGGCGGATGTTTCCACTTCCTCGAGCGGCGGGAACTGGCGGTGGCCAGCGACACTCTGGCCAAATCGGCTTTACTTCTGCTCAAATGCCACGATATCGTTCCGCCGGGGCCAGCCAGGACCAGTCGGGGGCTGCAGGGCAGGTCGCCGGTACTGGCCCATCGCCGGGCGCTCCCGAGGTTACTCCCCATAACCACTTACAGCCACTATGGCTGCGGGAGTTCCACGATCCCAGCCACGAATGGCGTCGCCTCTTCGCCGAGGTGTTCGGCACGTTCCTCTTGGTCACCGTAGCGGCTGGCGGACCAGTTGTCGGCGCCCTCAGCCATGGAGCGGTGGGCCGGGGAGCTGATGTGGTCGCTCCTGGGCTGATGGTGTTGGCGATCATCTTGTTCATGGGCAAGGTGTCCGGGGCTCACCTCAACCCGGCCGTGAGCGTGGCCTTTGCCCTGCGGCGGGACTTCCCCTGGAAGCGAGTTCCCGGCTACATCGGCGCCCAGCTTGTGGGAGCCACCCTGGCCTGTCTTTTCCTTTCGGCAGTGCTGGGTCAAGTGGGGTTGCTGGGAGCGACCGTACCGGGAGCCGGCATCAGTTCGGGTCAGGCGCTGCTGGTGGAAGCGCTCCTCACCATGGGGCTGGTGAGCACCATCCTCGGGACCGCTTCTGGGGCCCAAAACGTGGGGGCGCTGTCAGCAATCGCGGTGGGGAGTTACATCGCCTTGGCCGGACTTTGGGCGAGTCCGATCAGTGGCGCGTCGATGAATCCGGCGCGCTCGTTTGGCCCTGATTTCGTCATCCATAACTTCGCCACCTTCTGGGTCTATCTAGTCGGACCAATACTGGGGGCCCTAGTGGCCGTGGGCGCTGCCTACATCCTGCGCGGGCCTGGTGGGCAAGACCGCAGCGCGGAGATGGCGGCCCAGGGAGTGGGGTTCGGGGCCACTCCCTGGGCCGTTCCTTCCTCGGCGCCTGTTCCAGTAGAAGGGACAAAGCTTTAGGCTTCTCCCAGTGGGCGGCACGGGAGTTGCATCAAGGAGGTGCATGGAGGTTCTGCAATGGCTAAGAGAGAGCACTGGAAGGTCGACCCTGATCCGCACGATTTCCCGGCCGCGGGCGACTATCTATCCTTGACCCTCCGCCGCGCCGAAGTCCTAGCCGTGGTGCGCAAGCTGAAGGCCGCGACGGTCTCCCGGCACCTGGCGAAGGATCTTTTGCGAGCCGGTCGGCTGCCGCTGCTGCCGATTGACGACCCCGAGGTGGTGAGAGATCTGAAGAAGGTGCGGAAGGGGGAACTGCTCTCCCCGGTCCTGCTGGTTAGAGGGGATCTTCCCGGAGACCAGGCCCTCACGATCGCTGACGGGTACCACCGGGTCTGCGCCAGCTATCACCTGGACGAGGACGCCACCATTCCGGCCCGCTTGGTGGATGGGCCAGTGGCCTGACGCACTGAGGCGTCGGCGTCCGGTCGGCGATGACGTATCTTGCGCCCGTGGAGCGTACCTCCGGGCCCGAGGAGGGCCATCTCCTCTGGGAGCCTCGTCCAGAGAGCTTTGCGAAGTCCCGCTTGGCGGACTATTCAAGCTGGCTGAAGCGGGAGCGCGGGATCTCGGCGACTGGCTACCCGCAGCTCTGGAGTTGGTCGACCACCAACCTGGAGCAGTTTTGGGACTCTCTCTGGGACTATTTCGAGATCGCTGGTGATCGCGGCCGCGGCCCGGTACTGGAGTCCCGAACCATGCCGGGAGCTCGCTGGTTCGTGGGCGCCTCGCTCAACTACGCCGAGAACGCGCTGCGTGAACTCCGGGGGGAGGAGACAGCGCTGATCGCCTACTCCGAGCTGCGCTCGCCGCAGCACCTCACCAGAGATGAGCTTCGCCTCCAGGCGGGGAGCGTGGCCGCGCACTTGCGCGAGATGGGGGTCGGAGTGGGGGACCGAGTCGCAGCCTATCTGCCCAACATTCCGGAGGCGGTGGTTGCCTGCTTGGCCACAGTCAGCCTGGGCGCCATCTGGTCGAGCTGCTCGCCGGATTTCGGGGAGCGGGCGGTGCTGGACCGGTTCCATCAGATCGAGCCGAAGGTGCTCTTCGCCGCCGACGGTTATCGCTATGGCGGACGCGACTTCGACCGGCGCGACCTGGTGGAGAGGCTGGGGGCCGGTCTCCCCTCGGTGCAACATCTGGTCGCGGTGCCCTACCTCTTCCCAGCCACCACCGGGCAGCTCTCCCGGAGGCACCGCTGGGAGGACTTGGTGGGTGATGGGCAGGCGCCGAAATTTGCGGCAGTTCCCTTCGACCATCCTCTCTGGATCCTCTACTCATCGGGCACGACTGGTTTGCCCAAGCCGATCGTGCACAGCCATGGGGGCATCGTTCTGGAGCAGCTCAAGGTCCTGGGCCTGCACGCGGACCTGGGGCCGGGCGACCGGAGCTTTTGGTTTACCACCACCGGCTGGATGATGTGGAACTACCTGATCAGTGCTCTCTTGGTCGGAGCCACCCCGGTGCTCTACGACGGCAGCCCGGCAGAGCCCGACCTCGGGCGGCTGTGGGCGCTGGCCGCCGACGCCCAGGTGACCCACTTCGGCACCAGCGCCGCTCATCTGGGCGCCTGCATCAAGGCCGGGGTGCAGCCGGCCCAGCAGTTCGACCTGGCACCTCTTCGTTTTTTGGGCTCGACGGGCTCGCCATTATCTCCGGGGGCCTTCGAATGGATCTACCGCGCGGTGAAGGAGGACCTCTGGGTAGCCTCGCTCAGTGGCGGCACCGACCTGTGCACCGCCTTCGTCCTGGGCTGCCCGGGGATGCCGGTCCGGGCGGGGGTGATCCAGTGCCGGGCCCTGGGGGCCCAGGTGGAGGCATTCGACGACTCGGGCCAGCCGGTGATCGACGCGGTGGGGGAGCTGGTGATCCGTCAGCCCATGCCGTCGATGCCAGTGTTTTTCTGGGGCGACCCGGAAGGTCGCCGCTACCGGGCCAGCTACTTTTCCACCTACCCCGGGGTGTGGCGGCACGGGGACTGGATCCGGATCCGCGCCGATGGCGGAGTGGTCATCTACGGCCGGTCCGATTCCACGATCAATCGGCACGGGGTGCGCATGGGAACCAGCGAGATCTACCGCGTGGTGGAGGAGCTAGGCGCGATCGAGGACAGCTTGGTCGTTGACATCGCTCAGGCCCACGGGGACTCCCGGCTTGTCCTCTTCGTGACCCTGGCCGAGGGTCACGTCCTGAGCGACGAGCTGGTGGCGGAGGTCAAGAGCGCGATCCGCAGTCAGGTATCTCCCCGCCATGTTCCCGACCTGATCCAGCAGCTGGCTCGGATCCCGCGCACCTTGAGTGGCAAGAAGCTGGAGGTGCCGATCAAGCGGATCCTGGAGGGAGCGGCGCCCGAGCAGGTCCTCGATCTGGAAGCCGTCAACGACCCGGAATCACTGGCCCCATTTGTAGAGTTGGCGCCTGTTCTGGCTGCCGATGGCACCAGCGCCAGCTCTGGGTGAGGGGCATCGGTCGGATCCCCGTCTATCATCGACCCCCTTGACGATGCTCAGTGACGTCACGGTGCGACGGCACTCGTGCGGCTCAACGCCGGTCGGAGGTGACCAGTAGGTGTGGCAGAAGAGGGCTCGACAGGCGGCCCTAGCCGCCGCCGCCTTAGCTGGCGGTGGGGCCGCCGCCATCGTGGCGCGGTTGGCCGCCCGGCGCCGGGCGGTGCGCTGGGCGCCTGCGGGGCGCCGGCGCAGCCAGCCGTACCTCAGCGTTCAGTCGATTGGCGAGGGGGACTCGCCGGTGGTGCTGCTCCATCCCCTCTCCGGGTCGTCTGAGTACTTCGGCTCGGCCTTCGACGAACTCGGCCAACCCGGGCCCCTGGTGGTACCTGATCTGCTCGGATACGGGTCGTCGCCACGCCTCGAGCACGGGTACGGGCCGGACCAGCAGGTGGCGGCGGTGGTGGAGAGCTTGGACCAGCTGGGGATTGTGGGACCAGCGCTGTGGGTGGGCCACGGACTGGGAGCCGTCCTTGCCCTGCGGGCGGCGGCTACCCACCCGGAGCGGGTGCGGGCGGTGGTGGCGATCAGCCCCTTGCTCTACCGCGACTCGGTGGCGGCGCGCCGCCACCTGCGCCGACTCACGCCTTTGGAGCTGGGCGGCCCGCTCGATCGCCATTTGGCTTCGGCGATCTACGGGGGACCCGGTACCCGTCCCCGATGGGCCGGCCAAATGGCTCGCCTCTGGAGAATTGATCTGCCCGGATCCGCTCCCAGTGCCTCGTTGCCGCCAAGCGAGACGGCCTACCGAGAGACTTTGGATAACTGCGTGCTGCGGGCCGACGGGTGGCGCTGGTTCGACCAGATCACGGCGCCCGTGCACATGGTGCTGCCGGCCCAGGACCGGGTTCCGGACCCAGAGCTGCTCTCTGAGCTGGCCGAGAAGTATCCGAACGTCACCCTTTCGGTCCTGCCCTTCGGGGACCATCGCCTACCGCTGACCCACCCCGACGGTTGCCTGGCCGCCATCGATCGATTCCGCCCAACCTCGCTGCTGCCCTGAGGCGACTCGTCCGCTAATCTGAGCGCGCCTTGGGGCGTCGCCAAGTGGTAAGGCAGGGGACTTTGGATCCCCCATTCGAAGGTTCGAATCCTTCCGCCCCAGCCTTCGGTCTCATCGCAGGTCGAGGCTCGGCTACCCGCGCGGGCGCGCCGTGGACGTAGGTGTTCATCGTCATCGAGAGTTAGCTGGTGCCCCGCACACCATAACCGGCGGTTTGGGGACCGGCTTGAGCCGCCGTAGGGTGGCGTAGATCGCGAAGCCGTGTTCTCTCGCTGCCGGCCGCTGATAGCCGGGAATTGAAGGCGCGTCGTCTCCCGCTCGAGCCTGGAGTGAACAATCGAGCCGGGGCCAAGTGCGCCGAACTAGCAACAATCCGCGGCAGCGCGCCTAGACTCGGGCGATGGGGAACACCGGATGGCCGGGCGTTTTTCGTACCGCGGCCGCCGCCGCGCTAGTCGGTGGCGCACTCTTGCTAGCCAACCAGCTCACGCCGATCTCGGGATGGACCTGCATCGTGGTCGGGCTCGGCCTGCTAGCCATCGGGGTGGTCCTGGACAGGCCCCCCCTCACCAATCGATTCGCGGACGTCTCGGGCCGAGTCTTCAACTCAGTGAGAGAGCGCGCTCGAAAGACTTCCGCCGCTGAGGTGCCGACGATCCGGGGCGATGTGCGCCGGACGCGGGCGTTCCGCCGCTGCCGCGGGAGCACCGACGGCCACCATCGCTGGAGCCAGGATCCGGGAGTTTGCATGTTCTGTGGGGAAGAGATACCTGAGGATCGGCGGTAGCTTCAGCCAGGCCGGTATCGCCGCTCTTCCACCCAGTGCGTTGGAATTGCCTGCCGTGGGCCCCTCCAGCCTATAAATCGCTGGTCCGGCAGGGATCCGCGTCGCGGCAGTTCCCCTCCCGCCTGCCTACCCGGTACTCGGGCTGCGGGTCACCGACAACGATGTGTGGATAATCCGGAGACAGGCGGTACCGAAGCTTTACCTCGACGCCGTCTGGTTCGATGCTGTCGAGGTGCAGACTGCCGTCGGGAAAGCTCCCACCGAGGTCGGGGCCAATCTGGGGCAACTCCACTAGCTCGAGGCCCAGGACCAGCGGTTCAAGGACCGGCGGCGGTGTAGTGACAGAGCGCGAGCGGGACCTATAAAGCGCAGTTGCCGAACTCGTCGACGGCAGTTGCAGGGCCTCCTTCTGCGGCACATATCCGGTCCATTCAGTAGAGGCCGGCCGCCGGAAAGGGACCAGAACAGTCAACAAACAAGCCGCCAGCAGCGACATCAGCACCGGCGTCCGGCGTCACCCTCGAACGTCTACGCATACCGGCAATTGATCCAAGTCGGCGCCGTTGGGCACCCGGCGCGCCTTGAGACAGGTCAGCGGCGGCTGTAGCCCCGGATCACCTCCATGACCTCGTCCAGGTAGGCGTCCCCCTCGCCGGCGCGGACCCTGTCTGCGACGCAGTGGGCGAGGTGGTCGCGCAGGAGCAGGTAGCCGATCTGGTCCAGGGCGGCGCTGGCCGATCTGATCTGCACCAAGACCTCCGGACAGTACCGCTCGTCTTCCACCATCCGGGAGATGCCTCCGACCTGACCGAGGACCCGCTGAAAGCGGAGCAGCAGACCCTGTTTGCTGGCCTGCTACGAACCCCGGCGGACGGGAGCTCGACTGGCGGAAGTCGAGGCGGCTCTGGTGCCGGCTGGAGCGGTGGCTTGCTTGGTCATCTCAAGTCCCTGGAAGCTCTCTCACCGGCCCCCTGAGTGAGCCGCGGCGTATTCGTCTGCGCAGGGCTGGCAGCAGAAGTACATCGTCCCGTCCGGAAACTCCAACTTCGCTCCAGGGTCGTCCGGGTCAACGCTCATTCCACAGATGGGGTCGACGGGGAGCTCGGTTTGGCTAGTTGGGAGGTTGAGCGAGCGCATGCGGCTGAAGCTGTCCGGGCGCTGGAGGAAGCGGTCCCGGCACACTTCGGAGCAGAAGTAGAACTGCTGGCCATCGTGCACGAGCGCCGCTGCGGCCGCCTTCGGATCGGCCTCCATCCCGCAGACGGGGTCGATCTCCACCACCGGTTCTGACGCCAGCGGTCGCGACCCTGGATCGCCCTGGTACCGCTCGGGGTCCTGCTGAAATCGGTCCCGGCACCCCGGGGAGCAGAACCAGATATCGCGGCCTTGATCTTCAAGGTGGGGTCCGGCGCTCGCAGGATCGACCGGCATCCCACAGACCGGGTCGACTTGTGGGGGAGATGGAGGGAAGGCCATCACCTGGGAGCCTACCGTGCTGAACCGCTCAGGGTGTTGCTGGAACCGATCGCGGCAGCGGATCCGAGCAGAAGTAGAATTGCCGACCCTTGTCGGTGATTCGGGCCGGGGCTGTGGCCCGCTCTACCTGCATGCCGCAGACCGGGTCCTGCGCAAAGAGACCGTTCAGTTCACTCGCTGCACCTCGGTGGGCAACGAGCAACCCCCCGGCCAGCAGCAAGAGGGCGGCCACGTCCAGCCCGGTGGTCACGTTCCAGCCAAGCGCGTGAAGCGCGATCTGATGGGGACGAGTGTGGGGGATGGCGCCCAGCGCTCGAAACAGGTACTGGGTCGCCAGCCCCGCCGCCGACATGACCAGCCAGAAGCTGCCGACCAGCCGCAGGGTCAGCCGGCCGCCGTAGTACTTGCGGTAGATCAGCAGCAGAGGGAAGGTGATCAGGTCGGCGTAGAGGAAGCTGGCGACTCCGCCGAAGCTGATGCCGCCCTTCCAGAGGGCCGCGGCCAAGGGGACGTTGCCGACCGAGCAGACGAAGCTGAGCATGGCGATGAGCGGACCGATGGCCGCGTTCTCGACTGACGAGGCCAACCCATGCCCGGAAAGGAAGAGATCCCGCCACGCCGCCGCGGGCACCAGGGCGGCTAGGAACCCGGCCACCAGGAAGCCGCCCGCGATCTCCTTGCGAAGCATCCGCAGGTTGGCGAGGGCATAGCCGGCCGCTGCCTGCCAGAGGGCCTTGGAGCGCAGCCTGACCCGCCAGGGAGTGCCCGGTGGTGACGTTTCTGGGCTTGGTCCCGAGGCGGCGGTGGCGGCGCGCAGCCGGCCGCGAGCCGCTTCGATCAACGTCGGGCTGAGCGTCATCTGGGCGGTGAGGACGAAGAGCACGATCATCAGCAGGCCGCCGAACAGTTCGCTGGCGGTGAACTGCCAACCGGTCAGCACCGCCAGCACGATCCCCAGCTCGATCACCAGGTGGTCGAGGCGAACATGAACACCATCGCGGTCACGAAATTCGCCCCCTCGGCGAAGAGGGACTTGGCCATGGCAGCCGACGCGTAGGAGCACGACGACGACACGGCTCCGAATCCGGTCGCTCGCAGCAGCGCGAGGGGTCGAGCGTCCCCGAGCAACCGTCGCATCTCCCGCCGGGAGATGAAGGCCTGGACGGCGCCCGAGAGAGAGAACCCGAGGACCAGGGCCCAGAGGGTCTCCCAGAACATCGCGCCGGCCTCTCTGAATCCAGAGGCTAGCAGTTCGAATATGTGCGTATCCACCTAAAACGCTCCTTAGGCCGATTCCCCTCTCGGTATACCCCCAGGGGGTATGAGATCTAGGGGCGATCGGCTCTAGGACGATTTGTCCGACGACGTTGTGGTTCGGCCACCAGGACGCCCAGCACCAACAGCCCCCGGCGATGCGCCTCCGCCTCCAGAGACCGCAGCATCGCGGCGGCGGGAGTCGAGATGGACTCGGCCCAGAGCTGAAATCCCTGGTTTAGAACCTCCAGCTCCCGGATCCGCGGAATGGTCTGATCGAGAGCCAGCTGGACTTCGGCCGGGAGTGGGTCCATACCGAGGCTCAGCAGCCAGTCCCGGGCCATCCGCTCGGGACTGACGGGGCCTGTCGACGGAGGAGTGGGTAACCCCAGAATCGCCACGGCTAGGTCCCGCACTCGGCGGAACAGCTCCTGGTAGCCCTGGGCGCCGGCAACCTGTTCCAGCAGCTCGGTCACCGCGGCGGGCAGTAGCATCCGTCCGAAGATCGAAGGCACCGGCAGACCCCAGCCGCCGCCCAGGATCTCCTGGTAGATCTGAGCCACGTCCTCGGAGAGGGGCCGGCTCAGTCGGCCAAAGATCCCCAGGCTGTCCCTGGGAGTGGAATTGGCTGAAGCCAGTAGGGTGGCGACGGACTCCGCGCTGGCGTCTTCTGACTCCAGCGCGAGATCAATTGCGACCAGTACCCGCTCCAAGCGATCCCGCTCCGCTTGGAGGGCGGTGCGGTGTCGTTGCAGGGTGTTCCGCAGGGAGTTGTCCTGGACCGGCCCGGGCAGGGAATTGCGAATGTCGCTGAGGCCCATGCCCAGACTGCGGAGGAGGTCGATCTGCAGGAGACGGACTAGGTCGTCCGCACTGAAGTAGCGGTAGCCGCTCAGGCTGCGGGCAGGTTGGAGGAGACCGAGACTTTGGTAATGGCGGATCCGGCCGGCGCTGACGCCGGTGAGGATTGCCGCCTCACCGATCTTGAGCAGTCCTCCGTCCGAACTGGTCGGAGGTCGGGTCACTGCCATCGTTTGACTTTACAATCGTTGTAAGGTTTAGAGTCCTAAACGATATCTGAGGAGCCTGCGGCACTGGTGAGGTAGGGCATGTCCATTCCGTTGCGTCAGAAGGTGAGGGTCGGTGCCTATCTGATGTCCCAGCGCGTGCGCCACGTCGACAAGTTCCCCTTGGTGCTGCAGTTGGAGCCGCTCTATCAGTGCAATCTGGAGTGTGCTGGCTGTGGCAAGATCCAGCATCCGGACGACATCCTGCGGCGCCGCCTGAGCGTGCAGCAGTGCATCGACGCCATCGAGGAGTGCGGAGCTCCTGTAGTCTCCATCGCCGGGGGTGAGCCACTGGTGCACAAGGAGATCGACCAGATCGTCGGCGCGCTATTGGAGCGCAAGAAGTTCGTCTACCTCTGCACCAACGCCATCCTGATGGATCGCAAGATCGACCTCTTCAAGCCCAACCCCTACTTCGCATGGTCGATTCACATGGATGGGCTCAAGGAGCGCCATGACGAGTCGGTGTGCCGAGACGGAGTGTTCGATAAGGCGGTGGCGGCCATCAAGGAAGCCAAGAGTCGGGGCTTCCGGGTGACTACCAACACCACCTTCTTCACCCAGGACGACGCCACCTCGGTGCGCAACGTGCTCGACTTCCTCAACGACGACCTCAAGGTCGACAACATGCAGATCTCGCCGGCCTACGCCTATGAGAAGGCGCCCGACCAGGAGCATTTCATGGGCGTCGAGCGCACCCGAGCCATCTTCAAGGAGGCCTTTTCCGGCGGCCGCCGCAAGAAGTGGCGGCTCAATCACTCGCCACTTTTCTTGGACTTCCTCGAGGGCAAGGTGGACTTCCCTTGCACCGCCTGGGGCATCCCCTGCTACTCGATCTTTGGCTGGCAGCGTCCGTGCTACCTACTCTCAGACGGGTACGTCGGCTCCTACAAGGAACTCCTGGAGACCACCGAGTGGGAGAATTACGGCCGAGGCCGCAATCCCAAGTGCGCGAACTGCATGGCCCACTGTGGGTACGAGCCCACGGCTGTCATGAACACCATGGGGTCACTGCGAGAGTCACTCCGCGCGGCGGTGGCCCACTAGTCGATCTGGGTGAGGGCGCCTTTTCCGCTCCAAGTATCGGGTCCGCACGGGCGGGGATAGGATGAGGCCCGTGACATCTACCCGCGATTTGCTCGGGCGACCGCTAAGCGACCTCCGCATCTCGGTAACCGACCGGTGCAATTTTCGCTGCCGGTACTGCATGCCGAAGGAGACCTTCGGGCCCGGCTTCCAGTTTCTGCCTCGTTCGGAGATTCTGACCTTCGAGGAAATCACCAGGGTGGTCGAAGCGGCCATGGCGCTGGGGGTGAGCAAAGTGCGGCTGACCGGCGGCGAGCCGCTCCTTCGCCGCAATCTGCCGACTTTGGTGGAGATGCTCGCCAGTCTGCCCGGGATTGCCGATTTGGCCATGACCACCAACGGTGCCCTGTTGGCCCGCTGGGCGCAGCCGCTGGCCGCAGCCGGCCTGCAGCGGGTCACCGTCAGTCTGGATTCGGTGGACCCCCAAGTCTTTCGCCTGATGAATGGGGTGGGCCTCCCGATTGAGCCGGTCCTGGAGGGCATCGAGGCGGCCGTCGCCGCGGGACTCGGACCGATCAAGCTGAACGCTGTCATCCGCCGGGGGCTGAACGAGGAGGGTGTCCTGGAGCTGGCGGCATTCGCTCGCCAGCACGGCTCCATCCTCCGGCTCATCGAGTACATGGATGTGGGGGA
>DATLTJ010000013.1:0-16534 GCA_035533655.1 Candidatus Acidiferrales bacterium | reverse complement strand
CCAGCGGCCATGGGACCCAGACGAGCCCGGATGAGCTTCTCGTATGACGCCTTCGTCCCGGACACCATAGCGCGGGCCGAGTGGTCGTTCTCGACCCCGACCATCGCCTTGCTAGATGAGGCGACCAGAGCGGTCACCAAGCGGGACGTCGCGGTGGAAGGGGCGATGGTCGAGTCCGTCAGCCGACTTCTTCTGCGAGCCGCAGAGTATCGCGTCGTCCCGCATCGAAGGGTTGGTCGTCGGCGACCGCCGGCTGGCGGAGGCGCTCTTCAACCCATCTCTCGGCAACAACACTGCGAGGTCGGTGCTGGCCAACATGAGAGCCATGGAGACAGGGCTGGAGGAAGCCGCCCACCGTCCCATCACGGTCGAGCTCCTGTGCCATCTGCATGGGATGCTCCTGGCAGAGGCCCCAAAGGAGGACTACCCCGGACAACACCGGCCCGGGCCGGTGTGGCTGGGCGGCCGGCTCCCGAATCCGATGGAGGCCGACTACATTGCCCCGCCCTCCGCCATAGTCCCGGACCTGATGGCCGACCTCGTGGCCTTCTGCCAGCGCGAGGATATGCCGGCGCTGGCCCAGGCGGCGGTTGCCCATGCGCAATTCGAGACGATCCACCCCTTCGCCGACGGAAACGGACGAGCCGGGCGCTGTCTCATCCACATGGTGATGCAGAGACGCGGTCTAGTGGACCGGCTGGTACCTCCGGTGAGCCAGATCCTGGCGGCGAACGGCGAGTCGTATGTAGGCGGCCTCGTCTCCTCCCGTGAAGGGAAGGCGGACGACTGGTGCGAGACGTTCGCGGGAGCCGTCACGACGGCCTGTGAACGGACCACCGGCCTAGCCGAAGTGTTCCAACAACTACGTCGCGAGTGGGAGGAGAAGATCGCTCCCGAGCGGAGAGACGCCGCAGTTTACCTTTTGCTTGACCAGTTGCCCAGGACGCCAGTCATCGACGTTGACCGGGCAGCATCGCTGCTGGGTCGAGCCCGTAGCGCGGTCAGTCCAGCCATCGAAAAGCTCGAGGCCGCAGGGATCTTGAGTCCCACACGGGAGGGAGCTCGCCGTGGTCGTGTCTGGGCCGCACGTGAGGTATTTGCAGTTCTTGACGGATTCGAGTGGACCCTGGCCACCCCGAGCCAGCCGGATGCGCCGCGGCAGCCCAGTCCCCGACCCCACACTGGGCGAGGATTCGCGTCCGAGCGAAAGTGAGTCGGTCGCCGGAGTTGGACGTCTGCATCGCGATGACGGCAACGGTCTCGAAGAGATGGTGCGTGGGTGGATCAAATTTCTCTACCAACGGTAGTCCGGACCAGGTACCCTCTGGAGGCGAGACAGGACACAGGGATTCGCTGTCTCGCATTTTTCCACGTGACCGCAGGTGTGATGCGAGCCTCCAAAGACTGAGCGCGGTCGACTTGCGGCGTGCCCAGGAGGCTACCAAGAACCTTCCCAACGAGCCACGGATGGCCTAGAGCCAACAAGTCGAGATCGATGTGGGAATCAACCGGAGTGGGGTATCCGTCTTAGTGCGGGCTGGATCTATCCGTGACGACCGGTCTCCGAAAGCCGTGTGCCCAAGGCGGAAGTGGTGAAGGCGGAGTAGGAACACAAGGCTAGACAGAAGCGAAAGGAGTCATAACTGAAATGGGCAGAAAGGTAGCTGCCGTGCTTTACGTGGTGGCGATGGTAGCCGTCATAGTCGGTGTAGATTTGGTGTTCTTCAGAAACCGACCCTGGGAACGGCTGGCAGTGAATATTGGCATGGTCTTGGTGTTCGCGGCTTTCTACTTGAGATTCCTCGGGCGGCCATGGACAAGGTCACGCTAAGCGGCAACAGTCCCTTCTATTTGTGCAGAGCGCCTCGCCGCTGCGTGGCTCCAGTTGCGGCCTGCGTGCTCGCCGTGGCGCACTCCGACGGACGGTGAGGGCGGGTAAATTCCAGAATCTGTATTCAGGATGAACCCCAGCGAACACTCCCAACATGGACTCTGGATCTGGTAATCGGCGGTTCGAATCCTCCCGCCCTAGACATCGCCACTTTGAACCGTAACTGAAACCGACCCACCGCTTCTCGAATCTCATGCCGGTGCCCGTCTTTGATCTCGAAAGGGACCGATTAGGTCCCGGACTCATACGGTCGGAATCGGCCCCGGTGGCTGTCAAACGCGGCCCGGAAGTCGGCGCCTCCGTGGGCCCAGTCTATGGTTGCGCCCATGGATGTGCTGTGGGCCGTGATCGCCGCCGCGGTGCTCTGGACCAGCGCTCGGACGGCGCGGTCGAAAGTGCCTCCGGACCAACTCGATCGGATGACGACGACCAAGAACCCCTCCCGATCGCGCCGCTGGTGGCGAAGGACAGCGACGGCAGAAGTTCGGGAGCGATTCTCAGGGCTGCAGCCACGCTTGGCGGCCGCGCTCCCACGGTTCGTGTCGACAACCTGCGGGGGAAGTACACCTAGAGCTTGACTTTGGGCACCGCAGTGGACCAGGGCGCCTGGTCGGCGCGGATGGTATCGGGGTTGGAGCCTCGCAGCCGGGCCAGCTCGCCCACCAGCCGGTGAAACGGCACGATCGCCACCAGCGGACGGAGCAGGTAGTCAACCTCTGCGAAGGGCAGATTCGCCTCCCCGGCACCACAGGTGATGACCTCCAGCCCCAGCTCCCGGAGCATGCCCCGCACCTCCTGGAGACGTCCACCGTCGTCTCTCCCCGGGGTGATCAGGATGGCCGCCATCCGCGGATCGAAGACCGCCGGCGTCCCATGCAAGGCGAACTCCTGGGACATGCCTTCCGCCCAGGTATACGTCCCCTCCTTCAGCTTGAGCGCCGCCTCCCCGGCGGTGATCTCATCGATCCCGAAGCCGGTCACCAGGACCGACTCTCGGTGGGTGAGGCGCTCGGCAGCCTCGGTCGGCACAGACTCCGCCAGAGTCCCCTCGATGGCCGCGGGGACGGCTTGCAAAGCTCTGGCGAAGGAGTCCGCCTCTGCCCCGAGGAGTCGTGACACCAGCTGGCCGAGGACGGCGAGGGCGGTGAGGTAGGAGACGGAGTGGGTGCCGGCGCGCTCGTCGGGACAGGTCCGCAGGACGAAGTCTCCGCTCGGGCTCGGGTTCCCCCAGCCGGTGACATTGACGGTGGTCGCCCCGGCCGCCCTGGCCCGGGCCAGCAACTCGTTGGGGAACCGCTTGGTGCCCCGGTGGCTGACCACCACTATCTGGTCGCCCGGGTGCAGCTGGCCGTGCAGCGCCAGCTCGTGGGCCTCCAAGGCGGCCGGTCGCAGCCGACCCCCGGAGAGCTCGGCGGTCCAGTAGGCGGCAACCTGGCAGGCATGGAGGGAGGTACCGATCCCGGCGAACAGCAGTGGCCGCTCGCGGTCGAGAGCCGGGACCTCAACCGATCCGAGCGCCTCAGCCACGGCCTGGGCCTGGCCCGCCACCTGGTCGTCGAAGGCGAATCGCGTCATGTGGGCTCCTCCAATTCGCGTCGGCAAGGGGCGGGAAGGGTCGATTTGCTTCCCCGACACTATCGCGCTGGACAGAGGGCCACGTCAGTTCGGGAGGCCTTCCCGAGGCCCCGGGATGAAGACCGCAGCATCCGTCGTCACGGTCACCGTGCCAGCCTGCAGATGAACTCCGTGGAGTAAAAGCGAGAGCCGCCCAATCAGCAGCGCCCCCCCATGCGGGCCACGCCCCCTGAAACGACCGAGACGATGGGATTGACGATGGTGCCCCCCGGCGCCCGCCTCAAAGTGGCCCAGTTCGGGAGCGCCACTGACCTGGGCCAGCCAGAGCGCGTTCACCCGGCCCCGCGGTCCGGCGGGCACCGCCAGCTGGAGCAGAGTGCCGCGCAAGACCTCAGACGCGAGATCGGCGGCGCCGGCCAGGGCCAGCAGCAGGGCCAGGGGGAAGAACAGGCAGAGCCCAAACCCCACGATCGCCGCACCCCAGACCAGGACGGTCCCGAGGATCACCGGTCCGGCCCGGTAGGCACGGGTGATCCCGCCACTGGTGGCGACCCCCAGGAGCGCCCCGGCGGCGGGGGCCGAGTAGAGCAGTCAGACGGTCGTGGCCCCGCCGGGGAAGCGGGTAGTGCCCAGGGCCGGGAAGGGCGCGCTTGGTATCCCGAACACCATGGCGTTGAGGTTGATGAGCAGCAGGCTCACCAACAGGCGCTGCCCACTTACATAGCGTAGCCCCGCCCCGAAGGAGCTGAGACCGGCACCGGCGGAGCCGGTCTGCGGCACGGGGCGCATCCCCGCCGCCAGGACAGGGAAGACCAGAAACGACAACGCAACGACGTCGAAGGCGGGGGCGAACCCGAAGCGAGCGAGCAGGAGTCCGGCGATCAAGGGAATCAGCCAGGCGGCCCCCCGCCCAGCATTCCCAGCACCATCGGCACGGCGCCGGTGCTCGCCAGAGCGCCCACCTCGAGTGAGGAGCGGCTCAAGTCGTAGACCTGCAGGGAGGCGGCGACCGTGGTGATCGTCGTTCCCAATTGAGAGACCGCCCGACCACCGAAGCGTCGGCGCCGGTCGGGACTGTGGCGCAGCGGATGCAGGTCGATCTACCGCTTTGCGCTCATGGTTTAGAGGAGCACGGTACGGCGCCTCCATTTGCCTATCGGAGGCGCCAGCGCCAGGCCGCCGGAACTCGGGAGATGGTCGCGAACCTCAGCCTGGAGAAGGTGCCGAGCTGGCTTTCCAGGCGGACCTGGCCAGCCGGTAAAGGACTTGCCGGCTCAGGGGATTGCCAGCGGGAATTCCGGGGTGGGTAAAGTCATCCTCGGGATTCCGCTGCATGCCCAGCCGCTCCATGACCCGCTGGGAGCGGAGATTGGAAGCGCTGGTGAAGGAGACGATCTCCGCCAGATCGAGCGCCTCGAAACCATAGGTGAGCCCCGCCCGGGCGGCTTCGGTGGCATAGCCGTGGTGCCAGTACTGGTGAGCCAGTCGCCAGCCCACCTCCACCGCCGGGGTGAACCGGGCCGCGAACGCCGCCCGATTGAGCCCCACAAATCCGGCGAAACCGCCGGTAGCGGTGACCTCCACTGCCCACAGACCCCAACCTTCTTTGCTGAACTGCTCCTTGATCCGGTCGACCAACAGGTCACTCTGCGAGCGCGAAAGTGGGGCGGGGAAATGTTCCATGACGGCAGGATCCGCGTTGAGGGCGGCAAAAGGCTCGCGGTCCTCCCGGCGCCAGGCCCGGAGCAGCAGCCTGGTGGTGCGCAGTTCAGCAGGGTCAGAAGAGCCGTTCACTCGACCAGGCTACCCGGAGCACCGATCCAGGCAGCCCGGGGCTCCCGGGCCCAGGCTAGGACAGCAGTCCCGCTTTGACCTGCAGATACCACGCGAAGTAGCGACCGTGGCGGGCCTGCTGCCCTGGGCGGCGCCAGCCCTGACCGGCTATCACCTCGCGGAAAGTGGCGGATCCGCGATTGCCGGTATGCGAGTCCTGATGGTTATCGATCATCGCGTAATCGATGGTGAGCTCCGCGTCGACGGCGACCCCGACGCTGAGCTCACAGGAGCGCTGGAGATCCAACCCGATCCCGTCATATTCAGACTTTGCTAGCGAGACCAGATGCGGCTCGCCGGTGATCTGAATGTCGGAGTTGCCGATCACCTCCGCCTGCGCAGCGAGCGTGGCGTGATCGACCAGGTGGCCGCCTTAGACCGCCACCATCTCACCCAAGGTGATGTCGGCCGCCGCATACCGCCCCGAGCATCGACGGGGCTCTGCCGGCGCTTTGCGCATTTAGGCGAAATATAGGAAGAAACCACTAGACCAGACGCCACTACTTGCCCGGGCGCCCAAACCGCGCGCGCTCTTCCCGCCGGCGCGTCCGGCCACCTAGCCCTGCGCGTCGCGGCGCGAGACGCGGTGCTGGCGCGCCCGGAGGCTTTGGTCCAAGATCATCTTGCGCAAGCGCACCGCTTTCGGTGTCACCTCGACGCACTCATCTTCACCAATGAACTCCAGCGCCTGCTCCAGCGAGAACTGGAGGTACGGAGTAAGGCGCTCCAGTTCCTCCTGAGTCGAGGAGCGAATGTTGGTCTTCTGCTTTTCCTTGGTGGGATTGACGTCCATCTCGTCAAGGCGGGCATTCTCGCCGACGACCATGCCCTCGTAAACCAGCGTCCCCGGGCCGATCATCATGGTGCCGCGCTCCTGCAGCGACATCAGCGCCTCGGTTTTCGACATCCCCCGTCGGTCGGACACCATCGAGCCGTTGCGGCGGGTCTTGAGCGCACCGTGCCAGGGCTCCCAGCCGTCGAAGACGTTGTGCAGCACGCCGGTACCTCGGGTCTCCACCAGGAATTCGGTGCGGAAACCGACCAGTCCGCGGGACGGCACGCGGTAGTCCATGCGCACCCAGCCGGTCCCGTGGTTGACGATCTCTTC
This sequence comes from Candidatus Acidiferrales bacterium, assembly GCA_035533655.1. GTDB lineage: Bacteria > Chloroflexota > Dormibacteria > Aeolococcales > Bog-877 > Bog-877. Next base: position 10,127 of record DATLTJ010000013.1, on the reverse strand, counting down.
CAAGCGTCCCTGGCGCAATGCCAGCAGCTGAGTTACCACTCCCACGTAGTCCTCGGGCACGTCGATCGCCACCCGCTCCATCGGTTCGTGGAGCTGGCCGTTGATCTCTCTGGTCACCACCTGCGGCTTGCCCACGGTGAGCTCGAAGCCCTCGCGCCGCATGGTCTCGACCAGGACCGCCAGCTGTAGTTCTCCTCTTCCCTGCACCTCCCAGGTGTCCGGTCGCGCGGTCGCTAGCACGCGCAGCGAGACGTTGCCCACCAGCTCCGCATCGAGCCGGTTCTTGATCATCCGCGCGGTCAGCTTGGTGCCGTCGCTCCCCGAGAGCGGCGAGGTGTTGATCCCGATGGTGGTGGCGAGACTGGGCTCGTCCACCAGGATGGCGGGCAACGGCCGCGGGTCGTCGGCGTCCGCCAGGGTGTCTCCGATCGAGATCTCGGAGAAGCCGGCCACCACCACTATCTCACCGGGTCCAGCCTCGTCGACATCAACCCGGTCCAGGGCCCGGGAGGCGTACAGCTCGGTGATCTTGGCGCGCTCCACCGAGCCGTCCACCCGGCACCAGGCAACGTTTTCACCGCGGCGCAAGGTCCCGTTATGGACCCGGCAGATGGCCAGCCGGCCTACGTAGGCGGAGGCGTCGAGGTTGGTGACCAGCGCCTGCAGCGGGTGCCCCTCCTCATAGGAAGGGGCCGGGATGCTGCGGACGATGGCGTCGAACAGGGGGATCAGGTCGGTCCCGGCAACTGCGGGATCGGTGCTGGCCCAACCCGCCCGGGCGTTGGCATACAGAACCGGATAGACGATCTGTTCCTCGTCGGCGCCCAGGTCGAGGAAGAGGTCCTCAATCTCGCGGACCACCTCTTCGATGCGGGCGTCCGAGCGGTCTACCTTGTTGACCACGACCACCACCGCCAATCGGGCCTCCAGGGTCTTGCGCAGCACGAATCTGGTCTGGGGTAAGGGTCCTTCGGAGGCGTCCACCAAGAGGAGTACCCCGTCCACCATGGCGAGGCCCCGCTCGACCTCCCCCCCGAAGTCGGCGTGGCCGGGGGTGTCGACGATGGTGATCTTGGTCGGGCCGTACTGCACCGCAGTGTGCTTGGCCAGAATCGTGATCCCCTTCTCTCGCTCCAGATCACCCGAATCCAACACCCGGTCGGTGATCTCCTGATTGGCGCGAAAAGACCCGGTCTGCTCAAGCATGGCGTTGACCAGAGTGGTCTTGCCGTGATCCACGTGAGCGACGATCGCGACGTTGCGGAGGTCGTCACGAAGGGGCATAAGCAACTCAGGATAGCCCAGGAGCGGAGAGGGTCCTGCCCAGCTCGGGCCAGCCGCCGACCTCTTTCAGCCGTCATATCGACTGTGATTTGGCGATCGCGAACGGATCCGGACGCGCCTCCTGAGCCGGGACCGTGATGACAACGTCGATAGCGAGCCTCACATCGATTCCCTTCTCAACGGCTGGATGGAGTGGCCAATCGCCTGGGTAGCGGATGGCCCGAGCGGCCCCTGAGGCCCCGTTTCCGCGCCAAGCTTCGATCTGTCTCCGGCGGTCGGCGGCAGGCCTCGGGCCTCTCTGGGGTCGGCCCTACCGCAGTACCTACCGATGAATTCGAGCTTGTAGCTCCGACCAGCGGCGCCGGCCAGCGCCTTGGTCGGGCTCAGGGGCCAAAACTGCCCGTGAGGTGACGGAGAGTCTGGGGAACAGGAATGCTGTCGAACTCTGCTATCGCAGTTCTGCGAGTCGCTGCCAACCGCCGCTATTGGCGGAATCAAAGTGGCTCAAAGAAAAACGCCGCCAGTTCGCTCGCAAGCGAAGGGCCGGGAGGATTGGGCCGATCGTCGTCGCTTTGGCTAATTTTAGATTTACTCACCGGCATCCGAAAGGAGTCCGCTTGGCACTTCCGAGCGCGGCACGGTTATCGACTGTGGTTGATTGGTTACCGCTCCGGCCTTCCGCGAGGCTAGGCCCACCCGGCTCGCCCGCCAGGCTTGGCCAAGCACTCCCTGGCTGGACTGTGCGTCCGGTCTCGGTGCGCCAGCGCGACCCGATCCGGCGAATTGGTCGTTGACGCTTGCGGGGTAGGCGCCGAGCGGTCAGCCCTTGCCGGCGCGGTACTGCGCCGCCAGCTCGCGCAGCTGGCGATGGGTGCCTCCCATCGCCTCCTCCCGGGGCAGGAACTGCTTGGGGAACTTGGCCACGGAGGTGTAGTTGGTGTCGCAGACATTGGCCAGGGGCGCCAGCACCCCCTGGGACACCAACTGGTAGGCATCCATGGTCTCCAGTCCGTAGTCCTCCCCGAGCCAGTGGACCAGATCGCTCTGAGCGATCCGGAAAGCGTCCTCCAGCGGCCGCACCGACCCGGTCGAGATGATGTGGTCGTCGGTCTCGATCCGCGGCCAGGGGCAGGGCCGGCCCTTGATCACTTCGACGGCGATCACCGTGTTCATGGCGCACTCCACCGCCACGCCGCAGGTCTCCCCCTCCCCCTGGCGAGCGTGACCATCCCCCAGCGACAGCAGGGCCCCTTCGACATTCACCCCGAGGTAGCAGGTGACGCCCTGGCGCATCTCCGGCGTGTCCATGTTGCCGCCGAAAGCATCGGGCACCAACGCTGAGCGGACCTCGAGGTTGGCGGGAGCCACCCCCACCGTCCCATGCATCGGGTCCATCGGCAGGTCAACCGCGAAGCCCCCGGTCCTGGCCTCGAAGCGGCAGAGGCGACGGGCCCGATCCAACTTCCAGATCCACACCAGCTCCGGCAGCGGCTCGTGCAAGAGCGCCGTCAGGTGGGTCGCGGTCAGTGCCCCGAAGAGCGGGACGGTCGTGGAAGCCGCCCAGTCGCGGGCCGGCTCGATGGAGATGAAGTGCACCGCCACCGTGTCCCCAACCTCGGCGCCCTCAAGGTAGAAGGGCCCCGTCTGGGGGTTGAGGAAGGGGAACTCGCAGACCTTGGAGACCAAGTCCTGTTCAGTCTGGACCCGACCCGCGAAACAGTCCTCAGTGAACAGCTCCAGGATGCTCCCCGGCTTGATCCGGGCCAGTGGCGGCACGCCCCCGAAGGTCCAGGCGTACTCACCGGGCTCGGGGTTGAAGGTCCGCACCTCGAGCAGGCTCACCTCGATCGCCCGGGTCGGCTGCGAACCCCCTCCAGCAACACACCGCTATGGTCGCGACCACCCGCTGCCTGGGGCGGCAAGCTCAGCTCTCCCCTGGGGCGCCCATCGGCTCGTCCAGGTCCAGATGAACCAGACCCACCTGCTCCACCCGCTTGGGGTCCTTGCGGTAGAGGTAGGCCATGTAGACAACGCCCAGGAGGATCCAGACCCCCATCGCGGGGCCCATGTAGGAGTAGGGAGCCGGTAGCGGCGAGATGAATGAGAAAACCGGGATCCCGGCGGCGCTGAACCAGGCCGGAATGAAGGCGATGATCCCCAGTATCGGTACCAAGAAGTGGAGGAACCAGTTGATCTGGGTTCCGCGCGTGCGCAGGAAGTACCCGATGCAGGCGGCGTCAACCAGGATGTAGATCGCCGCCAGGATGATCACGATCCCGGTTCCCACCATCGAGAACGCCACGAAGGGATCGAAGTGGAGTCCCAACCCGAGGGCCACCGCGACACTGACGATGAAGGCGGCCAGGATGCCCCAGTGGGGGGACCGATGCTGAGGGTTGACCTTGGCGAAGAACGCCGGGAAGGCCCGAATTCGGCCCATCGCGAAGGCGGTCCGGGTTGAGACGTTCACCCCGGCGTTGGAGTTTGCGATGGTCGAGTTGACGATGGCCAGGAAGACGAAGAGCCAGAAGATCCCGTAGGACGACTTGGCGATGCCCTCCCAGGAGGCGGGGCCGGCGCTGCTGAACGAGGCGAAGTGAGCGGGACCGAAGTAAACATCTGCGGCATAGGTCGTGAAGACGTAGATGATCCCGATCCCCAAGGTGGCGAGCAGGACCGCCCGCCGGATCGTCTTCCGGGGATCTTTCGTCTCCTCGGCGAGCGGCGCCGCACCCTCGAAGCCGCCAAAGGCGAGGACGGTATAGACCGACCCCGCGATGACGCCGGTCAGGCCCTGGTAGTGGATCGGGGTGTACTTGGTGGTGAAGACGCTGAGGGTGTTGGCACTCCCCGCCTTGATCACGAAGAGGACGGCCAGCACCACGAACACGATGATCTCGAAGGCGCCCAGGATGGTTCCCAGGCGGGCCGAGGTGCGGATCCCGTAGTAGCCCGCCGTCAGCACGATCAGCGCGCCCAGGATGGTGAACGGCCACCACATGTTCACCGAGAAGCCGGAGTCGTAGCTGTTGATGGTGCCGGCGACGGTGTAGCCCAGCTGCAGGAGCACCAAGGGCGGAATCAAGGCGCCCACCGCCACGTATCCCCAGTTCACCAGGAAGCCGATCGAGGGATGGAGGCCGCGGGCGGTGTAGGTGCCCATCGATCCGGCCGAGGGCAGCTCCCGGGCCAGCTCGCCGACGCAGGAGGCGCAGAGCATGCAGGCGATCAGGGCCACGATCACGGCCAGGGGCAAGGCCCCCCCGGCAAAGGCCACCCCGGCCGGGATGGAGGCTGCGATGGCGGCTCCCGGGGCCATGTCGGTGATGCTCTGGAAGAGCACTTCGCGGAGCCCGATCGCACCCCGGCGCAGCCCCGGGTCTTCCGACACCCGCTCGCTCGCGATCGCGGTCATTTTCCGCCCCCTCCCAATCCAGCGAATTGGATCCGGATTGTAGCGACCGGAGATTGCTCGGGCAACTGTTGACCGGATTGGGTTCTGCGGGCGCTCCGCAGCGACCGCCGCTAACTCGAACTCGCCGGACCAGGGAAATGGCATCTCAGAAGGCGGAATTTGAGCAGAAATCGCGCCGGCGAGCCCTGGCGTTGACCCAGTGATTGACACCGTGCTTGGAATGGTTAGTCTCGATCCCGCCAAGACAAGCGAGCGGCGTTCGAACGGACCCGGATCCCAAGTTGACGGTGGCCGAGTCCTGAAGGGCCGTGCCTCTGGCCAGCCCACTACTGGACGGCTGAGGCACGGCCCAAGCGGCCACCCTACCCCTACCATTCATCCCACAACCGAATAGCCCGAGGGGCAAATGGGAATCCGGTGCGGGGTGTTACCCCAATGCCGGAGCTGTCGCGCAACTGTGAGCGGGGAACCTGAGCCAGCGAGCCACTGGGAAAGTCCCGGGAAGGCGGCTACAGGCGCGGATCCGCGAGCCAGGAGACCGGCCCTGAGGGATCGACGCACCCCCGCGCGCAACGGGAAGGTCGGCCTTCGGCGGCAGGTCCACCTCTGGCGTGACGGGACAGAATCGCCGCCAGGAGGTAGAGACGGTGAGATCGTCTCAGTGGGCCAGCGCAGCACTGGCCACGATTTCCATGAGCCTGTTGATCTCGGCCTGCGGCGGTGGAGGGGGTGGCAGCGGAACCACCCCGACCGCGACCTGCTCCGGGTCAGGGCACCACGTCGAGGTGGTGGTGGAGACGGGGACCCACCAGGTGGTGGATAGGTGCGTCAGCTTCACCGGAGCTGAGATCAAGGGGGAGACCGCTCTCCATCGGAGCAAGATCGAATTCGCCAGCCAGCACTTCAGCTACGGCGACGCCGTCTGCCAGATCGACAACGAACCGAAGTCCTATACCACCTGCTTTCCCAGCGGGCAGCCCTACTGGGCCCTGTTCCTCTGGTCCGGAAGCGGCAAATGGAAGTCCGCCTCAACCGGGATCGGGGAGGTATTGCTTAAGTCAGGCCAGGCACTAGGCTGGCGGTACGACTCGAGCTCGGGAACAGCGGCGCCTCCACCTCGGCCACCCAAGTCGTGACCTAGTGAACCCGCGCGCGCTCGCCGTCTGGGTCGCGGCCGTGCTGCTGCTCAGCCTCGGGAGTGAGGACCCGATTCTCCGGGTTCTCACTCTGGGCGCGGCCTTAGCCGTGCTGCTGGCGCGCCGGCGGGCAGGGACGCGAGTTCGGCCCGCGCTCTGGGCGGTGGGGATCGCCGCTATGCTCACCGTCCTCTTCAACTTCGCGCTTAGCCATACCGGGCAGAACGTCCTGCTGGAGCTGCCCGGCTGGCTGCCGGCATTGGGCGGTCCCCTCACCCTGGAGGGAGCCGTATACGGGTTGGACCTGGCTCTGGGGTTAGGCGCCTGCATCGTCGCCGGGATCTGCCTCTCCTTGGTGGTCGAGCCGTATCAGCTGGTGGACGCGCTGCCAGCCTTGCTGTCCCGGACCGGAGCCGCCCTGGGCGCCGCGATGACCCTGGTCCCGCGCCTGGGCCACAGTTTCGCGGCGGTTCGGGAGGCCCAGCAGATGCGGGGCTGGCGGCCCCGGGGGATGCGCTCCTGGACCGCGGTCGTGGTGCCTTCAGTGCTCACCACCATCGAGGGCTCGGTCCTGCTCGCGGAGGCGATGGAGGCGAGGGCATTTGGTTCTGGACCCCGGACGGCGCTGGCGACCTCGAAATGGAGGGTTCCCGATCTGCTCATCGCGGCCACCTCCGGAGCGGCGATCGCCGGGTTCGTGCTGGCCATGATCTTCGGTCAGGTGCCGAGCTGGCAGCCGTACCCCAGCCTCATCCTGCCGGGGCTCAACTGGTGGCCGACGCTCTGCTGCCTAGCCCTCTTCACCCCGGCGCTGCGGTCGTGACCGAGGTCGCCCGGTTCCAGGACTTTGGCTACCGGTACCCCGAGAGTGAGTCGCTCGCTCTGGACCAGATCACCGTTCGACTGGAGGGCGGCCTGACCCTCCTCACCGGGCCATCAGGGAGTGGCAAGACCACTCTCCTGCGCAGCCTCAACGGGCTGGTCCCCCACTTCCACGGCGGGCAGGCGTGGGGGCAAGCGTGGATCCTGGGCCGGGATCTCAGCACCAGCACGACCCGTCAGCTGGCCCGGGAGGTCGCCATGGTCTTCCAGGAGCCGGAGTCCCAGTTCGTTTTGGCCACGATCCGGCGTGAGGTCGCGTTCGGCCCCGAGAATCTGGGGCTGCCAGCGGCGGAGATCGCCGATCGAGTGGAGGGCGCGCTCCAGGCACTCGGGATCCTGGAGCTCGCTGAGCGGCGGATCGTCACCCTCTCTGGCGGACAGCGACAGCGGGTGGCGCTGGCGGCAGCCCTGGCCATGCGGCCTCAGCTGCTGGTTCTGGATGAGCCCACCTCTCAGCTCGACGACAGCGGAGCCGACTCCCTGCGGTGGGAATGCCAGAGGCTGGCCGGCCACGGCCTGGCGGTGGTGGTAGCCGAACACCGGCCGTGGCGGCTGGATGCGCCGGGCTCTCGGCGCCTGGAGCTTGGCCACGGGTCTCTCATCTCCGGTCTCCAACCGAAGCTGGAACCGCCATCCCTGCCGGCTCGCTCTTCCCACCCTTCGGGACCCTCAGCGTGGGAGGTGAGTGATCTGGAGGTTGGCCATCAGCAAGCGGTGGCGACCGGGATTAGCCTGGAATGCCGTCAGGGTGAGGTGCTGTGCCTCACCGGGCCCAACGGCAGCGGTAAGACCACCCTCCTCCGCACCGTCGCCGGCCTGCTGCGGCCGCTCTCCGGGTCGGTGCACCGGCGCCCGGGGCGTTGCGCCTATCTGCCCCAGGAACCCGGCGGGGTCCTCCACCAGGCCAGCCTGGTGGAGGAGGTGAGCCAGACCATCCGCTGGTTGAAGTTGGACTGCAGCCCCTGGCCGGTGCTGGAGGAGTTTCAGCTGACGGCAATGGCGCCCAGCGACCCCCGGGATCTGAGCACCGGCCAACGGCAGCGCGCCGCGCTCGCCGCAGTTCTGGTCGGTTCACCGGAGATGGTCTTCCTGGACGAACCCACCCGGGGAGCTGATCCCAACTCCCGGCGGCTGCTGCTGCAGGTGCTGAACCGGCTGGTGGCTGAGGGTTCGGCGGTCCTGGTCGCCACCAGTGACACCCAGTTCGCCCACCAGATCGGCGACCGGGTCCACGAACTAGACGCGGGCCAGCTCCGGCAGCGGAGCGAGCTCGCGGCATGATCCTCTTACTGATCTCCGCCTTGGGCGCCGCCCTCTTCCTTTGGCCGTTCAGCGGGCTGGGCCTCCCGGCCGCCACCCCGGCGTTGGCGATCGGGTTGGGGGCAGTCTTGGGCCTGCTCGCGATCGAGATCGGGACCAGGCGGATGGATTCCCGCCAGCTGGCCCTGCTAGCTGCCTTGAGCGCGGTTGACGCGGGGCTTCGGGCCGCCCTGGTGACGGGCATCGGGGGCTTCAGCCCGATCTTTCTCTTGGTGCTCTGTGGGGGATACGCCCTCGGACCCGAATTCGGATTCCTCCTCGGCGCCTGCTCGCTGCTGGTTTCCGCCTTGGTGACGGGCGGGATCGGACCCTGGGTGCCCTACCAGATCTTCGCGGTGGGGTGGGTGGGAGCATTCGCGGGCCTGGTGGGCCTGCTGCTCGCTCACCGTCGCCCGCGCCGCCGCGACGTACTGCTGCTAGCCGGGGTCGGGGTCGTCTCCGGCTTCGGATTCGGCGCGGTGATGGACATCTGGAACTGGACCTTCTACTACTCCTCGCCGCAGATCGGCTGGAGCCCATCGCTGACTCCGGGGGTCGCCTTCCTGCACTTTGTCAAGTACTACTTCGTGACCTCGGCGGGGTACGACGCCTTCCGGTCCGGGGGCAACGCGCTCATGGTCCTGGTCTTCGGGCTGCCGTTCCTGGCTGCGCTTCACCGGCTCTCCCGACGGTTTCGCGGTGAGTGGCTGGTCGAGTCGGGACCTGGCTCGACCGCCAGGCCACCGGGAGCGGGTCTAGGTCAGCTTCCGGACCACGTAGCTGCCGGCCATCTTGTCGTGCCATCCCTGTTTGCGGCGGTCGACGCCCGCCCAGGCGAAGCCCGCAAAGCAGGTGACGACGTCGAACAGGTAGCCCACCATTCGGATGAGGCTTCGGCGCAAGCCTAGCCGGCGCCCGTCCTCCTGCCGGACTACGCGCGCGCCAACCAGCCAGAGCCCGAGGGTACGGCCAGTCGTCGCCCAGAGGATCACGAAGTAAGCTGGACCCACCACGCTGAAAGGGCCGGCTGTGTGCAAGCTGCCGGTGAACGACTGCGCGCTGTAGCCGATCGCTCCAAGGACGATGAAGTCGGCCCAGAGTGCCGCCGCCCGTGGCCAGAACCCGACGTAACCCAATCCCGGGAACGGGCCGGTGGCTCGGAGAGATCGCAGCCCCTCCCAGACCACCATCGACCCTTTGGGCCGGCCCGGGAGATCGGCGAGGAGGTCGTTCAGTTCTCCGCTGGTGGTGGCGCCGTAGGCCAGCCGGGACCGGTCGCCGAGCTCTTCCGAACTGAGGCGCCCCTGGACGTGATGTTCGGTGAGCTCGCTGACCGTCTGCTCCCGATCGGCATCGGAGGCGCGTAGCTGATTGCGCCGGGACCACGGCAGCCAGTTACCGGGATCGAGCGGGCTGGGAGGTTGCGCAGCCATGGGCTCAGCCTCGACCGGGCGGGGACGATGGGGCTCCAAGCGCCGCCTCCCAATCCCGCCTCAGCAGGCCCATGTAGAGGAGATCGGAGGTGACCCCATCCCGACAGACCCGCTCCCGCATCCGGCCCTCCTCGTGAAAGCCCAGACCCTGGTAGAGCGCGATGGCCGGTAGGTTGTCCGAGATCACATCGAGACTGAGCCGGCGCAACCCCAACTCGTGGAAAGCGAAGCGCAGGGCTAGGCCCACGGCTTCCTTGCCGAAGCCCTTGCCTCGATCGGCCGACTCCCCGATCCCGACCGCCACCCAGCCGTGGCTGTTGGGCCATTCAATGCTGAAAAGGGCAACAAAACCCACCAGCCGGTCGTCATCGAGCGTCCGAATCCGGAACTCGTAGTTACCGGGCGAGGGCTCCACGACCTGGTCGCGCTCGCTGAAGTACTCCGCCGGTAGGGGGCGGGGGGCGTCAGTGTCGGCCAGGCGCCGGTACTCACCATCCTCACTCCATCTAGAGAACGCATCCGCGTCCTCCGGGCGAGGAGCAGCCAAGCGAACCAGCTCTCCTTGGAAGAGCTTGTTGGGGGCCATCTGTTTGGGGGGATCCTCTAGCAAACGTACGCGGCTTTTGGTGATCCGAGTATGTCAGACGCCAGAACACCTGGTGCCCCAGGCGCGACCTA
>DATLTJ010000012.1:0-4443 GCA_035533655.1 Candidatus Acidiferrales bacterium | reverse complement strand
CACAGATAGTCGCCTGCGGTCTTTCCCATGACAACGTTCCTCCTTGCTCACAAAGATCATGTCTCCTCCACGCACTGCCAACCGATAGCAAGGTTTGGGCTGCCTGAGAGGCGTTGACGGTGACCCTGGCCACCCCAGGCTATGCCTTGCCTGGGCGCGGATTGCTATGGAATCGTAGTGCGATATACTCTTGTTACGAGATTCTAACAACACGGAGCGCCAGAGGTCTTGGCGGCAGTAAGCGTCAGTTGTAGTGGACCGCACGCGCGGCTCCTCCAGTGCCTCTCAAGCGGGCGCCATTGCAAGTTGCGTCGCGATAGCGACGGGCCAACTCCCGAAGCCTCCACGTGGTTCGGCACTATCCACGGTGAGATGGAGCCGGACAACGCGATGGTCTTCTTCGTCTCGGGTGCGACTGACAAGACCTGCGGCGTCAAGGCTCCGGGACGGCAAGCGGGAGGCCAAAGAGGCACTCGCTCGGTTCGTCACCGAGATTTCTGGCGGTCTGAGACCAGATGAACGCACACTTGCCATGCATATCGGCTTACGATAAAATCGCTGTACGAGGTTCTAGTAGGAGTCAGTGGTCATGGTGGTCGTGGAGGTTCTCGCTGGGGTGCTTGTGGCTGGACTGCTCGTTGCGACGACAGTCATGGCCTACGTCGGGATGCTTGGCATCCTTGGCGGTGTCCGTTTCGTCCGTTGTGATCACTGCAGACATCTGGGGCTGACTTCGCCGCTCAACCCGCTGCGGTCCTGCACCTACTGTCGCCACGGTCTACTACTCCACCCGCTCACGTCCCTCAACCACGCTCATGCCGCCATATCGGGAGAGCATCGAACGCGATCAGGGAGCTGAGTAGTTTGGAGACACTCAGCTCCCGCCAAGGATCGTCTGCAACACCGCTGCGCCGGATCTCTCAAGGTCTTTGGTGGCGGTGAGCAACACCAAATCGGATGCTCCCGCCCGCTGACGGAGGGCATCTATGGCGTCGCACCCTGGCGATGTTGCGAGTTCGGTGCGGTAGCGTTGGCTAAATTCCTCGAAACGTTCTGGCACGTGGCCATACCATTTGCGGAGGTCCGAGCTTGGAGCGACCCCCTTCGCCCACGTCGCAAACGGCGCTTCGGCCTTCGCCAACCCTCGTGGCCAGAGCCGATCCACCAGGACTCGGGAGTCCGGGTCCTTCCCAATCTCGTCAACCACACGGGCAATACCCACCTGAACGTGAACCGGGGGCGTCTCTTTTGGTGGTCCAGGAAACCCATGCATCCGCTGCACCGGGGCAAGGCCCTCCCACGCACCCGGGAGCTGTGGTGCCAGACGTTTGAGTTCTTCGAGATGTAGGGCTGATAAGGCTTCCAGACGTCGGCAACCGGCCTCGGTGAGATGGAGTCGGACGACACGATGGTCGTCCTCGGTCCTGGTGCGAACGACGAGCCCTACCGCTTCGGCCCGGTCGACAAGGCCGACCGCGCTGTGGTGACGAAGGAGCAAATAATCGGCAACCTCGCCGATGGTTGGATTCTGTGGACCGCCGTGCCCTCGAATGGCAAGCAGAAGTTGATGCTGCGCGGGCGTCAGGCCGGCAGCCTTTGCTTGTTGTTCACTCCATCGCTCGAAGTGGCGCAGGCCAGTCCGGAGCGCCAGGAGTCGGGCGTAGGTCGCATCAGGCAGCACCACTCTCGCTACGATATCATCTTACTACGATGCACATCTCGGAATGTCATGATTCGCGCCAGGGCATAAGCTCGGCACATCCTCTCCAGCGCAATCGGCACGGTGGGGTGGGGTGACAGAACCATCCGATTCTGAGCCTCTACCGCCTGTAGAGGCGAGCAATGACCCCGCTGGTGATCCGAGCGATGCCCCCGCGGAACCGGAGGGCGGTCCTGCACCACTCGCATCCGGTTGTTTCAATGGGAGTGCCCGGGGGCCAACCGAAGCGGTGCTCGGGGACTTCACCACGACGCCGGCCATCCTGCGGCTCGTTCCTCTGGCGGTAGTGATCGGCGTGCTCGGAGCGGGCATCTCGCTTGCGCTCCTCGACATGATCGGGTTCTTCACCAATCTGCTGTACTTCCAACGGCTCAGTGTCCACTTGGTCTCGCCCTACGGGAACACACTTGGTGCCATCGCGGTCATCATCCCGGTGGGCGGGGGTCTCATCGTGGGCCTCATGGCACGTTTCGGCTCGGAGCAGATCCGGGGCCATGGCATCCCAGAGGCGATGGAGCGCATCCTCATCAACGGCAGCAAGGTCCAACCTCGACTAGCGATCCTGAAGCCGATTTCGAGCGCCGTCAGCATCGGTACTGGCGGCCCGTTCGGTGCTGAGGGACCGATCATCCTCACCGGCGGAGCAGTGGGGTCCATCGTCGGGCAGTTGTTCCATCTCACTGCCACCCAACGACGAAGCCTGCTCGTCGCTGGTGCTGCAGCGGGGATGAGTGCCGTGTTCGGGACTCCGGTCGCGGCGACCCTGTTCGGAGTCGAGCTGCTGGCCTTTGAGTTTCGTCCCCGCTCAATGGTGCTCATCGGGATCGCTGCCGCCACTGCCGATGCACTCCGCATGGTGATGGCGAGCGCCCACCTTGTATCACCGCAGCCGCTCTTTCCGGTCCCTACTCACGCCCCCATCGCTGGAGTGGGTCTTCTTGGCGCAACGGCGATCGGCATCGCCTGCGGCTTCGCTGCGTGGCTCATGACCCAGGCCGTCTACGGCTTCGAGGACCTCTTCAAGAAGCTCACCGGTCACGTGCACTGGATGTGGTGGCCGATGATCGGGGGACTCCTCATCGGTCTTGGTGGACTTGTCGATTCCCGTGCGCTTGGCGTCGGTTACGACACCATCCACGCTCAGCTGCTCGGCCAGCTTGGCGTGAGCGCCCTGCTCTTGCTGTTCGTCGTGAAGCTTGTCATCTGGTCGGGCGGCCTTGGCGGGGGAACGAGTGGCGGCATCCTTGCCCCCATCCTCATGATGGGGGCAGCCCTGGGCGGCGTGCTCGGCCACGTCCTTCCCGGCGCCTCGCCGGGAGTGTGGGCACTCATCGGGATGGCCGGTGCCCTTGCCGGGGTTACCCGGTCCCCGTTTACGGCCATCATCTTCGCCTTCGAGCTGACCCACGATGCGAACAGCCTGTTGGCGCTGCTCGTAGCAGCAACCCTTGCTCACCTGGTCAGCGTGCTGGTCCTGAAACGGTCGATCCTCACCGAGAAGGTCGCACGGAGGGGCTTCCACGTGATGCGGGAGTACGCCGTTGACCCGCTTGAAGCAACCTTTGTGCGTGAGGTCATGGACACCAAGGTGTACACCGTCGAGCCCGACCGCCTGCTGTCCGACGTGTATCGAGCGCTGGGAGAAGGCTCCCCCGAACGGCGTCAGCGGCTCTACCCGGTGATTGACGATGGGGGGCACCTGGTTGGGGTGCTGCCCTGGTCGTCCGTGCTCGCAGCGAGGGACGACACGACACAACATGTGCATGAGGCGCTGATCCCCTCTTTCGCGGTCGCCTACCCCAACGAAATTCTGCGCTCGGTAGCAGATCGGATGGCATCTCTCGGGCTCGGCGTTCTCCCGGTCGTTGACCGGGCAAACACGGATCACCTTGACGGGCTCATCACGCAGTTCGACCTCCTGCAAGCCCGCCAGAAGCTCCTCGAAGAAGAACGTCACGCCGAACGGGTACTGACCTTGGAAGGAATAACGGGCCGTCGATCGCAGGAGATCATTACGGCTGTGGCGTCGGACACATCATCCAACGAGCAGGCGCCATGAGCACACCGTCTGGACGTATCGAGCGAGCAATTACTGGCTTCCATTGTGACGAGGACGGCGAGTGGGTGGCGGAGCTCCCGCCACCTCAAACCTAAAGACCTCGGCGCCGCCGTACTTGCTGATAGCCGGGCTTGCATAGGGCAGCGTCTGGGCCTACCGGCTGATCAGTGGGGCCAGCCGCCGGTTGATGTCCCCAGAAACGCAGATCGACCTCGACCTTCGGGTTGTGCGCCCGAAGGTCAGCAACGGTCTCGACGTAATAGGAAACCTCAGTCAGGTTCTGGCCCTCCCCCCGCCAGCCGGACACATGGTTATGCGGCTTGAAGGGCTTGCAGACGGTAGCTCAGCTCCCACTCGATCGGCGGGACGTTCCTGAGGGAGCTGTGCAGCCGGGTGGTGTTGTAGTGCCTGATCCAGGCGGTGATGGCGTGGCGGGCCTGGTTGCGGGTCTCGAAGCGGAACCTGCTGACGAGCTCGCGCTTCAGCGTCGCCCAGAACGACTCGGCGGGGCTGTTGTCGTGGCATTAACCGGCTAATCGGGGTCCGGAGTCCCCCACGGGTGCGGGCGATCAGTTCGCGTTGCGCCTGCGCCGTTGAGGTTGCTCCGGCCGGCGGAGCAGCTCTTCGTGCTGGCGGACCCGGTCGGCGAGGGCCTCGACGGCGA
>DATLTJ010000011.1:0-7073 GCA_035533655.1 Candidatus Acidiferrales bacterium | reverse complement strand
TCCCCCTTGGATGGTCACGCCGGGGGCCAGGACCAGCCGATCGAACCGGGTTCACCCCCCAGCACGCTCCCGGCCAGTCCAGGAAAACGACCGAGCCCGACTCGGTGAGGAGCAGGTTGTCGGCTCGGAGGACGGCGTGCGATGGTGGGTTGCCCGAGGTCGCCTTTCGCCAGAGGGTCTCCCGGTCGACCAGTGCGTCCAGATTTCGATGGGACTACGGGTCAGGGTGGAGAGACCGTACCTGGTAGAGCCGCTGCCACCCGCTTCGAACATTGCGCTGGCGCCCTTCGACCGGCGCCAGATCGTTCACTGGGCAGAGAGTGAACTGGGCCTGGAAGGTCTCCAGAGCGGAGAGCACCAGGCTCAATTCTTAGATCTGCCAAGGGAGGTGCGGGTGGCAGCCCTCCACGTCCTCGAGAACGACCGCCGCACAGCAGCCGTCGGCGTGAACTCCCAGCAGCTTCGGCACCGGAGCCGCGCGGGGTAGCTGGGCTAATCGCCGCGCTTCCTCTCGGGGCTTTCCGGGCGGGGCTCCGCCCCACGGCCTTGACGCCGGCGCGCCGCTGGTTGGCCAGCGGCAGCCGCCGCGTGGCGCCAGGTGGGAAACCAGCGGCGCGCCGGCGTTCTCCCCTTTGGATCCGAGCTGCTCCTCGATGCCCGCCCGCACCGACTCGGGGAGTTCCGCCCGAACTGACCCTCATCCCGGCGGCGGAGGGAAAGGGTCTCACTGGCTGCGGATCCCACACTGCGGTCGTTCGTCTCAGCTGGGTCGGGAGTTTCTCGCGCGGCTGAGGATGCCGGCCGGTCGTCCGATCACGCGTCCTCGAGCTTGCCGGCCAGATAGTCATCGTAGGCCTGCAGGTCGAGCAGTCCGTGGCCCGAGTAACCGAACAGGATCACCGGCTCGGTGCCCTCTTCGCGGGCCCGAAGGGCCTCGTCGATGGTGGCCCGGATGGCGTGGGCGGTCTCGGGAGCCGGGATCGGACCCTGGGTCCGAGCAAATTGGATGGCCGCTTCGAAGACCTTGCCCTGCGAGTAAGAGGTTGCCCGCATCCGCCCCGCCTTGACCAGATTCGAGATGATCGGAGCGTCCCCGTGGTACCGGAGTCCGCCGGCGTGGATCGAGGGTGGGATGAAGTCGTGACCGAGGGTATACATGGCCAACAGCGGAGTCATGCCCGCGCTGTCTCCGAAGTCATAGTCGAACTTGCCCTCGGTCAGGGTAGGGCAGGAGGAGGGCTCAACCGCCAGTAGCTCGACGTCCTTGTCCGCCACGAACGGGAGCGCCAGACCGCCGAGGTTGGAGCCGCCCCCGCAGCACCCGATCACCAGATCGGGTTTCTCCTCGCCGGCGAGCTGGAGCTGCTCTTTGGCTTCCAGGCCAATCACGGTCTGGTGCAGCAGAACGTGATTGAGCACCGAACCCAGCGAGTAGTGGGAGTCCTCTCGGGAGACAGCGTCCCTCACCGCATCGGTGATGGCCGTCCCCAGTGATCCCGGGTTGTCTGGTTGGTCAACCGGCGAGGGAACCACCTGACCCCCCCAAGTCTCAATCATCACTCGGCGATAGGGCTTCTGCTTATACGAGGCCCGCACCATGTAGACCTTGCATTCCATGTCGAAGAGGGAGCACGCGTAGCTGAGGGCGCTGCCCCACTGCCCGGCGCCGGTCTCGGTGGTGAGGCGCTTCACCCCCTCCGCCTTGTTGTAGAAGGCCTGGGGCACGGCGGTGTTGGGCTTGTGCGAGCCGGCGGGAGAGACGGACTCGTCCTTGAAGTAGATTCGGGCCGGCGTATCCAGCGCCTTCTCCAGGCGTCGGGCTCGGATCAGCGGCGTCGGCCGCCACAGTCGCAGGATGTCCAGAACTTCGCCCGGGATGTCGATGTAGGGCTCGGCCGACACCTCCTGCCCGATCAGCGCCATCGGGAATAGCGGGGTGAGGAGATCGGGAGTCACCGGCTCTCGGGTGCCCGGGTGGAGAGGAGGCAGCAGCTGCTCTGGCAAGCTCGGGACCACATTGAACCAAGCCTCGGGGACTCGATCGGATGACATTGTCCAGCGCATTTGCGTCCCTCCCTTGCTCGGCACGGTAGCCTCGCTAATTTGGCCGGTCACGTGTAGTCTGTCAGCTCCCTCAGGGAGAAGCCCAGTCGCTGCCCCAACCGGTCGATGTTGGCTGGGTCAACCGCGCCCGTTCGAGGACCCGTAAACGCTCCCAGAGACCGCCTTCCGCTCGATGCGCAGGGTCGCGCCCGGGCGGTGAGCAGCCAGGCGGGCCTCGATCGTCCCGAGAGTGGTCGCGATCGACACGCTGCCTTGATCACGCAGCGTCAGCGCGGCGCGCGCGACGATCGGTCGGTAGCTGGGAGTCAGTGCGGATGTGCAGCGGTCGCCCAGCTCCACCGGCAGGGCTTCCAATCGCGGATCGGCCAGGAGTAGCTCGACCAACTGGTCGGATCCGCCGATGTAGGTCCAGTTCAGATCCAGCGCAGTCGCGACGCACCAGGTGCGATCCTCGGGCCACCAGAGATTGGCGGACTGCCGCTGTGAGGTGGAAAAGGCGAGCGCCTGGTCGATCTCGCCTGAATACAGGAAGTAGTTGCGATTGGGCAGCTCCACTCTCCCTCCCCGGCGCACCTCGGGTGGCACAGGGTCTCCTGCTCCTTGCCACCGGTAACCGTCCCAAAGGCCGAACCAGCAGCGGTCGAGGAGGCGGCTAGATGTACTTGGCTGACCCGTTCATGACCGTCGGCTGATCCCGGGTAGCGCTCCCGAGCGCTGAGTAGCTGAATCGCGGTGTCCAGTGTGGTAGACGAGGATGGTACCCGTAGCGAACGAAACCAGCGAGATCGTTCTGAGCAAGCAGGACCTTCGTGAGGTCACCAGTTATGCCGCTGAGAGCGCGCAGGGAGTCCTAGAGATCTTCGAGAGAGCACATCCGGCCGACTCGCGGCCTGGCGACGCGGTCGACGCCGCATGGACGTTCGCTCGAGGTGGCGACCGCGGGAAGTCACTGCGCGATACCGGGTGGGCGGCGCACAAGGCGGCCCGAGACGCAGACACCGCGGCCGCGGGCGATGCGGCGCGAGCAGCGATGTGCGCCGCATCCGCTGCGTACCTGCATCCACTGGCCGACGCTCACCAGGTGAAGCACGTTCTGGGGGCAGCGGCCCACGCGGCGAGAGCGGCCGAACTCATGGCGGGCGACGATCGAGATGTCGGTGCTGATCACATGGAGCAAGCTCGCCGGCGCGCGACACCAGTCGTCGTTGACGTGCTCAGCCGCTACCCCGCGGCACCGCCTGGTGGAGGGCGCTTCGGGGAACTGCTTCGCGATCGGGATGAGGCCCTCCGCAGCCGTTTATGAAGGCCTTGTTGTGGCAGCCGGAGGCGTTCATGACAGTCGGCTGGTCGGGGGTTGCCCTTCGAGGGATGAGTGTCGGCGTCCGGTGTTGTAGAAGTGCAGCCAGGCTGCCAGCGCCTGGGTGCGAGCGGTGTCGGTGGTGAAGACCTGCCGGTAGGCCCACTTGGTTTGCGGGGTGCGGTTGTGGCGCTCCACCTTCCCGTTCTGCCAGGGGCAATGGGGTCGGATGACCACGTGCTTGGCCTTGAGTGTCTGGATTGCGTTAGCCATGTCGAGCGATTTGGAGTCGCTCCAGTGGACGGCCGGTCGATCTCGGTCAGCCACGTGAACCGCCTGCTCTCACCGGGGAGCGCGCCGGGCCCTCCTCAATGGGCGGACTCTTGCTCAGGTGCCTCCGCTGGAAGTAGGAACCGCCGCCAGTCACCTTCTCACTCCTCCGAAGAGAAGTCTGGTGGTGCTGGGTGATCGTTGTTCGAATGTCCGGCTGAGGCCGGTGCCCTATTGGGCGCGCTGGCGACCAACGTGTCGAGAGCTTCGAGCCTCGCTGTACCCGACGGATAGCGAGTGCCATAGGTGGTACCCGATCTTGATGACCGAGACTACTCTGTACCTCCCGGAGGAGCTGTAGCAGTCCCTCCGGCGGATGGCTGGCGTGTCCGGCCGCTCAGAGGCTGAGCTCATCCGGGAGGCGATCACCCCCCAGGTCCGAGCTTGCGACCGACCCCGGCCGGCAGGGCAGCTCTTCACAAACGGTGAACCGTCGCTGGCCGAGCACGCCGAGGAAGCGCTGGCCGGTTTCGGAATTCGCTGATCATGCTCGTCGTCGACCCCAGCGGTCTGCTCGCGTACTTGGATGCCAGTGGCGCGCACTGCGCCCAGGTGAGCAGGGCCATCGAAGCCGATCCGGGTCCGTTCATCGGGTCGCTCTACGTAATCGCGGAGCTCGACTACCTCCTGGCGACTCGACGAGGGGTTCACGCCGAGCTGGCCACACTGACCGAACTGTCTGGAGGCGCCTGGGAGCTGCCACCCGTTGGCCCGACTGGCCTTCGAGATGCCTGCAAGGTGATCGACCGATGCCAGGATCAGGAGATCGGCGTTGCAGAGGCCTCGCTGGTGGCTCTTGCCGACCGTTACCGAACAGACCGACTACTCGCCTTGGACCGTCGTGACTTTCGGGTAATCCGGACATCTTCTGGAAGGACGTTCACGGCGCTGCCCGAAGCACCGTGACGTCGACGAGCGATTGTCCGTAGCGCAAGATCGAAGAGCGCCGGACCTTCGGTCACGTTCGAATCCGATCAGGTACGCTGAATCGTCGGCCATCTGACCACCGGGAATACCCGCCCATACTTGACTGAAGGTGGTGCCTCCGGACACCAACCACGGAGTCGGCTCCCCTGGCCACCGGGTCCGTCAGCTCATTCGACTTGGTGGCTGCGGGCACTGATTAGTGGCACCGCGCAGTGCGGTCCAGACCAGTGGTTTGGGTGGCCCCTCAGGCTTCCGGCCTTCGCCACTGGTCAGTGGTGTGGTGGAGCCGGCGGGAATCGAACCCGCGACCTCTTCCATGCCAAGGAAGCGCGCTCCCGCTGCGCCACGGCCCCACGTGCTCCCCAGATCGCGAGGAACTGAGGAAGGGTATCAAAGTGCGTCCGGAGCGGCACCGGGGGTCCACCCAGCTGATGGCTCGGCGGAAATCCGGCGCCGGCGAGGCGCGAGGAGATCGCGCGAAACTGGCTGTCGTGAAAGAACCCCGGCTGGAGTGTCAAACCGGTTGAACTTCACCACCTCACCGATCCGGCTATCCGTCTGCCGTCTTGATCCGAGCCAATCGATCCCCACTTGGGCGACCATCGGAGCGTGGTGGAGCGTCACCCGGACCCCGCGGGAGCTTTCGATCGATGGCGATTCGCTCCTGGTTCCGGAGGGAGTTGTGGAGACTGGACCATGGCGAGATCTGGTTCTGGAGGGATGGCTCCAGCACGATCTCGTGGGCGTTCTGGCCGCTGTCTCCGCCACCCTGGCAGCTGCTCACGTCCCCATTCGCGATCTCGACCTACGGCACAGACTGGGTCCTGGTGCCGGAGCCGCAGCTGGAGACTGCTCAGTCCGCGCTGGTCGGCGCCGGCCATCGGCTGAAGCCCTGACGCGAACAGCGACCCGGCGAGTGCCGGGCCGCTGGGGGAGGGCGACTAGCGGGCCCTGAGAGGGGGAGGTGCCCCGGGCCGCATGGATCAGAATGAGGCCCACTCCTGGGATCCGGCTGGGACCAGGCTGGGAGCTTGCCCAGACCTTAAATGGGCTGGCCGGTAGTGGCGGCAGGCGCCCAGCCAGCTCGCGGGATGCTCACAGAAAACACTCAGGTTCGAAGGGCAGACTCAGGCTTAGAAATGGATGAGGGAACACGGATCCTGGTCGTTGACGACGAGACCAATCTGGCGGAGTTGGTGGCCACCGCCCTTCGTTATGCCGGCTTTTTCACCGCAACCGCTGGCAGTGGCGCCGCCGCCATCGCCCAGGTGGCCGAATTCCGGCCCCACCTGATCATCCTCGATGTCATGCTGCCCGACTTTGACGGCTTCGAGGTCTCCCGGCGGTTGACCGAGGCCGGCACCCAGTCCCCGATCCTCTTCCTCACCGCTCGCGACGCCACGGAAGACAAAGTCCGGGGCCTCACAGTGGGCGGGGACGACTACGTCACCAAGCCCTTCAGCCTCGATGAGCTCATCGCCCGGGTGCGGGTGATCCTCCGCCGGGCAGGACATCAGTCGGAGAGTCATAGGCTGCTCACATTTGCCGATCTCGAGATGGATGAAGACCTCCGCGAGGTGCGCCGAGGCGGGGAGTTGGTCGAACTCACCGCCACCGAGTACCGGCTCCTGCGCTACCTCCTGATCAATGCCCGACGGGTGCTGACCCGGGCCCAGATCCTCGACCACGTCTGGAAGTACGACTTCGGCGGCGACGCCGGGATCCTGGAGACCTACATCAGCTATCTGCGCAAGAAGGTGGACCGCCAAGATCCGCCATTGATCCACACCATCCGCGGGATGGGCTACGTGCTCCGTCTGCCTCGCGCCTGACCATGTCGCTGCGCCTGCGGCTTCTTCTCGGGCTTTTGGCATTGGTGGCCATCGGCCTCGGAGTCACCGATGCCGTTACCTACGTCGCCCTGCAAGGCGGCCTGGTCCAGCGGGTCGATCAGGAATTGTCTGACTCCGTGGCGACCGGGGAGCGGGCGCTCAGCACCGGCCACGCGTTCGGCTTGACCTCTGGCGACTACGTTGCCATTTACCAACAAGGACACGGGATTCAGGGTGATTCGGTCACTTACCTGCCCGGTCAGAAGGCTGGCCCTGAACCTCGCCTTACCGACGCTATGGCTGCGGCCGCTGGCAGCGTTCCGAGCTTCTACACCGTGTCTGCCCGTACCGGGAGCAGCGAATTCCGAGTACTCACGCTGGCCCTGGGCGGTGGCGAGTCCTTCATGCTGGCCTTTCCCCTGCGCGATGTCGACTCAACGTTGTCGCAGCTTCGGCTGCTAGAGATCGTGGTGAGTGGTGGAGTGTTGCTACTGCTCGGGTTGGGGGCCTGGTGGATCGTGCAACTGGGCCTGCGGCCTCTGGCCCGGATCCGAACCACGGCAAGTGCGATTGCGGGAGGTGATCTGAGCCAGCGGGTGGAGCCAGGAACTCCCGGTACCGAG
>DATLTJ010000010.1:0-20706 GCA_035533655.1 Candidatus Acidiferrales bacterium | reverse complement strand
CGATCCGAACTGGGAGGCCCCATAGGTGATGGCCATGGTGGACAGCACGCCCAGGAGGGCCGGGCGGACCAGCCGGGCCGCTATCCGGCGCAGGTCGGTCTCGGGCTCGGGGTGGGTCACACCCGAGTCCGAGCGACCGTCCACGGTCAGAAGTCCGAACGCGGCCCAGGAAGCCATCGCCCACCGACGAAGGTTTCCAGCAACTCGTTCGGAGGCGTGGGGGGGGACACTCACTCCGTGACCATTTTGCCAGAGCGGGAGGCGACCGGCATGTAGCCGACGTCTTCCCGCCTGGGGAGGGCGCCAAACCGATTGGCCTGGAAGGCCTGGTCGAACCCCATCGGGCCACGGCGCCACTAGTCAGGTCAGCTGGGCTCCGGGCTCCATCTGGTGGGCGACCATGGCCTCGATGCGCTCGGCCGACACGGCCGGGGAGTAGTAGTAGCCCTGGATCAGCGGACAGCCCAGCTCCCTCAGCTTCTCCAGCTGAAGCGGGGTCTCCACCCCCTCGGCCACCGTCTTCATGCCCAGGCTGTGGGTCATCCGGATGACGGCGCCCACGATCTCGCTGTCCACCGACTGCTCGCCCAGGCCGTCCACGAAGGACTTGTCGATCTTGACCACGTCCACCGGAAAGCGCTTCAGGTAGGAAAGGGAGGAGTAGCCGGTCCCGAAATCATCGATGGCCAGCAGTACCCCCAGCGCCTTGAGCTCGCCCAGGGTGGCCAAGGTGGTCGGCAGATCCTGCATGATCACCGTCTCGGTGATCTCCAGGCACAGGTGGCGGGCTTCGAATCCGGTGCTGGCCAGGATGGCGGCCACGTCCCGGCCTAGGTGGCCGTCGAGGAACTGTCGGCCGGACAGATTCACGCTGAGCCCGATCGGGTCATCCCCGGGATGGGCGTCCTGCAAAGCCTTCACCGTCCGGCAGGCCTCCTCCAGCACCATCCGGCCCAGGGGCAGGATGAGGCCGGTCTCCTCGGCCACGCCGATGAATTCCACGGGGGACAGAAGGACGCCATTGGAGTTCCACCGCACCAGCGCCTCCACCCCCTTGAGGCGTCCCCCGTCGATGGACACGATCGGCTGGTAATGGACCCTCAGTTCCCCGGCCTCCAGGGCGTGGCGCAGTGAGGTCTCCATCTCCAGGCGGTCGATGGCCTGGTCCTCCATCTCCGGGCTGAATATGGCCAGGGTGTCCCGGCCCGCCTTCTTGGCCTGCCTCATGGCGACCTCGGCTCCGTGGACCATGGCCTGGGCCTCGCTCAGCTGAACGCTGTTGACGGCCACACCGATGGACAGGGACAGGATGACCTCCCGCCCGACCGCCTGGTAGGGGCGGGGCATCACGGACAGGATGCGAGAGGCCAGGGCCGTGATCTCCGTCTCGTCAGGGGAGGATTCGACCAGGACGATGAATTCATCGTCCCCCCATCGGCCCAGGGTGTCGTGCGGACCGAGGCACGACGCCACCCGCTGGGCCACCTGGCGCAACAAGGCGTCGCCCGCCCGATGACCGAGGCTGTCGTTGACCAGCTTGAACCGGTCCAGGTCCATGAACAGGACCCCCACCGAGACTGCGCCGGTGGTCAGGGCGTGGTGGAGACGGCTCAGGACCAGCGATCGGTTGGCCAGGTCGGTGGTTGGGTCGTGCAGAGCCTGATAGCTGATCTGGGCCTCCAGCGCCCGCCGCTCGGTCATGTCCCGCAGTGCCATGACCGCGCCGGTGACCCGGTCCCCCTGGAAGAGCGGGGACGCCGTGACGCTGGCCGGCAGAGTTCCCGCCCCGGGCCGGACGAAACGCTCGTCCTCATGGACCGTGGTGCCCTCGTAACTCAGAACATCGAGCAGTGGGCAGGGGGACGCCGGGCCATGGATGAGCCCCTCACTGCCGTGGAGGACTTCATGCACCGAACGGCCGACCAGATCGGAGGCAGACCGGCCGACCATGGCCGCCGCCGCCGGATTGGCGAAGGTGATCAGCCCACCCGTGTCGACGGCTATGACCCCCTCGGCCAGGCTGTCGGCAATAGCCCGACTCTGTTCGGACAGTTCGCGTGTCCGCTCGAACAGCCGCGCCGTCTGCATCGAGGCCGCCACCTGGTTGGCGAAGGTCGGCAGCACCTGGCGCTCGCGCCGGAGGGCCCGAGACGCCTCCACGAAGCCGATCCGGATCATGCCCAGGCACTGGCCCGACCCCAACAAGGGCGCCGCCAGGAGGTCGGCCACGCCCAACGTCCGCATCTCTCGGCGCTGACCCGGGAGGGCCCGGCCGATGTGGGCCCGCACCGTCCGGCCATCCGAGCTCACCCGCGGCCAGAAGCCTGGGGCCACCGCGTCGGTGGCCATGATCGAAACCTCGGTCCCCCGGTGGGTCCATCGGCACACCTGGGACTGGCCCTCTGGGCCGGCAATCATCAACTCGACGAAATCAGCGTCGAAAAGGGATGCCCCCGTGGTCGTGACCAACCGGGCCAACTCATCTACGTCGATATCACTCAGCCGTCCGGCCACCGACTGGAGTAGGCGCCAGGTGTCGGCCTCCTGGCTGGCATGCAGGTAGCTCCGGTACGCGAGGTAGACGAAACCCAACAGCGGCGGAAGCATGAAAAGGGAAGGTCGGTCGTAGAAGTAGAGAGCCACCAGACCGAAGCCGGCGGCGGTATTGCTGATCCACACGACCACGCTTAGAGCCAGGGTCCGCCGCACCACGTCGGCCACTGACAGGCCGCGGGACAAGGCGATCGCCCCTGCCACCGCGCCCTGGTTCCAGATGAAGAACACCAACGAGGCCAGTCCAAGGCCGGCAAGGGTGGACAGGGAATCCAGCCGGGTGGCCGGGCCGCCGTGCACCGCCCAGAAGGTCTCAGCGGAGAAGAAGATTCCCAGAGTCATGCTCATGGCGTTGAAGGAGGCCTTGTGCAGCGGCCGGCGCAGGGCGAGGTGCACAGCCAGCACGCCGATGGGCACGCCCAGGATCAACCACGGCGCCGCCACCAGGGCCAGGCCAGGCACCAGGAACATCTCGGACCAGGTGAAGGAGTGCCGGTTATGTCCGAAGCGGATATTGATCAGGCTCAGGTCGGCCAGGGCCCCGATGACCACTGCCACCACCGGTTGCCACCACACTCTCACAGGGAAGGGACTGTGCTGAATGGCACTCAGTGCTATTACCGCCCAGCCGCCGAGCAGAACGATGGTGACGAAGTGACTCAGTCCGGCGGGCTCTGCCATTTGCGTGTACCGGGCGGGCCGGGCTCTCGCCACCGCAAACAACCGCTCACTCCCCCGTGGGATCTCTCATCCTTTTGAGACTAGAGCGAAGGGCGGAGTACAACAATGGCTCTCTATGTCCATTTACATCTGACCCGTAATGACCCCCTCACATGGCCCCAAAGAAGGCCAGGTCGGCGCTCGGATAGGGCGTCCCGTCAGCGATCCGGGAGAAACGGGAATTCCGCTCTGAGTCGGTGCGTGAAGGCCGGATCGATCTCGGCCAGCAGGACCTCCTCGGCGTCCGATGCCTCGGCCATAACCTCACCGGACGGGTCGATCACCACCGAGTCCCCGGCGTAGTCCAGTCCTCCTCCTTCGCCCACCCGGTTGCAGCCGACCACCCACGCCTGATTTTCAATCGCACGGGCGATGAGCAGGTGCTTCCAGTGCCGGCCCCGCGACGCCGGCCAGCTGGCCAAGCACAAGTACACCTCGGTATCGGCAGCCCGCTCCCACCACAGATCTCCGAAACGGAGGTCGTAGCAAAGGAAGGGCGTGATCTGGACCCCGGCTACGGACCAGGTAACAGTGCCGGGGCCCGCCTGGTAGCGCTCATGCTCCCCGCTGTAACTGAAGGGCTTGACCTTGTCGTAGGAGAATGCGCCGTCGGGCGTGGCCAGAACGAACCGGTTGTGCACCACTCCCGCCGCCAGACGGGTGGGGATGGAGCCCCCGACGGCCACCCCGCGCCGGCGGGCCACCTCCGACAGCCAGGCGGCCGTTGGCCCGTCCTCCTCCTCGGCCACCCGCTCGGTGTCCATGGAAAACCCGACGGCGAACATCTCCGGTAGCACGATCAACTCGGCCCCGGCATCGGCAGCTTGCTCGACCATCGGATGAAGCCGTGCCAGCGAAGCGGACCGGTCCTCCCAGCAGATGTCGCACTGGACAGCGGCTACCCGCACGTCATGTGCCCCAGTCCTGTAAGCGGACCAGCGCTTCGGCTATGACTTCGGCCCGCTTACAGAAGGCAAAGCGCACATAGGGTCGGCCCGCCTCCGCGTCCTGGTAGAAGACCTGGGAGGGTATGGCGACCACTCCGCAGCGCTCCGGGAGCTGCCGGCAGAACTCCGTGCCGTCCTCGGCCCCGAGAGAGCGAGCGTCGACGGTGGCGAAATAGGTGGCGGCCGGGTTGAACACCTTCGCCCCCATCCCCTCCAACCCGGCCACCAACTGGTCGCGCCGGTCTCGGAGTCGGTCGCGCTGGTGGAGGAAGGTCGCATCGGGCAAGCCCAGACCGCCAGCGACCGCGTACTGGAGAGGTCCGGCATTGACGTAGGTGAGGAACTGTTTGGCCGTGCGCACCGCAGCAACCAGAGCGGCCGGGCCTACGCACCAGCCCACCTTCCAACCGGTGACCGAGAAGGTCTTGCCGGCCGAGGAGACGGTGAGAGTACGCTCGGCCATGCCCGGCAGGCCGGCCATCGGCACATGTGATCCGTCGAAGACCAGGTGCTCGTAGACCTCGTCCGTCACCACCAGCACACCGGCAGCCGATGCCACGTCGGCCACGGCGGCCAGCTCCTCGGCGCTGAACACCTTGCCTGTGGGGTTGTGGGGAGTGTTGAGCAGGATCAACCGGGTCCGGGCGCTCACCGCCCTCGCCAGGTCAGCCGTATCCCAGTCACCGTCCGGGGAGAGGGGCACGAAACGGGGCACGGCTCCGGCCATGGAGATGGCGGCTGTGTAGGAGTCGTAGGTGGGCTCGAAAACCACCACCTCGTCCCCCGGTTCACACAGGGCGAGCAGGGCGGCAGTGATCGCCTCAGTGGCCCCGGCGGTGACCAAGACCTCGGTGGCCGGGTCCACCTCTGTCCCATACCAGTGGCGCTGGTGCGTGGCTATCGCCTCCCGCAGCGGCGCCACCCCTGGCCCGGGCGGGTACTGGTTGAGGCCCTGGCGAATGGCCCGGACGGCGGCGTCGAGCACCTCCTGGGGCCCGTCGTAGTCCGGAAAACCCTGGCCCAGATTCACCGACCCGGTGGCCTCGGCCAGGGCCGACATCTCGGAAAAGATGGTGGTTCCGAAGCCGCGCAGACGAGAGGCAAGCAGCGGCCGGGACATCGTCCAGCAGCTTACGGGCCCCCGATCCCCACTCAGCCCGACTCGGGATTCATGCCCAAGCAGACAGCTAGTGGGTTGTGCTACTCCACGCATCCTGCACGGTGGATCCCGAGCTGGCATCGGCGTGCAAGGAGTCGATCTCGAGGTTCTTCCAACCGAAGGCGATCTGCTGCACGGGCTGGGGGCAATCGATCCGGGCGGCCTGCCATGCCAGCCCGGCTGGAGGGTGCACTAGGGGTCAGCGCTCGATGACTCGATAGTTCACCAGATGGGCCTTTGCGCACTCCCTGATCGCGGGCCCATCGTCGCCAGTCCAGACACACAGAGGACCTCCGAGTGTCTGAGCCGCAGCTACTGCCTCAGCCCCGAGTTTGGACACCCGGCGGGAGCTTGCCAGTTGTGCCATGGCGAAAGCGAGGCCGCGCATGGGTAGGACCTCGATCTCCTGGGGCAGTTCAAGGAGCGACTGGGCCAGGGCCTCCCGCCGCTCCCGTGGCCATTGGCCGGTGAG
Organism: Candidatus Acidiferrales bacterium; assembly: GCA_035533655.1. Lineage (GTDB taxonomy): Bacteria > Chloroflexota > Dormibacteria > Aeolococcales > Bog-877 > Bog-877. Next base: position 14,855 of record DATLTJ010000010.1, on the reverse strand, counting down.
TTGGCCCCCCGGGGCGGCCACGACGCTTCGGCACAGGCGCAACAGGTACAGGTTGGTGGTAGCCGGTTCGTGCGTGCGCAGGATCTTTCGCAGCCCGGGCGCGATCTCATTGCCCAGGACGTCTCGAAGTAGATGGTCGTCGAGGACGGCCTTGGTCATCTAGTAGCAAGGTCCTCGTCGTCGGCCAGAGACCGAACGAACGCGGCATGATCGTCTCGGCTGAGTAGATCGTTGAGCAGCCGCCTGGCCTGTCCGGCAGGGACCGTCAGTACACCGAAGCCCAGGTCCACGACGTCCACCGGGCCACCCTTGTCAAGGGCCCATCGGTGCCGAGCACCCGCTGGGAGAGACATCTGTCCGGAGGCGGAGACGACGTACTGCTGAATCGACGGCATGAACTCAGCTTACTTGGTGGCGTGGCCCCTGATACCAAGTACCCTCTACCAGCCAGGCCACCAGACCCTCGTCTGGATAGTCCGCTCCGAATTGGTCGCATGGTGCACCAAGCCCGAGATCGCCCGACGCCGGTATTTCCGAGCGCGGACAGCCGGCGACCACACTGGGTCGCAAGAAGCGCCGGCGACGCCGCGATATTGGGGCAGGGTCGGAGGACTTCCCGCCGCGGAGCACCTCACTTAGGCCAAGCTGGACGGGTGCCACAGTCCGTGTTGTTCGTCGGCTGGGCCGGCGGCGGCAATGTCAATCCGATGGTGTGCCTGGCCGAGGAGATGGCGGCCCAAGGCGCCCGAGTCGCGATCCTGGCCGGACGCGGCTTGGGTGCACGGTTGGAGACAGCCCCGGTGACGATTCTCTCGGAGACCGCCAGCTGGCTCCCTGGTGCCGAGGACGTCGTGCGAGCCGTAGACGAGTACGGCCCCGACGGCCTGGTCGTGGACTACATGCTGACCGAGGCCCTCTCGGGTGTAGAGGCGAGTGGGAAGCCCGCCGTCGCCCTGGTCCACACGCTCTATCAAGCCCTTCTGCTTGAGGGCGCCCCTCACCCCATGGGGATGGCTGGGCCGGTAGATGCCGTGAATCAGACTCGCACCCGCATCGGTCTCGGTCCCATCCAGGGCTTTGGCGACTTGCTCGCCACCTGTGCGCTGGTGGCGGTGACGGCGCCTCGGGAACTCGATGCTCCCGGGCGGGTCCCCGCCAATGTCAGCTACCTCGGCCCGCTGATCCCGAGGACCAGACCCGACACCGACTGGCGGGTGCCGGAGGGATCCGACCCGCTGGTGGCCGTGTCACTGGGCACCGGGGCCACCGTCGAGAACGAGGCCGAAATCATTCAGCGCATCCTCCTTGGCCTCGGCGGGATGCCAGTCAGGGGCCTGGTGAACCTGCCCGGCTACGTCAGACCGGAGGTCCTCTCCGCTCCGGCCAACGTGGTCCTGACCGGCTACGTCCCGCATCAGGCGGTGCTGCCCCAAGCCTCGGTGCTGGTGACCCACGCCGGCCTCGGCTCGGTGATGGTGGCACTGGCCAACGGAGTGCCCATGGTGTGCATGCCCCTGGGCCGCGAGCAGCCCGAGAATGCTGCCGCGATCTCTCGCATCGGCCGGGGCTTCGTCATCTCACCGGATGCGGAACCGGACGCCATAGCCCGAGCCATTACCCAGGCCCTTGCCCTCGGACACGGAAAGCCGATTCGCCCAGACCCGGCTTCAGGTGCGAAGGCCGTGATTACCGCACTGTCGGGCGCTGATCTTTGACTGAACAGCCCATGGCGGCGGTTGGTGACGACCCCCTGGCCCGGAACGGCTGACGTCCGGGGATGCCTTGCAGGGCCCTTGTGGACATACTTGACGTTACCTAGCTAGGTTAGCTAAGATGAGCCGATGCGGGTCAACATGCACGACGCCAAGACGAACCTGTCGCGGCTGGTGGCCGCCGTCGAGTCCGGGGAGACTGACGAGGTCGAAATCGCCCGGGCAGGTCTCGTTGTCGCTCGCATCGTTCCACCCCGAGCACGCGCGCCGAGGCGTCCCGGGCAATGGGCGGGGCGAGTACGGATCCGCGAGAACTTCGACGATCTTCCCGACGACGTGGCCGCCGCTTTTCGCGGTGAGCAAGCGTGAGTCTTCTGCTCGATACCCACATCCTGTTGTGGTGGTTGTCGGACGACCCGCTCCTACCGACAGCGGCTCGCGAGGCAATCGCATCGCCCGAGAGCGAGGTGCTGGTGTCGGTAGCGACGACATGGGAGATTGCCATCAAGCAAGCCGCAGGACGCCTGGAAGCGCCTGTCGACCTGATGGAAGTGGTGGAGGCCAACGACTTCGAAACCCTACCGATCACCGCGGCGCACACCCTCGCCGCCGGAGCGCTACCCCTTCATCACTCGGATCCATTCGATCGAATGCTTATAGCCCAGGCTCGGGCCGAGAGCCTCACCCTCATTAGCATGGACCACCGATTCCCTCAGTACGATGTCAATCTCCTGGCCCTGAGTTGACCCCTTCCCGGCGCAGGGCGCCCCCAGCCCCAGAAGGCCGCGCGGACCTCTTGATAGCCGCTGCGGCTGAGGCGACGAGGTTGGTCGTGTTCCACGATGACCGGAACTTCGATCTCATCGCCGAGGTAACTGGCCAACCTACCGAAAGGATCGTCCCGGCCGGCTCATCCATCGTGAAGGGCGGCGAGCCGGCTGGCTCGGCATCCTCCGAAGAGCCCCCTGCGGGGCCGATTACGGCCCCTGACCAGGGAGTCCTTCGATGGTGGGCCGGGGAGGATTCGAACCTCCGAAGGCTGTGCCGGCAGATTTACAGTCTGAAAAGAGCGCCCCGGCCGACCAGGCAAAATGGAAGAAGTCCCTGGTCAGCGGTGGTGCGGGCTGTTCCGTATTGAGCGGTGTTGCGCCCTGTTGAGCACAGCGCTGTTGGGAGAATGTTGGGACTGACGGCGCCGCGAACGGCTCTCCTTCGGCCCACCAACAGCCTTCACTCTACGGTCGGTACCCGCCTGCGGCGCACCGGGCTCCGCTCTTCCGCTTCGGGCGAGTCCGCGGCGGACAGCCCCTTGCCGCCGGCCCGGGACCGGACGGAGACATGGGCCACACTGAGCTGAGCCATGGCGCCACGCCAAGGTTGGTGGGTGGCGCCCCACCCGCCGGCTGACCGCCTACTACGGGGTCGAACGGGGTCGGCCTTTCAGGCTGGCGGCGGAAGCACCCGACGGTCGATGAGCACTTCGAGCCAATGAACGAAACTTGCCTCGGTGTCCCACGTATCCGCAAAACCGGCCTGCTTCACCTTGACCGTGCTCACGAACCTGGAGCTGCGGGCCCCCTGAGAACCGTAGGCAAAACAACGATCAGCATAGTAATGAGACTGTCCCAGGATGTCCATCATGGGTATTGGCCGGAGTTGGAACCGATCCACGATACGGCTCCATACGTCCCCCATTTGCGGCAGGAATGCAGCGAGGCTCAACGGACTATCGGGCCCCGGCGAAACCCCCAACACGTCGGACATGACTGGCCAGAGCTCACGCCACTCGAACACTTCGCCGTTCGTCAGGTTGAATGTCTCACCTGCAGCCTGCGGCGCCCTCGCCGCCCACGCTAGAGCACTGGCCACAAGTCGGGCATCTGCGGCCTCCCAGACAAACGGTGCGCCACCCGGAAACCCGAAGGCGCGGCCCTCCTCGCGGCAGATAGCTGCGTAGACGCCGATGACGGGGGGAAGGTTCATGACCACGCCGTAATTCGGGCCTACGATCAGTTGGGGCCGAAATATAGTGAAGGTCCACCCATGCTGAGCGGCCCGATGGCGCACGTAATCCTCCTGCAACCAGTAGAAGTTCTCGTGGTTGTCGCGCTGGTGGCGCTCGCGCGCGGGGACCCGAATGTCATGAAGATGGGCCCCATACGCCTTCGTCCCCTGCATCAGGCTGAGATGCGCGAGTTCTGTACTTGGACGAAGCGACTCTAAGAGATTTTGAAGCATGACCAAATTGGTGTTCATCTGGTCACGATCGCCTTGCACAAGGCCGTCCTTCTCATAGACCGCCGCGTAAACGATGTGTGTCACGTCACCGACATCAGCAAGCGCAGCACGACAAGACTCGCCATCTCTCAAATCCACCGCAATGTGGCGAAACGGCGTCGCATTATCAACTTCTGGCCTCCGCCGAGACAAGGCCACAACGCTCCATCCATCGGCCAGGAACCGCTCAACGGCGGCTGTACCGACCAAGCCGCTGGCTCCTGTGACCAAGACTGTTCCCATTCGCCCTTCCCTCAGAGTCACCTGCTCCTCGCTGTAGCTAGCGCTCGCATGCCAACGACGCAGGGCCTCGGATCAACTGAGCATGCCCTGACCCCAACCAGCGGTCACGCTCATCCGGCCCACAACGCCCTCCGGCAGAAGCATGCGCCGCCATAACTGTCACTCCACCCCAAGCTGACGCCTAAGGTACCCGGCGGGGTCACGTCGGGCCGCAATAAGCTCTTCTCTTGCAGCGGCCACGATCGCAGTTCCATGTTGTGCTATGGCTGCCGCCAACTCATGAGAGTCTCGAACCACATCGCCGTTGGCAACAACCGACCGAACCAAGCCCAAGGTCATCAATCTTTGCGCACCAACTCGTTCCCCCCCAAGTACCATCTCTGCCGCGGCGGCCGCTCCATGACGCAATGTCAGCCAAGCAACATTCATTGGAGCGGTCATACCCATTTCGATCTCGGGGACAGAGATGAAGGCATCGCTCCCTATCACTATGAAGTCGCACGCGAACGCCAGGCCCGCCCCAGCTGCAATGGCGAAGCCCTCTACCGCGGCCACTGTGGGGACCGATAGAGTCGAAAGACACCTGTGTAGCTCACGCACTTTGGCCCCGCGATCGGCGGCGCCGTCTTTCCAGAGCCGCACATCCCTCCGGTCGAGGCCTGCACAAAAATAACCCCCCTCGCCTCGGAGGACCACCGCACCAATCTCTCCACCTTGAGCTGCGCTGTCAGCCAAGCAAAAGGCTTCCGTCAGCAGCTCGATTACTTCTACGGATAAAGCGTTCCGCCGCGGACCATTAGTGATACTGATCTCGCCGACCCTACCGATGCGCCTGAAGGGAACAGCCGACTCATTTGTCATACAACCAGTCGTTCCCGACCAAGCTCAGCCTTCGCAATGCGTCGAACGTGAACCTCATCCGGCCCATCGGCAATGCGCAGAGTACGGGCCCGCGCGAGCATCGCCGCGAGGGGAAAATCGTCCGTCACCCCAGCTGCGCCGAAGGCTTGTACTGCCCGATCGACCACGCGACTGGCGACATTGGCCACGATGACCTTGATTGCCGAGACCTCGAGACTCGCTCCGCGGTTTCCAACAGTGTCCATCATCCATGCGGTCTTCAAGACCAGCAGCCGTGCCTGCTCGAGTTCCATCCGCGACTCCGCTATCCACTGCTGAACTACCCCTTGGTCCGCCAGCGGCCGTCCCCAGGCAATACGTCGACCAACGCGATCGCACATCAAGGCAAACGCACGCTCGCACATTCCCAGTGCTCGCATACAGTGATGAATCCTGCCAGGACCAAGTCGCGCCTGAGCGATGCCAAACCCATCCCCGATCTCGCCCAGCACGTTGGACATCGGTACCCTGACATCCTTATAGAGGACTTCACAGTGCCCGTGACCGCCGTCGTAGCCAAAGACTGGGAGAGTGCGCGTCACCTCGACGCCCTCTGTACTGAGCGGAACGATTACCATCGTGTGGCTACGATGGTCACGAACTCCCTCAGGAGTATTGCGCGCCATCACGATCGCAAACTTGCACAGCGGACTCGCTGCGCCCGATGTGAACCACTTTCTCCCGCTAATGACGACGTGGTCGCCATCGACCTCTAGCCGGGTTGCGATGTTGGTTGCATCAGAAGATGCCACGTCTGGCTCTGTCATCGAGAAACAGGACCGGATCTCACCCTCAAGCAGGGGCTCTAGCCACCTGCCTTGCTGTTCCGGGGTTCCGAACCGAACCAGTATCTCCATATTGCCGGTATCCGGGGCAGCGCAGTTCATCGCTATCGGGGCTAGTTCTGACCACCCCGAGATCTCGGCGAGCGGCGCGTACTCAAGGTTCGTCAGCCCTGCCCCGAAGCGATCATCTGGCAGGAACAGGTTCCACAGTCCCCTCCTGCGGGCTTCGGACTTCAATTCGTCAACGATATGGGGAGGTTCATGCGGATCCTGTAACTTTGACCGTTGTTCCCGTGCCACAGATTCTGCCGGCAAGACCGCTTCGGTCATAAAGCTCCAGAGTTCTTCCTCAAGTTTCTTGACCCTCGAGCTCTTCTCAAAGTCCATTTTCGCTCTCATTTCCTGATTGAAATCTCTTCACCAGTCGGCACTTTGCCTCTACGACGGCAGGCCAAGAAGACTTACCACCCTCGCCCTCTGGATTCTCCTACCTCTGTCTTCTCAACCACCTATGCTCAAACCCTGGGACGGGTTCTTGTTTGGTCAGGCCGGCTTCCGCCGTCCCTCGGGCATCGCCTCAGTAGGAGTAAGTGCCGCGAACCACAGGGCAAGCACCTGTTCGACGTGAGCGTCTAGGTCCTCCGCGCTCATACACAACTCGTCAGCGAACCGTCGGCGAAAGAGACCGTAGCCGTACCCCAAGGCACTCAACGCTATGAGAAAGCCCTCTGGGGCAACCTCGGCACTTAAGAAGCCCTCTTCTTGGTCCTGGTGCAGCATCGGCAATGTGCGGTCCTTCATCGGCAGAAGTCGAACCCTGGGATCCGTGTCGAGGTGGAGCAGAGTGAGGAGTCGGATTGCCTCGGATTGACCGACCATGGTCCGCAGGTACTTTCCCCACCGGCCCTTGACTGACTTGGCGGGTGGGCCCGTATCGAAGGCTTCATAGCGGTGTCTCACTCCGCGTCGGAGCGCGGTCCGAATCAACTCGCGTCTATCTCCGAAGTACTGGTAGACAAGCGCCCGGTCTACTTGAGCTTCCTCTGACACCTCGGTGAGACTGAATCCCCCGAGCACTCCACGGCGGTTGAGTACCCGCAGGACGGCGTCAGCCAGTACGTCTGAGGTGGCCTGCCGATCACGCTGAGGTCCGACCCGGCCTTCGCCCCGATTGTCCGACGCACCTTGACTCATGGCAAACCACATGCATCGATCAACAGCAGACCATCCCCACTATCCTCCTATGGTTGGTATGCCCGGGACCGGGACGACGAGGTACTGACTAATAGGGATAGCTTTCGGGATGAGCCCGTAAGTAACGACGAGGTTCATCCAAGCATTTAGCGCGGATCGACTAACCGTCGTTGTGATCACCGGCACGGAAGCTCGCAAGAACTGTAGCTGCTCTGTGGAGGAGCCTGCCGGCACGCCGAAGTTGGCGACGTAGCTGAGCAGTTTTGCAGTATTCGCGGGGTCAGCTATCCACTTACCGGCTTCGACCAGCGCCGTTTGGACTTCCTTTGCAGCTGCCTTGTGTCCACTGAGCCATGCTTGGGACGTCCATACCCCATCATCTATTTGACCCGCAATGGCCCCTATCGCCCCGCCTAGGCCAGGTACATGTTGCCGCAAGTCCACAAGCATTTGTGCCCCACTCTTGGCCGCCAGGAACTGCGCCGGTGGAGATACCATGGCGGTATCAACCCTTCCGCTGTCGAGCGCGGCAAGACTTGCAGCCTGTCCGGGGGTGACCTCAAACGTGACGTCGTTCTTGCTCATACCTGCAGCCGCGAGTAGGGCTTCCACCTCGAACTGAGCTGTCGTACCAAGCCCATAGACGCCGACGCTCTTCCCTTTCAGATCCTGCATAACCGCCGGAAACCCTTCTGAAGCGTGAGGAAACTTCTGTCCCGGTGCACCCATGAGAGAGAATACGACCCTATGTGCTGCGGTGAGGATCGCTAGCTTGGTGCCCTTCGCCATCAAGGGCGCAGTCAGTGGTGTATCAGCCACGATCAACTGGACGTCCCCAGTTGCAAGGGCGGCCGTCGCCTGCGGGCCGCTATTGACCGTTATGCCCGTAGCGTCAATACCGTTTTTCTTGAAGAAGCCACCAGCGATAGCAACTTGAGTGATCCATGACTGGATGCCCGCATATTGAGCAATAGTGATGGCAGTTGGCTGCGTTGCGGCCCCACTGGTGTGCGTTTGAGGTACGTTTGACGAGCTAGATGACCCGCATCCAGCCGCAACCAGGCCGGCGCAGAGTACGACACCTAATGATGCGAATTGTCTCTTGGTGCGTGACGAGCGTGACACGACGTATTGCCCCCTTTTGATTTCGGTAAGTTGATTTGCTGTTACTTCCCACTGCTATTGGTTAAGCCCCAAACAGGAACGAGGCTGGGTTTGAGCTGAGAAGACGCTCCACGTCGTCCGGACCCATCCCGCGAGCGTTCAGTAGGGGAAGAAAGTCCTCGAAGAGCAGGCTGAACGACCGAACCCTCGAAGGAGCACCTGGATGGGGACGCATCCGCACCCAGTGGTGCTGGTGATCGTGAGCGAGAAGTATCCGGTCGCAGTAGCCAAGCCTGGCTAGAGCCACTATAAGGTCGGCACGACCCTCGTCGCTCCTAACATGCGTCATCCCCACGCGGTCAAACCCGATATAGGCGCCGCGCTCAGCGAGGGCGCTGAGTTGGTCAACCTCCACGGCGCCACATGCGTGCCCGATGACCACACTCGAGGGGTGAACACCGCCCTCGACGAGGGTCTCCAGTTGGCGAAGGCCGGGATTACCTGCAACCCAACCACCGGGATCCGTATGGGTAAGGACCCGAGTACCTCGGCTGCGCGACACCCGAGCTGCTGCCTGTAGAGCCCTAGTTTCGCTCGGAGTCGGCTCAGCACCGCTGGTGGCAATCTTGATGACTCCACATAAGACGTCTGGGTCCTCGGTGGCGTCCCGCAACTCCATCGTAAAGAAGTCCTCAAGGTCAGACGTCTCCTGCATGGCCCAATACGGCGGGTATCCGGCTCCCTCTCGGTACATGCCAGTGGACGCCACGATTCCTACTCCCGAGCGTTCGGACACCTGCCGTAGAATTCGGGTGTCTCGGCACAGGTCAGCGGGCGTTGCGTCGACGATGAGCGCCACCCCATGCTGCGCGCGGAGCGCAGCGAGCTCGTCCGCCGCCGACTGGATTAACAACTCTTCATCGAGTTTCACCCGGGGATCCAGCTGGGCCCCGGCAAAACCGATTCGAATATGTTCGTGGACGAGAGTTCGCCCCCGAACAGACGCTACAGGTCCGGTCACCGTAGACAGAGTCGTCACGAAACCCCCACCTCCCGCTTAACAAAGCGGGCGTCGAGGGCTAAGAGTCGACCACCGGCTATAGCAATTGGATTGGCTTCGATCGTCTCATAGCCACCCTGTTCACACATCCTCGCCAGTGCACGTCCGATAGCGAGTAGCGACGGCCACCACTGATCTATATCCGGGACCACTCGCCGTAACCTGCGGCCATCATGCATACCTTGCGGAACGCCTGTACATGTCGCGTTACTGGGAACAGTGATAGTCAATCTCAGCGCCTCCGCTAAGGTCCCCCCTAAGCCGATTACAACTACTGTCGATCCCAGGTCCAAAGCTTTGCGGGCTCCGACAATGAACTCTTGGTCGACAGAAACGTGCTCCTGGACGACAATCGTCTGACTTTGGGCGAAAAGCAACGAAGTCGCGGATGCAAGGGTCTTGGGATCACCGATGCCAAGCCGCACCAGCCCGAGACTCTTCTTGTGCAGAGCTGAGTCGCAGTTTGCCTTGAGGGTAACAGGCCAACCGATACGCTCAGCAGCCAGCGCGACAGCTTCTAGCGTTGCCGCCACTTCCATTCGGGGAATCATCGCACCGGCCTCGGCAACCGCTGCCATGGCCTCGGCGACGTTCACGCAATCGGCCGGTGGGGCAGCCACGGTTTGCGGGAAGGATCCTACCGTTTCTGGCTGACGTGCTCGTGAGTTAGCAATCGCGTCAATCGCGCCAGACACGGTCGCGAACGCGGGGATTTTCTGCGCTGCGAGTCCGCTTAGTTCCTCGCTGGTGCCATCCAATAGGATGGCGACAGGTATAGCGTCATCCCCTAAACCTGCGACCACACCTGGGATCATTGCCTGCGCCACACAGACGGCGACCACGTCTACTTCGCGGGACGCCGAGAGGGCGTGTGCGGCGTTCCGTTGGTAGTCAGGGTCACTGACAGCATGGCCCGTCATGTCCACCGGGTTAGTCACGGACGCAAAATCTGGCAGGTGGGCTGCGACGGCTGCCTGAGTATGAGTACTCAGCAACGGAAGTACGAGTTCATGACGATCACATCGATCCGCCGCAAGCACCCCGACGCCTCCGGAAACCGTAATCACTCCTAGGCGCGGACTCCGCGGCAGAGTCCCCACGGTTGACGTAATCGTTACGGCGTCGAGAACCTCCGCGTCCGAATCGAGAACCACTGCCCCTGCGTACTCGAGGAGGTCTTGCACAAGCTTGGGAGGGGGGGTAATCGCAGCAGTATGTGACCGTGCCCCTTGCTGACCCCGTTTGGATCGTCCGCCCTGAAGAACCAAGACATGCACACCACGATCGCTGGCACTTCGAACAGCACGAAACAGTACTTCGGGGTCCCGTAAACTCTCTAGGTACAGAACCACGGTTTGCGTGATTGGCAGTGTCTCGAGCACGCCTTCCAGGACCGCACCGGCCTTATAACCCAACTCATTGCCCGTGTTGATGTAGCTGTCTAATGGAATACCCTTGCGCTGACAGGCGCTCGCAAATCGAGCGCCATATGCGCCACTCTGTGTGATCATCACTGCACCGCTGCCGGGTGCGCAGCCGAAGATGGCCTCGAACACCGGAGCGAAGCTAACCACCGCCCGATGATGCGCGTTGTAATAGCCATTGCAATTCGGGCCAAGGACTCCAATCCCCTGAGTAGCAAGGTCGCGGAGACGCCCAAGGTCCAGCTCTGCCGCCTGAGTAAGAGCGGGACCGGTCTCTTCATAGCCTGCTGTTAGCACCACGACATTGTGAGTGAAGCGTTCAGCATCCTCCAGCGCCTTATGGACTTGACCACAGGGCAGCGCTACCACCAACACGTCTACGGGCTCCGCCAACTCTCGGATAGACGATAGGACTCCTGCTTCGCCGGCTCTGTGAGGATTAACTTCGATAACCTCGCCACCGAAGCCGCCACGGCGTAGATAACTCGGGACCCTACCGCCGACTTTGGTCGGTGACACGGAGGCACCCAGCACTGCAACGCTCTTTGGCCACATCAGCCGGGCGATTGGCGTCAATCCTCCCGACTGGTCCCGATGTTCTGTACCCACTCGCGGGATCCTTTCCTCTGCATCTCTCATGACTTCAGACTCTCCGTAAGCTTCAGAGCCGGAGCAAGCCACGCCTCGAAGAGGTCATCTCGGTATTGGGCGAAGGTGTCAAACCTCGGATCCGTACGGACGCCGCTGCGCGTGCGTGCGTGGTGCCCGAGCCAGATCGCGGCCTGCTTCGCACGTGCAAGCGCGATGAATACCTCAAGCGGCCCGCACGAACGGCCACTCATCTCCTCATACATAGCGACGACTTCCCCTTGACGGATACCGAGGCGGCCCAGTACCGAGGCTCTCGGCGTCAGCGGCGTTAGTGGGAGGTCGTCGTGGGAGCGAGAAGCTAGCCAGCCCACGTCCGCCCGAACGTCTCCGACCGTGCACATCTCCCAGTCCAGAATTGCCTCAAGCTTCGCGCCTGGACCCTCCGTCATCGGATACTTGTTGAATAATAAATTGTGGAAGTCGTAGTCCCCGTGGACCACTCCGGTTACCGCTGGGCCGATGTCGGCTCCGCCTAGCGACTCAAAGATCCGATGAAGGAGGTTCTCCCATCGTGCAGTATCGCGGTGTGTTGAGCGCTCCACCTGCTCGTTCCAGCGGGTTACCTGGCGTCGGAAGTAGGTCGCTGCCTGAAGATCGGACCCCAGTGTCACTTCGCTGAGCGAGACCTGGTGCACCCGTACGAGACCGCCTAGTGCCTCCCGTGCGAGCGACATGGAAGCTCGGACAGGCAACTGGCCGAGGGGGCTAATGCCATCGTCGGCATGGATCACCACGCCGGGCACGTATTCCTCGACGAGGACAGGGACCTGGTCCTGAGCGCTCCACAGGACGCCGAGCGGCGCCGGTACGGGAACACCATGAGGATGGAGCGCTGCCAAAGCTCTGAATTCTCTGAAGACATCTTGGGCTGATGGAAGTCGCCCTTGTCTGGGCGGCACCCGGGCGACCAGTGCCGTAATTGGACGTTCTCCTCGCCTGAGGTCACCGAGTTCAGCACCCCGCCGCGAGACGCGGAGCGTAGTCATCGAATTCCCCCCCGCGATCCGTTCAACGACGACCTCGGGGGGACTGCACAGAAGCAATCCGGATAGGGCCCCCACAAGATCACCTGGCAGTTCGATCGTCGATGATGATTGCGCCCTCAGGGAAGGCAATGGTCCCGGCATTAGGTCTCCCACCCGTGGTCGGCGGCCCCGCCGCGGTAGCGCACGTAAGGCCTCACGACGTGCCACCTCCCATTCCTCGCAGCTCGATGCGCTGCCAAGCGAGGATGTGCCGCTCAAGAAGCTTCATCAACGTGCTGAAGCCGACGGTCACGATGACGAGCACGAACAGATCAGCCATGAACTCGTCGGTCCGGAAGGTGGCCAACGATGTTGCCAAGTCAGCTCCGAGCCCTCCTGACCCGCTAAGCATCTCTCCCGCTACATCACCCAGAAAGGCGTAGATCAATCCCAGTTGGAGACCAGCGAAGACGGTCGGTACCGCCGCCGGCAGAATGAACATCCTGAACCGGCGTGAACCGCGTGCACCGAGCTGCTTGGCTAAGAGAAGGTAATCCCGATCACCCTGCCGAAGGCCAGCATAGGTGTTCATGATCACAATGAAGACCACGAGGCTGAAGACCAACACGATTCGTGAACTCGAGCCTAACCCGAACCACAATACAAACAAGGGTGCCAGGGCAATTCGGGGAAGACTGTTAAACGCGGTGAGGAAGGGTTGGAGGACCGCGTCAAGCAGTGATATCTGGTAGAGGAGACATCCCAGCGTGAAGCCCGCCACCGCCCCGAGCCCGAAACCAACTAGAGTCTCGTAGAGGGTAACGCCGAGCTGGCCTGGGATATAGTCCGTTAGGCCTCGGCCCAGTGCTCGGGCAATATCCGTCGGTTTGCTGGTGAAGATGGGGTTAAACCAATGGTATTTTGCCGATAGTTGCCAGATTGAAAGCATGAAGGCCAGCAGCGCCAGACGTAGGAGGTAGACCAGCACTCGGCGGTGTCGTGCGTCTCGTCTTGCCGATTCCCTAACCTGAGCTGCCGTTCGCATCCCGCGAGTCGGTGAAGCAGTAGCCACGGGAGGTGGATCCACCGTTCGGGTGCGTAAAGACCCACGGTCAGGCGTCCGCTCGCCGCTAACCGAAGTCCGGTGTACTAAATTCACTCTTCAACTCCCCCCAAATCGCGGCATAGTGTTCTAGGTACGTTGAATCACTTTGAAGCTCACGAAGATCTCGTGGCCGAGCCAGCTTGATCGAGAAGACGGCCTTCACCCGTCCGGGTCGTCGCGTCATAATCACCACTCTGTCAGCGAGGGCCACGGCTTCCGACAGGTCGTGAGTAATCAGTATCACGGTGGCGCCGACACGCTCCCAAAGGGACAGAAATGTCTCTTGTACTTGTAAGCGGGTTTGCGCGTCGAGGGCGGAGAAGGGCTCGTCCATAAGCAGCAGGCGCGGTTCAAGCGCGAGGGTTCTGGCCAGGGCAACGCGCTGGCGCATACCTTGGGAGAGCTGAGCGCGATAGGCACCCTCGAAGCCGCCGAGACCAACCGCCTTCAGCAACGAGCGGGCACGCTCTTCCCTCTGGTCTCGACGAACGCCGCGTAGCTGCATCCCTACGCAAACGTTCTCAAGTGCGGTCCGCCACGGTAGAAGAGAGTCTCGGGCGAACAGATATCCGACCTCGCCAGAACCGGTCTGCGGCGGGGCACCGAAAAGGGTCACGGATCCCTGCTGCGGTTCCTCCAGCCCTGCCAAGAGGTTCAGAAGAGTCGTCTTTCCGCAACCACTCGGTCCCACGATCGCGAGGAGCTCTCCGGGCGCCACGCTGAGGGAAATGTCTTCGAGTACGGGAGTCTCATCCTCCGCTGTGACGAATCGGTGGCACAGGCCATCGAATGCGATCGCCGCACCACTGGAGCCGGGCAGCGCGGAGTTGCCAAGTGTCCCTTGCGCGCTCCGCGGTACATCCGCGGTCTTGCTGTGATGCCTACCACTCACCGGCCACCCCACCGATTTCACGTTTCGTGATCCACGAACTGTGAATTGTCTACACCTCTAAGGAGAGGCTGTCAAGGAAAGTTCTGTGCCTATCTCGTCACGGAGGGCGAGACCCCGGCCGATGCAGCGGCGACACAGATCGTCGTGCCCCTGGGCCGGCCGTGGAGGCCATCAGGGTGCCGGCGTGCCCCCATTGGGAGAGCTTCGGCGCGTCGCCGGCTGCTGCAAGGGGCCCGGCTGGTCACCGAAGTCACTCATCGGCGCAGCCCCGTCTGAGTGTCAATGGCACTTCGGGGACTCCTGCTGGCACGAGCAGTTCTTCAGCGGTCCAGGTTCCGCTCAGCGTTCCCTCAACGGACCACACTGGACGGCTTCTAACCATCGGGATATTGCATGCTGAGATTGGTGAGTGGCGCCCCGGTCCCTGCGCCAGGGGCACCGATCTTGCTTCAGTCCGCGAGCCCGGCAGGAGGTCCAAGAGGAGTTCATTGACCTCGACGGAGCGCTCCTGGTGGGTCCACTGCCCGCACCCTAAGTGGGTGT
>DATLTJ010000009.1:0-3649 GCA_035533655.1 Candidatus Acidiferrales bacterium | reverse complement strand
CGCGCCGCCGGTGGCAGCCAGGTCAGCTCTACCTGGTGTACGTCGGCCTCTATGCGACACCCAGTTCCTTGTCTTCTTCCTGCGGGCCCAGCCGGTCATCGCGCTCGGGCTCCACCAGGCGCAGTGGACGAGCCTAGCCGTACTTGCGGCCCTGCTTCCGATGCTGTTCATCTGGTGGAAGACGCGGTCCCTGCGGACTGAAGCAGGGCCAGCTGTCGAGCCTGGTGCTGCTACCGTTGATCCCGACCTATCTGCCGTAGTGACGCCGCGATCAGGTGCCTGAAGTTACCAGACCCCAGCTTCCAGAGGAGATGGTGGTGGCACCAGCATTGCCAGTGCAGCCCGCTGGCAACCCCGCATGGCCGACCCTCGTGAAGCGGTTTGCAAATGGCCTCTAAGTCTAAGTCTCCCAAGCTGCGTCCACGCGCAGTCCGTCGAGCCGAGGCGCGACGCCAAGCGAAGGTCGCTCCCAAGGCGGCTGGACCACCCTGGCTGCCGATCGCAGCCACGCTGACAGTCGTGGCAGCGGCCATAGTCCTCTTCGTCGTGTTCAGGCAAGCGCCTTCCAGTTCAGTCCCCACCAGCGCCGGTGCAGCCGCCACCGCACAGGTTCTGGCCTCGATCACTGCGCTGCCGCCCGATCAGCTTGCCCAAGTGGGCATCGGTTCCGCGACCAACAGCCTCAAGGCCGTTCCGGACCCCCCGCTAACTGCCGCCGGCAGGCCGGAGGTTCTTTACCTGGGAGCTGAGTATTGCCCCTACTGCGCGGCCGAGCGATGGTCGCTGATCATCGCGCTCAGCCGCTTCGGGACCTTCACCGGACTCGAGACCACCACCTCCTCGTCCACGGACATTTTCCCGGACACGCCAACCTTCACCTTCAGCAAGGCCACCTACCAGAGTCAATACCTGACGCTCGTGACCGTCGAGGAAGAGGACCGCAACGGAAAGACACTGCAGACGCCCGATGCCGGCGAGCAGTCGCTGGCGGCCAAGTACGCCTCCGGCGGCATCCCTTTCGTCGACTTCGGGAATCGCTTGGTCTTCTCCGGTGCCACCTACTCCCCCCAATTGCTTCAGGACCTCACCTGGCAGCAGGTTGCCGATGACCTCCAGCAGCCAACGTCTCCGCAGGCAAAGGCGATTCTGGGATCCGCGAATCTCATCACCGCGGCAATCTGCGCAAGCACCTCGCAACAACCGGCAACTGTCTGCTCTGACCCCGCCGTGCAATCCATCGAACGGACCTTCCCGGCCAAGCCATAGTGAATTCGGGCGATCGGCTCCTGCTGCTTTTTCTCACCGCGACCGGTATCGCCGGCCTCGGGATCGCTCTCTACCTGACAGTGGTTCATTACTCCACGCTGCCGCTGGCGTGCAGTTCCAGCGGGATTGTGGATTGTGAGCGAGTCCTCTCCAGCCCCTACGGAATGATTGGCGCGACCTCGGTGCCTACGTCCGTGGCGGGCATCGTTTGGTTCGTAGTGAGCATTGGCATCACGGCAGCCGGATTCAGATCCAATGCCCTCGCCTGGCGGCTCCTCCATCTGATCTGGGCGGGCTTCGGCCTAGCCACCGTGCTCTACCTGGTTTATGTCGAAATCGATCGCCTCGGCGCCATCTGCGCATGGTGCACCGTGGTCCATCTTCTGGTCCTGGCGACGCTCTTGGCGGCACTTTATCGATGGCAGCTGAGACCACGGGAGCGATCTCGACAGTGATCCGCCTCGAGCGGTGGTCCGCCACGACGTGATCACCTGGCCCTTCGACCCTAGCGTCGACCTCGGACTGCTGGCCGCTGAGGCCGGATATATCTGGCTCAGTCGGCGGCACCGTGGAACGTTGGGCCAAGCGGCTTTCTACGTCAGCGGGCTGCTGCTGATCTGGCTCGCGCTGGAGACGCCGCTGGACCCCCTTGGCGACCACTACCTGCAGTCCGCCCACATGGTTCAGCATATGGTCCTGATCGCGGTGGCCCCGCCCCTGCTCCTTCTCGGCCTTTCCCGCCGGATGGCCTCCGCGGTCCTGAGATTACCCGGACTCGCAGGGCTTACCCAGCCAGTGCCCGGGATGATCGCTTATTCGCTGAGCATCGTCTTCTGGCATGTCCCAGCCGTCTACGACGTCGCGATCGCCAACACGCCCGTCCACATCCTCGAGCATCTCAGCTTCCTTGCAGCCGGTCTGCTCATGTGGTGGCCGGTCATCGAAGCCACCGGCCAAGCCGGGCCGAATCCCTTGAGTTCCCCCATGAAGTTGGTCTACCTCTTCATGGCGAGCCTTCCCATGATGACCGTGGCCCTTGTTCTGCAGTTCTCGCAGGTCGTGTTCTATTCCGTGTACCGCACCGAGCCGGAAATTCTTGGAGGCATCACGCCCGTCATCGACCAGAACATCGCTGGCTCGCTCATGTTGTTCATTGACCTGGCACTCACCGCCTTCGACATGATTGTGATCTTCGTACGTTGGGCCCGGGCCGAGCAGATTAAGGACCAATTGCTGGCGCCATAATCGGTCCAAGATAGCGCCTTGCGCCCTCCCCCCGACTGGTGGTGACGTTGGCTTGCCGGGCGTTCCTACGAGCCCTGGTTCGGGTGAAGGGGGGCTAAATCCCGTCCAACTCGCGTGGCAGCGCAGGAAGCGCCGCCGGCTGGTAACCTGCCGGATGCTCCAACTCCTATTGCTGCTGCTGCGCACCCTTCTTACCACCGTCCGGTCCCGTCGTGAGGTCGCTTTCGAAAACCTTGTCCTCCGCCACCAGCTCCAGGTCGCCCTGCGGACAAATCGCCACCCTCGCCTCCGCCTTCAAGATCGCCTTGTTTGGGCTGGCGGTGACATCGAGTGGATCAGCTCGCGACGCTCGGTCAATGACGCCGGGACGAGGGTAGGGTTCCCGATCCGCCCGCTCGCCAGAACCGAGCCCTTCCGGATGGGCCAGGCGGGGGCTACTCTACACAGGAGATCAGCTCTGCTTTGGCACCCCGATTACGGAGGGCCAGCCCTCCGCAGCAGCAAGGCGGGGTCGGCTTGCGGGCAGCCAGTAGTTCGATCGACCGGGAGACAGTAGAGGTGGCCGGCACGGCGAGATCAGGGATAACGCCAAGGAGTTGTTCTTGCGCCGACCCTAAGTTCAACCGTGCGATCGCCCACACTGCCACGTCGAGGTCGGGATCGCGCTCACGCCGCAAGTCGACGCCGAATCTCGTCGACCGACCGATCCCGCCGCTTCCGGATCGCATCGGCGCTGACGCCGAGGTCTGCCGCGATCTCGCGTAACGACTCTCCCAGGACCTGCTGCCGGTAGAGGAGCGTCACCGCCCGAGCCGGCAGGCGCCCCGCTTCGACGTCGACCAGCACCTCCCGGAGCGAGCGGGCGGCCTCGCTGTCGGATTCGGGCTGTTGTGTGGCGGGGCTCGCCTGCCCGCTGAGACGGCGAACTTCGTCGGCCAGTAAGCGCTCCACCGCCGTCGTGGCTCGGGTGATGAGACGGTGCCTCGTCCAGTGTGCCGGGTAGGTAGGCCCGTCACTGGCGGCGGCCAGGGTCTCGACGATCAGCGCCTGAGCGATGTCGTCATGGCCGATGATCGGCGGCAGCGCGGGCATGGACGCGATCGCGACCACCAGGTCGACTCGCATCGCCTCGAGGACC
>DATLTJ010000008.1:0-3765 GCA_035533655.1 Candidatus Acidiferrales bacterium | reverse complement strand
CAGATGGAGCCGGCCACCTCGGCGGCAGTGGCCGTCCCCCGGAACTTGTCGGGTGCGGCCAGCAATCGGTGCGTCCTAACGGGTTCGGGTGAAATCAGCGCAGGGCCTTGCTCATCCGCCCGACGGCCATGAGTCGTCCATGGCCGTCCTCGATCCGGACCGACACGAAGGCCATCCTGCGACCGGCTCTGAGTACCTCGGCGGTAACAATCAGATCAGCCGCCACCGGACACTCGGTTAGCCACGTGACGTTGAGGTCCACCGAGACACCAGGGCGGCCTTCTCGGTCGGAGGCCGCGATAGCGATCGTGCCGACGTCGTCAATCAGCGTGGCCGCCACGCACCCGTGGACACGCCCGAACAGGTTCGTGTGCTCAGCGGTGGTCGTCACGTGCACCACGGAACGACCCTCAGAGACAGCCACCAGCCCCATCCCTCCGACCTTGAACCCCGAGGCGTTGATCGCCCGGAGTGTCTCCTCCGCTCTGGGCGGGATCACCGCGGGTCCGACATCGAGTCGAGCACACGGATAAGGGCGGAATGGTCCAGCATCCCGCCTCCCTGCGTGGTCAGTGCAGTGAACAGCTGGCCGACCAATGCTCCGAGCGGCAGCGTCACCCCGGCCTGGCGGGCGGCCCGCAGCACGATTCCCATGTCTTTGTGGTGCAGCTGGGCTCGGAAGCTGGGGGAGAATTCGCGTGCGACCATCATCCGAGCCTTGCGCTCCAGGACGCGACTTCCCGCCAATCCTCCAGAGAGGACCTCGATGGCCGGCTCCAGAGCCACGTCGTACGACTCGAGGAAGACAATCGCCTCGGCAACCAGCTCGATGATCCCACCCACCAGCAGCTGGTTGGCGGCCTTCACAGTCTGACCAGCACCGGCGGAGCCCACATGTATTACGGTGGAACCCAAGGCGACCAACACCGGGCGCGCCAAATCAAAGGATTCGGCGTCTCCCCCGACCATGATGGCCAGGGTTGCGTCGATAGCGCCCTTCTCCCCGCCCGATACTGGCGCGTCGAGGGAGCGGATTCCGCGCTCTCGGGCGGCCGCGTCGATCTGAACGGCTAACCCAGGATCTACCGTGCTCATGTCGATCAACTGGCTTCCTCGCCGAGCGTGGGCGAGAACGCCCTCTGCCCCAAGCACCACCCCTTCCACATCAGGCGTGTCAGGTAGCACGGTAATAATGACATCGGCCTGGCGAGCCAGGTCCGCCACCCCCTCAGCCGCCCGACCACCCGCCTCGACCAGTCGGTCAACGGGGGAGCGGCTGCGGTTATGGCCCACCACGTCGAAGCCAGCCTTCACCAGATTGGCAGCCATGGGACCACCCATGACACCCAGACCGATCATTCCAATAGTTCCATGTTCTGCCGGCACTCCACCCTCCTCAGTAGTCGAGAGCCAGGTCCGTGATAACGCCGTTGTTCACCGGTGAGAGATCCTGTGGGCAAGCACTCAGCACCACGACAAGGGGGCGATCAGCCCTCAGGACCAATCGGTCTCCGGCGCGGGACACGGCAGGCAAGAGCTCGATAGATCCCGCGACCAAACGAACCCTCATGAAGACATTGACCGGTTGGGGGACGATGTCGACCGACAGCCCGGTGTCGGCCAGGGCCAACCTCAGGTTGTCTGCACAGTTCGGGTGGTCCGCCTGGGCGCCGAGGCCCAGGTAACGCTCCTCATCGCAGGCAGCGCAGAGCATGTCGTGATTGCCCTGGTGAGTGTCCTCCACGACAGTAGCGAGAGGTCGCCGGCGCTCCGAAGCGAAGGCTTGACCGACTGCTGGGAACAGCCGGGCAGTGGTCATCCGGGTATGGCTGGCGCTGAGGAACTCCCCTGTACCGTCGTCACTGAAGGCGAACAGGTCGCCCACTTGACCACCTTGTAAGTCCACCACCGCGAATAGCTGACCCTGTCCCACACGGATGGCGCCGCCTCGTCCACCCGGCACGACCAGCCGCTCAGCGAAAGTAATCGCCTCCCGGTCGGTCATGAGATCATGGGGTGAGCGTCCCTGTACGCGGCACACGCGGCCTCGAAGCATTCGATCGGCGCCCGGACCACGCCCGCCCCGATCTGACCCCCGCTCCGCCCGGCTAGGCCAGCGTCCATGACAGGCGTGACACCGGTCTGAACCACCTTGAAGATATCGATACCCACCGGTGCCCCTCGGTAGTCAAGATAGGGGATCCGAAAATGGGTGTGCTCGCCCACCGTGATCGAGTACATCTGCAGATTTCGCTCCACCATGGCTGATACGGATCCCCCCTGGTACTTCTGCAGCGCCGGCGCGGCAGCCTGAGCGAAGCCACCGAGACCGACGGTCTCGGCCATGATGCTCTCGCCGCCCATCCAGGAGACGTCCTCCTCGGTGAACCCGTCAAAAAAGTGCCCCTGAAACAGCGGTGGCGGGCCAGTAAACCACTGGTCTCCCAGGCCACTGACCCGAATACCGAAGCCATTGCAGCTGATGGCCATGGCGGTCACGACGCTCGAGTCCGCCACGCCGTGGGCGCGGTCGGCCATGCACTTGGCCGCGGCCATGGAAAGCCTCAGGAAGAAGTATTGGTCCGAAACCACTTCGGCCAAGGCTGGTAGGACGGCCGACTCCGAGAGGCCTCCCGCCCGGTCGAGCACGGCGGCCAGAAACAGGAGGCAGGCGGCGTTGTTGCGGCTATGAAGCTCATCGCCCATGTGCAGTGCCCGACTCATGATCGGGGCCAGCTCGAGTGGGCCGATGGCAGAGATCAGTGATCTCATCGTCGGGCCCAGCTGATCGCGGATCCACTCAAGGCGTGCCTGGACCTCTTCGTCGTAGCAGCCGTAATTGAGGCGCCGAGGCGACGAACCCTCGTAGAGGTTGCAGAAGGCACGATCACCACTCTTCGCATCCTCGACAACGAAGACGGGCATCGAGGCGCTGTACACGCCGGCCACCGAGCCCACGCAATGAAGATCGCTACAGGCCCGAAGGTCGATGTCCCCGGAGTCGAGCCTCTTGATCACCTCAGCTCGGTCGACCCCAAGGCCCTCGTACCTCGCCGCTCCAATGACAGCCTCACGCTGTCCCCCTACGACATCCTCCCACGGCATCGGGGCACCCGACGTGAGGATCGTGTTGGGCTGGAACCCCGGCACCGCCTCGATGGCAGGGCAGACGTCGATCAGGACAGGCTCAGTTGAGATCAACCGTCGGACGGTCTCCTGGTTAGCCGTCTGCCGTGTCTCCTCTCCATCTGTGGTCATGCCACTTCCCTTCTCTCTCTACTTGAAGATTCGACTTGCCTAGAGGTTGTACAGATAGCGTTCGCGCTCCCATTCAGAAACTGTTCCGTGGTAGGCATTCCACTCCAGCTCGGCCTTGGCGACGTAATCGTCGATGAAGGTCTTCGGGAACACCTCGACGGTCAGTGGGTCTGTCTGGAATGCCTCTATAGCCTCGAGCAAGGTGCGAGGAAGGCGCGGCATGCCTCCGCCGGCTTGGAGGTAGGCGTTCGTCTCCATGGGTTCACCTGGCTCGTAGCCTCTCTCGATCCCTTCCAGCCCCGCCCGAAGCAGAAAGGCTGCCGTCAGGTACTGGTTGGCCGCGGTATCCACTGCCCGGTTCTCGATGCACGGCCGGTTGCCGGGGAAGCGCAGCATGCAGGATCGGTTGTTGTGTCCGTAGGTGATCCACACCGGGGCCCATGAAACCGTCCCGTCGGTTAGCCGGTCCGTAAGGCGCTTGTAGGAGTTGACCGTTGGCGTTGCGAT
>DATLTJ010000007.1:0-42272 GCA_035533655.1 Candidatus Acidiferrales bacterium | reverse complement strand
CGCCCCGGGACCTGGCGGACCGGCAGCAGGTAGCCGCCCATCTCCAGGTTCTCGCGCACCGTCAGCGGCGAGAAGACGTCGTCGATTTGAGGGACGTATCCGACTCCCGCCCGAGCGGCCGCGTCGGGCTCCCAGTTGGTTACCTCGGCGCCGTCCCAGAGCACCTTGCCGGAGAGCACCTGGACCACGCCCACAAGTGCCTTGAGCAGGGTGCTCTTTCCCGAGCCGTTAGGCCCCACCACTGACACCACCTCACCCGGCGCGACCCGGATGGAGATCTCCTGAACGACCGGCCGCCCGGCGTAACCAGCAGAGAGCAGCTCGGTCGCTATGGCTGCCCCCTTGACGGTGGCGGAGAGAGTTCCGGGCTCAGCCGACAAGGTAGGCCTCCACCACTTCGGGCTGGCCCCTTAGCTGGGACATGGTCCCCTCGGCAAGGACCCGGCCTTCGGCCATCACCACCACCGGTTCGCAGAACTCGTCCATGAAGGCGAGTTCGTGTTCCACCAAGAGTATGGTCATCCCTTCGCCGCACAGTGCCTGGAGGCTCTTGCCGATCTTGCGGGCCAGGGTCGGGTGGATCCCCGCCATCGGCTCATCGAGGAGCAGCAGCTGAGGCCTGGTCATCAAGGCCCGCATGATCTCGACCAGGCGGCGCTGCCCGCCGGAGAGGTTGCCGGCGTAGGTGTCAGCTTCTTCGATGAGCCCGAATTGGGCCATCAAACCCCGCGCCTCCTCGACCGCCGCCGTCTCCTCCTGCCTCCAGTAGCGGCGGCCCCGCAGGGCACCTCGGAAGGTATCGCCGCGCTGGTCTGGAACCGCCGAGAGCAAGTTCTCGATGACGGTGAGGCGCTTGAACTCGCTGGCCAGTTGGAAGGTCCGGACCAGGCCGGCCCTTGCCCGCAGGTAGGTCGGCATTTGGGTCACATCCTGACCCTCGTAGAGAATCCGCCCCTGGGAGGCGGTCACGGTTCCGGCCAAGGCCGACAAGAGGGTGGATTTTCCTGCCCCGTTGGGTCCGATAAGCCCGGTCAGGCGCCCGCGCTCGATGCCGACGCTGACGCCGTCAACCGCCCGTAGGTCTCCGAAGCTGACCACCACCCCCTCGGTCGAGAGGATGGGTCCTCCCTGATTGAGCGGTCTGCCGAGAACGGTGGGCCGACTAGGGGTGGGCGCGACCTGCGCCAGGGCACCGGCCGAGCCATTTCGAGCGGCTAGGGCCTGAGCCTTGGCGAAGATCCGCCGGCGCGGCTCCGGGATGATTCCCTGGGGACGGAACCAGAGGAAGGAGACGATCAGGATCCCGATCGCGACCCACTGCAGGGCCGGGATCAGGCCGGGAGCGCCGATGGCCGGGATGAAGCGGGTCGCCTCCTCGAACCCAAGTGGCACCAAGATCGCGCCGAGGATGGCTCCCTTGTGGTTGCCGGTCCCTCCGATTATGACCGCGGCGAACAGGACGATGGTCTCGGCGTATCCCCAGGCGCTCGGCGACCAAAGCGTGATGAAGCCGACCAGGATCCCGCCCGAAAGCCCAGCCGCCATGCCGCCCAGCACCAGCATGGCAGTGCGCAGACTGAGTAGGTCCTTGCCGAGGGCGTCGGCGACCCGGCTGTTGTCGCGCATGGCGCGCAGGCTGCGTCCATATGGCGACTCGGTCAGGCGTCGGAAGAGGAAGTAGACGGCAATCGCGAGGAGTACGGCGACTAGCCCATAGCCCCACTGATACACCTGACTCTGCGGATTGATCAGGTTGTGTAGCGGCTCCGGGACGATCGAGAGTCCGGCCGCCCCATTGAAGAGGGGGACAAAATTGTTGACCAGGAGGTTGGCCATGACCGCGGTGACCAGCAGACCGATTGCGGCCACCTGTCCGGTGAGCCGTCTGCCCACCAGCAGGGTGAAGGGCAGCGCCACCAGGCCACCCACCAGCGCCGCCCCGATCCAGGGGATAGGAAAGGGCAGTCCTAGTCCACCGATGTAGGACTGGAATCCACCGTTGGCGGTATCCGGCGGCAGCGACAACACCGCTGCCGTGTAGGCCCCCGCCGCCTGGAAGATGATGTAACCGAAGTTGCTTACTCCGGACACGCCGAATTGCATCGATAGCCCAAGGCAGGCGATTGCGTCCACCCCTCCGTAGACCAGCAGGTTGGCCAGATAGAAAAGGGTTGCCTGGCTCATGAGGCGCGTCCTGAGGCGCTGGCTGGGGAGGCACTGCTCCCGTCCCGCCGTTTCACTCGACTTGCATTCACAGCTTCAGCCGATCGCCCCAGCGTTGAATAGTCCCCGGGGGCGGACCGCCAGGATGACCAGAAGGATGACAAAGGCGGATACGTACTTGTAGTCCGAGGTGATGAACACCGCGCTGACCTCGGTGGCCACGCCGATGACCAGCGCGCCCAGCATTGCCCCATATGGCTGACCGGGCCCACCTAGGAATACCGCTGCCAGGATCAGGACCAGGAAGAGGTCGGCGCTGGTTGCCCCAAAACTACCTGAATTGATGGCGAAAACGGTGCCCGCGATACCGCACAAGGCGCCGGTGAGGAGACAGGCTAGAGTCACCACCCGATCGGTCCTAATTCCGCAGTTCCGGGCTAGGGTCCGGTCGGCAGCGGTCGCCCGCATGGCCTTACCGAATCGGGTGTAGCGCAGCAACACGTGGAGCCCAGCCATGAAGGCCACGCTGAGCCCGATGATCACGAACTGCACCCCGGTCAGGATCAGTCCGCCGAACGTAAAAGTTGCGCCCTGACTCATGGTGTACGAGACGTTGGCAGGCCCTTCGATGGCCTGGACGGCGAATTCGATGATAAGCAGAATGCCCAGCGATACGATCACCACCGCGGTGGGCGACGTTCCCCGTCGCTGGAACGGTGCGTAGATGAACTTGTTGATGACCAGTGAAAGGAGGGCACCGACGACCGCCGCCACCACCATCCCCAGCCACACGGACTGGCCGGTTTGGTTGACCAGGTAGGCGATGTACGCGCAGGCGATCATCACTGAGGCGTATCCCAAGTTGAGCACCTCGGTAACGCCAAACTGCACGGTGAAGCCAACGGCGGCGATGGCCAGCACCGCGGCGGTGACGATGCCGAATCCGATCGAGGCTAGGAAGAGGCTCATCTGGGCGAAGGGTTCCCTGGCACAAAGGAAACCGGGTGGGGCGGCGGGCGCCCCACCCGGTCGAGGATTATTCTCGGCTGCCGGCTAGGAAACGGCCCGCAATTGGGCGACTGTGATGCCCCCGTTCACGGTGACGGCGCCGCTTGCCTTGTAGCCGTCGATCTGCAAAATGCCCGGCGAATCGTGGTAGGCGTCGAAGCTGGTCGGGCCCCCTGGGCCGATGTAGCGGATGGCCTTGCCCTTGGCCAGTTCAGACTTGCCTTGGGCGAAGCTGTGAACCACGACCGCTCCCTTGACCCCGTCGCCGATCTTCAGGATGTCGGCCTTGTAAACACTGGGATTGGTGCTCTTGGACATGACCATGGCCAGGGCGGCCAGGTTCATACCGTCAAAGAGGTGGACTGCACCGGGGCCGGAGAGAAGTGTCGCGAGGCTGCCAGCGTCATCGGCGGTGACCTGGGACGCGACCGCCTGCATGGCGTTGTTGAAGGGTGTGAATTCGGGGCCCGAGGTGGCCACGACCAAGTTGTCGGCCACGTAGTTGCTGGCCAGAGTTGACTTGCCGATCGCCGCTCCCACTGACGAGAACCAGGAGGGGTCGATGGTGGCCGAGGTGCCGATGATCGGGATCATCTTGCCCCCGTTGAGCTGCTTCACTTCGGACAGGAAGGTGGCGTCGGCCGCCCCCAATGCCTCGGTGACGATCACGCTGGGATGGCTCTGGACCACCGTCTCAGCCTCGGTGCGGAACGTGTTGGCGCTGAGGTCAAGGGTCACGTTGGCAGCGAGCTTCAGCCCGGCCTTCTTGATAGCCGCGATGGCAGGGTTGACGAAGGTCTGGGAGCCGATGTCGTTGCCGAATGCCAGCGCGATCTTCTTGTAGTGCTTGTTGTACTTGGCGATGGCGACCATGGCGTAGGACTCGGCCAGGTCGGGCGGTACCAAGCGGAAGAAGTAGGGGTACTTGACGTGATCGAACTCGGATTGTCCGGTCATGCAGAACGCCACCATCTTGTGGGAGTTGATGATCGGAACCACCGTAGCCGCCTCGTCCGAGGTGCAACCGATCACCATCGTCAAGTTGGGGGTGGTCGCGAACATCTGATTGGCGGCGGGAACGGCGTCAGCCGGGTCGCCTCTGGTGTCGTAGGTCTGACACGACATCTGCTGGCCGAGGACTCCGCCCGCCCCATTGATGGCATGGGTCGCCGCCAGGCAGGAGGCGACGTAGTAACCCCCCAGGGCGGCATCAGGGCCGGTGAAGGGTGCCAGGTCTCCGATCACCAGTGGTCCACTGGCAGCCGAAACCGGGGCCAGGGCGATGGCGCCGCTGCCAGCGGCGACTCCGACCGCGAGCCCCACGGTGACGGCGGCGGCACCCAGGCGCCGCCCCCGGCGCGACAGTCCCGGGCCCCGTTCAGGCGACCCTACGTCCGGTACCAGCAATCGGTTGCGATCAGGTCGATAGTGTAACCAGGGCATGGAATCTCTCCCCGAAAAAGGCGCTGCCGCTTCTAGAGGTCCCGGCCGGACGCTATGGCCGGAACCCAGGTGCCCAATACATTTTTGGGGTCTTCGGCGACCACCCGATTGCGGATGGTGCCGACCCCCTCCACGGTGACCTCGACGACATCGCCGGGAACCAGCCAGAGCGGCGGCTGGTGGCCCATCCCCACCCCCCCCGGGGTTCCGGTGGCGATTACATCTCCGGGTTGGAGAGTGGTGAAGGTTGAGAAGAACTCGACGGCCCGCGGGACATCCACCAGCATTTGCGAGGTCCTGGCCGACTGCCGAACCTCTCCGTTCACCGAGGTGGTGAGCTGGACGTCCGCCACGTCGACCTCGTCGACCGTGACCAGTTCGGGTCCCAGCGGCATGGTGCCGTCGAAATTCTTGCCCGGGGTCCACTGGGTACCGGCCCGCTGCCAGTCCCGGGCCGAGGCGTCGTTGCAGACCACGAACCCGGCGACCGCCTCGAGGGCCCGCTCGGCCGGGATGTAACGTCCGCCCCTGCCGATCACGATGCCCAGCTCGCCCTCGTAGTCGAAACGCTCGGTGAGGGCAGGTCGCACCAAGTCCGCGTAGGGTCCGACCACACTGGCGGTGCCCCTAACGAAGCACTCCGGCCACTTGGGCACCGACCGGCCCGTCTCCAGGGCATGCTCGCTGTAGTTGACGCCGAGGCAGAGGATGCGGGGCGGCGCCGGCACCGCCGCCGCGAACTCCGACTCCTGGGGCTGGCGGCCATCGCGGGCCTCGAGGACGCGCAGCGCCTCGAAGGCTGGAGGGCCGGCCCGGAGGGCACCGGCGAGGGTGGCCAGCTCGGGGCTGCCGGTCTCGGCGGCCGCATCGACGTAACCGGAGCGACCCCGAACATGAAGTCGCGATCCCGCTGCGGTCGTGATCGTCGCCAGCCTCATAGGGCAGTCACTCCCTGGTCTTCCTGCGGTGGCTGCCGGCGGCTCCCCAGCAGCTGTCGGGCGCGTCTAGCCGCACCGAGCCGCCAAGCCAGCGTCCTCGGCGCGCTTCCACCTCCATGCTAGCGGGGGCCGCGGGCTCACCCGGCAACATGGAGGTGGAAAGTACACCACAACTGGAGCTTCGTCAAGGGGTGCACAGGTCGGTAGTGGCTCAATTTGAACTTGACTAGCCTGGGCTCACCTCTGCACCAGCCACGCCAAGCGGCCAAGGACGGCTGCCGATCTCGACGGATCCCAGCGCTCCAGTAGGAGGAAGCCGCCGCCCGGATCGAAGCCGTTTAGAAGTGACCGGGGGACCGTGGGACCAGGGCCTCCCGGGGCGGGCTCGATCCCGACGTCAAAGGACTGCCCGCTTGTGCCGAAGTCGCATCGGAGCATCAGGCCAGGCATTCGCGAGAGCCACGACCAGCACCATCCGCACAGGGGAGAGGTCACGCGGGCAACGCAAGCCCTCCGCCGCGCTGCGAGGGCGGGAACCAGCCCTGCCCACCTCGCAGCCTCCTTCAAGCTCATGCGAGGGCCGGGGTTGCGGCGGCGAGTGCGCCACCGCGACCGATACCATCCAAACGACTGGCCGTCGCTTGGGGGGACACGCTTGGACGCGGACGAGACCAGCCGCCTACGGGACCGCCTGGCCGCTCACCGGACCTTGCTGGCCTGGCTCCGGACTGGGATCTCTGTGGCTGCCCTGGGATTCGTCGTCGCCAAGTTCGGCATCTTCCTCACCCGCCTGGCTCCCGGGCGGGCTAGCACCGGGACGGCGCATTTCTCCGGGGGCGTCGGGATCGCCCTGACTTTGGTCGGTGCGCTGCTAATGGGGGCGGGCTTCTGGCAACACCGCGCCGTCGCCGGCCAGATCGGCGGAGGTGACGGCGTACCCGAGTGGCCGGTGGTGGCCGCCTTTCTGGTCTGCGCGGGCGTGGCCGTGCTCCTCGCCGTCTATCTCCTGGTCAGCGGAACGTGAGGCGGGATCTCGACTGGGGCCCTGGCCACTCGCGGGGCACGGATCACACTCTGCCAAGGGGCCGAGATGCAGAGTCCGCCATGTCAGGCTGGAGCCGCCCAGCGGGGCCCCTTGGCCAGGACTGGCCAGATGGGGTAGCGGGTCAGGTTGCAGCGCGCCCCTTCCGATGACGACGGCGTCGTTGGCCCCCGGTCGCGCTGCTGAGCCCGCCGCCTCGGTCCTTAGTGTCAGCGACGGCGTCCAGGGACAGACGCACCCGGGGACTCGGGAGCCCGAGTCCCGAATCGATCACCCAGCGGCGAGGAAGTCCCTGATGATCGGAGCAGTGGTCTCGGAACGCCAGAATGCTTGCAAATGGCCAAACCCGGGGAGGACTACCGCCTTTCCAGACGGCAGCGCCTTGACCGCCAGCTCGGCCGCGCCATCCGCATCCTCGTCCTCCCCGCAGATGATCAGTGTGGGTGCCTCGATGTGCGGAAAGTGGCTGGACTCACTCGGGGCGTCAGCCCAGGCTTCGACTTCGAGGGCGAACATTTCGGTCGAAGTGGCGGCGAGGTTGTTCATGAGCCAAGCGGGCGCCGCCTCGGCCTCACTCTCCGACATCTGTTCTAGCCAGGACCGGAAACCCATCTGGCGTACTTCGCGGGCCAACTCCCGACGCCAGGCGTAGGTCTCTTGTGGAAGGGAGACGCCGCCTATCCCCACGACCGCCGCGACGCGCTCGGGGTGGCGCGCGGCCAAAGCGTAGATCACCCGGCCACCGTCGGAGTAGCCGACCATCGCCGCCTGATCGACGCCGGCGGCGTCAAGGACGGCGAGCACATCTGCCATGTACTCGTCGAGGCGGTGGGCCTCCAGCCCCTGCGGCTGGTCGCTCCTCCCATGGCCCCGGTGGTCGAGCAGGAGATGCCGGCGACCCGGGAGCTCATCCAAATAGCCGCTGGTCCGCCACATGGTCCCGTCTCCACCGCCGCCGGTGTGCCAGAGCACAGCGGGTCCAATACCAATGTCCTCGTAGTGGAGACGGACTCCGTCGCGGCTAATCACGGGCATTTCCACATCCCTCACGTGGGCCCACCACTTGGAACGCTCTCCGGACCGGTCACTTACGGTGGCACTTCCGACCGCCATGGGTCAACCTCCGTTCGGGGTGCTGAGCACGCCCCTCCCTCTGACACTGACCCGCATACCCGGCCTGCCGACATGGTCGAGAGAGCCGCCGACCCGGGCAGACGAAGCACCCATCCCCAGTTGAGTGGCCAATCCGGCCCCGGGCCGCTCCTCAGGCCGCCGAGCTAAGACCGAGGAATCTCGAGAGCGTCGTAACCAAGGCGCCAGGGTCGTCGACCCAGGGGTAGTGACCGGATCGCCGGCGTCCTCGACCCTCGCCTGCGGGAACGGCTTCGCCAGCTCCGTCCCTGCGTCCACCGTGGGCTGGAAGTCCTGTCCGCCGACCCCGACCAGCACCGGGGCATTGAAATGGGAAAGCGCCTCGGCTTCGCCCGGAGCGTGCAGCTGCGCCGATCGGTCCCAGCGTCGCTAGGAGCAAGGAGCCGCCGCCAACTGCAGCTCCGCCGAGTTGTCCCCGGCCTCCCGGGCTGCGAGCGCAGCTCTCGCCTCGCGGTACCAAGTCTCCCCCGACCGTCTATTGGGCCCGTCGAAGCAGTCGCCGTCCGGTGGGGAGCTCCGGACCGCCGCAGGCTCGGTGTCATCAGCGCCAACCGGCCGATCCGATGTGGGTGAGCGGCGCCGTACAAGAGCGCCAGGGTGGCCCCGGCGGAGTGGCCGAGGATATCGATCCGATCGCGTCCCAGGTGCACGCGCAGTGCCTCGAGATCAGCGACGAGCCGATCGACGCGGCGGGCCGGCAACGCCACCAGGACCAGCTCTCGGTGAGCGACAAGATCTGCCCGTGTTCCCAGGTAGCGCGGCGCCCGCAGGGGACCCCCGGGAAGGCAGATCAGCGGCTCGCCGGGTGGTCCAAGGACCAGGCAGGTGACCTCGGATCCGTCGAGGCTGACGACGGGGGCACCGCGGCAATCTACATTGCCGGGTGCCCGCGACGACCGATTGTGGCGTGGCCACCGAGCCGCCGGCTAGAGAACGCCCGGAAGTGGTCAGCTGGCCTTCGACCTAAGTCGGAGGTCGCTCAGCTGGCGCCACAGGTGATCAAGGCGAGGCTTGGCCGGGACGGGAGGGGGGCCAAGATGGCCAGCGTAACTAAGAAGTGGACCAGAGCGCTTACCAGTCGTACGGAGGACGAGTCGTTCAACTGACCAGAATGGCTGATAGGAACCGAAGCCCGAGGCGACTACGGCGGGCCGCCCTCTGGCCCGCTCTGACCATGACCTGCGCGGTCTTGGTCTCCGGCTGCGCAAGCGCAGGTTCGGTATCCACCGCCAAGGCGCGACTAGCGTCGAGTCGTGCCCGTGCCCCGGAGAATGTGCGGGGGACTTGGACCGAATTGCACCCACCTCAAAACCCTCTGGCCCGGGATTCGGCTGGATTCACCTACGATGCCGCTACGGGCACAGTTCTGCTCGCGGGCGGGAAGAGTGGCTGCGGACCGGATCCGACCTTCTACAACGACACGTGGGGGTTGGCTGACGGCAAGTGGACCCGACTTCACCCTGCGAACAATGGGCCCGGGGGCGAGGCGTTCTTCACGATGACCTACGACCCGGCTAGCCAGCAGGTAGTCGCAGTCGGCATCTATACGGGTTGTGGGACAGCTACCGTCATGCACTTCTGGAACGGAAGCGACTGGTCGCTTCCCCCCTCCACGCTCGCGCTCCCCCCGCCCATGTCTTGGTCGGGACTTGCTTATGACAGTGCCACCGGTCAGTTGCTCCTCTTCGGGGAAGCGCAAACGTTCGACCAGACCACTCAATCGAATCTGGACGTCGCTGAGACTTGGAGCTGGGCCGACGGCCAGTGGCGCGAGTTGAGTCCGACCACCGAGCCGCCCTTGCTGGCCGACGCGAGCATGGCTTACGACCCGGCTACCAGGTCGGTGATCCTGTTCGGTGGGCAACCCGTGCGACCCACCGATGGTGGTGGCTTTGGCGCACCAGTTGACGGCACCTGGAGTTGGAACGGTTCCGAGTGGGTGCAACTCACGCCGCCTGCGCATCCGAGCGCCCGAACCGGATCCTCTCTCGCCTACGATCCGTCCTTGGGAGGACTTGTGCTGTTCGGTGGGAGCACCGTCGACCCTGGGCGAGGAAACGTACGGCCACTCAACGATATGTGGCTCTGGGAGGGAGGCGACTGGCTGCCCGTCAAGGCACCAGTAATGCCCTCGCCCCGGTTCTTCTCTCAGATGACTTTCGACACCGCCAGCCACGAACTAGTCCTATTCGGCGGTGCCCTCGATAACACCGCCGATACCAACGACGCCTGGGTATTCCGTGCACGGTAGGGGGTGCTCAGCGGAGGAAGTGGGTTCTGGCTCTACCGGGAGGGTCTCTGGCCCGGGCAGACATCGAGCGGCGATATCGATCGGCGGGGTACTGATCGTTATCGCCAGCATGGCCTCGGCCTGCGCGGCGACGTCGCAGCCAGGGAAAGGGCCACTCCCGTCCCGCGGCACAATCGGCACGTCAACCTGCGTGGCGCATTGGCAAGTGACGTCATTTGCCACTCCTTTGAACAAAGGTCCCTCGCTAAGCCCAGAGGCGCCGGGCCTCGAGCTCAGTGCTATCTCGGGGACCGGACCAAGCGATCTCTGGTCGGTGGGAGGTTTCTACCCCTCCCCTAGCACTGCCCAGCAGACTCTGGTCGAGCACTGGAACGGGCTACAGTGGTCGGTAACACCATCGCCCAACCTGCCGGCATCGCCTATCGGGGTGGGCGACGTCCTCGACGGAGTCGTCGCCGTCTCTCCCAGCGACACCTGGGCAGTTGGAAACGCAGGGATTGCGCTCTATCCCAGCAGCCCGGCGGACGTGGCATATCCCGGGACCGGCACTCTAATCGAAAATTGGAATGGCAGTGCCTGGGGAATCGTCGCAGCCCCGGACCTGACACCGGACGACGAGCTATCGGCCGTTTCAGCCACTGGCCCCGACGACGTATGGGCGGTTGGGACCGCATTTGACCTTCCTACTGGGCTCATTCAGGGGGTAAGCGTCCCCCTGGTGGAGCACTGGGACGGATCGCAATGGTCCATAGTTCAATTCCTCGGTCCGGGACTGAATCCGTTTGACAGCGAGACGATCGCCGCACTAAATGCGGCCGAAAATTCAGGACAGCCAAACTCGTACGAATCGGCCAGCCTAACCGGTGTAGACGCGATCTCAGCGAATGACGTCTGGGTCTCGGGCTACTTGAGTCAGGTGGTCGACATGAATCAGACCGGCGTCGTGACCTCGTTCATGGCTCAGTGGAACGGCTCCGGGTGGACCACGATCGATGTGCCGGGGCTGCACGGTACAGAGCTTGGCACTACGCCCAACGAGATGCTCAATGCGGTGGGCGGCTCGGCCGCCTCCGGCGTATGGGCGGTGGGATCGGCGGCTCCGGAGGGGACGCTGGTGGTCAGAACTTTCGGCGCTGGGTTGACGGTCTTCTCTTCGCCGCAGACGGGATCCTCGGGGACTTTCAACGCCGTAGCTGTAGTGAGTTCCAATGACGCCTGGGCGGTCGGTGATTCAATCTCGCGTTGGAACGGACATGTCTGGACACCAACGTTTACCGTGGGTGGCAAGGCTGTCGACCCCCTAACTGCCATCGATGCCGTCTCTGAGAAGGATGTATGGATGATCGGAGACAATGCCTTCGTCCACTACAACTGTGAACGTCCCGGCTGAAGGGACCAGCTGGGCTGAGTGGCAGTCAGGCTCTCCCCTTCCGTGAGCCGAGGGTCCGAGGGCGCAGATATTCCGAATGGCACAAGCGGCATCCCGATATGGAGTCCGCCTGAGCAGGAGCGATCCCGGCCCGGGACCGACCGGCGAGCCCCCTCTGCCCAGATACACTGCCCGGCAACCGGCTCGGGCGGGCTTTTCTGAGATCCACGAGCTCCGGCATCCAGTGCCTTGGGCCCGGTCGCGCAGGGCAGGGCCGGGCCCGACTTGGAGGCAAGCAACCTGCGGTGACAGAGACACTCGCAGATCTGTTGGGTCAAGGGCGGTCCGACCGGCCGGCGATCCTGGTGCCGGACGGACCGGTGCTCAGCCACGCCCGGCTCCGCCAGATGGTGAGCGAGGGCGCGGAACGGCTGGCGGCATTCGGAGTCGGGCCCGGCGACCGGGTCGCCATGGCGCTTCCCAACGGCCCCGAGGCGATCGTCCTCTTCTTGGCAGCAGCTCTGGGAGCCACCGCCTGCCCGCTCAACCCCGCCTACAAGGAGGACGAGTTCCGCTTCTACCTCGAGGACACCAGCGCCAGGGTGCTGCTGGTGCCTCCCGGGGAGGGACAGGCGGCCAGGCGGGCCATCCCCCAGGGCGGGGTCGTGATCGAAGCCGAGATCGACTCCCGGGGCCAGCTCCGGTTGGAGAGCCAGGGGCCGGCTGCCTCGGGTCGGCTCCCCCAACCGTCGGGACCGGACCAGGTGGCCCTGGTGCTCCACACCAGCGGTACCACCAGCCGGCCCAAGCGGGTCCCGCTCCGGCACCGCAACCTGGTCGCCTCGGTCGGCAACATCACCGCCCACTACCAGCTCGGAGAGGAGGATGTCTCGCTCTGCGTCATGCCGCTCTTCCACGTCCACGGCCTGGTCGCCTCGGCTCTTGCCGCCCTGGCCGCCGGCGGCACCGTGGTGGCACCCCGGAAGTTCAGCCCACTCCAGTTCTGGCCTCTGGCCCGGGAATACCGGCCGACCTGGTTCAGTGCCTCGCCCACCCCGCACCGGATGATCCTGATGCGCAGCTCAGCCGACCGACCGCTCGGCACAGAGCGGCTCCGCTTCGTGCGCAGCTGCAGCTCGGCACTGGCTCCGACCCAGATGGCGGAGATGGAAGCCCGCTATGGCGTTCCAGTGCTGGAGGCCTACGGAATGACCGAGGCCAGCCACCAGATGGCTTCCAACCCACTGCCTCCGGGACGACGCCAGCCGGGCTCGGTGGGTTACGGGACCGGGGTGGAAATCGGGACCATGGCCGACGGCGGCCAGCTGCTATTGCCTGAGCAGCCGGGAGAAGTGGTCCTCCGGGGTCCCAACCTAATCGACGGCTACGAGTCCAACCCCGAGGCCAACCTGGCCTCGTTCAGCGACGGTTGGTTCCGGACCGGCGACCTGGGGGTCCTGGACGGGGCCGGCTACCTCACCCTGTTGGGCCGGCTCAAGGAGCTCATCAACCGGGGCGGCGAGAAGATCGCCCCCCTGGAGGTGGACGCGGTTCTCGAGGCTCATCCAGCTGTGGCGGAGGCGGTCTCCTTCGGCCGGCCCCACCCGACCTGGGGCGAGGAGGTGGCGGCAGCCGTGGTGCTCAGCTCTGCCGCCGACGAGAAGGAGTTGCTGGCCCATTGCCGGGAGCGCCTGGCTGAGTTCAAGGTGCCCAGTCGCCTCTACATCGTGGAGTCGATCCCCAAGACCGCCACCGGCAAGGTCCAGCGCCGGTTCGTGGCCGAGGCCTTCGCGCCCAAGTGAGCTGGCTTTGAAGTTCGCGGTCCTCGGTGCCGGCGCGACCGGAGGGCTTCTGGGCGCCCACCTGGCCCGGGCCGGCGAGGATGTGACCCTGATTGCCAGGGGACCGCATCTGGCGGCGATGCGAGCCCAGGGGCTCCGGGTCAGCGGCCCAAGTGGTGACTTCACAGTGCACCCCGAGTGCACCGACGATCTGACGCCGCTGCGGTCGGCCGACGTGGTCTTCCTCACCTTGAAGGCCCACGGCCTGCCCCCGCTGGCGGAGCGGCTGGGCGCGGCGCTGGGCGAGAGGACCAGCTTGTTCACGGCTCAGAACGGGATCCCCTGGTGGTTCTTCGACGGCTTCGGCGGCCCTTTGGAGGGGACTCGTCTGGAATCGGTGGACCCGGGCGGCGTCATCTCCCGGAACATCGACCAGGGCCGGGTGGCCGGCTGCATCGTCTACCCCGCCGCCCGGCTCCGGGATTGGGGGGTGGTGGAGCACCTGGAAGGCACCCGGATCAGCCTGGGCGAACCGGACGGACGCCCCTCTTTGCGGACCAAGGAGGTGTCGGCGGCGCTGGCCAGGGCCGGGTTCAAAGCGCCGGTGACGCCGAGGATCCGTCCCGAGCTCTGGCTCAAACTGTTGGGCAACGCCAGCTTCAACCCCATCTCGGCGCTGACCGGCGCCACCCTCAGCGAGATCACCTCCGACCCCGGAACGGTGGAGCTGGTGAGGGCGATGATGGAGGAGGTGGAGCTGATCGGGCAGCGGATCGGGATAAAGACCCCGGTCGGGATCGACCGCCGCATTGAGGCGGCGGCCCGGGTCGGCGAGCACAAGACCTCCATGCTCCAGGACGTCGAGGCCGGGCGACCCCTGGAGCTGGGCGCCACCCTGGGGGCCCTGGTTGAGCTGGCCGGGCTCCTCGAACTGGGGGTCCCCCACCTGGCAGCGGTCCTGGCCTGCGCAGGCCTCCTGGACCGGCGGCTGCAGTGGGCAGGCGGATCCAGCCCGGGAGGCACCGCTCACACCGACTTACTCCAGCCGGGGCCAGGATCGACCCCAAGTTCAGCTCGGCTATAGGGCCTCCTCCCCCGAGAAGCGAGATCAGCAGCCTAGAGCGCTGGTCCGGGGCCGGCCAAGCATCCTCCAACTAGGTCTCAATCGGGCCTGGCGCCACCAGCCGGGGGAAATCAACCAGCAGCGCCAGCAGGCCCGGGTCGGCGGTGATCAGCTGGCCCAGGCTGCGTTCGGCGACGGCCACGTAGAGCAGGTCGTAGATGGGGTGGTTGTCGAAGCGCCGGGCCAGCTCCCAGGCGCGTTTCCCGATTACGCCGGTCGTCGATGAGGCGAACTGGGAGCCGACCCAATCCCCGATGAGCCGAGTCTGCTTCCGCGCCGCTCCAGCGTCGGCGGCGGATTCCGGTGAGCACAGCGTTTGGCCACCTCGTCGAGGAGGATGGGGGTCGCCTGGAGCTCGTCTCCGCGGGCTACCAAAGCCTCCAGGGTCGCCATCGCCGGGGAGTCGGGGTCGGCGCCCGGAGCCACCCAGTCGACAACCAGGCTGGCGTCAACCACGGTCAAGGTCGCCGAGGATCTCCGGCCCGCTGGGCCCGGCCGCTGAGGACCGGGTCCGCTGCCGAGGCCCCTTCGCCTCGATCGAACATGGTCAGGGCCTGCCTGGCATCGCGGGCCCAGTCAACCAATGACGAGGGCTGGGCCCAGGAAGTGGCGGCGCCCAGCCCGCCAGCTCCTGGCGCGAGACCAAGAGCCGATGGCCGGAGCGGCTAGACGCCAGTCTTCCCGACCAAACCCAGCGCCGCACAGTCTCCGGTCAGCGCTGGGTCAGTCGCGCCGGCTCCCGGACGTCGACCTGAGTTTGGTCGTAATCCTCGCCGATCTCGGACATGGAACAAATTCGACTACTGGTAATTGCCGTGGTCTAAATATGCTCCGGGTGAAGTCGAGCCCCTCCCCCATCAGCAGCCGGGATCGGCGGCGCTGTTTCCGCTGCTGGGAACAGCGCCACCCCAGCCTCGAGCGGCGGAAGACGGCTCCTGGACCCAGTTGATTTGTTGGTACCATCGATCTAGGCGCGATGAGGCCCGCTCCTGGAATCGCCGGGTTCGACTCGGCTGATGGCTTCTACGAATTGAAGCCGCCGGTTGGGCCGGGAACGTGTCCGCACCCTGCCGGCCTAGCAGGAGGCGCGGATGAACATCTACTTCATCGCTGCGATCTGGCTTGGGATGGCGCTGCTGGCGTCCCTGATCAGCATCCGAATCGGCGTTTCGGTTGCCCTGGTCGAGATTCTGGTGGGGGCGGTCTTCGGCAACCTGCCCGGAATCAAGGAGCACATCGTGCAGACCGGATTCACCACCTTCCTGGCCACCTTCGGCTCCATGCTGCTCACCTTCCTGGCGGGCGCCGAGATCGACCCGGTCTCGCTCAAGCGTCACTGGCGGGCCAGCCTATCGATCGGCGTCATCTCGTTCGTATTGCCGTTCTTGGGCGCCTTCGTCTTCTGCAAGCTGGTGCTGGGCTGGGACCTGCAGGCGGCCACCATCGGGGGCATCGCGCTCAGCACCACCTCGGTCGCGGTCGTCTACGCGGTCATGGTCGAGACTGGACTGAATCAGCACGATGTCGGCAAGCTCATCCTGGCCGCCTGCTTCGTGACCGACTTTGGGACGGTGCTGGCGCTGGGCGGTTTCTTCGCCACCTACGGGTGGCTGCTGCTCATCTTTGCGGCGGTGACCTGTGCCACTCTGTTCGGGCTTCCCCGGGCCCTGCGGTACGTCATCGCTCGCTTTGGCCACCGAGTCAGCGAACCCGAGGTGAAGTTCATCTTCGTGGTGCTGTTGGCCCTGGGAGGGCTGGCAACCGCGGCCGGAAGCGAGGCGGTGCTGCCCGCCTACGTCGCCGGGCTGGTGGTGGCGGGGGTCTTCCTCCACGATCGGATCGTCATGGACCGGATCCGGGCCATCGCCTTCGCCCTCCTCACCCCCTTCTTCTTTCTGAGGGCCGGCACTTTGATAGCCGCTCCGGTCCTGATCTCGGGAGCGGGGACAATCGGGGCCCTCTTCGCGGTCAAGGTGGTCGCCAAGCTGATCGGGGTTTGGCCGGTGGCGGCGGGGTTTCGGATCCCGGTTCGGGAGCGCACCTACACCTCGCTCCTGATGGCAACCGGACTGACCTTCGGCTCCATCTCCGCCCTGTTCGGTCTCACCCATCACCTCATCGATGGCGCCCAGTACACCGAGCTGGTCACGGTGGTGCTGCTGTCGGCGCTCTTGCCAACCCTGATCGCCCAGCAGCTCTTCGAGCCCAGGGTTGCCATGCCGGTCGATGAAGGGGAGGCGCTCGCCGAGGAGGACCTCTCGATCCTCCATCGACGCCTTCGCAGCTAGGGTCCGGAGCGCCGGGCGGTCGCCGGCGGTCAGAGCAGGATCTTGACCACGGCCGCCAGTCCGCCCACCACGATGACTGCCCGCAGCGCCGGGGCCGGCAGCTTGCGGCCCAACCCAGCCCCCAGCTGGCCACCCAGCAGACTTGACCCGGCCAGCACCAGGGCCGGTTCCCAGGCGACCGGCCCATAGGCGATGAAAACCACTGCCGCCGCGCCGTTGGCCGCCGAAACCAGGACATTTTTCAAGCCGGTGAGTCTCTGCAGGGAGTCGTCCAAAAAAACCCCCAGGGTCGCCATGAACATCACCCCCTGGGCGGCTCCGAAGTAGCCGCCGTAGACGGCAGTCGCCAAAACCGAGGTCGGCAGCGCCAGCCGCCTTAGCCCGGTCGGCGGAGCGGAGGCGCGCCGGCGCGCCAAGTGGGGCTGCAGCAAGAGCAGCACCACCGCCAGCAGGATCAGGGCCGGCACCACCACCTTGAAGACGGCCGGCGGCAGGGCCAGCAGCAGCGCAGCACCCCCCAATCCACCGACCAGAGAGCAGGCACCCAGCCTAAGTGCCCTACCCCGCTGGCCGGCCAGCTCGCGCCGATAGCCGACCGCCCCGCTGAGGTTGCCGGTGAACAGGCCGACCGTGTTGCTGACGTTGGCCACCAGAGGGGAGTAGCCCAGGGCGAGCAGGGTCGGGAAGGTCAGCAGGGACCCGGAGCCGGCCACCGCGTTGAGGGCTCCCGCCGCCAACCCGGCGCCGGCCACGGCCAGGAGCTGCAGGGGGTCATGGGCGATGACTGGGGCTCCTCCAGCCTGGGCGTCGCCTCACCTGCCCAGAGGGGCGCTAGAGAAGACCGTTCCAGCCCCAGTGGGGAGAGGGCAGGCCGGCCGCCGCCAGGGACCCCGGCGGCGAGCAGGCCAGAATCTCGCCGACCGCCCACTCCATGTACTGGCGAAGGCCGGCGCGGAACTCCGGGTCGGCCGGCAGCTGGGCATCGTCGGCCGCCTTCCCGAAGCAGGCAACGAAGCGAGACCCGGTATCGGCGTCGATCCCCTGGCCAGCGTGGATTCCCAGCATCGCCGAGTGGCCGCCGTAAGACTCCGAGTAGCCGGGAGGACCCCCCAACACCTCCGCCCAGTAGGTCGCCAGCCGCTCGATGTGCTGGGGATTGCCGAGCTGGGAGAAGGGATGGTTCAGGACTGGGTCATCGAGGCAGCGCTGGTGATGAGCGGCGGCCAGCCGGAGGAAGGCATCCTGGCCGCCGGCAAACTCGAACATCGAGGGTCGGGGCATGGTCCACAGTTTGGCGCATCCGCCCGGCCGAGCTGTCAGAAGGGCGGCCCATGTCCTTCGAACATGGGAACGTTGCCCATCCTGAGGGTCGCCAGTTCCAGGCCCCGACCAAGGCTGGGGCCGCCACCAAATAGTCCCCGAGCCCGATCCCCGGATGGGCTGGGCGGTGGGTCCTGATCAATTCCCCGGCCCTCCAGGTAACCCCTTTATCGAGGGGCCGGGCCCTGACCAGCCAAATCCCTGGCCCGGAGGTCCAGGGACGCCGGTGACGGGTCCCACCCAGATGGTCTCCGCACCCTCGCTGTGAAGCTGAGCCGGGACCGGTTCGGCTTGGCGATCTCCACCCCTCCGCCGGACCTGACTTAGAAAAGTTACGGCTTGGTTACCCGTAGTGAGGGGCAGCCCGACATACGCTCCAGCTGCCATTCCTAAGGGTAGGAATATCGATACCCGGGTGGACCAACCGGTCTAGGAGGTTTAGTAAGGAATGTTCGGATCTCGCTACCTGCGGCTACGCGACCGCCTCGCTGAGGTGGTCTGGCATCGTGACTCGAAGGAAGAGGGCCAGGGGATGGTCGAGTACGCGTTAATCCTGGTGCTGATCGCGATCGTTGTCATCGTCATCCTCACCCTGGTGGGACACAGCGTCAGCGACGTCTTCTCCAACGTCAACAATGGTCTGAGCGGCTGATCCGACCCAGCTCCCAAAGGGGATCTCTCCAGCCCAACAGGAAGTCTTGACCATCGGCGACCACGGCTAAAGGGAACCGCCCCGGGTCCAATTGGGCCCGGGGCGGTTCAGGGGACGAGTCCCCTTGATGAGTCCAGCCCACCCGGGCCAGATCAACTGGCTCACCTCACCGGGATCCGCGGCCCAACCTCTGGGGGCGACCGCCGGCCGTCTTCCCCTTACCCAGCCGGTCCTGGCGACAGGGCCGCCTCCAGGGGGTCCTGGGAGAGCCCTCGTTCCAGGTCCTCCGAGATCACCGAGGCGTAGTGGTCCAAGGTGGTGCTGGGGCGGGCGTGGCCGAGCGCCTTGGAGACCACCAGCAGCGGCACCCCGGCCCGGAGCCACCGGGCACAGGCGGCGTGGCGAAGCTGGTGGGGGTTGAGGCGGGGCAGTTGGGCCAGCTCTGCGCAGTCCCAGAGCAGTTCTCGGGCTCGCCGCCGGCTGAGCCGGCCCTGGCGGGAGCGAAATAGGGGAGCCGCCTCGCCCTCGGCCCGCCTCTCCGCCAGCTCCTGCTCCAGCTCCCATCGAAGGGAGGGCGGCAGCGGAATCCAGCGCTGCCCGGTCTTGCCGGAGAGCAGCAGCTGGCCCTGGTCCAGCGAGGAGAGATCACAGCTGAGCAGTTCACCCAGCCGGGCCCCGGTCGCCAGCAGCAGCCAGACCAGCCGCCGGGAGCGCAGGTCGGGGGCACTGGAGATGAGCCGGAGCTGGTCGGGCAGCGAGAGGGCCGGCCGGGGCTGGTGGCTGGGCAGCGGTTGCAGCCGGATCGCCAGGGCCAGGCCCCGCTCCGCCCAGCCGCACCCCTCCAGAAAGCGCAGGAACTGGCGGCAGAGGAGGAGCCGGTGGTGGCGGGTCGAGGCGGCCAGATCCGACAGGGAGGCCTGGTACGAGTAGAGGTGGGGCCAGCTGATCTCAGAGCAGAAGAAGACCCCCTCATTCTCCAGGTGGCGGAGCAGCGTCCCCAGCACCCCCCGGTACTCCTTCTTGCTGCTCTCCTGATTGGCGGCCGAGCTGAACAGCTCGATGGCGAAGAGCAGGCTCCGCTCCCCCTCAGCTGGCCGGGGATCCCCCACGGCAGAGATGTCCGCCCGGGCCCTGGAGGGGGGTGGGGCAAGGCGGGTGGGTGAGAGAGACGGAGCGGTAGGTAGGGGGGAGGTGGGACGGGACGGTTGCTGGCTCAGGCGATGGAGACGGGGGCCCCTGGGGCCGGAGCGGTGGCCCGGAAGGTGACCCAGCTGAAGCAGAAGACGGCGACGGCCAGGCTGGCCGCCATGATCATCGAGCTGAGGTCCTGGTGGTAGCTGAGGAAGGAGGCCCCGTTGAAGCCGGCCGCCACCACCGCCAGCAGCCCCAGAAGGGCGATCGCGCGCAGCCCCGCCTTGGGGGCCTGGAAGGCGGCCAGCGCCAGCCGCAAGGAGCCGAGCAGAATCAGCAGCCCGAGGCCCACATGGAGGGCCAGCAGGCTCCCGTGGGAGATCCCCCAGAGCACGCTCTGGAAGGCCCTTTGGAAGTAGTCGGGGCCGCTGCTGCCGGGGTGCTGGCGGGGGATGGCGACGTAGAGATTGAGCAGCATCCCCAGCAGGTACTCGACCAGGCAGAGCCCGACCAGGGCCATGCCCAGCCGGCGCAGCTCGGTGATCCGCCTGGGGGCGCGATCCGGTGCTGCCATGATGTAGGATTACCTCAATTTAGAAGTATCTTATAAAGCAAGATACAGGAGGCCGGTTGGCGATGTCAACCAAGCGGGCGCCCAAGGCTGAGCAGGCCCTGCTGGAGGTGGTCGACGCCCGCCTGCGCCAGCTGACCACCGCCATCGACGGCCTCGACCAGAGAGCGGCCCGCCGGCTGGGGGTCAACCGCACCGACCTGCGCCTGCTCGATCTGCTCGCTCAAAGTGGGCCCCTCAGCCTGGCCCAGTTGGGCCGGGCCCAGGGCATCAGCAGCGGCGGCATGACGGTCGCCATCGACCGGCTGACTCTGGCCGGGTACGTCCGCCGCCGGCCCCATGGCCTAGACCGGCGCAGCCAGCTGGTCGAGCTCACCCCCCACTTCTGGAGCAGGGCAGAGCCCATCTTGGGCGCTCTCCAGGAGCGGCTAATGCAGCTGCTGAGGGGCTATTCCCAAGCCCAGCTCTGGGAGCTGGCCCAGTTCCTTTTGTCCTGGCAAGAGGCGATCGCGGAGTCGGGGACCGCCTCGCCGTCCCCCCGCTGAGGGGATCCCCGCGGCTGGCCCTCCCTCTCCCCCCGCTCGCCCTCCCCGCTCCACTCCCCGATCTCGCCCCCCTCAGCTGGCGGCTGGCCTCCCCTCCCCCGCTCGGGGCGGCCCCCATCTCAGCTGGGACTGGCCCGGCTGGGCCCCCATCTCCATTGACGCTTGGGGCGAGTGGGCCCGCCGGCCCCAGACCCGCCCCAAGCCCGAGGTTGGGGCGGGTGGCGGGGGCAGGGAGCGGGGGGGTGATTAGAAGTGGGATTGGGGGGCTGGGAGGCGAGATGGGCCAGTGAGTGGGGGGGTGAGGTTGGGGGGGAGATCAGCGCGCGTATCGCAGATGGCAGGGTCTTGAAAACCGCTGGGGCCGCAAGACCCCCCGGGGTTCGAATCCCCGTCCCTCCGCCATGTTGATCTCACTGAGCCCCACCTAGTCCTGCTGGGTCTCAGCCCCGTTGCAGTCAGAGTTGCAGTCAAGCCGGGGCACCTCCGGGTTGGTAGGCACAGCCTCGTCAACGGCCTCGGTGGCTGTGCCGCAACCACGGCGGATAATCCCCCGATGACCACCACCGGGCCCTCAGCGAAGACAGACATCCACAACATCGCCGACCGACTCTGGGAAACCGCCGACGAACTGCGAGCCAACTCCCATCTCAAGTCGGCTGAGTACTCCATCCCCGTCTTGGGACTGATCTTTCTGAAGTTCGCCGACAGCCGCTTCACTCGGACCGAGGCAGAGCTGGCGGACAAGGGGACTGGGCGGCGGGACATCGGCAAGGCCGACTATCAGGCCAAGGGCGTCCTCTACCTCCCTGAGCAAGCGCGGTTCGCGAACCTGCTCCAACTAAAGGAGGGAGAAAACCTAGGGAAGGCGATCAACGACGCGATGTCCGCAATCGAGCGGGACAACCCCTCCCTGAACGGGATTCTCCCTCGGACGTATCAATCCCTCACCAACGACACTCTGGTCAGTCTGTTGCGCTCGGTGAATGCCATGCTGGGCAACATAGAGGGTGACGCCTTCGGCAAGGTCTACGAATACTTCCTTGGGAAGTTTGCCGTTGCCGAAGGTGCTAAGGGCGGCGAGTACTTCACACCCACTTCCATCGTCCGTCTGATCGTGGCGATCATCGAGCCATTCAAAGGCAAGATTCTGGACCCAGCCTGCGGCTCGGGCGGCATGTTTGTCCAGAGCGCCCGTTTCGTCGAGGAGCACCGTGACGGCAACGCGGGTCGTCTCTCCATCTACGGCCAGGAGCGGGTCGACGAAACCGTCCGCCTCTGCAAGATGAACCTTGCTGTCCACGGGCTCGAGGGTGACATTAGCCAATCGAACACCTACTACGAG
This sequence comes from Candidatus Acidiferrales bacterium, assembly GCA_035533655.1. Lineage (GTDB taxonomy): Bacteria > Chloroflexota > Dormibacteria > Aeolococcales > Bog-877 > Bog-877. Next base: position 20,153 of record DATLTJ010000007.1, on the reverse strand, counting down.
GATCCCTTCAAGTCAGTTGGCCGGTTCGACTATGTCATGGCCAATCCGCCGTTCAACGTGAACCGGATCGACAAGGCGAAGCTGGAAGGGGATCCGCGGTTTCCCTTCGGTCTGCCCAGGGCGGACAACGGCAACTACATTTGGATTCAGGCTTTCTTCTCTGCCCTGAACGAGAAGGGTCGGGCCGGGTTCGTCATGGCCAACTCGGCGACAGATACTGGTGGATCGGAGTTGGAAATCCGTAAGAGGCTAATCGCCCAGAAGGCAGTCGACGTCATCGTATCCGTCGGCTCGAACTTCTTCTACACCGTGACGTTGCCGGTGACCCTGTGGTTTTTTGACCGGAGCAAACGCGGGACTGGCCGAGAGGACCAAGTGTTGTTCATCGATGCCCGCAAGATCTTCCGCCAAATTGATCGGGCACACCGAGACTGGGTTCCAGGGCAGATCGAGTTCATAGCGAACATCGCCCGGTTGTATCGCTGTGAGAAAGCGGAGAATGCCGAGGGGTCTGCTGCCCTAATGTCTGCGCCGTTCTCCGGCGGTGTCTACGCAGACGTGCCTGGTCTGTGCGCGGTGGCGAGCCTTGACGAGATCGAAAGACAGGGCTGGAGCCTAAACTCGGGACGGTACGTCGGCGTCGCCCAAGCCGAGGACGACGGACTCGACTTCCATGCCCGCCTGGAAGAACTGAACGAGGAACTAGAGAAGCTCAACACTGAAGCAGCGCGGCTGCAGGAGAGGATCGCAGCGAATATCACAGAGCTGCTTAGGTGACCAGCTGGCAGTCTGCTCGGTTAGGCGATCACATTCGGATCAAGCATGGCTTCGCATTCCAGGGCGAGTACTTCACCGACCACGGCCAGTATATCGTCCTAACCCCTGGCAACTTCCTCGAATCCGGGGGGTTTAAGCCCAAGTCACGGGTAGAGAAGTACTACGCCGCTCGTCCTCCTTCGGGCTTCGTCCTTCGACGGGGTGACCTCGTAATCGCCATGACTGAGCAGGCCGAAGGACTTTTAGGCAGCTCCGCTCTGATACCTCTAGACAATACCTATCTTCACAACCAGCGAATCGGCCTTGTCCACCAGTGCTCGAAGGATACTGACCTTCGCTACCTGTATTACCTCTTCAACACGAATGGCGTACGGACTCAGATACAGGCAACCGCGACGGGGACAAAGGTCCGTCATACGGCACCCGCTCGGGTGGAAAACGTCTCTGTACGATTACCACCTCTCGCCACTCAACGGAAGATCGCTGCCATTCTTTCCACTTACGACTACCTCATCGAGAACAGCAATCGCCGGATCAAGCTCCTGGAGGAGGTGTCCCAGCGAATCTACAGCGAGTGGTTCGTCGACTTCCGCTATCCCGGGCACGAAGCGATCCCGCTTGTAGATTCGGAGTTGGGCCCAATCCCAGAGAACTGGGCTGTGCGTGCGGTAGTCGAGGTCACCGAGTTGATCACACGTGGTGTGACTCCAAGATACGCAGACACTGCGAACCAGATTGTCATAAACCAGAAGTGCATTCGGGATGGGAAACTCAACTTAGCCTTCGCCCGTCCGCATGTGACCAATGTGCCACCATTCAAGTTAGTTCGGCACGGTGATATCCTAATCAACTCGACTGGCGTTGGGACGCTCGGGCGTGTTGCGCAGACTCTCCGCCCCCCAGAACGCATCGCGGTCGACTCACATATCACTATTGTCCGTCCCTCTACCGGTGTGGTGACGGAGGACTTCCTCGGCTTGACTTTGCTAGAACGCGAATCCGACCTTCAGGCGCTGGGCGTGGGTAGTACCGGTCAGACCGAACTCGGGCGGGAAGCTATTGGCAAGGTCCAAATCGTCGTTCCCCCCCTGGGGGTTCAGCAGCGCTTCTCCCAGTCGCTCGCAGCCCTCAGGGGGCTGCCACTCTTGCTGGCCGAGACAGCAACGAGACTCCGCGTCTCGCGCGAGCTGCTTTTGCCACGCCTTATCTCAGGCGAGCTTGACGTTAGCGGTCTAGAGATCGCGACCCGCGAGTATGCGGCGTGAACCGGCAGCAGTACACGGAGGACCAACTCGTCGAGCAACCGGCGATTCAGCTGTTCGAAGAACTTGGGTGGACCCACATCAACGCCTACTACGAGACGCTCGGATCGGAGGGAACCCTCGGTCGCGATAACAAATCCGAGGTGTTCCTAGCCCAACGACTCCGGGCCGCAATTGAGCGTCTTAACCCTGACACACCAGCCGAGGCCGTCGATCAGGCAGTCTCTGAGATCACCAGACCTCGGGCGGGTCTCCACTACGCTAGAGCCAATCAGCAGATTCACACGCTGCTGCGCGAACGCGTCCCGGTCTTAGTTCGACAGCCCGACGGGACGACCGTGCCTGAGAGGCTCCGCATCATTGACTGGGACAATCCCGACATGGATGACTTCCTTCTCGTGTCGCAGTTCTGGGTTCACTCCGACCTGTACCATCGACGCGCCGACCTCGTGGGCTTTGTCAACGGTATTCCGCTCGTCTTCATCGAACTGAAGGCTTCGCACCGAAACCTACAACACGCGTATGACGATAACCTCCGCGACTATCGGGATACTATCCCCCAGCTTTTTATACCCAACGGCTTCCTGATCCTTTCAAATGGCGCTGATACCAAGGTCGGCACCATCACGTCCGGATGGGAATTCTTCTCCGAGTGGAAGAAGATCAACTTCGAAGGGGAAGAAGGCGCAGTCTCCCTGGAGACGGTGATCCGGGGAATGTGTACGAAGGAGCGATTACTAGACCTGATTGAGAACTTCGTCGTCTTTCAGGATCTGCCCGGTGGCTTCGTGAAGCTCGTTGCTCGTAACCACCAGTACCTGGGTGTCAACAATGCCATAGGCCGCCTGGGGGAACTTCGCGACGCTCCTCCAGACGAACGCGGGAAGCTCGGGGTGTTCTGGCATACGCAGGGTTCGGGCAAGACAATGTCGATGCTCTTCTTCTCTCAGAAGGTCCTCCGGAAGATACCCGGCAACTGGTCGTTTGTCATCGTCACGGATCGAGGCGACCTCGATGAGCAAGCGTACAAGGAGTTCGTCTACGCTGGGGTGATCACCGAGAAACACATGCGAGCGACCGGATCAGCCCATCTGCGGCAGCTCCTGAGGGAAGATCACCGTTACGTCTTCACGCTGATCCAGAAGTTTCGCACCGAAACGGGCGCGACGCATCCTGTCGTCTCTCAGCGCGACGACGTCATTGTCATCGCCGACGAAGCCCACCGCACACAGTACGACATCCTCGCGGTGAACATGCGGACAGCACTTCCGAACGCTCGCTTCCTTGCCTTCACTGGGACTCCTCTGATCGCTGGCGAGGAGGCGACGCGCCGCGAGTTCGGGAAGTACGTCTCGATTTACAACTTCGCTAACTCCGTTGCCGATCATGCTACCGTTCCGCTCTTCTACGAAAACCGAATCCCTCAGCTCGAGATCTCGAACCCAAGGTTCGGAGACGACTTGATGGCCATTGTGGAGGAGGCTGATTTCGACGACGCGGCGGAACGGAAGCTAGCGAGGGCGCTGGGCCAGCAGTATGAGCTGATCACTCGTGACGATCGTCTTCAAGCCGTTGCTCAGGACATTGTGGACCACTTCCTGGGGCGGGGCTTCCCAGGGAAGGCGATGGTCGTCTCGATCGACAAAGTAACAGCTGTTCGCACTTATGAGAAGGTGAAACGCATCTGGACGGCTCGTCTCGACGCGAACGCCCGGCGACTCGCCACCGATAGCCTGACTCCGAGCGAGCGGGACCTCTTCTCCCAGGAGAACGCATTCATGCGGTCAACCGACATGGCGGTCGTGATCTCACAGTCCCAGAACGAAATCGCCGAGATGACCGAGCGGGGACTCGACATCGAGCCCCACCGCAAACGCATCGTTGACGAGAGACTTGAGGACAGGTTCAAGGATCCGGAAGATCCATTTCGACTTGCCTTTGTGTGTGCGATGTGGACGACTGGCTTCGACGTCCCCTCGCTGTCAACGGTTTATCTCGACAAGCCGCTCCGGAACCATACCCTTATGCAAACCATCACCCGCGCGAACCGGGTGTTCCCCGCGAAAAATAATGGGCTGATTGTGGCCTACGTCGATGTTTTCAAAAACCTCCAGAAGGCACTTTCGCTCTACGCGGTGGGTGGTCAAGCCGGCAATCTTCCCCTCGAGGGGAAGGAGGGCCTGGTCGACGCGCTGCGTGACACCGTCGCTGACATCCGGGCGTTCTGCGGCAGCCGAGATGTCGATCTCGATGCACTAGGACGGCTCAAGGGGTTTGATTTGGTCGCGGCTGGCAAGCAGACCGTTGAAATGCTCATGGTCGATGACGACGAGAAGGTCGCGTTCATGTCGCGAGCCTCGCAGGTGGACCGGCTGTTCAAGGCTATTCTCCCCGATAAGCGTGCGAATGAGTTTGGTCGCTTGCGGGCTGTCACCAAATTCCTCGCCGACACCATCGCGGGGTACTCCGAGAAGTCGGACATAGGCGGTGTCCTCGGGCGGATCGAGCAATTGCTCGATGAGTCGGTAGCTGCCAACCAATACCTCATTCCGGCGAACGACGCGGCTGCCCTGTTCGATCTCAGCACGGTTGATTGGGGGGCACTTGAAGAAGCGTTCAAGCAGGGACGACCTCGCACCGCCGCGCAGCGTCTGCGTTCCCTACTCGCAGCTCGAATTGCCGCTCTCGTGCGTCTTAATCCAGCGCGGGTGGACTTGGTTGAGCGATTCGAGAAGCTCGTCGCCGACTACAATGCCGGCAGCCTGAACACTGAGTCGTTCTTTCAAGAGTTGATGGCATTTAGCAAGGCACTCACAGAAGAAGAGGCCCGCGCATTATCCGAAGGGCTAAGCGAGGAGCAACTTGCCATCTTCGACTTGCTGATGCGGCCTGCGCCAAAGCTCTCAGACGAAGAGCGGGTCCAGGTCAGGAGGGTCGCAGAGGAATTGTTGGCGATACTGAAGCGCGAGAAAATTGTCCTTGATTGGCGGAAGGAGCAGAGTACGCGCGCCGCTGTGCGGGTGACGGTGGAGGAGACTCTCGACCGCCTACCCGAGGCGTTCACGCGTCAGCTCTATGCCCAGAAGTGCGACGCCGTGTATCAACACGTCTTCGACAGCTACTGGGACGACGGCCACTCCGTATACGACCGGGCAGCTTAGGCGCGAGTGCCCGCCGACCAGTGAAAGGCCGCCCCGGTATCATCCAACTGCTGAAGTCGGACGAACCAGAGCGGCCCCGGACCTAGGCGAAGAACTCGCCGGCTTGGAACGCCGCCATAAATGCCGATAGCCCGTTCCCGTAGGTCGGGTGGTGATAGAACTTCTCTATTGCTGCGCCCGCGACGACCACGAGCACCAGCCCGTATAGAGGCTTCAAATTCGTGTCCTCCTTTCAGCCGGGCGATTTGAACTGCGTGCCCGACGGTGCCCAGTCTGTACTATGAGAGGGTGACGGTCAAGTCGAGGGCGGACGAAAACCAGTCCCCTCTGTATGGACGATCCGAGATCGTGGCCATGGCCAACAGCTGGGCGGTCGAACGGGGATGGCCAGCCGTCTCCGAACAGGCTGTGATCGACTGGAAGAAGGACGCCCTGCTACCAAAGGTTGGTTCGCGAGCCCTCGGGCGCGGGAAGGGAACCACGGGGCTATGGGACGACCGCTCCTACATCCAGTTACAGCGTGTGATCGAGCTGAGGGCGGCAGGAATGCGCCGGCGGAGTCGCATGCGCCTCCACCTCTGGATCGAGGGGTACGACGTGCCGTGGACTCGAGTCCGTGGAGACCTTGAAGGACTCCTGGGGCCGAGCATCAGAGCGTCAAACGCTGAACTGGGGACCGATCGGTGGGGCGATCAGCAGGGCACGGCCCTATCGGAGAGGGCACGGCACGCTATCGAGCGTCATTTGGTTGGTCGGCCCGCTCTAGGTAAAGCTCTGATGGAATTTGGCCTTCCCGAGGTTCTGGCTACGCGGCTCGCCAACTGGGCGCAGCGTCCGGAAGTGAAGGACATTCTCACTCACTGGGCATACCACCTCTTCTCGCCGGACTCACCTGCACTCCAAGTGACTTTGGCGCAGGTCGCCCAAGCAGTTCCGGATCCCTTGAAGCCACTCTTAAGTCCGCCGGAAGGGCTACTGGACATGTTTGCGGGCGTGCTCGCACCTACTTCGAGTGGTAGTAACCGGGCGTGGCTAGCCGCGCGTAAGGCCGATGAGCGTCTCATTGCAAATGTTGGTGACTTGGCCCGTAACTTCGACGACCTGTGGCGATCGAGTTTCAGGGTCGCGGCAGCTTTTGTCCTGGAAGGTGGAAGCGGAGTTCCGTCCTGGGCGGTTCCGCCGATTGCCGGAGCGTTGCATGGTCTAGCGGCCCTGCAACCGCTCCGAACCAATGACAACAAAATCCTCTTGGCTGGCCTACTTCTCAACCGGCGGCGCAACCTCGAAGATCACGGCGATCCGCTGGGAGTCATGGGCCGGGCACTCGCGCCGCTATTCGAGTGGTTGGCCGAGCACCCAGATGTAATCGCGTTGTCCCAGAAGGACCCACGAGCGGCCGAGGAACAGCTATTGGCCGCTCCGCTCCCGGAAGAGACCAAGCGGATGGTCATGGAGGAGGGGAGGTCGGGCGAACGCGTTGCGGCACAGGGGGCCAGAAACTGACCGATCAATCCCAGGGAGCGGACGAGCCGACCGACGTCTCCGCGGAGGACGACTGGGTTGCGATCCCGGTGGACGATGAAGTGTGGGCGGACCCAACCCAGCTAGCGCCGCCACTGGACTCCCCCTTGCCGCCGATGCTCAACACGCACGAGATGAGCTGGGACTCTTTTGAGCGTCTCATCCTGGCGATTGCGCGGACCCTGGAAGGAGCTTTCGACGTGCGCCGGTATGGCCGACCGGGTCAGGCACAGCATGGGCTCGATGTCGTGGCCTCCTTCACTGATCGAGAAAGGCCAACGGTCTATCAGGCGAAGCGGTTGCAGAAGTTCGGGGCCGCTGATCTAACGCGGGCTGTTGAGCGCTACACCGCAGGTCGCCGGCCCTTCGGTGCTGATCGCTTGGTCATCGGCGTTGCTTCCGAGGCTGGAGATACGGAGACGATCGAACGGCTGGAGGAATTGCGTGGGACGCACAGTGACATCCAGATCGAACTGTGGGACAGGCAGTCCATCTCGGACCGGCTGCGGAACGAGCCAAGGCTGGTCACTACGTTCTTCGGTGCGTCGACCGCTGCTACGTACTGTGCGGTTTCTCCCCCGCCCGTCTCCCCGGCTGGAACAGCGTCCATCGCTGCCGATGCGATCCTTCGAGGCCCGATCGCTCATCTTGGACTTGCTGAATCCGTCCGTAGGGCGGAGGAGTCCCTTGAAGAGCAGCCGGGCGATGCAGCCGAGCTGCTCAGCACCGTCGCTGACCGTCTCGAGGAGTCGGGGTTTGTTCCCCACGCGGCAGCGGTCCGAGGGCTCGAGGCAAGAGCTCTGCATTCGGCAGGTCGACGTGCCGACGAGGCCGCCGTTCGAATCGAACTTGGCTGGAGGCATCTCAACACTGGCGACGCAGCGTCGGCTCAGTCGCAAGTTCAACAGCTCTACGCCGGGCGGGACGGCGATTCGGCCGAAGTCCTCCGGTGCCAACACGCTCTCGCAGCCGCGATTGGGCTGAGGCGCGACTATGCCGTCACGCTCGATCATCTCGCCTCAGCTGTCGACGCCCTATTGGAGGGTGACCCCAATTACGTCGACGCTCTCCTGATCCTTGCTGAGGAGGCCGTAACGGCCCGTAGGCCGGAAATTGTTCAGGCGCGCGCCGAACTGATCGAACGTGTCGCAACATCGGCACCCCGCGACACAGCTGGCCAGTTCAGCGCGGCTCGTCTCCGGATGTGTGTGGCGGACTGCTGTAACCGATGGGACGCCCTTGCGGCGACCGCACGCGAAAGCTACCCCCCAGGTGTCACCGCGCTGATGACTGCTCGGCATGCACGGTACCTAGCGCTCGTACCGCAGCCCGACGCCGCGATCGCACGGTGGCGCGATGCAATCGAGCGCGCCTGCATCGAGCAACTCAACGACGACGCAGCAGACTGGCTCTACGCACTTCGGGCGACGACGATCGAATACGGGCTGCTCGGCACCTCGGACCCAAACGAATTACACCGCCATGCCCTAGCACTTCGGGCAGCGGGCAGCGGCAGCATGTTACCCGGGCCGTATTCGGTGCGTGAGCGGGGACTTGATCACCTTCGAGAGCAGAAGTGGCCGGATGCCTTGGAGGCGCTCCGTCGCTACCTGTGGCGCTCTACGGTCTGTGCTGACTGGGTGGGCGAACTGGACGCACACGACCTCCTAGGCGACTTGTTCAGGCAGACAGGGCGAGCACATGAGGCAGTCAGGCACTATGTCGTCGCAGGGGAGACTAAGAAACTTAAGGCCCTCGCGGAGGCCCTTCCTGAGAAGACCCTTCAGGTCCCCATCGATCTCATCACGCCTCGGCCCTGGGAGAGGGAGGCCGCTTTCTCGTTCGCGGCCGCCGCCGCGGACCTCGTGCCTGACGACCAAGCGCAGCTCTGGTGCGCAGCTGCGTTTGATGAAATCACTGACCATCCGCAGCCAGCCGGATTCCTGGCTCCCAACCCGTGGATTGCAGCCTTCGAAGCCTTCGGAAATCTCGCGGAGGTCTGCTCTGAAGAAAATGCAATGACCTTCCTTCAAATCGCCGAGTCGTTGATTGAGCGGAAGCCCGAGACGTATCGCAGGACGGACGAGGCACAAGTCCGCGCGCTAATCAGTGTCGGCCGCCGTTACTCGGAGCTTCGAAGCGCCGCGCTCGATCAGCTCCTGGCGGGGTTGCTCCTCAACCAACCTATGGCCACACTCACCCTAGCAGAGGGCAGCGACCTGCTCCGTGACGACCCAGAGCGAACAGCCAACCACCTCAAATGGGCGGCTGCCGAAAATCAATTCGCCGCTCTGGCACTTGTGCTGGCAGCGGCTGACCCCAGTCCAGCAATCCCACTGGCTCAGCGCCGTTTTCAGTCGGCGATCGCGCCTCGTGTCCACCAGCCTGGTGTGAAGACGATAGGTACCGGCTTGCCCCAGACCGCCCTCCTCGTGACGGTGCTTCCCTCCGACGATCGGGCTCGTTTCGCACGTTCCATGGTTGACTTTGCGCACGATCAAGAGGAATCTGCGCTCAACCGGTGCGAGGCTCTGATTGCGCTTGGCGCGATCGCACCGCATTTGCCCGATCTCGTCCGAACAGAGTTATTCGAGGCAGTGCTACCGATCGCGCAGGGAAAGGCGGACGCGACCCCCGGACATAAAATGCTTCCGGGGGCAGACGACCCATTCCGGCGCGTAAGGATTTCGATCTGGGATCCGTCGCTCAGTGCGGTAGGAGTCCAGGCCGCGGCCACGTTGGCTAGTTCTGCTAAGCAGTACGAGCAAGTTGCGGATGCCGCGCTACCACTGCAAGATGATGCTGACGATCGGGACTTGAACTCAGTCGCATTGGCTCTCGCTGCCATCCCCGAGGAGTACGTCACGCCGTCAGCAGAGAGCCTGTCGGTGCATTCGAGTCCATCAATCCGGGCGCTCTCTGGGGTGCTCTGGGCTCAGCGCTTGGATCAGCCGGAGGACACCGGGCTCCGGCTGGCTCACGATCGCTCCGTTCAAGTGCGCAGGTCGCTGGCCGCTGCACTCAGGGGTGGTGCGAACGACACGGCCGTGAGGGCCATCTTAATCGCCGACCCTCGGCGATCCGTCCGGACGCATATCCAAGCTAATCCGTGACAGCAACGGACATTAGCTTAGGGAGTTAGATCAGAGCATGCAGGAGAACATCCTCGATCTGATAAAGGAGTTGGACGCACATCAGGACGTGCCGGGTTCCACCGACGAGGGGTATCGCAGGGAGCTGGCGGACCTTCTCGATCGAGTTGAACAGGAGCTGGGCGCAGGCGATCCAGTCGCGATCGGCCTGACAGCGGAAACAGCCGTCGTGTCTGTGCCTATGCCGCTGGGGGCGACGCGAGGCGGGCCACGGTTTCCCTATCGGCCGCGCGCGCAGTTCCTAGGGGATTCAGCCCTAGAATGGCTCGCGGACAGGGTGTCCGCCTCATCCAGCGCGCGAGTACGATCCCGATTAGCCGACTTCCTGTGGGAGTCGACGACGGGTGAGCTCAAGACCGCCGGCTTAGGCGCTCCGCAGGCATATGCTGACTTCGCTGGCCTGTTGCTGGGTGGGCTCGACGCCGCGTCTCCCACAGGCTCTCTGCAAGTTTGCGATGCTGTCGGCCGCGGCTGGGAACTCGCTCGGAGGATGAATCAGCCGGCCGTCGCTTCAATACTCGAGGAGCTGGCCGTGCAGTTCATCGAACGGGCGTTAGGTGATGACTTGGACTTCGGTTCCGCGCGTCACGCGGCATCAGCAGTCACGGTTGTCGCGAGGGACCTCGACGCAAGCCAAAGAGCGCGCGCCTTAGCTGGAGTTCTTGGCTGCATTGAGCGCTACGAGCAGAATGTTGTCATCCCCCCCTTGATGACAGAGCTCATTGACGCGAGGAAGGCGCTAGCAACGGATGAGGAGGAACGTCGAGCCTCAGATCGTAGGGCGGCCGCCTATTACGCCGAGTTCGCCGCGCGCTCTAGCCGTCCCGAAGTCACGCCGGAGTATTGGCGAATAGCCGTCTTGCTTGGGGAGCAGGGCCAAGAGGTGGCGGAGAGATTGAACAGGTACCGCCAGGGATGGCGGCGGGCGAATGAGGCATCGGGACAGAGTCTCCGTCCACTCCGTCTCCCGCTCTCGGACGGCGCCGTGGCGGCCGTAAGGCGGAAGGCCGAACGCTTAGCTCAGATGGGGCTGGCGGACCTCCTAGACAACATTGGGTCAGACCTAGTCGTGTCCCGCGTCGTGCTTGAAGAGCTGGACAAGTTCCAAGCGGCAAACGCCCCACTAACCCATCGCATCCCAATCACCGTGGTCGCGGGTGCTGGTCAGGTGGTCTCCCCTTCGGGATCGGAGTCGGAACACCTCATGCACCTGCGGATGCTTCACATGCAGGCAGGGGATGTGACGCTGGGTGAATTGTGGTCGGCACTAAAGACGCGTGCAGGGTTTATGGACGAGGTGAAAGAGTACTTACGCACGTGCGGGTTGCCGCAATCGAACCTCGAGCTGATCGACCCGGCCCTCGACACGCTCTGGCTAGGAGTCGCGCCGCTCGCTCTTCACGTCTTGGTCCCGCAGCTTGAGGACGTTCTCCGGGAGCTTCTGAGGCGCGCAGGTCAAGACACAATGCAGATGCAGCCAAACAATCGCTTCACGACACTTGAGGTTTCCCTGGGGACCGTATTGTCTGGACTCGTTTCGACAAGTGTCATCTCGCAGGATGAACAAAGGGCACTTGAGGCCGTTCTAGACAACGCCGCGGGGCTGAACCTCCGAAACCGTGTCGGGCACGGCCTCGTGCGCTTCAACGAGCTTAGCGAAGTCCGAGGCGCTCGACTTGTCTTCCTCTACCTCCTCGTTGGCCGCTGGTACCAGAGGCCAATGTGACACGGTCACAGTGCTGGGTGGGACTACTGAGTGGCCTCCCCCGCGGGCTGTGCTGAAGCGTCGAAGCGGCGCTTTCCAGGGCGGCCCATCAAAGTGCCTAGTACGAGCTCTGGCAGTAAATCAAGCGCGACATCCAGAGCGTGGCCCAGCAGTGCTGCCGCAGGCGAGCTGTCTAGATCCAGAGCCTCGACCCAGGCGACTGGGTGATAGCGCGCCAGCATCGAGAGGCCGTACAGCACCACTCACCACGTCATCAAGGGGCTTGGCGGGTAGTCGAAGCCGCAGACGGCCGGTCGGAGCCATCGTCGTCCTTCTCCACCGTACGGAGGTGGAAGCGGGTCCGGAACCCTCTCTGATCGCGGCCAGTACATAACCACGCCCCAACCATCGGGCGTGTGGTCCATGTGGATGCCAATACATTGGTTGATGGGCCGCGCAACCATCGGGTACGGGGCCAACATCGCATCGATGGATTCTCGATTGTCCGGAATCTTGGAGAACCCTATCGCGGCGGGAACCAAGGTCTCAGCTGCAATCTCGTCGAAGCGGTTGGCGGCATCCCGCGGCCACACCGTTAGTGCCACCGGCCATCGGTCCTGCAGCTCAGGCCAAACGGCGAGTTCGGGAATGGCAGCCAGCATTGCCCCAATCTGCGCACCCACCCGCAAGCCTTCTGATTCGGCTGCCTCAGCAACAGTCGGGAATTGCCCATCACCGGCCGGCTCGACAACCGTCTCGAGTATGTCGTCGGCAACTGTGGGGAGTGCCAGGCCATGGTACGGCGGAGATTCTGGAACAGCGCCTCGTGCGGCGACAATCGCGCGTCCGGCCTGGCTGACGGCGTAGTAGAGAGGTAAAGGACGGCTTGCAGGCCCCACTGCTCGGGCAGCAGCTGCGAGTTCCTCAGCCTGTTGGAGCGCTGCCCGAAACGTCGCCGCCCGAGCAGGGTCGCTGGCCGCATGCCCAGGTGGATGCACCCTTGTGGCCCGAAGGACATACCAGGCGGATAGAGAGCCAGGCACCTTCCCTTGCTTCACCCGCCAATTCTGCGCTTCCCTCTAATCTTCTTCGCCCGGCAGATTCCCGCCCTCGTACGGACATCCACCCCACCCCCACCCCTAGCGGTGGGCGCGGAGCATACCCCAGCCAGGACGGAGGGTAGACAAGCGTTCCCAAGTTGACCGCTGTCGCGGCCTCGGCACCTATCGGGAGCAGGCTGCTTCCGACGCACCTCGCGACGGGCGACCAGCTTCCCTCGTCAGTGGACTCCCGCGCCAGCAAACGGCGGGGCCAGCTGCCTCGCATTCACCCCCTCCCCCAGCCGCCGCAACTGACGGGATCTGGCGGGTGAGGGACGGGCTGGCACGTTCTAATCGACCAGGGCCTTGCGCGCTTGGGCTAGCTGCTCCCGCGACAGGTGTGCGCTGAGCGACTTGGGACCGCCTCGGCTGTTGGGATGGGGCACCGTGATCAAGAGCCGTTCTCTACCTGATAGCTCTATGGGTCCCACGAGTCCGTAGTGCAGGGCAAGGTGGAAGCCATGATTGAACCCCTCCCTCCCGAACTTTCCAACCACGATAACCACACGGGACGGGGAGGCCGCGAGAACCTTCTCCAGGTACCTCTCAACGCAGGTTGACAAGGCCGCCGCAACCCCTGCCTGTCCTGGCCCTCCGCAGTGGACCACCTCTGATAGTGCATAGTCATGGCCTGCGAAGACAGAGCGAAGGAGGAGCTCTTCCGCCCGCCGTCTCGCCCAGCCCCAGTAGGGAACCCATTTTCCGGGGACGCCGTGGCGGTTCACGAGATAGGCGCCATCGGTAATGCCCGGACGTTGGTCCTCGTCAAAGGCCTTGTCCTGGCATGCCAATAGGATCTCGTCGGAAGAAGCGGAACTAGGGTCCTCGGGATCATCGCTTGGATCCCTTCCACCGCCAGGGTTAGAACTTACGAACAGTAATGGGGCTTCCGTGAGGTGCCCGACCCACGGCTCGGGAACCCACTTCGCACTGTGCGGGCCTCCGGGGCCAGTTGCGACCTCGTAGCAGCCCCGCCGATGCCCGTCCTTCTCGACGCACTCAGCGAGGACCGGGCAGCGCATGATTTGCACTGCCAGTTCCCGAGAAGAGCCACCGAGCTGGTTAGCCAAGGGGATTCGCCGGAAGAACTCGGCGCGGGACCTCGCCACCGTGCCGATACCAGAGCTCGATCACGGGGTTCCCACGGACGGTTCCTTGATCATGTCCATCAGATTTAGGGGCGCGGCCAGTACCTGCTGATCCTGAGAGCTCCTGCCCGTTTCGAAGATCGACCGCCAGTAATCATTAGTTTGGCGACCTCCGAAGACGGTCGCTGAGAGGTCGCGGTTGACCCAGAGGGGAAGCGACCTCAGATTCACCAAGTATGCGCGCAGCCCGACCCACAACTGCTCCGGAAAGAGATACTGGAACGACCGCGTGTCGTCGAAGGGCTGCCCGGCAAAGGTGAAGTGAAGCTGCACGATCTGCCGCACGTAGCGAAGCCACGAGTAGATCACCTCCTCCTTGCACATCCTGAAGGCGCGGAGGTGGGGTTCAGGTACCAAGTCTCCCTTCTGGACCTTGTTTTCGAGCCGCGCGGTGCCCAACCCAGTGTCGAACTGATCCACCAGCAAAGTGTCGGCCACTAGGTTCATCAGCCGAACCACTTGGTCAATCTCCAAGGTTCTGGGATTCAACCCTACCTCGGCACGATAGTTAAGTGGGGTGTCCAGCACGTCGGGAAAGATGAAGAATGACAGAAAAGTCTTCTCGATTGTGCTGTACGAGAGAGGCTTCTCCGTGGATTTGCCGCCGAACTCCACGTACGTCGTCAGCTTGTTATCCATATGATGTGTAATAGCAGCTCGAACGGCATCGAGCGCATAGCGCTTGACTTCCCGTGACTCGCCCCGGAAGAAATTGACTAAGTCTCTCTCAGACATTGACTCATCGTCGGACTCTAGACGCTTTTCGTGGCGAAAACGCTCGAGACGGTCAGTAAAGAGCGATTGGCCAAGGCGGCGTTGGACAGATTTGTCAAAGGCTACCTGTCGGAGCGTGGTACCAGCGTTTGTGTTCGTCGTGAGCAGTAAGTCTGGATCGGGATCTACGAAGACCCTCACGGGAAGCGCGCGGACTCCGAGCAGGACTTGAGCCGTTGCCTTGTGCTGCCCGTCAAAGACCTTGACTTGAGCGGAGCCTTTAGTCCGATCCACCCAGGCGAGGGCGACGTGAAGCTGAGGTCGGCCGCGATGGAATTCATTGACCAATCCAGCGAGGCTGCCTCCGATGGCCCGAGGATTGATCCGATCATCGTGGTGCAGGTAGGCGATCGGCAGTTCAGCGAAGAAGTAGGAAAGGCGGCTTAGGCGGTCTGTGAGCAGCGGAGATGTGTGGATTCCCGGATCGCCGATGCTGTCGAATACCAGACGCACGCTGCCATCACTAGCATCAAATTTCAATTCGTGCTGCGCTCCGCCGTACTGAACCAAGACATCAGCGAGATTTGGCGCCCGGTTCTCTGCCTCGCAGGCGGCCTGAATTCGGCCGAACCGCGCCAGCACCCGGGCAACTCTCAAGTCTGCGGCTTGCTTGGATCTATTGCAGTGCGCGTGAGTGATCGCGAAGTTCTCAGGGCCGTCCTTCCCTCCGACTTGCTGCGGCTCAACATGATCGATGTCGATGCCGTCCGAATGGAGGACCAGATCGATTGGTTCCTCGCAGATGAAGCACATCCCCATCTGGCTCGCATGAAGGCTCTTCAGAAGGCTCACGCGATCCTCGGGCTGAAGCTTTGACAGGTAAAGAGAGGCCATCCTGGTTATGCCTCCCTTGCTGGATCGAGCGGGCTGCCTATAAGACACGCCGGCACTTCAGGAACCACTGGCGGTCCAATTGCCACGGGCGCCATTGTAGCTGGAGAGTGGCGGCGAAACCGCCGAGGACGGCACCAGCGCGGCTTGGTGCCCTGGGCAAAAGGTCCACTCCACAGTCAGCCTGTCCCCTCCCCGCCCCCCGCAAGTCCGGGGACGGATCAGGCCAGACTAGGGAACTCGTCAGCTGGTCGCTTGGGAGTCAGATGCCGCGTCGGTCCCGAGGGGGCGACGATGCTGTCGATTCACGCCATCCAGTCCCGGTCAATCCAACCAGGCCCCGACGGAGACTACGAGCAGGCTCTCGGTGCCACGCGGAGCAGTCTCGATCGTCTCGAGGAGGATTCCCGGCGCTAGCCGGGCGTGGCGGTCAACCCTCTCAGGCGGCGACCGGCCCCGGAGCCGCGACGGAATCTTCGCCCGGGAGGCCATAAGCTCAGGACGATGACTGTTGCCCCCGCCGCGCCACGCTTACATCCTTCTAGCGGGGCTCTCGACGTTGGGCGATGAGCTCTGGCTTGATTTGCTGCCGCTCCTGCGTGCACGCGATCCGCTTGCCTGGAACCAGGTCATAGAGGAGTACTTCACGAGGGTCCACGGTTGGCTCCTCCATTGGGTGCGCCGCCGCAACAGCTCCCTAGGAGCGCGAGTGAGTGATGATGAGGTACGAGACTTGACGGCAGCTCTGACCGATGAGGCTTTCCTGCAAGCGCGAGAGGATATCGACAGTTTCGACCCTGACAGGTCGGCGTTCCCGACCTGGGTCCAATGGAAAGGCATGAATCGTCTGAAGGGCACGTTGGACCGGGAGCTACGCGGGTGGGCTGACCACGATAGTCTGGACCGTCCCCCGCGTCGACGCCCCGATGCGCGAGACCACCTCCAGGCCCCACTGCCCGTCGCCAGGAGCGCTGAGGACGAAGCCATCGACAGCGCCGCCGAGATCGCAACTCGTGATCGCATCGATGCGATACTGACCACCATGCCAGTGGATTGGGCGAAGGCCCTGATTCAGGTATGGGTTCCCCGGCTTGATGGAATGCCGTACCCGATCAAGTCGGCAGCCGCGGGGATTGGACTCTCGCCCACCGCTATGGATTCCCTATACCGTCGCGCGATCAGGGACTTCCTTCGCCGCTGGCAGGCCCTGGGCGGGGATGATCCCGAAACTCAGAAGGCCTGATGCCCGAGTTTGACGAGATGGAGCAGACTGTCCTCGGATTCCTCGATAAGGCATACGCGAGCTCACCGGAGCCGCCACCGTATCTCTCCGCGGCTATTGACGAATCGGCCCCGACTGGAATTGCGCCAGAGCAACTAGACACGCTGCGCCGGAAGTTGCAGGCTCGGCTCACAAAGGGGTCCACGCTAGGTGTCCTCGTGAGCCGGCGTCGCCAGGCAATGGCAATCGAGGTTGAGGAGCTAGCTCTGCGCTCTCGATGGGCCCCAGACCGCGTCGAGACCCTTGAGGCCGACACCCTCGATCTAAGCAGTGTCGAGCCTGAGGCTCTCGCGAGGCTGCTACGTGCCTTGGCGATCAAGAGAATCGGACCGGTCGACGCGCCGCTTAGGTTGCTGGCCCAAGAGCACCTCGCAGTCTATGAAAGCTTCGAGGGCCCGCTGTACGGACGAACCCGACGGGACGTGAGTCCAGTGGACCGCCGTCGAGATCTTACGAATGGAATCGCGCCGCTCGACCGCGAGGCGACCGCCAGGGCGGCCGACCGGTACCTCCGCGAAGTGCAGGCGGCGCTTGAGGGCTCACGACCTAATCGAAGCTAGTCAGCTTTAGGAGCAAGCCGTGCTCATTCAACTTGATCTGCAGGGCCTCCTTGGAAACGTCGAAAGTTCTGGCCAGTTCGCCGAGGCGCGTCTGTCGCCGTAGCGCCGACTTCACCTGTGCAAGTGGCATTAGCAGCTCTGCCGCAAAGACATTTGCGGCACGTTCGTCCGCGGGAGCGAGTCCACAACCTTCATGCCCAAACGACAGGTGTCCCAGCTCATGAGCGACGCTGAAGCGCTGGGCCGTGTGGGCGAACGCTCGGTTCAGCTCCAGTACCCAAACGCTGTCCTTCCGATATAGTCGCGCGTCGACCGATCCGAGATCAGCTTCAGTCACCTGCAGCCCCTCCTTTACGGCAATTGCATGAACATCGATCGGCGGCTTGGTCACCCGATGCCGTCTCGCGACGGAGCGGGCTACTTGCCGGCAATAGGCTATGTGAACGTCAACCATGAGTCCGAGGGGCGAACCGAGTCATCTGTAGAGATTACCGCGAGCGAATCCGATTTGGACAACTACTAAGTGAGGCGTGAAAAATGGAGACCCAGCGAGCAACCCCCTACTACGTCAATGGCGAGCGCCAAGAGACTGACGAGGACAAGCTAACCGCCCGACAGATCCTCGAGCGGGCCGGGTTCAAGCCCGCGGAGGAATACGAGTTGGTGCGTGACCATCCTCACCACGTCTTTACCGATCCAGACGAGACGGTCGAACTCCACCTGGACGAGCGCTTTACCGCTGTGTTCCGTGGGCCGACACCTACCTCCTGAGGATCACGGGGATGACCCACGATGAACTCGCCACCTACCTCGAGAGCGTAGGCTTCACGATCGAGACACTGGAGGCCGGAGGGCCGCCCGCGACGGCGTCCTTCTTAGTGATCCGCGACTTCGAGGTCCGCGTTGGGACTAAAGCGGGTCAGAAATACGAGATTGCAGTCCAGATGAGCACGGCTGTTCCCTACGTACTGCCACCCGCCATCCATGTGCGGCCACATGCTGTCACCATGGGGTCCTCAGCGAGCCAGGGTAGCCCCCTCGGTCCTGACTGGCAGTACCTCAGCCGTGTTTTGCGGGTCACGCCGACCCCGGCCAACGTGGTCGCCCACCTCCATTCGATCTTCGGTGAACTGTGAACGCTGTCGGGCACACGCCCTCGCCCGAATTCTCGGTGGCCATGACCGACGACCTCCATGCCTCGCTTCTTCGGCACCTCCGACAGCATGGGGAAGACCAGGAAGATCTGACGTTCGCAGTCTGGCGGCCGAGCCGTGGTAAGAGACGGCTGACGGCGATCGTGCAGCGGTTGGTGCTACCGACAGAGACGGAAAGAGTTCTCCACGGAAACGTGGCATTCACGGCCGACTATCTACTCCGTGCGCTAGCCGCACTGGGTCCGAACGAGGGACTAGCACTCGCGCACAATCACTTTGGTCCCGGCTGGCAGGACATGAGCCTCGATGACGTCGAAGCTGAGGAGAATCGGCTCGCTGGACCTGCCTTCGGCCGCACGGGCCTTCCTGTAGTCGGCCTCACATCGGGCTCGGACGGTTCGTGGAGCGCTCGCGCCTGGAACCGTGTAGGCCCTAGCCGATTCGAACGCCAGTCGGCGAAGAGTGTACGTGTAGTCGGACTCGGGATCGGTTGGACCTTCCATCCTGCACTCCACCCGATCCCACCTCAGCAGGCTAGCCAGATCGCAACAATAAGTGTTTGGGGTGATCGCGCCCAAGCTGACTTGGCGAGAGCTCGCTTGGGGGTAGTCGGGCTCGGAAGCGTTGGCAGTTTGGTATGCGAGTCTCTGGCGCGAGTAGGCGCCCGCGATCTCACCCTGATCGACCACGACCGGATAGAGCTGAGAAACCTTGACCGTACTGCCGGCGCAGTCGTGGCTGACGCCGCCCACCGAAGGAAGAAGACCACTGTCGCTGCCCGGACCGCGCGAACTGCTGCAACGGCGCCGGATCTCACCGTTAGTAGTCAGGCGCTCCGCGTCGACACGCCAGCAGGACTCGCCCATGCGCTTGATTGCGACCTATTGTTCTGCTGTGTGGACCGTCCTTGGCCCCGCCACCTCCTGAACTCACTCGCTTACGCCCACCTAATCCCCGTTGTTGACGGCGGCATTCTGGCCGCTGTGGCCGGCGATCGTCTGCTACACGCCGACTGGCGGATCCATACGGTCGGTCACGGCCGAGCATGTATGGTCTGCCTAGGCTCCTTGGAGCAAGAGGACATCGCTCTGGATATGGCAGGCAAGTTCGACGAGCCCGACTATATCCGCAACCTCCCGCCGGAGCGGGCCGCTGTGATCTCTCGTCGAAACGTATTTCCCTTCAGCATGAGCGTGGCCGCTCATGAGGTTATCCAAGGCATTGGCTGCATTACGTCTACGCCGCGGCTGGGCGCCACCGCTCCCCAGTTCTATCACTGCTATCCGGGCATCATGGAGACCCTAGACATCTCTGACTGTCGTCCGGACTGCCCTTACCTGGAGCTGACCGCGTCAGGGGCCGACCTCAGCGGCAACCTCCTCCTTGACGCTCGCCCAGGTCGCGGTGGAAGCGCATCGGCACCACGGCGCGCTTCACTCGCACCACAGAGGATGGTAGCGAGCACTCCGGTGAGTAGTTGGGAGAGAGGAGACCGCGGGTGGAGCTGACCACGCGGCCGACCTATGAAGTCGTGTGCGCGACCTCGCGTCGGTCCTGAGCATACACCCTCTTTTCTCCTCCTCCTCACCCGCCGCAACTCCCTATCTCTGGGGGCTGGGCCGAGGGGGCCGGGACTGGCTCGGGTTAGGCGTCAGGACGCCGCCGGTACCTGCTGGCAAGGTACTCAGCGAGCCAGGCGCGAGTGCTGCGCCACTGCCCATCCGGG
>DATLTJ010000006.1:0-80425 GCA_035533655.1 Candidatus Acidiferrales bacterium | reverse complement strand
CGGTAGCAGCTTCGCGGCAATTCTCGACCGAGTTTTGGACCACCGGGCAAACCCGACCGGCGCCGCCTTCAATGTGCTGACCGTCGCCGCGGCCATCCGCTCATGAAGAGACCGGCTCCGGCGAAACCATCCCCGCGCCCTGTACCGGACCACTTGAGGCAATACGCCTTCCTGAAAGGCGATCAGCGAGCGAAGGAACTGGGTCGCCGCGGTGGGAAGGTAGCGCAGACGAAAGGCAGCCGGAGGTGAAGCGGCACGCTTGGGCCAGCTCCACTCGGAAGTCACGCTTACCACCGAACTGGCCTAAGATCCGCGCCGCCATTCTCGCCCGGGATGGTGGGATCTGCCACGTCTGCCGACTGCCAGGCGCCGATCAGGTTGACCATGTCATCGCGGGTGATGACCATCGAGACGAGAACCTTGCGGCAATCCACGGCTACCCGTGCCACCAGCGGAAGAGTTCGGCGGAGGGACACGCGCACCGGCCCAAGACGAAGCGACCACCCGAGCAGCATCCTGGACTGTTGCGGGCCGGCCGAGCCGAGCACGCGCTGGTCACGTTGCGCGTCGGCTTTCGCCCCCCCTTATGTCCCGCACCAGGCGCAGGGCGCTGCCCGCAGCGTATAACGCCTGCCGGGCAGTCTGCGCAGCGCTTCCAAATATCGGCGCCGCTTGAGCGCTAGCGCCAGCGCTAGTTGACGGCGCACCAGGAGAAACATGGCCTCATTGAAGCCGCCCGCTGAACTGGGCAAACCCGGCCGCGGCCTGTGGGCGAAGGTCACGCGGTCACTCTCGTTCGAAGACCCCCGGGAGCTGATTGCCCTGCGGCAATCCTGCCTGCTCGAGGACGATCTGGTGCGATTGCGCGCCGCATTGACAGATTCCGCGCTCGTGGTGAAGGGCAGTACGGGCCAGCCTGTCGAGAATCCCCTACTCGGTGCGATCAGGTCCGCAGTCGCACTCCAAGCCAAATTGCTCGGGTCGATCGCGGTTCCCGAGCAGGAGCAGGCAAGGGCGCACGCGGGCCGGGCGCTGGCCGCGCAGCGGTGGGGCAACTGAGATGGCTAGGTGGAATAGGCCGAGCAAGACCTTGCGAGACGACTACCTCGAAGTTCAGCGGAGGATGTGCGCCCTCATGGTGAGGGTGTCGGACCCGCCGGGAAAGATCTACCCAAACGACGGGTTGGCTCGAGCCGTGCCGGACGGCGGAGCTGCTGCGAAGGCGCGCCTTGCCAGATTGGAGGACGGGGAGCCGGTCCGAGTCCGTGGTGACCAGGTCGGACTAGCTGACGGCGGGACTTACCTGTTATCGGGCGACGGCTCGCTGACGCCCGACCCGTGAACCGCATCACCCTGGACTGGCTGAATCGGCTGTATGGGCGGGACCTCATGCCCAAGTACGTCCACCCGGAGACGCTGCCGCCGCCTTGGGCAGGCCGCTGGCGCAACCTACCGCGCGTACTCGCGTCCCGGCCTTCCCTAAGTGCTGACAATGCCAAACCCACCTGACGTCTGGCGCCCGAGCGAGCGCGACTGGTCCTCTCGGCGTAGGCGCGCTGCCTACCGCCCGGCTCGGCTGGCCCATTGGCGAGAGCTAGGGTCGGCCACTAGGCTGCCAATGCTGCCGGTAGGCGACAGCGGCGACTACCCCACCAGCGATCAGCAGCTCGACCGCCCTGAGCGGCCACGAGCTGCCCAGCCAGGAGTCGGTGAGCAGGAGCACGACGACGCCCCAGAGCAGGCAGCTCCCGCAGCTGCCGCAGCCGAGGTGCTTCACGCCAGCCCTACCCACAGGAGCGCCAGCGCCACTCCGATCAGCGCCAGCGGCACCGAGCAGCCGAGACAGCCTAGATGGGCTCTCGCGTAGACCCTCGGACGGAATCGGCGCCTCATGTGACCCTCCCGGCAGACTTGCCCCCAAAGCATGACGCTGGGAGCCAATCTAAGGCCCGTTGGGGCCGTCCCGCGCCTCCCAGCACCCCGACCCTAGGGACCGTCGGCGAGGATCTCGCGCACCCGGCGCCGGTAGCGGAGCAGGAGCAGGGCCGCCAGCCCCAGGGCGACCTCATCCACCGGGCCAGGGATGGGCAGCAGGCCGAAGACCAGGAGCCATCGGACGGGACGCGGCAGGCGCTCATCGGTGGCTAGGCGTCTGAGCGCCCGGATCACCGCCCGGAACCGCTGCCAAATCCCCACCGTGGCAAGTCTCCTCGGTGGTGGTGGGGCAGGCGACGGTCAGCCAGGCTAACTCGCCGGAGTTCCCGCCCCCAAATTGGCCGCGAAGTCGTAGCCGCACGATTTGCAGACGGTCAGGCCCTTCCGCACGTCGCTCCCGCAGCGTGGGCAGCTTCGCCCCTTGGATCTAGTCATGAACCAGATGAGGCTTAGGATCAGGAAGACGATCAGCCAGACGACCACTTGGAGCGTGATCGCGACGCCGTCGGCGACGTCCTTTATCGAGGAGCAGGACGACGCGGAGAGTCCGCTGCAACTTGCTTTGGAGGTGAATCCGGCCGCGACCCAAGCCGCGCAGAGAATCGTCCACCCCCACAGCGTCCACGTCATCTTCCGCCAATGGCGCATTACGTGCCCCCTACGCGGTAACGCAGCAGAGGGTCGCCTTCACCCTGTCCATCTGACACCGGGAGTGGCCACGAGCGCCCGGAATGGGCTAGCCGGCCGACCATCCGCTGCCGAAGGCGTTTGGACTGACAAGCTCATCGCAGCTTTGGTTTGCACCCGTCGCGGTGGATGAAAATACCTTGCCGTTGACCGTGATGCTGCAAGTGATGCTGCCGCCCGCACTGGTCAGGAAGGCATCGAGGTTGTACTCCAAGCCGCTGTCGGTGCTTGGGCTGACGTAGGGCAGGGTCGCGCTCCACGGAACGCTGGTGCCGCCCGCATCGCTGATCGTATCGGAGCCGTAGTCGATGGTAACGGTGTCGCCGTAGTTGTCTGGCGGCGCGCTGCCGGTCACGCTGAAGCTCACCGGCCCCGCCGGTGCCGGTGTGGGCGTCGCCGTCGCCGTCGGTGTCGGCGTCGGCGTCGCCGCCGCTGACGACTGGTTCGGCGTGGTCTTGGGTGCCGGAGTCGTCGCGCACCCGCTGACGCCCACCACTACCAGCCCTGCTATAGAGCCGCCGAGGATTAGCCATGCTCTCCGTTTCATACCTGCATCGTCCTGCTTCGACTCTTCGTCTGCATCGACAGGGAGCCAATTCTGAAGGACAAAGCGCCAGCCATGAACATCACGGGCGCACTCGCGGTCATTAGACGGACCGGGGTTCCACCAGGCATCGCCAACCTCCTTACCGAGTTGGCGTCGGCCCAGGGTCGCCGAAGGTCGATCCGACTCAACTCGCGTTCTTGGACCCTACCACCTGTCAAGCCTGGGCGCCTCTCCTAGACGCTGAGACCTTGTCACAGAATCGTCAGCCGGCGCAGACTTGGCAACGGAGGCCTAGAGGCGCCAGCAAGTCGACTAGAGTGGCCCGGTCCGACCAGCTCGTGCGCTGAGCCTACTGTCCTGAGCGGTTGTCGTGGCTCCAATGCGCTAGGACCGCTAAGGGCGCTCTCCGGCAGTAGACTCAGCCCACCGCTTCGGGAACCCTCTTCGGCGGTCACCGGGGCCGGGCATCCCCAAATGTCGCGGCCCTTTTTGCGCGCGGCGCCAGCCCTCGTTGTCGCAGCAGCGAGTCGGCCTAGTCCGGCAACAGGCGAGCCTCGGAGCCGAGTCCGCGAAGTAGCCGTCGAAGCAGCGCGGCGAGAGGCTGCTCGACCTCGGTCTCCAAGACCGGCCCCTGGCATCTGGCAATCTGCCGGTAGTCGTCCTCGTCGTAAACACGTTCGCCTGGCATAGGAAAGTCGTATCGATTTTGGGGGCCTTGAGACCGCTTCCCTCTTAGCACGTCGACCTCCACGCCGAACCGCCAGGGTCCTGGGTAGTTCGCAGTCCTGGCTACCCGGCCCACCAGGGAGAGAACGTCTCGAACTTCAAACTTCAGCTCCACGTCGAACACTACCGGGAACCCGTAGCCGCGCCCGCGCGGCCAGCCTTGCTGGTCGGCGGCAGCTTCCAGTGGCGCAAAGTGACCGGAGTCGAGGGTACTGACTCCCAGGCTTATGTATCGGATGACCCCGTCCTGGCTTACGCGCAGCAAGCGGTGAACTCCCTCTCTGGCCTCGCCTATTGCCGTGCTCAAAAGGCAGCCCTGCGCGGTGCCCTCCGGCTGGTTGAGGTAATGCAGGAACGACTCCCGCGGTGCATCTGGTTGGTGCGCGATCTCGTTGGATAGATCCAGACAGAGCTGAATGAGCCGGATTTGCTCCGCCCTGGTACGAGTGAACTCCAAGAACATGTCCGGTCGAGGTTGCGTGGGAACCGCGGTTAGGTAGAGATGGCTTGTCTTCCGCCCCGTCGCCGGTACCGGACTTAGCGCCCTAGTCGCTTCCATCTCGCGGAGCAAGGAGTTGTCGACCTCATGCCGACGTTGCATAAGGCGTTCCACGTCGTCGTCTCCGAGCGTGTACCTGCCAATCTCGGTCCGGCCGTAGTAGGCACCTTCCACCATGTGCGGTGCCAGATCGCTGGCATCGATATCGATGACCAAGAGCCCCTTCTCCGTCTCAGTGGGGTTTGGCAAGAGGAACGGAGAGACCTGGAGCGGCGGAGTCGTCCGGGCCCTGATCGTTTGAACCACGGTCTCTCTGAGTTCCGCGCTGATTGGGATCGGCGACATGTGGAAGGTCCCGTGCTGCTTGTCCTCACGGACGCCGTAAACCAGCACACCACCGCAGATAGCCAAGCTCGCCGCGTTCTCGGCTACCTCTACATGTGCCTTGTTCTTCTGCCCATCCGTCAGCCGGCCCGTTGCAGTGTTGGGATAGAGCTGCCGCTTGAACTCGATCCAGGTCCGCTCGGAAGGGAACGTCCCGCTCTGCAGCGCCGCCTCCCAGCCCGCGTAGTCCGTGGGAAGCTGCCTCTCGGCAATCGTCATCGCCCCAACCGTACTCCGATTTGGGAGGGCCAGCCTTACGGTAACCTTACGGTAACCGTGCTGAATCGAAGTGAGTCTCAGCGAACCTCTCTGAGATCAACAAATGGAGCCGACGGGGAGATTCGAACTCCCGGCCAGCGGTTTACGAAACCGCTGCTCTACCACTGAGCTACGTCGGCGGGGACCGCGAGTTTATCAATGCTTCCGATCGTCGCTTTGCAGACCACCGCTAGGTTGGGGGGCCTAGTCGGCTGTCTGGTCCGTGACGTCGACCAGAGCTGACGCGGCGCCAGTAGGACTTGGCTCCTTCCTTTCCGGGGCCGCCTCCAGCTTCGGCTCGCGACTGAGCTTTAGTCCGTCCGGCCCGGCGTCCACGACGATCGTGTCACCCTCCGAGAAGTCTCCCTGCAGAACCGCGGTGGCGATTCGGTCGCCCAGCTGGCGCTGCAGGACCCGCCGGAGCGGACGGGCCCCGTAGACCGGGTCATACCCCTGTTCCGCGAGCCAGGCGCGGGCGCCGGGCAGCACCGTGAGCCCCAGGCGCCGGTTCACCAAACGGGCTTCCAATTGCCGCAGTTGGAGCTCCACGATGTGCTCGATCTGGGTCTGGTCCAACCGGTGGAAGAGGATCACGTCGTCAATCCGGTTGAGGAATTCAGGCCGGAACTGCCGGCGCAGCTCGGCCATCACTTCCGACTTGACGGCGCCGTCCTGCTGCTCGCCGGGATGATCGGGCAGGGCGGCGATGAGGGGGCTTCCCAGGTTGCTGGTCAGGATCACGACGCAGTTGCGAAAGTCCACCGTGCGGCCCTTCCCATCGGTGAGCCGCCCGTCGTCGAGCAGCTGGAGCAGGATGTTGAAGACATCGGGATGAGCCTTCTCGATCTCATCGAGGAGCAACACGGCGTAGGGTCGGCGCCGGACCGCCTCCGTGAGCTGGCCGCCTTCCTCATAGCCGACGTAGCCCGGAGGAGCGCCCACCAGCCGGGCCACCGCGTGCCTCTCCATGTACTCGCTCATGTCGAGCCGGACTAGGGCATCCTCGCTGTCGAAGAGGAATTCCGCCAGCGCCCGGGCCACCTCGGTCTTGCCGACCCCGGTCGGTCCCAGGAAGATGAAGGAACCCAAAGGCCGCCGGGGATCGTTGAGACCGGCTCGGGCCAGACGCACCGCACTTGCCACGGCGGAGATCGCTTCGTCCTGGCCAACGACTCGCTGGTGGAGGCGGTCCTCCATCTCCAGCAGCTTGTGCAGCTCACCCTCGAGCATCCGCTGGACGGGAATTCCGGTCCACCGCCCGACCACCTCGGCGATGTCCTCCTCCGCCACTTCTTCCTGGAGAAGTGGCGTACCTCCCTGGTCCTGGGTGAGCTGTTCGTGCTGCCGCTCCAGCTGCTGTCGCAGCTCGTTGAGCTTGCCGTAGCGCAGCTCGGCGGCCTTGCCGAAATCCGCCATCCGCTCCGCCCGTTCGGCCTCGAAGGCGGTTCGCTCAATCTCCTGCTTGGTGGAGCGGATCTCGCCGATCACGGCCTTCTCCTGCTCCCAGCGCTGACGCAGCCCGACCGCGCCTTCCTGGAGATCAGCCAACTCTCGCTCCAGCGACTGGAGTCGCTCCGCCGATGCTCGATCAGTCTCCTTGCGGAGCGCCTCTCGTTCGATCTCCAGCTGACGCACCTGGCGCTCGACTGCGTCCAGCTCCACCGGCATGGAGTCGATCTCCATTCGTAGCCGGGAGGCGGCTTCGTCGACCAGGTCGATCGCCTTGTCAGGCAGGAAGCGTCCGGAGATGTAGCGGCTGGAGAGCACTGCCGCCGCCACCAGCGCCGAGTCCTTGATCCGTACCCCGTGGTGCACCTCGTACCGCTCTTTGAGACCGCGCAGGATGCTGATGGTGTCCTCCACCGAGGGCTCGCCCACCTGCACCGGTTGGAAGCGGCGCTCGAGTGCGGCGTCTTTCTCGATGTGTTTGCGGTACTCCTCGAAAGTGGTGGCACCGATGGCTCGCAGCTCGCCCCGGGCCAAAGCGGGCTTGAGCATGTTGCCCGCGTCCATGGCTCCCTCAGCTGCCCCGGCACCGATCAGGGTGTGGAGCTCGTCGATGAACATGATGACCTGGCCGTCCGAGCCGGTCACCTCCTGGAGCAGGGCCTTCAGCCGGTCTTCAAATTCACCGCGGAACTTGGTCCCTGCAACCAGGGCGCCCAGGTCGAGAGCCACCACCCGGCGGTCCTTGAGGGTCTCTGGCACATCGCCGCTGGCGATCCGCTGGGCCAGCCCCTCGACGATCGCGGTCTTGCCAACTCCAGGCTCCCCGATCAAGACCGGGTTGTTCTTGGTGCGCCGGGAGAGCACCTGCATGGTGCGGCGGATCTCCTCATCCCGGCCGATGACCGGGTCGAGCTTGCCCTCACGAGCCTGCTGAGTCAGGTCTTGGGTGTACCTCTCCAGTACTTGGAACTTGCTCTCGGGGTTGGGATCGGTGACCTTCTGGCCCTGCCGGAGCGCCTCCAGCGCTGAGCCCAGGCGTTGCGGAGTCGCCCCCAGCTGCGCCAGGATCCCGGCCGCCGGGCCGCCGCGATGCCCCGCCAGAGCCAGCAGCAGATGCTCGGTGCTGCAGTACTCGTCCCCCAGCTTGCCCATCCGATCCCAGGCGTCGCGGAGCACGGCGTCCAGCTCACCGGAGACCCGGGGGGTGGCGCCCTGTTGCTTGGGTCGACTCTGCAGGTCCGCCTGGAGCCGGGAGCGCAGCTGGTCCGGGTCGGCCTCCACCTGACGCAACAAGGGCGCCACCACACCGTCGTTCTGATCCGCCAAGGCGAGCAAGAGATGCTCCGGTTCAACTTCAGGATGCTGTAGCGCCTGGGCCAGCTCCTGGGCCTGCTCCAGGGCCTCCCGGCTCCTCTGGGTCAGGCGCTCAAGCTGCACGGGTCACCATGGCCAAAAAGGAATCCACAGTCTGCATGTACCCAGGTGACCGGCCGCGCAAACCGCTGCGGGCTAGCCGCTGGCAGCTCCCAGGAAGTCGGTAATCAGGCGAGCCGTTAGGTGGGGTTCGACCACCGGCAGCAGATGACCCGCACCGGGCACCACCTCGAGCCGGAAGTCTTTGAAGTACCGGAGCTCGGGCTCCGCATCCCGGAGCGGAAGCCGGCGGTCATGGCCACCCCACAGCACCAGCGTCCGCCCGGCGAGCAACCCGAGGGCAGGCAGGAGCTGCGACTCGGGGCGCAGCCCGAACGGTTGGAGCAGGCGGCCGACCAGATCCAGGTCGGATCCGTGGCCAAAGCGCTGGCCGGCGAGGAGCCGATACCTGCCCCAGGCCGACTCGGGGTCCTCGCGGTCCGCTCTCCCCGATCGTTCCGGCCGGGGCCCAGCGCGGCGAGTCAGGAGCTGGCGTTCATAAAGCCCGCGGATGTCCATGAGCCCGGGCACCATCGAGAAGTTCCACAGAAGAGGAGTCCGCCGGCCAAACCCGAGCGGACTGATCAGGACCAGCTGACGTACCCGGTCAGGATTAGCGATGGCAAAGCCGCCCGCCGCCAGCCCGCCCAGAGAGTGACCCACCAGGGCGAACTGGGAGAACCCCAGCTGGTCCGCGACTGACCCGACCACCTCATTCCAGGCCTGGCGGGGATGACCGGCGAAGCCGACCGGATCGCTCAGACCGCCACCCGGCAGATCGACCGCTGCTACTCGGTGCAGACGGGCGAGCCCGGCCAACAGCTCGGCAAAGTCGCCAGTGGAGGCCCCCAGACCGGGGAGCAATAGCACGGGCCGGCCGGAGTGGCCCGCCAGCAGGACGTGCACCCGGCCCGCCGGGGTGTGGATGTAAAGGCTGCGCGCCTGCAGCCCCGCCTCCGCCAGCCAAGTTTGAAGAGCCGCCTCGAGCGCTGCTGGCGGCGAGTCGGTGACCAGGGTGCGCCGGGCCCGGCCGACGAGCGCCGCGTAGCCGAGCAGGCTCAGCCCAAGCCCGGTCGCGAGACCGAGCTTGGACCGCCTCAAACTTCCTTGAACTCGGCGTCGACGACGTCCCCGTCCGTGCCCGGAGGAGCGTCTGGCGAGCCCTCGGCGGGCGGGATGTCCTCCCCGCCGCCACCGGATTCTCCGTCAGTCGCGGGCGGGGTGGCGTTCTGATAGACGGCCTGGCCCACCTTCTGCAAGGACTCGGACAGCTCAGCCTGCCGGCTCTCGATGTCCGCTGAATTCTGGGCCGCCACCGCCGCCTTGAGGGCGTCCAGCTTCTGGGTGACCTCGTCCCGCAGCTCCTGGGCCACCTTGTCCCCGTGCTCGCGCAGGGTCTTTTCGGCGGTGTAGATCATGGCGTCGGCCTGGTTGCGCTTGCCGACCTCCTCCGCCCGCTGGCGGTCCTCCTCGGCGTTGGCTTCGGCCTCCTTGACCATCTTCTCCACCTCGTCCTTCTGGAGGGTGGTGGAACCGGTGATGGTCACCTTCTGCTCGCGGCCAGTGCCCAGGTCCTTGGCGGTCACGTTGAGGATGCCGTTGGCGTCGATGTCGAAGGTGACCTCCACCTGCGGCACCCCCCGGGGAGCCGGCGGGATCCCGTCCAGCATGAAGCGGCCCAAGGTCCGGTTGTCCCGGGCGAGTGGGCGCTCGCCCTGGAGCACCACGATCTCCACCGAGGACTGGTTGTCCGCGGCGGTCGAAAAGACCTGGGTTTTGCTGCTGGGGATGGTGGTGTTGCGCTCGATCAGCCGGGTGTTCACTTCACCCTCGGTCATGATCCCCAAGGAGAGGGGCGTCACGTCCAGCAGCAGCACGTCCTTGACCTCGCCCTTGAGGACCCCGGCCTGGATCGCCGCCCCGACCGCCACCACCTCGTCCGGGTTCACCCCGCGATGGGGCTCCTTGCCACTCATCTTCTCGACCAGCTCTTGGATCACCGGCATCCGGGTGGAGCCGCCCACCATGATCACCTCGTCCAGGTCGCCGATCTTCATTCCGGCGTCCTTGAGAGCGTTCTCGAAGGGAGCCCGGCAGCGATCGGTCAGGTCGGAGGTCAGCTGCTCGAACTTCGCCCGCGACAGGCGGGTGTCCAAATGCTTGGGCCCGTTCTGGTCAGCGGTGATGAAGGGCAGATTGATCTGGGTCTCTTGCAGTTGGGAGAGCTCGACCTTGGCCTTCTCGGCCGCCTCGGTCAGCCGCTGGAGCGCCTGGCGGTCCGACTTGAGGTCGATGCCCTGCTCTTTCTTGAACTCCTCGGCCAGCCAGTCGACGATCCGGCGGTCATAGTCGTCACCGCCCAGGTGGGTGTCACCGTTGGTCGATTTGACCTCGAAGACGCCCTCGCCGACCTCCAGGATGGAGACGTCGAACGTACCCCCGCCCAGGTCGAAGACCAGGATCTTCTCCGACTCCTTGCGGTCCAGTCCATAGGCCAAAGCCGCAGCGGTCGGCTCGTTGATGATGCGCAGCACGTTGAGCCCGGCAATCTGACCGGCGTTCTTCGTGGCCTGGCGCTGGGCGTCGTTGAAGTAGGCGGGAACAGTGATCACCGCGTCGGTGACCTTCTCGCCCAGGTAGGACTCGGCGTCGACCTTGAGCTTCTGCAGGGTCATCGCCGAGATCTGCTCCGGGGTGTACTTGGTGCCGGAGACATCCACTTCGGCGCGCCCGTCCTTGCCGGCCACGACCTGGTAAGGGACGATCTTGCGCTCCCTTTCCACCTCGTTGAATAGTCGGCCCATGAAGCGCTTGATGGAGTAAACGGTGTTCTCGGGGTTGACCGCAGCCTGACGCCGGGCCAACTGCCCCACCAGCCGCTCGCCATTCTTGGTGAAGGCCACCACTGACGGGGTCGTGCGCCCACCCTCAGCGTTGGGGATAACGACGGGCTCACCGCCTTCCATGACGGCAACCACCGAGTTGGTCGTTCCCAGGTCGATTCCAACGGTCTTGGCCATTAAGTCTGCGAACCTCCGTAGCAGTGAAGCCGGGCGCCGCTCGACGCGGCCCCGCTAGCCCTACCGTACCGCAGCCGGGCGACCCCCAAACCCCAGGTCTTCTTGAAATCCGCCGCACCGCTCCCGGTGGCGGATGATTCCACCGTGCCCTGGAAGAGTCCCCGTCCCGGGGAAACCGCCCGGCGGCGGTGGCGCGCTTTCGCGTTGGTTTTGCTCCTGGCCCTGGTTGGAGCCGTCTCCCTGGTCGCGACGCAGGTGACCCCGATCCCGAATGGCCTGGGCGTCCTGCCCAGCGCTGAGACGATCCTGGCCCAGAGCGGCCTGACCCTCCAGATCCCGCAGGGTAAGGCCGCGATCGGAGCTAGAGCGGCGGTGGCGGCGGCCACCAAGACCCAACCACAGGCCGCCCTGGACAAGGTCTTCCTGGCGACTGTGGTGGGTGCGGGCGGGTCTGCCGTCGCCCCACCGGGGCGACTCTGCTGGATCGTATTCCTGAGTCCCGGTTCTGCGGGAGTGGGGAATTCCGCAGTGCCCGGCCAGATCGATTTGGACGCCGTCTTGGTCGACGCGCAGAGCGGCGCCGTCATCGAGGGCTTCGTGTCGTTCCGGGGCACCACCCCCCAATCGCAGGTCGGGACCGAGTGACCGCCTCCGCTCCCCCGCGCTGGGGCCTAGCGGACCGCCAGCGCCAGTACGACACAATCGCGGGGTGCTCGACCTGCTGCTGAGATCCCCCCGACGCCAGCGCGCCGGAGGGGTGTCACCCCTGCCCAGCCTGCTGGGTCTGGTGCTGGCGGTGGCCGCGGTGGTGTATCTGCCACTGCCCGACCTCGCAGTCCAGGTCACGCCCGATCGACCCGCCGCCGGCGCTTTGCCCTGGCTCTCGGCCCGTGACGGCAAGATCGTGGACCGCGCCGGGGGAGCGGTGCTGCTCCGGGGGTTCAATGACGACACGCTCCTGCAGGTCGCCAGCTCAGCCACCCCGCCGCCGCTGACCGCGCCTGACGCTGCTCTGATGCAGTCCGAAGGCTTTGACGTCGTCCGACTGCCCATCTCCTGGTCTCTCCTGGAGCCCAGGCGCGGACACTTCAGCTCAAGTTACCTGAAACGGATCGCTCAGGTAGTCGAGCTCTGCGCCAGCCACCAGCTATACGTGGTGTTGGACATGCACACCGAGGACTTCGGGGTGGGGTTCGGGGGGAGCGGAGCTCCCGCCTGGCTCTCGGTGCCGGGAGTGCCCAACCTACCGCTGCCCGGGCTGAGTTCCGCCTGGCAGCGGCACGTCTCCCCGGCGGTCAACGCGGCCCTCGCCTACTTCTGGCTCTTCCCCAACTGGCAAACGCTGTACTGGCAGGCCTGGGAAAAGGTCGCGGCGGAATTTCGAGACAACTCCGCCGTCGCCGGCTACGACCTCTACAACGAGCCACATCCTTTCCCGGTGCCACCGGCGATTTTCGAGACCCACATCCTGTGGCCCTTCTACGCCACCGGCATCCGCGATCTGGCCCGAGTGGACCCCAACCACCTATTCATCGTCGAGGGCGACCTCTTCGGCGGCCTCCCCACCGCGGTCCGGCCGCTAGCGACCAAGAACCTCGTCTACTCCACCCACCTCTACTCGGGCAGCATCCTGCCCCCCAACTTCAAGGGGAATCCAGCTCCGCTGCGGGCCGAGCTGAAACAGGGGGTCGCAGCGGCCAAACAGCTGCCGGCCGCGTACTGGGCGGGCGAGCTCGGGATCGATCACCACCGCCCCATCGCGGCCGCCTGGGCCAGAGCCGAGATCGCCCTCTCCAATGAGTTCCTGACCGGGTGGGCCTGGTGGCAGTGGAACGACCCGGCCGGCTGGGGGGTGACCCAAGGCAAGGGACCACCTGACACGGCCTGGCTCCAGGTGCTCGCTCAGCCATTCCTGCGATCAACCTCCGGGACTGTCTCCCACCTCCACTACGACACCAAAACCAGGACGCTCACCGCCTCGGTGCAGGGCCAGGGGCTGGAGCGCTCCGTCTTGGTCTCCTGGCCCGCCTCCGTGGGGACACCCAGATCGCTCACTTCGTGCGCCCAGCTCAGCTCGCCCTACCGGCCCGCCACGGGCGAGCTGGAGCTCGCGCTCTCGGCCTCCAGCTGCCAGATCGAGATCCGCGGCTGACCGCCGCCTAGGGACGCTCCCAGCTAGCGCTGTCCACGCTCCGCCGGGCCGCATCCAGGACCTTCAGCCCCAGCTCAGAGTCCTCCGGCGCGGTGGGGAGCAGGGGCCCGCCCCTGACCCTGGCGGTAAACGCCGCCACCATCGCCTGATACGGATCCGCGGCGGGAGTCGCCACGGATCGGGCGGCACTGGCGGAGTCCTGGCTCAGCCAGACCGGGATCTCCTCATCCCGCCAGGCGGTGAACGGCGTCGGGATGAGCAGCGAGCCTTTGGTGCCGATCACCTCCAGTTGCTGGTGCTCCGCTGAATCGAAGCTGTACGCCAGTTCCGCGGAGACCGGCCCGTGGGAACTCGGGAACTCCAGTAGCAACGAGCCATCACTGTCCACCCCACGTCGCATCTCGGCGCGGGCCAGCACCCGGCTTGGCTCGCCGGCCAGCCAGCGGCAGGCACTGACTAGGTAGGACCCGATGTCGTAGAGCGCCCCCCCTCCCAGGGCCCGGTTCCAGCGAATGTTGGGGGGCGGGCCCAGGCGAAAGGTGAAGCTCCCTTGCAGGTGGCGCAGGCGGCCGATCTCGCCCTCGGCGATCAACCGGTGCACGGCCTGCCACCTCGGGTGGTAGCGATACATCGCCGCCTCCGCGAGCACCACCCCGTGGTCTTGCGCGGCGTCCTGCATCTGCCTAACTTCGGCGGCCGTCAGCGCCAGCGGCTTTTCACAGAGCACATGCTTGCCGGCGGCCACCGCCTGGAGCGTCCACGGGAGGTGGAGCGAGTTGGGCAGCGGGATGTAGACGGCGTCCAATTCAGTCTCGACCAGCTCTTGGTAGCTCAAGCAGAGCCGAGGGATGGTAAACCGGGAGGTGAGTTCCCGGCCCCGTTCGGGGTCTCGGCTGGCGAGCGCCACCAGCTCGCCTCCCGCCGCCTGAATGGCCGGCATTACCGCCTTGCGGGCAATGTCCGCCGCGCCCAGGACCCCCCACCTGAGCGGAGCGTCGGTCACACTCGGAGTTCGAGCGGCTGCCCCAGCTCAGCCGACTTGGTGGCGGCCTCCATCACGGCGACATTGCGGCGTGCCGACTCCGGGGTTACCGCCAGTGGCTCCTCGGCGAGGAGATGCCCCGCCAGGTTGCGGTAGAAGGCCTGGGGCGGCGCGGCCGGGAGCGACAGCAGTTGGTCGTGGCTCTCGCCAGCGCCGTCCGGGTGAAAGATGTGCAGCTCGCACGGGAGGTCAGTGACCGGCAGCCGCTCCTCCACCACCAGCCCCGTCGGCCCCCGGCTGGTAATCCAGCCCTGACGCCAGTGGCCCACCGCGGCGCCGCTGGTGCCCAGTACGTACCACTTGGGCTTGCGGGCGGCCGCGATGTTGGAGTGGATGAAGACTGCCTCGGCCCCGCCGGCGAAGGTCATCCGCAGCTCGAAGTGGTCGTCGTTGGTCACGTCCTGCCAGACCAACTTCTGCCGGGTCGCGGCCACCCGGACCACGTCGTCGGGGATGAGCTGGAGGATCCAGTCCAGGTAGTGGGACCCCCAGTCGAAGATCACCCCGCCACTGACCGGCGCGTGGGAATGCCAGAAATGGCAGGGATGCCCGTAGCCTCCCACGAAAGCTTCGAGGTGGAAAATCGACCCCAGATCGCCGCGCTGGACGGCTGCCTGGAGCGCCAGGAAGTCCGGATCCCAGCGGCGGTTCTGATAAACGGTCAGAGTTCGCCCGGTCTCCCGGGCCAGCCCGACCAAGCGCTCCGCTTCCCTCAGGCTGAGGCAGAAGGGCTTCTCCAGCACCACGTGCTTGCCGGCGCGCAGGGCCTGCTCGGCCAGCGCCGCGTGGGTGTTGGGGGGAGTGGAAATGATCACCAATTCCACTCCCGCCGCCTCGGTCAGCCCAGCGAGATCGGCCGCCACCTGAATCTCGGGAGCAAGCTGGCGGGCGGCTGCCACGCGCGCCGGGCTCTGGTCGGCGATGGCCAGCAATTTGAGACCCGCGACCGCTCCGATGGCGGTTACGTGGTCGGCGCCGATAGCACCGAACCCCAGCATCCCGATGCCGACGAAGGGACGCTCCACCTGGCCCGCCACGTAGCGCACCCCGCGGTAGAGCATCTCCTGCACGTCCGGATCCCGGAAGGTAGCTGCAGCCTCCCCCATCCCCCAGTAGAAAACCCGGCCCGACCCAGGCTCGCGCACATAAGCAACCGGCAGCCTTCTGGATTGCCAGGTGGTGTCCAGCAGCACCTGGCTGCCCGCTGCAGGCTGGGGCTGGGTGTAGCAGGAGTCGTGCAGGGTCAGAGAGCCGGCCAGCCGCCGGGTGATGTCGTGGCCGCCATCCCTGACCTGGCTCACGATCTCGCTCCTGGGTAGGCGGCCATCGGCGCTGCCGCCAACCAGCTGCAAGTACTCGGGGGCCGAACCCCAAGTGGCGTTGGTGCAGTGGAGGCCGAGGAACCCCCCGCCCCGCCTCACGAATTCGCAGAGAGAGGCCTCGGCAGCTGGCACCAGCTCACCCTCCGGAGGATGGGCCACGATCACGTCGTAGCCCTCCAACCGGGTCAGGTCGCTCACGTCATCGCTGATCTCGGCTTCGACCCTGCCGGTACGCCTCATGTAATCGAGCCACGGACCCAAGTCCTCGGCCTGCCGACGCCCCGCCACCACCAGTGCCCGAATCACCTGGATCTCTCCGCTCCCGCACTGAATCGTGCCAACTTCACGTCACCCTCACCGGGCTTCAATGTAACCTACTTGATCACGGATGGCGGTGCTTCCCAGAACCATTGATG
The DNA here is from genome assembly GCA_035533655.1 of Candidatus Acidiferrales bacterium. GTDB lineage: Bacteria > Chloroflexota > Dormibacteria > Aeolococcales > Bog-877 > Bog-877. The sequence continues at coordinate 64,575 of DATLTJ010000006.1, read as the reverse complement.
ATCTCCGGCAGGCGGTTGGGACAACGCTCGGCCCCAGCGAGTGGGTGACCCTGGATCAGGCCCGGATCGACGCCTTTGCCGAGGTCACCGGCGACCACCAGTGGATTCACGTCGACCCCGGGCGGGCGGCCGCCAGTGAGTTCCACTCGACCATTGCCCACGGCTACCTGACCCTCTCCCTGACCCCGATGCTGATGGACCAGTTGACCCAGCTCCGCCAAGGTGCGACCAGCATCAACTACGGACTCAACCGGCTCCGCTTTCTCACCCCTGTCCCGGCCGGCAGCCGGGTCCGGCTGCGCACCAAGGTGCTGGCGGTCACCGACCGTCCTCCCGAGGGAGTGCTGGCCAGCTACGAACTCAGCTACGAACTGGAGGGCGCCGCCCACCCAGCCCTGATCGCCGAGACGATCAGCCTACTGATCCCGTGGCCCGCGGGAGCTCGTCCGGAGAGCTAGGCAGGTCGAGGCCCGGGGAGCCGCCCGACGTGGATCGTAACCACTCCGGCGGTCATCCGGTGGAGGCGCACCGATTGAAAGCCCGCCTCCCACATCCACTTCGAGACCACCTCCGGAGGCACGAAGGCGGCGATGGAGTCGGTGAGGTAGCGGTAGGCACTGTCCCGCCCCAGGATCCGGCGGGCGATCGGGGGGATCACGTACCGGCTGTACCAGGCGTAGCCGGTCCGCAGGAGTGGATGGACCTGGCTGAATTCCAAGATCACCGCCCGGCCACCCGGGCGCAGGACGCGCGCCAGCTCGCGGAGCGCCAGCCGGCGCTCCTTGATGTTGCGGAGCCCAAAGGCCATGGTGGCGGCCGCGAAACGGCGATCTGGGAAGGGCAATTGGCAGGCGTCTCCGACCAGGAAAGTGACCCCCGGAACCCTTGCCTTGGCCACCTCCAGCATGGCTTCAGTGAGATCGACCCCGATCACCTCTCCCTGCGCCCCGACCCGGCGCCACAGCAAGGCGGCCAGCGCTCCGGTGCCGCTGCAGACGTCGAGCACCCGGTCGCCGGGCTGGGCCCGGGTCAGCTGGGCGGCCCGCCGGCGCCAGCGCCGATCCTGGCCCTGACTGAGCACCGAATTGAGCAGGTCGTAGCGGACGGCCAGGCTGGAGAACATGCCCCGGACCGCGTCTGGCTCCGGGCTGCCCACGGTGGGGAGCCCGCCGGCCGAGCTCACGCCGACTCGGCCACCACTTGGGCGACTGCCGGGGGGACCGACAGGGCCGTCTGCCGGTGACTGAGGCAGGTGCACTGCGCCTCATCGGGCAGGGCCAGCAGCGCGTCCAAGGCCACCCGGCCCAGCTCCTCGGCCCCCTCTCGCACGATCGCCCGCAGCAGCTCGAAGTCCCACTCCGGGCGGACCCCTTCCGCGTAGTTCAATACCATCGCCACCGAGCCGAAGCAAGCGCCGATCTCGCGAGCCAAGTAGACCTCGGGGGTGAGGCTCTGACTGATGATGTCGCCGCCCATCCGGGCCAGGGCTGCAACCTCGGCCGCGGTCTCCAGCCGGGGACCCTCGACAGTGACATGGGTCGCTCGGTTGAAAGCCCGGGTCGCCTTGTCGGCGGCAAATTGCCGGGCGCGCTGCCAGAGCGCCTCGCGGATCTCCGGGCAGAAGGGGTCCCGCATCACCAAGATCACCCCCGGCTCCAGCTGGCCCCCATGCTGGTGGGTGAAGTCGATGAAGTCGTGGGGCACCACCAAGTCCCTGGGGTGAAAGTGCTGGGTGATGCTGGCGGCGCCAGACTCGGCGACCACCCGGGTCACTCCCGCCCGCTGCAGCACCCAGAAGAGGGCCAGCACCTGCTGCGCCCGCTGGTGACTCGGAATCGCCGCCGTCGCCCCGGCCAACGCCGCGTAGGGCCTGGAGAACAACACCGGCCGCCGGCCTCCCGCGTCCAGCGGCACCTCGAAGTGGGTAATCGGCGGTGAGTCGCCGAAGGGCGTGCTGAGGACCATGTCCCGCTCCAGCAGACGCACCGCGCCTTCCAGCTCGGGCGAGCCCTGAGTGCCGGTTCCTGCGCCCCCCAAGAGGGCGAAGTTGGCCTGGGGGATCGACGGCTGCCGACGCGCGCGGACCATGGCCCGAGTATATGGGCGACCGAAAACCGTACCCGAGGGGGGCGCCGGTCTAGGCCAGCTGTGTCGTCCCGCCGATTTCGTGACCCACGATCGCTCCGATCAATACCAGAGCGCCCCCGAGCTGGAGCAGGCCCAGTCGCTCCCCGGTCAGCACGACCGCGAACAGGAGCGCCAGTGCTGGCTCGGCGGCCAGCACCAGTCCCGCGCGGCTGGCCGACATCTTCTGCTGGGCCCAGGTCTGAGCCAGGACCGCCAAGGCGCTGGCGATTACCCCGGTCACCAGGAGCGCCCAGGCGACGGGACCAGAGATCGTCGGGTACGGCACTCCGCTGGTAGTTCCGAGGGCGAGAAAGACGGCTCCGCACACCAGCATCTGGACCATGCCCAGCTGGGCCGCCGAGCTGCGGGCACGGCTCAGCAGCACGATTTGGACCGCGAACGCCAAGGCTGAGACCACCACCAGCAAGTCGCCCAGCGAGAAGCCGCTTCGAGTGCCGGTCAACAAGGCCGTCCCCAGCAGAGCCGCCAGCACGCTCAACCCGGTCCGCAGCCGCAGGGCGGTCCGAAACAGCAGCCGATCCAGCAGGGGTGTGAAAACGACGAACAGACCGGTGAGCAGGCCCGCGATTCCCGGCTGGATCGACACCATGCCCTCGGTCTGAAATAGGTAGCCCAGCGCCAACATGGCGCCCACCGGTAACCCGACCTTCCAGTCAGCTGGGCGGGGCCAGCGACGCAGCAAGAGGAACAGGGTCACGACCGCGATCCCGAAGCGCAGACCCAGGTAGGGCAGCACCGGATACTCCGCCAGGACATCCTTGACCACCACGAAGGTCCAGCCGTAGACCGCTGTCACCACCAGCAAGGTCACCGGCGGCAGCCAGCGCTGACCGCGCAAGACCGGCTCCCGGATGCCCCCCTCAGCCAAGGTCACCTGGCGATTCCGTGCCGTCCCGGCGCTCGCCCGGCGCCCAGCGAGGTCACGACTCCAGCGGACCGAGCCTAAACTCCGCCATCATCGGGAAGTGATCACTGGCCTGGCGGGCCAGCGACGCCAGCTCCCCAGAGCGTCCCACCACCTCGCAGCGGGTTAGCCGCTGGGCCAGCGCCTTGGTGGCAAAGATGTAATCGATCCGGACCGCTGGTTGGTACGAGGGGCAGGTGAAGGCACCGGCCCGCGGATGCAGGGTGCGCAGGCAGTCGGCGTACCCGGCCCGGAGCAAGCTTCGGACCGCGGCCCGCGGCAGGAGCGCGCCTAGCACCGCGTCGGTCGCGTCATTCCGTGGGAGCACCTCCAGCAGGGGGTGAACCAGCCAGGGAAGTCGGGGCAGCCCACTACGAACCGCCTCCGGCAGCTCCTCCACGTTCGCCGCCCCTGACTCAGCGTCCTGCCACCAGCGCAGATGGGCGAGTCCCGGCGGAACCGGTCCCAGCGCGCCCGCCTCCTGCAGCACCCCGCTCCGGCGCCACTGGTTGATCTGGGCGAAGAATTCGGTGGCCCGAACCCGGTCCCCAGGGGCCACGGCGTTGAAATCGCCGAGTACCAGGTGGGCCGCCTCCGGGTGGGCGGCGGCGTGCCCGAGCACCGCCGCCAGCTCCCGCACCCGCTCCGGCTCGGCCCGGCCCCGCCGATGAAAGGCTGCCGTCAGATGAACGGTGTGGAGGTAGAGCTGGGAGAGCCTGCTGCCGGACGGAAGTTCCAGCCATATTTCCAGGGAGTTTCTGAGGAAAATCGTGGGATCCCGGTGATTCGTCCACGAGCTGATCGGCAGTCGCGACAGCACCGCTTGGTGCCGCGGAGTCGGGGCCATCCCGAAGATCACTTGATAACCCAGCTGCTCCCCCAACCGCTCGACGGCCCCGCGGTCTTCCGCCTCCTGGAGGGCGATCACGTCGGCGTCGATCGCCTGCAGCAACTGGGTGATCTCGGTCCAGCGTCCGCCCCCGCCCAGCAAGATGTTGTAGGTGGCGACCCGCAGCGTCGGCGACGTCGTCGGCTCGGGCGACGGACCCCGCCCGACAGGCGTCGAAGCCATCGGGTTGATTCTAGGCTGTGGCGTCAAACACCCAAGCGTCCAGAATCAGGAGCGCGATGCCCGCCCATATCTGCCAGACCTGCGGCGTGCAGCAGCCGCTCCGCCCGGCGCCGCCCGACGACTGCTCGATCTGCGCCGACGAGCGCCAGTTCGTGGGACGCAGCGGACAGCGCTGGACCAGCCTGGAGGAGATGCGGGGACGTTATCGAACTGAGGTGGCCGAACTCGAGCCGGGCCTCTACCAGCTCACCACCCGGCCGTCGTTCGGAATTGGGCAGCGCGCCCTGCTGGTACGCACACCGGGCGGTAACCTCCTCTGGGACTGCCTCAGCTATCTGGACCCGGCCACCCAGGGGGCGGTGGCCGAGTTGGGGGAACTCGCAGCGGTCGCCGTCAGCCATCCTCATTTCTATGGGAGCTGCGTGGAGTGGAGCGATGCCTTCGGGGGAGTCCCCATCTATCTCAGCAGCCGCGACCGCGACTACCTGGTTCGACCGAGCCCGGCAGTGGTTCACTTCGAGGGAGATGAGGTAGAGCCATGGCCAGGGCTCCGGGTGCTACGCCTTGGCGGCCACTTCGCTGGTTCGACGGTGCTGCACTGGCCAGCCGGGGCGGCCGGTCGGGGGGTGCTGCTGACGGGCGACACCATCTCCGTCGCCGCCGATCGCCGCTGGACCGCTTTCCAATACAGCTACCCGAACCGCATCCCGCTGGCCGCGGCGGAGGTGCAGTCGATAGCTGAGCGAGTCGCCCCACTCGCGTTCGACCGCCTTTACGGAGCCTGGCCCGATGACGTCATCGCCACCGACGCTCACGGGGCGGTGATGCGCTCGGCCGCGCGCTACCTGGGGATGATCGATGGCAGCTGGCCCCGTGGCTAGGGCCGACCTGCGGCTGCCGTCGGAACTGGCCCAGCTGGCGGGACTCATTCGGCGACATCCCCTGACCAGCGTGATCGCCACCGCCAGCGTGGTGCTGGGGCTGGCGGTGGCGATAGCCTCGTTCGCGCTCCAGAGCCACTTCGCCACCTCATATCAAGCAGGTCAGCGGCTCACTGGTTGGCAGAACTACCTGCGCCTGGGCGCTCCCTGGCAGGCCCTGGTCCCGGTGGCGCTGGCCGGACTGCTGGCCACCTGGGGAGCCTTCCGGATGGGCTCGGCCCAGGCCGAGCCGCCGGTAAATCTGGGCCGAGCAGAGAGCGCCACCGCCGGGCAGCTCCGGGCTGCCCTGCGGACCGAGCGGCGAACCGCGCGGATCGCCTTGGTAGTGATGACTGGGCTGGTCGGGATGGTGATGGCCCGCTTCCTGGTCTACGCGGTCCTAGCGCTCAGCGGTAATGGTCTGGCCCAGTCGACCCTAATCGGGGTCACTGTCGAGCTGGCCTTCTGGCTGGTTGCTTGGACGGCTTTCTGGAACTGGAGCCGGTGCCACCGCAACCGCATGGAAGGCTGGGGGGTCTATGACCGCTGAGCGGCTGGAGCTGATCACCCGGCGCCAATGTCCCCTCTGTGACTTGGCCAGCGCCTCGTTGCGGCAGGATGCCACCGCCCGGAGTCTCGGTATCTCCGAGTTCGATGTGGACGAGGACCCCGAGCTGCTGCGCCACTTCAGTGACCGGGTTCCGGTGATTCGGTATCGAGGCCGGGTGGTCGCGGAGGGACGAATCGACGCCTCCCGGCTTCGGATCGCGCTGGACGCTCTGCGGACTTCCGGGCGGGGTGAGCCTGACGATTCTGTAACGGCGGCTGAGATGGAGCTCGATCAGGGCTAGACTTCGGCCAATGTCCGAGCTCCGCGCCACGGCCGGGGTGACGCTGCCAGAGCTCTCTGTGGTGCTCCCGACGCGCAATGAGGCCAGCAACGTCGAGCCCCTGCTGGCGAGACTTCGGGAGGCCCTTCCGGATGTCGCCTTCGAGCTGGTCTTCATCGACGACAGCGATGACCAGACCGCCCCCCGGCTGGCCGAGGAAGCTACCCGGGACCTACGGGTCCGGCTCACCCACCGAGAGCCTGAACTCCGGGAGGGCGGTCTCAGCACCGCCGTGGTGCTCGGACTACACGAGGCGCGCGGTCGCTTGGTTTGCGTCATGGACGCGGACCTCCAGCACCCGCCGGAGACCATCCCCGCCATGCTGGCCGCCGAACGCGCGGGCGCGGACCTGGTCGTGGCCAGCCGCTACCTGCCCGGGGGCAGTCGGGCGGGCCTCGCCACTGGCCTGAGGCAGTTCATCTCACGAGCGGCCAGCATCCTGGTGCGGACGGTGTTCGTCGAGGCCCGGGTCAGCACCGATCCGCTGGCCGGCTTCTTCCTCTGCCGAGCCTCGCTGCTCCGGGGAGTTGAGTTCCGGCCGGTCGGCTTCAAGATCCTGCTGGAGCTCCTGGTCTGCTCACCGCATCCCCGGGTCGTCGACGTGCCCCTGCAGTTCCAGGCCCGCACCGCGGGCGAGAGCAAGGCCAGCTTTGCCCAGGGACTGCTGTTCCTGCGGCACATCTGGTCACTGATCCGGGACGTGCCGGGTAGCGCTCGAGTCTGGAAGTTCGCCACGGTCGGGATCAGCGGCCTGCTGCTGTTCCTCTTGCTGTTGGAGCTCGGCGGGAACGGTCTGGGTTGGCCGGCGCTGGTCGCCTGGTCGGTCGCCTTCGTGGTGTCGGTCTGCTGGAATTTCAGCTGGAACCTGCGCTTGACCTTCGCCGACCTCCGCCGGGAGCGCTATCCCCTGATGCGGCGCTACATCTCCTCCACCCTCACCGCCGGGGGCGCCCAGCTGGCGGTGTTCCTGGGCTTGGTGGGCACCACCCTCCCATTGGTGCTGGACGGCCTGATCGCGGCGATCCTGGGGATGGTGGTGAACGCCGCCCTCAACTGGCAGCTCGCCCGCCGTCACCGCCGCCCTGCCCAGGGACCGCTGGGCGTCGATCACTTCCTCGCCCGTCTGGGAAGGGTCAGCGGAGCGCAGCACACCGCTCTACTGAACCACGCTGGCCAGGAGACGGCCAACTGGGGCCGGACCTGGGCGCCCGGCGGGGAGCTGCTCACTTCACTGGCTGAACGCTCCCGCCAGGGCCGAGTGCCGGTGCTCTGGACCGAGCCGCTCTCCAACCGGCCCCAGGCTCGGACCAACGTCGAGCTGACCTCAATCATCGTGTTGCCACTGGAAATTCCCGGATCTGAGAGTTTCACGGTGGCGCTCCAGCGCCGCACCAGGTCGGCCTTCAGCGCGGCCGACCTGGAGGCCACCATGAGGCAGCTGGAGCGGATGCTGCCGCGGCTGACCATGGGAGCCACCGGCGCCGCCCCGGAGTTCCCCAGCACCAGCACGGCCCCCCCGTTGGACCCGGCGGAACTCAGTGGTAGTCGTGGGACGAGGGGGCCGGGAACAGCGAGTCGGCTGAGCTAGCCTCCGCCGCCGGCCGGGCGGCTCGAGGCAGTCGCACCAGCCTCTCGACCAACAGACTCTTGGCCCCGTCCGCCACCTGCAGCACTCCCTCGGCACCCAGCACTGGATCGTGGTTGGCCCAGGTCCGGTGCGCCCGGTACACCTCGGGTCGGAGGACCAGGTCCAGCTGGGCCGTCTCGTCGACCACGGTGAAGAACCGCATGCCGTGGGCTGAATGGGGCGCCTGGCGGGTGATCACCAACCCCGCGGTCAGCACCCGGCTACCTCGAGGGGACTCTCTCGCCTCAGCCAGCGGAATCGCTCCCAGCTCCGTCAGCTGAGGGCGCAGGAAGGAGACCAGGTGGGCGCCGGTCGTCAATCCCATGATTCGGTAATCAGCCGCGGCCCGCTCCATGGCCGTCAGGTCGGCCAGCTGGGGTGGTTCCGCAGGCAGCTCCAGCAGCAGACCCTGGCGAGGCCCCGATGGTGGCGAGCCGAGCGCCCCCTTTGAGGCTGCGGCAGTTGGCCGGAAGGGGCGACTGCCCGTCAGCGCCTCCTCCACCGCTTTGAGTCGCCAGAGCAGCTTGCGGCGAGACTCGCCGAAGCTGTCCAGAGCACCCACCAGCACCAGCGAGTCCAAAGCGGGCCGCGGCAGCTCGGTACGGCGCCAGAACTCCTCCGGCGATCGGTACGGCCCCCGTTCCCGCTCTTGGTCCAAGCGTTCTCGGAGGTTCTCCCCCAGCTCCTTCACGTAGTTGAAGCCGAGGCGGACCCCGAACTGTCGGGAGCCGGCAGGCCCGCTCCGGAGCTCCTCCAGGTGGCAGCGGCCCCGGCTCAGGTTGACATCCACCGAGAGCACCGTGACCCCGCGCCGCTTGGCGTCCTCCACTAGCACCGAGGGATGGTAGAAGCCCATCGGCTGGTGGTTGAGCAGGCCCACCAGGTAGGCGGGGTGGTGGTAGAGCCGCAGCCAGGCGGTCTCATAGGCGGTCCGGGCAAACGCCGCCGCATGGCTGCGACAGAAGCCGAACTCCGCGAACCCGCGCACCGCCTCGAAGAGTTCGGCGGCGACCGCCGCCGACACCTCATGACGGGCACAGCCCTCCATGAACCCCTGCTCCAAGGAGGTCATCTCCACCCGGGAGCGGTGGCGGTTCATGGCCCGACGGAAGCGATCGGCCTCCCCGGCGCTGAAGCCCGCCAGCTGCATGGCGATCTCCAGGATCTGCTCCTGGTAGAGGATCACTCCCATGGTGTCGCGCAGGATCGGCTCCAAGAGCGGGTGCAGGTAGGTCACCGGCTCCCGGCCCTGGCGACGGCGCAGGTAGGGGTGGACCGCCTTGCCTTGAATGGGGCCGGGGCGGATCAGCGCCACCTCGACCACCAGGTCGTTGAACTCCTTGGGATTGCTGCGCGGGAGAGTCTGCTGCTGGGCTCTCGACTCGATCTGGAAGACCCCGATGGTGTCGGCCTTGGCGCACATGGCGTAGACCTCGGGATCGGCCAAGTCCAGCGCCTCTAGGTCAGGGCGCTCGCCGGTCGCGTCCTCCAGCTCCTGGAGGGTCTCCGCGACCGCCGAAAGGGTGCGCAAGCCGAGCAGGTCGATCTTGATCAGCCCCAGGTCTTCGACGTCGTTCTTGTCGAACTGCACCACCACCCGGCCCGGCATGGTGGCCCGCTCCAAGGGAGCGATGTCCCAGAGCGGCTCCCCGGTGACCAGCATGCCTCCGACATGGATAGAGAGATGGCGAGGCACCCCGACCACTGCCTCCACCAAATTGGCGAACTGCCGCCAAGGCTGCGAGGTCAGCACCTGGGCGGAGTGCGCTCCCCCTGATTCCAGCACCTGGCTGACCAGGGCCTGCTCGCCCTTCCCATACCAGCGATCCACCGAGCGGCTGAGCTTTTCCACCACTAGCGAGGGCAGGCCGAAGGCGGTCCCCACCTGGCGGAGCGCCATCCGGGCCTGGAAGGTGATGACCGTGCACACCATGCCGGTCCGGTCCTGGCCATAGGTGTCGTAGACGTGACGGAGCAGCCGCTCTCGGTGGGCGCTCGAGATGTCGATGTCGATGTCGGGAGTGCCCTGCATCTCCTCGTGCAGAAAGCGCTCAAAGAGCAGGTGGTGGGCGATCGGGTCAACTCGGGTGATACCCAGTAGGTAGGCCACCAGGCTGTCCGCGGCCGACCCCCTTCCCTGCGCGGGGATCCCCTCCCGCCGGGCGAAATCCATCAGCTCCCAGACGATCAGGAAGAACTCCGCCAGCTTGCACTTGGCGATGACCCGCAGCTCATGGAGCAGCCGCGACTCCACCTCGGAGCCCGGGGTCGGGTAACGGTCCGGAATCCCGAGGCGGCAGAGCTGCTCCAAATACTGATCGGGACTCAGTCCCCGGGGAGCAGTGAAGGCCGGGAAGCGGCTGTGGCGGAAGTCCAGCTGGAGCTCGGCCCGGGCGGCCAGCTCGGCCGTGGCCTGGAAGGCCTGGGGGTACGGCAGCAGCTCCCGGAGCGACTCGCCGTCGCGCATCCAGTACTGGTGGTTGGGCAGCAGCAGCCCCCGCTCCGCCGCCGCCTCCAGAGAACAGTTGTGGCGGATGGCGGCGAGCACATCGAGCAGCGCTGCCTCGCTGGCGGTGGCATAGCGGGGAGACCCCGATACCATCAGGCCCATCTGGGTCCGCTCGGCGCAAGCCGCCGTTTCGGCCGCCAGCCAGCTGTCGCCGGGATGGAGATGATGCAGCAGGGCCAGATAGACCTGACCGCTGGGAAAGGCAGCGCGGAGAGCCAAAGCGGCCCGGTCTGCCGCCTCCCGGTCGCCGCGGAGCAAGGCCAGGCTGATCGGGCTGTGCGGCCCTCCCATCATCACCGTGCAGTGGCCCAGCTGCGCCGGATCAACCCGGCTTTCAGTGGCCGCCCCAGCACTAACTTTCCGCACCCGCCGACGCTCCAGGGCCGGCGGCAGAGCGGCGTCCCGGCCGCCTCCGACTCCCCCGGCTGCGGCTGCCAGATCTGCGGTCAGGCCCGCCAGATGGAGTTGGTGAGCCCCCTTGGCGCCCGCCAGTTGAGCCTGGCTCACCGCCCGGCAGAGCTGCTGATAAGAGGGTCGGTCGGTGGCCCAAAGGACCAGCCTGCCGCCACCGTCCAGGTTCAACTCCGCCCCTACCATCGCCGCCAGCCCGTAACGTTCGGCAGCCTGAACCAGTCGCACCGCCCCGTACAGCCCGCCGCGATCCACCAGGCCCAAGGTGGTCATCCCTAGCTCGGTGGCCCGGGCGACCATCGCCTCGGGAGCACTTGCGCCCTCCAGAAAGGAGAAGTAGGAGCGAGCCCAGAGTTCGGAAAAGGCCACTTGGGTCACCGGGCCATGATACGAACTAACGTTCGCCATCGTTGGCAGACGAGCTGCTCATGACTACGCTTCCGAGGTGCCTGCCAAGGTTCGGCTGATTGGCGCCGATGGCTGCCCGGACGGCTGGATGGTGGCCTTGGAGTTTGCCGATCACGCGACCGCCCTGGAGCGCTGGGATACCCGCCAGCTGGGAGCGGCCGCCCGGCTAAGCTCGGTAGTGGCCGCCGTCCTCGACATACCCATCGGGCTCTCCGCCAGCGGACCGCGGGCCTGCGACCTGGAGGCGCGCCGGCTGCTAGGCCAGCCGCGCGGCAGCAGCGTCTTTCCAGCCCCTCTGCGCCCCATGCTGGCCGCCACCAGCTATCAGCAGGCGCAGGCCATCCGCCAGAGCATCGAGGGCACGGGATGCTCGCGTCAGGCCTTCGGAATCCAGGCGAAGGTGGCGGAAGTCGACCAATTGCTGCGCCACCAGGGCGCTGATCACCTGCGTGAGGGGCATCCCGAACTGGTCTTCCGCACGCTGGCGGGCGCGGCCGGTCTGCCCGCCTCCAAGCACACCCAGGAAGGCCGGGTGGCTCGGTGGCAGCTCTTACGGGCGGAGTTCCCGCAGCTGGAGAAGCTCGACCCGGAACGACCTTCGAGCGGTGATTCCTTGGACGCCTACGCCTGCCTCTGGACGGCCAGCCGGATAGCGGCGGGCACGGCCAGCTGGATTCCGGGGGAGCTCGACCAGCTTGACCCGGAGCTGAAGGTCCCGATGAGAATCTGGTACTAGCGGAGCAGCGAGGCAGCGGTCAGTCGGCTCCCACCACCCGGGCCCGGGCGGCGACCAGTCCCGGCCCGATCTCGACGGCCAACACGACCAGGACCAGCACCAGCGGAATGTGCCAACTGCCGGAGACCTCCCGCACCAGGCCCAGCGCCAATGGCCCGGTCGCCGCGATCACATAGCCAATCCCCTGGGCCATGGCGGAGAGCCGAACGGCGGTGGTGGCGTTCGCCGACCGCAGCACGACCAAGAGCAGCGCCAAAGCGAAGGTGGCACCGGTGCCGATGCCCAAGATGCACACCCAGAGCACCGCGGTGCTGAGAGGAGCCAGGAGCACCCCGAGCACTCCCACCGCGGTGATTGAGATACCCATCACCACCGCGACCCGCTGGTCCTTGGTGCGGGAGGCCAGAGCCGGCCCCGCCAAGTTGCCCAGGATGCCGACGGTGGCCAGGATCGCCAAAAGGAAACCGGCCGCGGCCGGGCTATCTCCCCGCGCTCGGTAGACCGAAGGCAGCCACGACAACATGGCGTAGTAGACGAGGGACTGCAGTCCGAAGAAGGCGGTGACCCCCCAGGCGACCGGGCTGGTCCAGAGCCGACTCCCGGGGGCACTCGCCAGCGCGCTCGTACTCTGACGCTGGGCGGCGGTCTGGCGCCAGGGGCCAATCTGGGTCAGCCAGACCAACAAGGCCACGACAGCCGGCAGTGCCCAGACCCCCAGAGCGAAGTGCAGGGACCTGGTCGCGTGCAGGATGGGGACCGTAAGCCCCGCCGCCAGACCTGCGCCCACGCTGAGCGACACCGTATAGGCCGAGGTCATGGCGGCCGCATGGGCGGCGAATCGGCCCCGGACCACCGCCGGGACCACCACATTCATGATCGCCACGGCCAACGCCGCGACCACCGTGCCGGGGAAGAGTCCCACCTGGGGCCAGCCGGCCCGGATCACCAGCCCGATCGCCAGGGCCGCGATCGCCACCAACAACAGCTGTTCTTCGCCGAGCCGACGCCGCAGCCAGGGACCAGCGAGCGCTGCCAGCCCAAAGCACAGCACCGGCACCGTCACCAGCAGGGACTGTCCGGCCGCGCTGAGACCGAGGTCGGCCAGGATCGGGGGCGTGCCGGACACCGCCAGACGCAGATTGAAGGCCAGCAGCAGGACGGCGACCACCGCCAGCACCGGACGGGCTCTCCTTACTGAGCTCGCTCCCCCCAGATCGACCGCCGCCTTCAGCGGGCTGGGAGAACCGGCTCCGCCACCACCGGGGGAGCGTCTTGAGAGCTCTCGGGGGGCGGCGGGCCGACCGCCGCCGGACCGGGCTTGGCAGCCAGTCCGGTGACCTTCAAAATCTCTTCCTCGTCGAGTGACTCGTCGCGGAGAAGGGCCTGGGTCAGCGCCTCCAGCTTGTCCCGATTCCGACTGAGCAGGTCGCGGGCCTCGGTGAAGCACTCCTCGACGATGCGCCTGACCTCCGAATCGATGACCTGAGCGGTCGCCTCACTGTAAGGACGCTGGGTCATAACCAGGGCCCCGCTGTCTTGCTCCTCGGTCAGGTTGAGCGGGCCCACCAAGGGACTCATGCCCCAGTTGACCACCATGTGCCGGGCGATCACGGTCACCTGGTGGAGGTCACTCTCCGCCCCGGTGGTGACCTCGTCGTAGACCAGCTTCTCCGCAGCCCGACCCCCGAGGGCCCCGACGATGCGGGCCCTGAGGTATTTCTCGGGGTAGTTCTGACGGTCGTCCACCGGGGACTGCACGGTGACTCCCAGGGCCCGACCGCGGGGCACGATCGAAACGCGACGAACCGGGTCTGCCTCGGGAACCAGGAGACCCAAGAGGGCGTGGCCGCTCTCGTGGCAAGCGGTCCGACGCCGGTCCTCCTCCGACAAGACGATGCGCCGGGCCGCCCCCAGCAGCACCTTCTCCAAGGCGTCAGTGAAATCCGGCTGAGTCACCGCCTTGCGGTCCCGCCGGGCAGCCAGTAGGGCGGCCTCGTTGACCAGGTTGCGAAGCTCCGCTCCCACCAGCCCGGGCGTTTGCGAGGCCACGTTATTGAGGTCGACGTCCTCGCCTAGGGGAACTCCCCTCGTGTGGATCTTGAGGATGGCGGCCCGGCCAACCCGGTCCGGCGGCTGAACCATCACCCGGCGGTCAAACCGCCCGGGGCGCAGCAGGGCAGAGTCCAGGACATCGGCCCGGTTGGTGGCCGCCAGCACTATCACGCCCTCCCGCGCGTCGAAGCCGTCCATCTCGGTGAGAATCTGGTTGAGGGTCTGCTCCCGCTCGTCATGGCCGCCGAAGCTGGCGCCAACTCCTCGACTCCTGCCGATAGCGTCCAACTCGTCGATAAAGATGATCGCCGGCGCCGCCGCCCGAGCCTTGGCGAATAGGTCCCGGACCCGGGAGGCGCCCACGCCCACGATCATCTCGATGAACTCCGAGGCAGAGAGGCTGAAGAAGGGCACCTTGGCCTCGCCCGCCACCGCCCGGGCGAGCAGGGTCTTGCCGGTGCCCGGCAGCCCGACCAGCAGCACCCCCTTGGGCACGGTGCCGCCGAGCCGTTGGTACTTGGCCGGTTGTCGGAGGAAATCCACGATTTCCTCGAGCTCCTCTTCCGCCTCCTCGATCCCGGCGACGTCGGCGAAGGTCGTGGCCGGCCGCTCGGCGTCGTAGAGGCGGGCCTGGCTGCGGCCCATGCTGAAGAGACCACCCCCAGCCGAGGCGGCAGCCCGCCGCATCAGGTAGATGAACCCGACCACGATCAGCAGCGTCGGCCCGAAGCTGAGCAGCAACTCCTCCCAGAAAGGCGTGAGCGTCGACTCCGCGTTGACCGTGACGTTGTGCTTCTGCAGGAGGGCTTCCAGGCCCGATCCTCCGAAGCTGGGCACCTGCGTGGTGAAGTACTTGGCCTTGTTCTTGGCAGACGGCGAGGCTCCCGTCTCGTGGCGGAAGGTGCCCTGGATGGTGCCCGAGCTGGTGGTGATGCTGGCGACGTCGTTTTGGCCGATGTCGGTCACGAACTGGTTGTAGGGAATGGTGATCGACTTGGGCGCGGACGGCGCCAGGAAGACGTTGACGATCAGGACGTTCAGCACCAAGATCACGATCAGCGGCATCCAGCTGCGCAGCGATCGCCAGTTCATGGGCGACCGCCCACCGGGCGGGGAACTCTGGGGGGGACGCGAAGCCGGCGTCGCCGGGCCATCGGGCATGTGGGCACGCTATCAGATGAGACTGAACCTCATCCCCAGCTCCGCTCCAGGCTCCAGCTACGAGCAGCCAGATCGAAGCGCAGGTCCAGACAGCGGCCATCTCGGAGCAGCACTCGCCAGCCGTCCCGCCTAACCGATCGCTCCGGGGCCACCCGCCACCAACCGACCTCGATCCGCCACCGCTCCACGACCGCGGTCACCTCGACCCAGCCCAGACCGGAATCCACTGCGCAGGGGCTCTCCGGGGTGCCCCCGGTGCGGACCTCGATCGAGCTCATCGAGAGCTCCAGACGAACCGTTCCTCGGGAACGTCCCCGGGATGTCCCGGCCGCACCTCAACCCGCCAGACCAGGCCCTTGCCGAACCGGTCGTGGAGCCGGTCCACCGCCCGCTGGACCACCTCCCGGTCGGCCGCCCGCCCCTGCCAAAGGCCAACCTGGGTCACCGGGGGAGCGACCAGGTCAAAGGCCGCCAGCTCCACCACCGTGACCGGGGTCAGGAGGCGGGCCCGGCCGAAAAGGCTGAGCAGCGGCCCCATCAGCTCGTCGGCAGTGGCCAGGGGGGTGGGGGGTGCGACCTCTCCCCACCAGGTCTGTTGGTCAGCTGAGGACGGCCGCTGGGGCTCGTCCTCTCCCCGCAGGACGAGCCGGATCCGCCCCGCCGCCCGCCCCTGCCGGGACAGTTCCTGGGCCAAACCCCTGGCCAGTTCCGCGGCCCCGAAGCGAAGCGACTCCGAGTCCTCCACCCCCCCCGCCAGGACCCGACGGACGCCACAGGGAGGCGGCTCCCGCCAGGGATCGATCCGGGCGGAGTCCAGGCCCCGGCAGAGCCGATGGAGCAGAATCCCGTCCGGTCCGAACTGCCGCTGCAGATCCACCATGGTGATGGCGGTGCAATCGCCGCAAGTGTGCAGACCGAACTGGATGAGACGCTCCCCCACCTCCGGCGGGATCGGCAGCGCAGTTACCGGCCAGGAGGCTAGGAATTCCGCGGCCTTCCCCTCTGGCACTAGACGCACCCGACCCGGGGCCGCCAACTGCGCCGCCACCCAGGCCGAAAAACGAGACGGCCCCACGCCCACGCTGGGGGTGACGCCCAAGGCCTCCTGAAGGGCCCGACCACAGTGAGCTGCCCGGGAGCTCTCCTCCGGCCGCAGCGGATCGCTGCCCGCCAGATCGACATAGGCACTGGCGTCATCGCCCCACTCCATCAGGGGGCTGCAGCTGGCCAGGGCCAGCCGGGCCTGCCGCCGCAGCTCGGCCACCTGGGCCCGATCGACTTCGAGCCGGACCGCCAAGGGGCAGAGAACCTCGGCCCGCCGCCACTCCTGGCCGGGCCGAACCCCCTTGGCCCAAGCCACCGGCGAGGCCGCCACCACCACCTGCCGGCCACCTTGGTTTTGGCCTCCCACCAGCACCGGCTCTCCACCTAATTCAGGATGGGCCCGCCCGGCCAGCACCAGGGCGAGATGGGGAAAGGTGAAGCAGGCGAGGTGGGCCCGGCGGTTCGGCTGGCTCACCGGCCACCCCCGCCCGCCACCTGGAGCAGCTCCCCCGCCAACTCCTCACCTGCGGTCAGCTCCCCCAACTCCTCCAGGCCCACCCGGAGCTGGTAGGGCCTAGGAAAGTTGAGCTGGAGCCGGCAGCTGGCCCCGGGCGCGCCCAGGTGACTGCGGCTGACCTGCACGCCTAGCCGGAGCCCACAGACATCCCCGTGCGCCAAAGCCCAATTTAGCCGCCAGCATTCCAACTCCAGGCAGATCCTCTCTTTGAGCGCAGCTGGGATCAGCCTCCCCCCCAGCAGAAGACCGGCACAGTCGCCCTCGGAGAGCGCCGTCAGCAAGGCGGCCGGGGCCGCGCGCGGGGTGAGCCGGGAGCAGTCCCCAGCCACCAAAAGGCACAGGGCCACTCCCACCTTGGCCAGCGCTCGAGCGGCTGCCCATCCCTCCTCCGGGCGCCGGGGCCGGACCAGCCAGCAGTTGTTCAGCTCGCCCCCGTAGGCTTCGACATGCCCGGGATCCAAGCCCAGCGTGAAGTCGATGATGGCCACGGCCGCGGATCGAGATACCGCCGCCGCCAGAGCCAGACCGAGTTCGAACGCCCCGGATGACGAGCCCCCGGTCAGCCGGCTGATCCGGCCCCGGGGCAGTCCCTGGCAACCGGTGATGTCGTCCAAGGCGCTCACCCCAGTCGCCAGCCCCTGGAGGAGCGGTGGAGCTCCGATGTGAACCGTCCCCGGGCCATAGCGAAAATTGAGCGAGGACAGGGCCAGCGCCAGAGCGCCAGCCTCCGGTTCGCTGGGTCCTCTTTGCTCCCGCCAGGCCAGTTCTGAGGACACTGGGAAACCACCCATTTTAATTTTTGGACCGGACCTAGGTGGAGCTAGGCTCCACCTGACTCCCCCCAAATTGTACGAACGTCTGTTCGATAAAGCAAGCTGCCTCCCCAGCCCGGGAGGAACGCTCAGAAAAGTCAGGGAAAGTTCGAGCGCTCCGCTACGAAACAGCGAAACCACCCACCTTTTCCTTAGTATTCGTGCGTCGCCCAAACCGTCTTAGTTCGTCCACAGGGAGGTGCTCATCACATGAATCGCCGTGAGTTGGCCAAAGACCTGCAAAACCGCATCCAGTTCGAGAATGACGAAGGCAAGCAGGAACCTTTTTTCTCAAGTTTTATGCTCGCCGACGACACCCTCAAGCTGATCTTCCAGATCATCGGCAACGAGCTACAGGGCGGCGGTGAGGTTTCCGTCGCCGGATTCGGTCGCTGGAAGGTCCGTCAGACCGCCGCCGGGCTGAGGCGCAACCCCCAGACCCAGGAGATGGTTCGGGTACCCGCATCTCAGAAGGTGCGCTTTTATCCCTCGACCGCCCTCAAGGCGGCGGTCGCCGGCAAGACCACCGCGCGCCGCCGCACCAGCAAGCGCGCCTGAGCTTGCGATCTTGCGGGTAGCCGTCGTCGGTGGCACCGGTTTCGTCGGTAGCCACCTAGTGCCCCAGCTGCTGCAGGCTGGACACGAGGTCAGGGTGGTCGGGCGCGGCGTGCGCTCGGCCACTCTCCCGCCCGGGCTGGCTCCCACCTACGGGGATGTGGTCAGCGGCGACGGCTTGGCGGAGGCCTTCCAGTCCGCCGACGCGGTGGTCAATCTGGTGGCGGTGATCCGCGAGCGGGGTAACCAGACCTTCGACGCGGTCAATGCCGAAGGCAGCGCCAATGTGGTGACCGCGGCCACCCAGGCGGGGGTCAGAAGACTGGTCCAGTTCAGCGCCATCGGTGCCGACCCCGACCCCACCTTTCCTTACCTGCTCAGCAAGTGGCGAGGTGAGCAGGTGGTCACCGCCAGCTCCTTGGAGGGGGTCATCATCCGCTCCTCGACCATCTTTGGTACTGGAGAAGGGTTCTTCACCCTCTTAGCCAAGGCCATCTCCCTGCCCGCTCCCTTCCTGATCATCCCTGGCGACGGGACGGCCATCTTCCAGCCGATCCACGCCGATGATGTCGCCCGCTGCGTATTGGCGGGGGTCGAGGATCCCGGGCGCGCCGGCCACCTTTACGAGATCGGCGGTCCCGACCAGGTCAGCCTGGAGCAGATCACCATGGGCATCGCCCAGGTGATCGACAAGGAGTGGTTCGGGATCTCTAAGCGCAAGCCACTCCACCTCGACCCGCGCCTGATCCGCCCTGGAGCCTTGGTGATGGACAAGCTGCTGCCTAATCCCCTGGTCACTCCGCAGCAGCTGGATATGCTGGCCAAACCCAACGTCACCCGGCTGGATGCGGTCAGGACCGAGTTCGGCTTCGAGCCACGACCGATGTGGGGCAACCTCGGCTACCTGAAGCGACCCAGCCGCTGGCCTAAGCTGGCAGCCTGACCCGCCCAGCGGCGATGAATCAACACCCCCACTTCCGGGAGGCAATCGCGTGGCCGACGCCGAGCTGACTCCGCAAGAGATCATCGACCAGATCCCCGCCGCGTTCCAGGCTGACAAGGCCGAAGGGCTGGATTCGACCTTTCAGTTCGACATCACCGGCGGCCAGGGCGGCCAGTGGTATGCCGAGATCAAGGACTCCCAATGCCAGGTGACCAAGGGGACCTCGCCCTCCGCCGACATCACCATCACCCTCAGCGACGAGAACTTCGTCAAGCTGATCACCGGCAAGCTGGATGGCACCATGGCCTTCATGACCGGCAAGCTCAAGCTCAAGGGTGACATGGGACTGGCGATGCGGCTGTCAGGCCTCTTCCGCCTTCCCGACTAGCGCGGGCGCACTCCCGGCCCGCCGCTCGGGGCAGCGCTCGACGAACGGACAGTCCGCGCAGGGACGGTCTGGGTAGCCCTCGACTGCCCGGTAGTCACCCGCCTCCACCCGCCGGACCGCTGCCATGGCCCAGCTGAGGGCTGCCTCACGCTCTGGCGGCCCACTCGGAACCATGATTAGTTCGCCACTGCGGAGCATGGCCAGCGCGGTCTCCGGAGCCGGCAACGGAGCGCCCATGACCCCGGCGGCGACTGCCGCGGCATAGAGCTGCAGCTGGCGCGAGTAATCAGCCAGGTCGGCAGCGCTGAGACTCAGATTGGTCTTGTAGTCGATGATCAACAGCCCGCCCGACGGCAGGCGCGCGATCCGATCGATCACCCCCACCAACGGCGGACAGCGGGGGCCCGCCCAATCCGACCAGCTGAACGCAAACTCGGTCGCCACCGTGGGTAGTGCCGCCGCCGGCCCGGCGACGTACGCGCGCAGCATCACCTCGGCCGCTTGTCGCTGCTCTGACCCGAGAGCACCAGCCACCGGCGCGAGCGCTGCCAACGCCTCAGAAATTGTGGCGGCCCGCTCGGGAGAATCAGCGTGCCACCGCTCCAGCACCTGGTGGACTGCCACCCCCAGGGCCAGAGCCTGCTCGCGCCCCGCCGCTGCGCTGGCGGAGCCGGCGTCGGTCACTGACCAGGAGGGCTGATCGGAACTGGGGTAATGAGCTAGGTACTGATACCAGTACTGCCGTGGACAGTGCTGGAGGACTTCGATCGCGGTGAAGCTGAGCTGCTCCGGTTGCGGTGGCCTTCGTTGCGCAGCCGCCCACATCTGCTCAATCTCGGCCCAGCGCTGGAGTAGCCGCGGGACTGAGACCTGGCGTGCCGAGGCTATCGGGTCCACGTGAATCGAACGGTCCGAGGTAGCTCCTGGAGTCGCCCAGGGAAGCCCGGCCAGCTCGCCGAAGCGAGGCCATTCCTGGGCCCACGCGTACGGCCCGGCCGCAGCCTCGGCCAGCTGTACGAATTCGCCATCCTTGCCCGGCCGAGTGGTGGTCACCAAGAGCAGGTCGCGGGCCCGGGTCATGGCCACATAAACGAGCCGGCGCCGCTCCTCGCGATCCACGGCAGCCGCGGGGCTAGCGCCCCAGCGTTTATAGGCCGCGGTATGGGTGCCGCCGACTCGACTGCACATGACCGCCCGCTCCTCCCGGACCCAGCTGACCGCGTCCTGGGCCCGGGCGTGAAACGGCCGACAGTCGGCCAGCACCACGACGCGCCACTCCAGACCCTTGGCCCGATGGATGGTGCTGAGGGTCACCAGATCCTCGTCGGTCTGGGCGGGCGGCTCCGCCGTCTTGGCTTCCTCTTGCATCCGCTCCAACCGGGCGAGCAGACCGCCTAGGCTCAGCCACCGGGCGGGAGATTCCGCCGCCCAGGCCACCCGCTGCAGTTCCCTCAGCGAGGCCAGGGCTCGCCGGCCCACCGGATCGCCGGCCCGCACCCTGGCCTGCTGAAGCTGGAGCAGCCCGCTCACGGCGAGAGTTCGAGCCAAAAGCTCCCCGGCCGGGGCAGTCCGCGCGGCCTCCCTCAGGGTTCCCACGACCGACAGGACGCGGCCCGCCCGCTCCGCCCAGGACCGCTCCCAACTGGGGGCTCCCCTCTCCAGATGGTCGCGCAGCCGCTGGACGAGCGAGCTATCGCGCTGGCCAGGTTGCGCCCGCAGGGTGGCCAGGGCCCGGTCCGGGATCCGGCTCACCTGGCACTGCAGGGCCCGCAGGCAGGCCAGGTCGTCCCGTTCGTCGGCGACCAGCCGGAGAAAGGCCAGGACATCCCTCACCTCGGGCCGATCCAGCAACCCTCCGGTCGCCGTCTGAAAGGGAATGCCCCGTCGGCGCAAGGCCTCCTCCAACGGAGCGCCGATCCTGCCATGGGTGTAGGCCAAGACCGCCATCTCTCGCCAGAGAACTTCGTCGTGGCTGCCGTCCGGGTAGGTGATGCCGGCGTGGTGGATCTGGTCCAGGGCGGCGGCGATCGCCTCCGCCTCGTGCGCGGGGTCCTCGACCTCGGCCACCCAGACGGGGAGGGGGCTCTCGGAGCCGCGCGCCGCCTCCATCGGCTCATCCGCCGCGAAATTGGGGTCAGCCTTGATCACCTCGTCGGCTGCGGCCAGGATCGAGACCCGGGAGCGGTGGTTGCGAAAGAGCCCGAACTGCCGACCGACCGCCTCGGTCATGATCCCCGGCTTGGCATCCCGAAAGGCGTAGATCGACTGTCGGGCATCGCCCACCATGAAGAGGCTGCGGTGGTCGGGCCCGGTCAGCTCGTGGACCAAGGACTCCTGAAGAGCGCTGGTGTCCTGATACTCGTCCACGATCACCAGACGGAAATTGGTCTGACACCAGGTGAGCAGGCGAGGCGAGCGGCGGAGCGCCAGCAGTCCCTCTCGCAGCAGGCCGTCGAAATCAAGAGCGCCGCGCTGGGCCAGCCGCCGCTCATATCCCTGCCAGATGGTGGTGGTCAGCGCGAGGGACGTGCGGTGCCAAGCGAGATCCTGGGGAGAATCCCCAAGCTCCTCCCAGCGCGCATAGGCGGCCAGCGATTCCCGCTCACACTCCGCTGGCCCAAGCTCAGTAGCCCGCAGCCGGAAAACGGTCCGGGCGGCGCCGTCCGGGAGCGTCAGAATCGTTCGGGGATCGGGCTCGGGCGGTAGCCGCTGGAGCCAGGAGGAGGAGCCAGCCCCTGCCCGGCGCACCTCAGTGAGAGCCTCCTCCATCACCATCCCCGCGGCGACCTCATCGATGAGCTCCAGATCCCGCGGCAGGCCCGCAAGGTAGGCGCGCTCTCCCAGCAAGCGCCGGATCAGCTGGTGGAAGGTGCCGATCCAGGCCCCGTCGAGGGCCTCCGCGGTGGCATCCGGGGGAGCGAGTTCGGCCTCGATCATCACCGCCAGCACCTTCTGGCGCAGCTCCGCGGCCGCCCGCTCGGTGAAGGTCACCGCCATGATCTGGCCCACCGGCAGGGTGCTGATCAAAGCCGCTGCATAGAGCCAGGCCATGGTGGTGGTCTTGCCGCTGCCAGCCGCGGCCACCACCTTGACCGGTCCCTGGCCGAGCTCCCGGACCACTTCGTACTGAGCCGGGGTCAGCGTCTGCCGGGCTCGCTCCCAGAAGGCTTCGCGCTGGCTCACAGTTCGGGGGCCGGCGTCGGGAACTCACTTCCCACCGAATTCTCACCGTCACACCAGAAGGCAACCGGGCAGCCAGACCGCCCGTCCCGGCAGGTTCGCTGGGAGTGGCGCGGTTGGGCGGGAAAGTGGCCCGCCAGGATCACCTGGGCCAGGCGGTCGATCTCGCTCTCGATCCGGTCCAGCTCCCCCTCGGTCAGGGTGCCGGGGCCGCCAGCGTCCTCGTCGCCTGCGACGATTCGGAACCCGGCCGCCACGATCGGGTTCGGATCCTTAGGGCCGGGGTCTGCCCCCACATACCAGTTGCGTACTCGCGTGGGCAGCTGGTCGCCCAGTTGCTCGACGAATGCCCCTCCCCTCGCCGCGATTTGGTAGATCGGCAGCTGCCACTGCTGGGGTCCCTCGGGAGGCTTGCCGAACACCTCAGCCCGCAGCGCTCGCTCGCTGGTCGCCGAGCGGGCGGTCTTGTAGTCCAACACCTCGATCTCGCCATCGGGATGGCGCCAGAGGGCATCGACCTTGCCGCGCAGTTGCCAGCCGTCCCGTAACAGGTCAAAGTCCACTTCCTCGGCAATTGGCTCCCCCACCTGCTCACCGCCGGCGACCACGATCTGGCGGCCCCACCTGGCCACCAGCCGCTCCAGCCAGAGCTGCACGTAGACAACCTGGAGCGGGTCGTCCAGGTCGGCGCGGACCTCGGGCATCAGCTGCTCCCGGACCAGCTGACCAGCCACCTCGCCAAAGGCGGCGGGCTGGCCTTCCCAGGTGGTCCGCTGGCGGTACAGAAGCTCCAGCAAACGGTGCGCCTGAGAGCCCAGAGTCAAGTGGACATCTGGCTCACTAGCCGGAGCCAGCAGGTGGGCCAGGTACTGGCGGGGACAGGCCAGCCAGGCGCCGATCGAGGTGGCACTGATCGAGAGCGGCCCTCTGATCACGGCCGCCCCCTCCGCGACCGGGTCCCAGGGGGCTAGGGCCTGGCGCAGCTGGGTGGCGGCGCGTCCCAGCGCGCCCCGCACCTCGGCGATCCCTGGCGATGGCGGGGCCAGGGCCAGCTCCGTCGCCAGATCGTCTGGATGCACCAGCTGGGCGTGGGGAGCCGCGACCTCAGGCCGCCCGGCGCCAATCAAGGCCTGGAGAAAAGGTGATCGCTCCGCCACCCGACCTTGGTATCGGCGGGCCCAGCTGCATGTGACTTCGGCGGTGGCCCTGGTCAGCCCGACCAGAAAGAGCCGGGACTCGGCATCCTGCTGGCGGTCGCCGGCAGAGACCACGTCCTCCAATTCGGGCACCCGGCGGACCAAATCCTGGACCTCCTCCGAGTCCAGCAGCCCGCCGGATTCAGCCGGGGCCGGGATGGTGCCCGCGGCGCAGCCACAGATGAAGACCCGAGGCCAGCTCTGGCCCTTGGCCTGGCGAATGGTCAGCACCACCACCTCGGAGCGGTCTCCCCGAGCGACGGCTTCGGTCTCCCCGCCGGCGTGGCGCAGGGCGAGCTGCAAAAGTTCCAGCCAGGCCGCCATGGTCAGCTCGCCGCGACCCAGGCGGCGCTGGATGTCGGCGACCGCCTGGGCGGTGTAGGCCAGCTCGGCGAGGGCGGCCGCCAGGTCGAGGTCCTCCAGCGCCAGTGCGGCCAGTCCCGAGGCCAGCTCGATCTGACCGAGGATCGCCCCAAGCCGCGGCCAGCCCAGCGGCCGACTGGCCGCCCCCTCATCCCCCGGCTCCAGGCTCAGCCACGGCTGGCCTGCGGTCTGAAGCTGGTCTCGGAAACCCGCCGCCGCGTCCCGCTCGGTGGCGGGCCGAGATCCCCTCTCCTGCCCGCGAGCCCACTCCCAGAAGACCCGCTGGAGGGAGACGTTGCGGCGGCCGGCCGCCTCGCGGAGGACGCGGATCGCCGCCGCCGAGACGGCGCCGGGACCAGCCACCAGCGCCGTCAGGAGCGCGGCGTCATCCCGGGGCAGGCAGAGCACCCTCATCCAGTTGAGGGAGACCGCCACCAGCGGGTGTCCCGCCCAGTCCCGGCGCGTCGCGTTGCGATAGGGAACGCCAAGACTGGTCAGGGCCGCCTGAAGGGGAATCAGCTGGCGGTTCGCCGAGTGCACCAGGATGGCCACCTCACCGAACTCGACCTCGCCGTGGAGGCGGGCCCTGACGATCTCCCGGGCTACCGCCAGAGCCTCCTCCGTCTCGTCCGCAGCGACCCAGACTCGGGCTGTCGGCTCGACCCGGAAAGCCGCCTCTGCCACCGGCTCCAGCCGATTCGGGGCGGGTCGCTCGGTGTCCCCGCTCGGATCGAGGCCCAGGGTTTCCGCGACCTCCTCGGTCCACCTGGGGAGGGCCGAGGGAAGCACCCAGTCCTGGGGAGCCAGCTCGCTCGGGAAGTACTCCTCAAACGGTCGGCTTGAGGACTCGCTGGAAACGCCTCGGAAGCCGGGGGTGGACTCAGTCCAGTGGCCCGCCATGACCAGCCGGCCGGGTGGGCTCAACCGCAGGCCCAGCTCGCGGATCAGGAACCACTGGGCCGGGCTGAGGTCTTCCGCCTCGTCGACCAGCAGGAGATCGGCCCAGCCGCGCAGCGCGGCGTGATCCGCGAACAGCGACTCCAGAGCCCAGTTGTGGCTGTCCCGGGAGTCCCGGCTGGCCGTCTCGGCCAGCACTCTCTCGTAGCTCGCCGCCACCACCGCCAGCTCGGCCAGACTGTCCGGCGCGCCCTGGAGCCGTTCGGCCAGCAACCCCGGGCCGACCAGTGCCCGCTTGCAGGCTGAGACCACCGCGAGGGCGTCGTTGATGCAGGAAGGCTCGTTGACAAGTGCCCCCAGCCGGGGCAGGGGTACGGCCTGGCGGAGGGCCTCCCGCATGGCCAACCACTCCCCGGTCCGGGAAAGGGTCAGAGGCGGTTCCACTCCCCCTCCTACCGCCGCGAGAACCGAGCGGGCCAGCTGCTCGTGGGTCTGAACCAGGAGGGCCGGATGGGCGCCTCCTAGCTCCGCTTCGACGCGGTGGCGAAGAAGCGCAGCACCGTCTCGGCTGCGCACCACCAACACCAGCCGGGCGGGATCTCCCCCTCCGGCCAGCCAGTCAACCGCCAGCCTGACCAGTTGTCGGGTCTTGCCCGAACGCGGCCCGCCGACCACCCGGGTGGGGCCCCCCAGATCGCCAAGACGCTCCCGCAGCGCCGCTGGTCGGTCGAACAAGATGACTAGATTCGCTCGGGATCCCGGGCGCCGGCCGGCCGGAGCGGTCTGCGGAACTCGACCAGCGCCGCCATCAACCCCTCGGGGCGGAGCAGCTGGCGCAGAACCCCGGATCGTAGCGCCGGATCCTCCCCCCGCACCAGTCCACCCGCGACGCCTTCGACGATCGAGCTAACCATCCCGGCCAACCAGTCGCCGTCGGGGTTTGGCGGTGGCTGCTCCGCGAGCCCTGCCGGCTCGACCTCCGTCAGCAAGGAGGCGACCATCGCCCGGCCGACCCGGTCACGGAGCAGGTCCACCCGGCGCTTGGCCGAGCCGGCCGCGGCGTCAACCAGGTGAAAGAGCAGCCGGAAGGATGCCGGCGAGTCGGCCGCGAACTGCAGAAACGTGGTGCTGAGTTGCTCGAATGTTGGTGGTGTTCCCTCCCCAACCCCGATTCCCAGCAACTCCTGCAGACGCTCGCTCTCACGGTCGACAACCGCCGCAAGGGCCTCCCGGCGGTTGTGGAAGTGGCGATAGACCAATGGCTTGCTGACCCCCGCCGTGGTGGCGATCGAGTCCATGGTGGTCAGCTCCAGCCCATCTCGGGCGAAGGCCATTAGGCAGGCTTTGAGCAGTTGCTCCCGGCGCTCTGAGCGTTGCATCCGATGCTGCTTGGGCCGGCCGCGGCCGGGATGGCGCTCGGTCACCCGACCGACCGTTTCGATCGTCGCCCCGACCAGCCAGGGTGCTAATTGACGTTCACTCTTCATGCCGGTCATGGTGCGATCCGGGCTAGTCGCCCCGGCCGGTCTCCTCTGCTTGCACCGGATTGCGCAGCTTGCCGATGGGCTCGATCCGGATCTCAACGTCCTGGCCTGGCTGGAGCATCGCCTTGGGCTGGCGCTGCCAGCCAATGCCCGCCGGGGTCCCGGTCTCGATCACGTCACCCACCGCCAGCTCGATGTAATCGGAGAGAAAACTGATCAGCTGGGCGACCGAGAAGATCATGTCCTTGGTGCATCCCTCTTGGCGCACCTGCCCACCCACCCGGGTTTCGATGGCCAGCGCCTGAGGATCGGTAATCTCGTCTGCGGTGACCAGGTGGGGACCGAGCGGGGCAAAGGTCGCCATGCTCTTGGGCAGGCTCCACTGGGCCATGGAGTCCTGGACGTCGCGGGCGGTGACGTCATTGGCGATGGTGTAGCCGGCGACGTGAGCCAGGGCGGCTTCCACCGGGATCCGCCGCCCCTCGGTCCCGATGACAACCGCCAGCTCCCCTTCATAGTCGATCGCCTCGGCATGCTCGGTCGGCAGGACAATCGGAACCCCGTCACCGACTACCGCCGAGTTCAGCTTGACCCCAACGACCGGGATCGGGGAGGCCTTCGCGCCCCTCTTCTTAGCGTGGGCTGGGTAATTGCGCCCGACAGCGAACACCCGGTTTGGGGCGAGGGGCGCGACCAGCGGCAGTTCCGGCCAGATCTCAGGCCCGGGCGGGGGTCCCTGGCGTCGTAGCAGCGCCGTCTGCAAGGCCGGGGTGGCCAGGCCCAGGTCAAGCCAGCGAATGCTCTCGCCGGGCGGCCGTTCGGGATCGGCAACCGCGAATCGGAGCCCCTCAGGGGCGGCAAATCTGGCAATTCGCAATTTGGCTCTCTCCCCAAGGGTGGACGCCTCATTATCCGACCCGGGTCCGGCAAACGCGCCATCCAATTGCTAGGATCGGACGGTCGTGCAGAACGTCCCGCGAACAGTCGAACCGGGGTCGGCAGGCCCGGTTGGCATGGCCCCGGTGACGATCCTGTCGGGGACGCCACGCGCGCGGGACGCGGTATCCCAGAACGCGCTGGTCACGCCGTGGGGCCCCACTGAGGTGAGCCGGTGAGCACAGCTAGTGATCCCGCCGTATCGGACAGGCTGATCGTGCGGGACCATTTCTACGTGGGGGGCGCCTGGGTCGAGTCCGCCACCCAGAATCGAATCGAAGTTCGCGAGGCAGGCACTGGCAAGGTCATGGCCACCGTCGCCGACGCCTCGGAGCTGGACGTCGACCGGGCCGTCCAAGCTGCCGCCGAGTCTCAGCCCGCCTGGTCGGCGGTCTCGGCGCTCCAGCGCGCCGACTATCTTGAGGCGATCTCTCAGGGTATCGCTGAGCGCACCGAGGAACTGGCCCGGAGCATCTCCCGCGAGGTGGGAACCCCGATCCGCCACTCTCGGGCGATCCAGGTTGGCAACCCCATCCAGATCATCGGCGGCACGGCGACCGCGCTCCGTGAATTCAGTTTCCAGGAGGAGATCGGCAACGTGCTAGCGCTGCGCCAACCGATCGGGGTGGTCGCGGCGATTACTCCCTGGAACTACCCCCTTCAGCAGGTGGTGGCCAAAGTTGCCCCCGCGCTGGCCGCCGGCTGCACGGTCGTGCTCAAAGCCAGCGAGGTCGCCCCCCTGACCGCTTTCATCCTGGCGGAGATCGCCGACTCGGTGGGGCTTCCCGCCGGGGTGCTGAACGTGCTCACGGGAGCCGGAGTGACGACTGGTGAAGGTCTGGTCTCGCACCCCCTGATCGACATGATCTCTTTCACCGGGTCGACCAGGACCGGCCAGCGGATCTCCCAGTTGGCGGCGGAGAAAGTGACCCCCGTCACACTGGAGCTGGGCGGTAAATCGGCCAGCGTTCTGCTGCCGGACGCGGATATCGAGAAGGCCGCCAAGTTCGCCGTGTACAACGCCTTTCTCAATGCTGGCCAGACCTGCACCGCGTTGACGCGGCTCTTGGTCCCCCTGGCCGAGCAGGCGCGGGCGGTGGCGGTCGCGGTGGATACCGCCCGCAAGCTGGGCCTGGGAGATCCGCTGGACGAGTCGACCCGCCTCGGTCCGCTCGCCTCGCAGTTCCAACGCGATCGGGTCCTGGAGTACATCCGCCAAGGCATCGCGGAGGGCGCCCGCCTGGCCACTGGAGGACTGGAACTTCCACCGGGGCTTGACCACGGCTATTTCGTGACGGCGACGATCTTCGCTGACGTGCGCCCCGAGATGACGATCGCGCAAGAGGAGATCTTCGGACCGGTGCTCTCGGTGATCCCCTACCGAGATGAGGCCGAGGCGCTGGAGATTGCCAACGGCACGAGATATGGGCTGGCCGCCGCCGTTTGGTCCAGTGACCAGAACCGGGCCCTCGACTTCGCCAAGCAGTTGCGAGCCGGGACGGTCGAGGTCAACGGCGGAGCTTTCAACCTGTCGGCTCCGTTCGGGGGCGTCAAGCAGTCCGGGCACGGGCGAGAGTTCGGGCGGTACGGACTCGAAGAGTTCCTGGTGACCAAGGCCCTGCAGCTTTGAGTGAATTCCAACGCCTTGCTTCGCGCCGGATCTGTAAGGTGCACTAGTGCGACGGTTCGACCTGATGGTGCTCGGCGGTGGGTCGGGCGCTGAAGCCATCTGTGGTTCCGGCCTGGACGGGCTCTCCATCGCAGTCGTCGAAGAATTGCGCTTCGGCGGCGAGTGCCCGTTCGTAGCCTGCATGCCGAGCAAGGCGATGTTGTCCTCGGCCGCCCTCGAAAAGCGTGCCACCGGCCGGGCGCCGACGGCGCCGGCCTATGCCGCGTACCGAGCCGCCGCCAGCCGGCGCGACCGTGTCGCGGAACAGCGCGACGACTCCCAGCACCAGCGAGCCATGCAAGACCAGGGAGTCGAGACGATCCGGGGCCGGGGAAGAATCCTAGAGCCGGGCGTGGTCGAGGTCGGTGGAGAACAGATCGAGTTTGGCGATCTGGTCATCGCCACCGGTTCCGAACCGACCCTGCCCCCGGTGGACGGACTGGACCAGGTCGACTACTGGTTCAGCGACCGAGTTCTCTCCTCTGCCGAGCTCCCCGAAAGCGCGGTCATCCTGGGCGGTGGACCGGTCGGCTGCGAACTGGCTCAGGTGCTGGCTCGCTTTGGCTGTCACACCGTGCTCATCGAGGTCGCCGACACCCTGCTGTCGGCGGAGGAGCCGGAGTTGGGCCGAGCGATGGCGGAGACCCTGACCGCCGACGGCGTCGAAGTGCTGGTCGGGCGGCCGGTAGAGTCAGTCAGTTCACCATCCCCGGGAGCAATTCGTCTGCGGCGCCAAGGTGATTCTCCGCTGGAGGTCCAGATGCTGGTGGTAGCGGCCGGTCGACGGCCCCGCATTCACGGCCTTGGGTTGGAGTCATACGGGCTGACCCCGGACGCCCGCCAACTCCCCATCGACGAGCACTGTCGAGCGCTCGGCCAGCCTCACCTTTTCGGCGTCGGGGACGTCACTGGAATCGCTCCCTTCACCCATACCGCCAACTACCAGGGCAAGCTAGTGGCCGCGAATCTGCGGGGAGGCGACCAGGCGGCGGACTACCGGGCCATCCCGCGGGCGGTCTTCACCGACCCACCGATCGCCGCGGTAGGGCTGACCCGGCGCCGGGCTCGCGAGCAGGGGGTTGTGGTCGTGAGCTCCACTTGCGCCTTCGCCGACACAGCGAGAGCGCTGGCCGAAGATGTGCGCACGGGTGAGCTAGTCCTAGTCGCGGACACCGCCAAGAGGGTGTTGGTCGGGGCCGCGATCGCGGGTCCAGGGGCAGATGAGAGCATCGGCTGGGCGGCGCTGGCGATCAAAGCCGAGCTCTCCGTGGCGCTGCTGCGGGATACCGTGGCACCTTTCCCGACTTACAGCGAAGCATTCCTGGCTGCCCTCGACGCGCTCCCCATCTGAGGTGGCCGGTAGCCGAGCGCGGCTCGGGGCCTGACAAGACACGATGGGACCTAGTCGGTGCTGGACTGCGCCTCGATTCGAGCCTGAGCCGCCGCCAGCCGGGCGCCGGGCACCCTGAACGGCGAGCACGACACAT
Organism: Candidatus Acidiferrales bacterium; assembly: GCA_035533655.1. Taxonomy (GTDB): domain Bacteria; phylum Chloroflexota; class Dormibacteria; order Aeolococcales; family Bog-877; genus Bog-877. The sequence goes on along the minus strand of DATLTJ010000006.1, from coordinate 34,266 downwards.
AGTCCAGTTCCAGCCGCTCGCAGACAGCGATCGACTGGGCGTCTCCCCCGTGCTCCCCGCAGATGCCGATCTCCAGCGATGGCATGGTCGCTCGACCCGCCTTGGTCGCCATCTCCATCAGCTGGCCCACCCCGTCGGGATCCAGGTGCTCGAAGGGATTTGAGGGCAGAATGCCCTCGCTGACGTAGCGGTTGAGGAACTTGCCTTCGGCATCGTCGCGAGAGACGCCGTAGATCATCTGGGTCAGGTCGTTGGTCCCAAAGGAGAAGAACTGCGCCTGCTCCGCCACCTGGCCAGCGGTGAGCGCCGCCCGGGGCACCTCGATCATGGTCCCGATCTTGATGTCCAGCCGGACCCCCTGCTCCTTGGCCACCTGCTTCAGGATGGCTTCAATGATCGCCCGGGAGCGCTTCAGCTCCTCCACGTGCCCGACCAGCGGAACCATGATCTCCGGGATTGCCTTGATCCGGCGCTGACGCAGCTCGGAAGCGGCCTCGGCGATGGCCCGGGTCTGCATCTCGATGATCTCGGGGAACAGCAGCCCCAGGCGGCAGCCTCGTAGACCCAGCATCGGGTTCTGCTCCCGTAGCTGCTCCACCGCCCCCAGCATCCGCTCCGCCCGGGCCAGCTTCTTGGGCGACTTCTTGAGCGCCCGCAGCCGGGTCACCTGTTCCAGCAAGTCGTCGTGGTTGGGCAGGAACTCATGGAGTGGCGGATCGATCAGCCGGATGATCACCGGCAGGCCCTGCATCGCCTCCAGGATGCCGATGAAGTCCTCGCGCTGATAAGGCAACAGCTGGGCCAGAGCCTGGCGGCGCGCCTCAGGGTCGCGGGCCAGGATCATCTCCTGCACATGGGGCAGCCGCTCTTGCTCCATGAACATGTGCTCAGTGCGGCACAGGCCGATCCCCTCGGCTCCGAAGGAGCGCGCCTTGGCGGCGTCGGCGGGATTATCCGCGTTGGCCAGCACCCTCAGCCGGCGCACCCGGTCGGCCATCGCCAGCAGCTGCTCGAGGTCGCCTGAGACCACCGGCTCAATGGTGGGCACCACCCCCTCGAGCACCCGGCCGTCCGACCCGTCCAGGGTGAACACGTCCCCCTCATTAATTGTCACTCCCCCGGCTCGGAACCGGCGATGGGCCAGGTCCACCTCGATGTCCTCGGCCCCCGCGACGCAGGGCTTGCCCATGCCGCGAGCCACCACAGCGGCATGAGAGGTACTCCCGCCGTGCGCAGTGAGCACTCCTTCGGCGGCGATCATGCCGTGGACATCGTCGGGATTGGTCTCGACCCTGACCAAGATCACCTTTTCACCGCGTTTCGAGGCCGCCTCCGCCCGGTCGGCATCGAATACGGCGGCGCCGGTGGCGGCTCCTGGTGACGCGGCGAGGCCGGTCGCCAGGACTCGCACGTCGGCATGGGGGTCGATGGCTCGGTGAAGCAGGCGGTCGACCTGCTCTGGTTCCACCCGCCGCAGCGCCTCCTCCTCGGTGATGATCCCCTCCGCCAGCATGTCGACGGCGATCTTCACCGCAGCCGCCGCCGTGCGCTTGGCGTTGCGGGTCTGGAGCATGAACAGCTTGCCGCGCTCGATGGTGAATTCCATGTCCTGGACGTCGCGGTAGTGAGCCTCGAGGGTGGCCGCGATCTCTGCAAAGCTCCGGTATACCTTGGGCAGCGCCTTGCGCAAGGTCTCGATCGGTTGCGGGGTGCGGATCCCGGCGACCACGTCCTCGCCTTGCGCGTTGAGCAGGTACTCACCAAAGAGCTGCTTCTCACCGGTGGCGGGGTCCCGGGTGAAGGCGACCCCGGTGCCGGAGTCGCTGCCCATGTTGCCGAACACCATGGCCTGAACGTTCACTGCGGTCCCCAAGGTGTGGGGGATGTGGTTGTAGTCGCGGTAGGCCACCGCCCGGCGGCCATTCCAAGAGGAGAAGACGGCGGCGATCGCCAGTGTCAGCTGCTCCCAGGGGTCCTCGGGAAACGACTCCTTGGTGTGCTCTTGGTAGATCTCCTTGAATTTCTCTGCCAGCACGGTCAGTGCGGTCTCCGGGAGCTCGGCGTCGCTGCTGACCTTGGCCGCCCGTTTGGCCGCCTCCAGCTCGTGTTCGAAGAGCTCGCCATCCACCCCCTTCACGATCCGACCGAAGAGCTGGATGAAGCGGCGGTAGGCGTCGAGGGCGAAGCGCCGGTCACCGGTCTTCTGGGCCAGTCCCTCCAGCGTCTGCTGGTTGAGCCCCAGGTTAAGGACTGTGTCCATCATCCCGGGCATCGACAGGGCAGCCCCGGACCGGACTGAGACCAGCAGCGGCTCGGTCGGATCGCCGAGCCCCTTCCTGGCCTTCGCCTCCAATCCCTTCAGGTGCTCTCCGACCTCGTCCAGAAGTCCGGTTGGGAACTTGTCGCCGCCCTTCATGTAGGCGTTGCAGGCCTCGGTGGTGATGGTGAATCCCGGGGGCACCGGCATTCCGGCCTTGGTCATTTCGGCGACGCCCGCGCCTTTGCCGCCGAGCAGCTGGCGCATCTCGGCGCTGCCCTCTTCGAAGTCATAGACGAACTTCGTGTGCGCCTTTCGGGTCGCCGCTGGCCGAGCACGTACCACGGTCTCTGACATCGACACCGCCTCCTTGCCTGAACCTTCCCAACTGAGTTTACCTGCAAAGGGCCTTGTTTCCGGCTTTGGTCGGATCTCGAACGGTGCCAGTGCTACGATCGAATGATCGACCACCGACCGGCTCCACGCCCCCCGCGTCGAGAGCCGTCAGGATCATCCCCGCCCTGCGCCTGGGCCAGAGGAATCGCGGACTGAATGGGAATGCACTACACCAGCGGTAGGGGCGCGGGCCATGTGCCTCCCAGCTCCGCCTCCCAGGACCCGTCCTTAGCCACGCCGCGTACCAAGGGGACTGTCCGCCGAGTCGTCAGGCTCTTCCGTTCTTACCGGCTCAAGGTGCTGGGCATCCTGGCGATCCTGATCGTGGTGGCACTGCTCGGGATCGTCAACCCGTACATGCTCAAACTGATCATCGACGACGCGATCCTGAAGCACAATCCCCGGCTGCTGCTGATCTTCTTCGGGATCATGGTGATCACCCCAATCATCAGCACCGGCTTGGGGGTCTGGCAGACCTACCTCAATGCGGTCGTCGGTCAGCGGATGATGCAGGACCTCCGGGTCGCCCTCTACAGCCATCTCCAGAACCTACCGTTGCGCTTCTTCACCGCAACTAGGACGGGAGAGATCCAGTCCCGCCTGGCCAACGACGTCGGCGGGGTGGACTCGGTGATCACCAACACCGCCACCAGCACGGTGTCCAACCTGACCCGCACCGCCGCCACTCTCGCCGGCATGGCCTTCCTCAGCTGGCAGTTGACGTTGCTGTCAGTCGCGGTGCTGCCGATCTTCATCTTGGTAACGGTCAGGGTCGGCGAGGTCCGCCGCCGAGTGAGCGCCCAGACTCAGGTGACCCTGGCCGACCTATCCGCGCTAGCCGAGGAGACGCTGTCAGTCAGCGGGATCCTGCTCACCAAGGTCTATGGGCGAGAGCAGCGGGCCCGTGACCGCTACGTGGGCGAGACCTCCCGCCTCACCAGCCTGATGATCCGCCAGCAGATGGTGGGGCGCTGGTTCTTCGGCTTCATCCAGACCTTCTTCTCCATCTTGCCCGCCGGGGTCTACCTGATGGCCGGGCTGGTGCTCCACGCCGGGGTTAAGGGCGGGGTTTCGGTGGGCACACTGGTCTCCTTCACCACCTTCCAATCGGCCCTCTTCTTCCCCATCGGACAGCTGCTCAACATCCAGGTGGAGGTGCAGGGCGCCCTCGCCCTCTTCGACCGGATCTTCCAGTATCTGGACATCCCGGTCGAGATCGAGGACCGCCCCGACGCCATTACCATCCCCATCGCCCAGATCAAGGGGCGGATCGGATTTGAGAACGTGACCTTCAGCTATGAGTCGGGCGCTACCCCGGCGGTCCAAGGAGTCTCCTTCGAGGCCGATCCCGGCCAGCTGGTGGCGCTCGTCGGCCCTAGCGGCGCTGGCAAGAGCACGCTGACCTACCTGATCGCCCGCCTCTACGACGTGGACCAAGGACGGATCACCCTGGACGGCCACGATCTCCGCGACCTGAGCCACACCACCTTGCGCGCCGCCACGGCGGTGGTGACCCAGGAGACCTTCATCTTCCACAGCACGATCCGCGAGAACCTGTTGGTGGGTCGGCCTGACGCCACCGACGAGGAGATGATCGCCGCCGGCAAGGCGGCCGCCATCCACGATCGGATCATGGAGTTGCCCGGTGGGTACGACACCGTCGGCGGGGAGCGCGGCTACCGGCTCAGCGGGGGTGAGAAGCAGCGCGTGGCACTGGCTCGCGCCATCCTCAAGAACCCCCGGATCCTGATCCTCGACGAGGCTACCAGTGCGCTCGACAGCCACAGCGAACGGGCTATCCAGGACGCCATCTCCCAGCTGATGGAGGGCCGCACCACCATCGCCATCGCCCACCGCCTCTCGACCATCCTGGCCGCCGACCTCATCGTGATGATGGAGCACGGCCGGATCGTCGAGCGAGGCACCCACGCCCAGCTGATGGCCCAAGAGGGCCCCTATTCCCGCCTCTACTTGGAGCAGTTCGCGAGGCAGCCACTGGAGGTGGTGGGGTAGCGGCACGACGATTTTCCGGTATCGCTCCTAATCCAACCACGGTCGGCGCCAAGCACAAGTTCATCGAGCCGCACTGCCCCTGGCAGGACGGCAAAGTCGAGCGGTTCAACCGAACCCTTCAGGCCGAGTGGGCCTACCGCCCCGGCTTCACCAGCATCGCCGAACGCGCGGCCGCCCTTGCCTCTGGGCTCGAAGGCTACAACACTTGCCGACGCCACAGCGAGCTCGGCGGCTTGCCACCGATCAGCCGCCGGTAACCAACCTGACGGCCGCGTACACCTAGGCCCAGCCGGCCCGGCTACCGCCCTACGTCCAACCGGTCAGCGCAGATGATCGCCAGCTGCTCCAAAGGAACCCGCACCTGCTCCATGGTGTCCCGGTCGCGGATGGTCGCGGAGTGGTCGTCCAGGCTCTCAAAGTCAATCGTGATCGCCAGCGGAGTCCCGATCTCATCCTGACGTCGGTAGCGCCGGCCGATGGACTGGGTGTCGTCGTATTCCGTCGAAAACTGCTGGCGCAGCTCCCGCTCCACCGTCCTAGCCAGCTCCATCAACTCCGGCTTCTTCGACAGGGGGAGGACGGCCACCTGGAACGGCGCCATGCTGGCCTTGAGGTGCAGCACCACCCTGGTCTCCCCGCGCACTTTCTCTTCGGCATAGGCATCGAGCAGCAGGGCCAGGAAAGTGCGATCGACCCCGAGGGACGGCTCCACCACGTAAGGCAGGTAGCGCTCGTTGGTGCTGGGATCGGTGTACTGAAGGTCGCGCCCGCTCACCTCCTGGTGTCGCTTCAGGTCGAAGTCGCTGCGCCGGGCGATCCCCTCCAGCTCGCCCCAACCCCAGGGAAAGCTGTACTCGATGTCGCTCGACGCCAACGCGTAGTGCGCCTTCTCGTGCTCACCGTGCGGGCGCAGCCGGAGGTGCTCGGGCTTCAGCCCCAGGGACTCATGCCAGCGGAATCGCTGGTCACACCAGTATTCAAACCAGGGGCCATCCTGGCCCGGCTGGCAAAACCACTCCAGTTCCATCATCTCCAATTCCCGTAGTCGAAAGATGAAGTTTCCGGTGGAGATCTCATTGCGAAAGCTGCGGCCGATCTGGGCGATCCCGAAGGGAATCCGCTGCCGGGAGCTGTTGACCACGTTCTTGAAGTTGACGAAGATCCCCTGCGCGGTTTCCGGTCGGAGGTAGACGACCGCGTTCTCGTCCTCCACCGGCCCGATGAAGGTCTTGAACATGAGATTGAATTGGCGCGGCTGGCTGAGGTGACCGCCACAGTTGGGGCAGGTCGTGCCCTCAAGCTGGTCCGCGCGCCAGCGCTGGTGGCACTTGCCGAGGCAGTCCACCAGCGGGTCGCTGAAGTTCGTCAGGTGGCCCGACGCCTCCCAGACGGTGGGGTTCATGAGGATCGCCGCCTCCAGTCCTTCGACGTCGTCTCGGAGGTCGACCATCTCTCGCCACCAGGCATCGCGAATCCGCCGGCGCAGCCGCACTCCCAACGGGCCAAAGTCGTAGACCGCGTTGATGCCGCCGTAGATCTCGCTGCTCTGGAACACAAAACCCCTGCGCTTGCAGAGAGAGACCAGCGTCTCCATCGGATTGGCGGCGGATTCCGTCATTTCGACCTCCAGCGGTCCCGGCAGGGCGCGCCGAAGGGACCTGGGCTCAACCAGTGGGCGTCATTCTACTGGCGGCGCGGGCCGGCCCTCCCCCGCCGCGAGTTCTCCCGACGGAGTAACGACCACCGCCCGGCCTGGGCCCCGGACCGTCCAGGCGACACCGTCCCAGCAGAGTCCGGTTGACTCATCGATGGCGATCACCTCGCGCTGGCGCCCCAGCTTGGACGCCATCGTGGTCCACTTTCGGCCTGCCCCACTCCAATGGGGCACCACCACCGCCGCGAACAGACCCAACCCGTCACCCAGCGTGAGGTCCTGGCCGGGCAGCAGACACCGCTGGGACAGCACCATGGCGCCCGCGCTGGAGCCCGCCACCGGAACCCCGGCTCGGTAGGCCGCCCACAGCGCCTCCGCCGCCGGGGTGCCGACCAGCACCTGCTGGGCGGCGGCCGGATCGCCTCCGCACAGATAGATCGAGGCGGCTCTGGCCAACTGCTCCAACCGTCGAGGATCCGCCGCGTCCTGGCGGGTCTGGATCTGACAGCCCTCCACCGTCCCACCCAGCTTTTCAAAGTAGCTGGTCGCCCAACTTACCTGGGTATCAGGTATATCCTGGGCGGCCGAGGTGACCACCGTGACCCGGGACCTTGTCGCCCGGGCGAGCCACCAGGAATCGGCGGCTTCAGACCCAGAGCGCCACTCGTTGCCGCCGAGCAGCATCAGCGTCCGCCGAGCGGTCGAGTTGTCCATGGGAAACCTCCAGTCGCGGACGGAACGCCGAGCCTTCAACTCCATTGTCACCGGCTGGGCTGGCGCGCCCGGACCTTTCTCAACGCCACTGCTAGCATCGAAGCGTGCTCCGGCTCCACGACACCCTGACCCGACAGGTCCGAGAGGTGGAACCGCGGGAACCTCCCCACCTGCGCATGTACAGCTGTGGCCCGACGGTTTATCGCTCGGTCCATATCGGCAACCTGCGCACCTACCTTCTAGCTGACTGGATCAAGCGAATCGCCCGCAGCCAGGGCTGGGATGTCCTCCACGTCAAGAACATCACCGATGTCGGCCACATGCGCCAGGAGATGGCCGAGCGGGGCGGCGACAAGGTCATCGCCGCCGCCCTGGCGGCAGGACGCACTCCGAGGGACATCGCCGACGAGTTCGAGGCCGAGTTCCACTTGGCCGAAGCGCTGCTGGGGATCGAACCGGCCGATGTCTTCCCCAGAGCCACCGATCACGTGCCACAGATGATTTCCTTGGTTGAGCGGCTGCTGGGGCTGGGGCTGGCCTATCAGGTGAACGGCACCGTCTACTTCGACACCGCCGCCCAAGATTCCTATGGGTCGCTGTCCGGCAACTCCCTGGAGCAGCTCCAGCGCGCCGCGGGGGCCGAGCCGGACCCTGCCAAGCGCCACGCCGCCGACTTCACCCTCTGGCGACAGGCCGAGCCGGGACGCCGACTCATGGTCTGGGACAGCCCGTTCGGTCGGGGTTACCCCGGGTGGCACATCGAGTGCTCGGCCATGTCGATGGCTTACCTCGGGGAGGAGATCGACCTCCACACCGGAGGCGTCGACAACATCTTCCCCCACCACGAGGACGAACTCGCCCAAAGTGAGGGCGCCACCGGCAAACAGTTCGTTCGGCACTGGGTCCACGGGCAGCACCTGCTCGCCGACGGGGTGAAGATGGCCAAGTCCCAGGGCAATGTCTACACCCTGCAGGACCTCCTGGAGAGGGGCTTCGATCCCATCTCTTTTCGGTACCTCTGCGCCACCGTGCGCTACGGAACCCGCCTCAACTTCACTTTGGCCTCCTTGGCCGGCGCCCAGCGCGGTCTGCAGCGCCTCCGGAGACTGGCGGCCGAAAGCGGCGGGACGGTAGATGAGTCCCGGGTCCGCCCGCTGCAGGCAGCGATCCAGGGGGCGCTGGAGGACAACCTCGACCTGCCCCGGGCCTTGGCCCTGACCTGGCAGTTCGCCCGCACCAGGGACTTGTCCGGAGCGACCCGGCGAACGGCGCTGCTGGGTGCGGACCGCTGGCTCGGATTGGCTCTCGACCGCTCATCTCTTGCCGCGCCAGAGCCCGGCACCTGGCGCGAGCTGGCCACCGTCCGCGACGTGGAGCGCCGCCAGGGCGCCTTCGCCGGGGCGGACGCGGCCCGCGTCTCACTGCTCGGCTTGGGAGTGGTGCCGGAGGACGGCCCTGCCGGCACCAGCTATCGGCTAGCCTCGGCGCTGGACCGCCGCCACGGCCTGATCTCCTCCCCGCTGGAGGTCCCCGACCAGCGCGGTGAACCGGACCTCGTGGAGGTATCGGTCAGCATCGTGAGCAGCGGCTACCCTGAGGATCTGGTCAGATGCATCGTCAGCCTGCAGAAGCATCGGCACGGGCATTCGGTGGAGATTCTCGCCGTCGACAACGACTCCCCAGAAGTAGGGGCCATTCTCGACGACCTGGCCCGCCAGGACCCCTCGATCCGGCCGTTTCACGCTGACCACCAGCTCGGGGAGGGCGCCGCCCGCAACGTCACGCTCCGCGCCGCCCGAGGTTCGGCGGTCCTGATCCTCGACACCGGAGTGGAGGTGACCGGCGATTGCTTCGCACCCTTACTGGAGGCTCTCCGGGACCCCTTGGTGGGCGCGGTCGGCAGGTGGGGCGCCGTCAGTCGGGACATGCGCGAATTCGACGACTCCGACACGGTGGAGGTGGATGCGATCGACGGGTATTGCCTAGCCTTCGCGCGCGGTCGCCTCCACGAGGCGGGGCTCTGGGACGAGCGCTTCCGCTTCTACCGAATGCTGGATTTCCACTATTCGCTCACCCTGCGGTCATTCGGCCTGAGCCAGCGCCGGCTTCCCGAACTGCCGGTGGTAATGCACCGCCACCGCGGCTGGGAGGACACCGACCCCGAGGAGCGGGACCGGCTGAGCCGGCTCAACTTCCGTCGCTTCTTCGAGCGCTGGCACCACCGGCCCGACCTCCTGCTCGCCGCCGACCCCCCGCCTCCACCCACCGCTAATCGACCGTGACGCTCAGGCCCTGGGCGAGGCCACCGCCCGGAACTCCGCCAGGATCCGCGCCGATTTCAGGGGTCGGTCGAGATGGTGCTCCAGGTGGGTCAGGAGGATCGACTCCACCTCATCCCGCAAGGGCTCAGTCCAGCGCAGCCGGCGCAGCAGCGGGAAGTCGCCCGCCTCCATCCGCCGCAGGACCCGCAGCGCCGGAGCCGAACAGGGAAGGACGCCCAGCTGGCCGGTCCCACAGTCGCCCTGAACCACTCCGCCCATCGCTGGCAGAAAGCCCCCGTCGCGGTCCTGCAGTTCCTCACCGCAGATCGCGCAGCGGCGCAGCTCGGGTAGATACCCACCGACGGCGGCGATCTGCAAGGAACTCAGCGTCAGCTCCAGGCGCGCGTCACAGCTCAGATCGGCCATCCGCTCCCTGGCGCCGACGATCAGCTGGTAGAGCTCAGGGTCCGGGTGGCCCTCCTCCAGAGTGGCGTCGACCAGTTCCGCCAGGACCCCACCGCAGGCGGTGCGCACGATGTCGGTGCCTGGCCAGGGCAGGCCCACCGGCCGGGCCTGGGCCAACACCGCCATGCTTCGTCCGGGCACCAGCAGGAGTTCGGACCTGGTGAGCAGGTCGAGACCCGCCGCGTTGCGCGCCTTGGCCCGTCGAGCCCCCCGGGCCAGGACACTCAGCTTGCCCTGATCGCGGGTGAAGATCACCAGGATGCGGTCGGCCTCGGCGAAGGCCCGGCGTCGTAGGACTATCCCCTCGTCGCTGACGAGATCGGGCATTCGCTAGGCGGACTCGGGAGGCGAGGGCGTCGTACCGGTTGAGACCGCATCCTGTTCGGCCGGAGTGCCACCGGTCTCGTCCGCGAAAGGGTGCTCCGAACTCAGTCGGACGGTGCGAATCGCCCGCCGATCGATCTCCTCGACGGTGATGGTGATCCCGTCCCCGGCATCGACCGTGTCCCCGACCGAGGGAATTCGTCCCAGATGGGAGTAGACCAAGCCTCCCACCGAGTCAAAGTCCTCCCCCGCCAGGTGGAGGTGGAGCAACTCGTTGACATCGTCGAGGCTGACCGAGGCGCTCGCCAGGGCCTCATTGGGACCCACCAGCTGGACTTCCTCCTGCTCCGCCAGGTCGTACTCATCCCGGATCGGGCCCACGATCTCCTCGAGCAAATCCTCGATGGTGACCAACCCGGCGGTGCCGCCGTACTCATCGACCACCACCGCCAGATGGGTCTTGGCGCGCTGCATCTCCTGGAGCAGCTCGCCCAAGCGCTTGGCCTCGGGAACAAAGGTGGGCGGTCGGGCGAGACTCCCAACTCGGAGCTCCTCGGGACCGGCTCCGCCGGTGTTCCCAAGCAGATCCTTGGCGTAGATGACCCCGGTGATGTTGTCGACCGTCTCCTCATAGACGGGGATGCGGCTGTGGCCATGTTCCAGGATCTCGGCTATCGCCTCGTCCACCGTGGATTCGGACGGCAGAGCGACCATCTGGACCCGGGGCACCATCACCTCGCGGACCGGCTTGTCGGTCATCTCCAACACCCCGTGGATCATCTCCCGCTCCTCCTCCTCGACGATCCCCTCCTGCTCGCTGGCCAGGACCAGCTCCTTCAACTCCTCCTCGGTCAGGAACGGATTACGCCGCCCGCCTTCGCCCGGTAGGATCCGGAAGAAGACTGCTGAGATCGCGGTGAGCGTCGTCACCACTGGACTCAGCGCCCCGGTCACCAACTCCACCGGACGCGCCAACCGGCGCGCCATGTTTTCGCTGTGCTGGAGCGCGTAGGTTTTGGGTCCCAGCTCGCAAAACAGGAGCACCAAGATCGCCAGAGCCACCGCCGCCCAGAGCGCCGCCCCGGCGCCGAGGTGCTGCTCCGCCAGCAGAGTGGCAGATGAGGAGGCCAGCATCAAAGCCAGGGTGTTGGTCACCAGAATCGTCCCCAGGTAGCCACGGGGGTTGCGGTGGAGGCGTTCGACCATGGCCGCCCGCGGATCGCCCTCCGCTCGGCGCGCCCGGAGCCAGATGCGGCTCACCGACGTGAGCGCGGTCTCGGCGGTGGCCGAGAGTCCGGCCAAAACCAAAGCGACCACCAAGACGGCGACCAGCCAACCACTCATGAGATGGCGGGCGCCGCTATTCCTCGGCTCATCAGCACGCGGCTGGGAGTCGCCCAGCCGGTGGCTCTCCCACCCTTCCCCACGGGGACCGGATCAGCAGCGCGCTCGGTATGTCGGCGGGTGAGCCAGGGCTCATCTTCCGACCGAGTCTAGCAGGCGGCCCTTATCACCGAAACAGGGCCGAAACGCTCCGTCCCTCATGGACCCGGACGATCGCCTCCCCGATCAGCGGAGCCACGGAGACCTGGGTCACTTTGGGGCTGTCGGTGATCTCCTTGGACAGGGCGACGCTGTCGGTGACCACCACCTCATCGACCGGGGCCTCTTCCAACTTGGCCAGGGCCCCATTGCTGAGCACGCCATGGGTGGCCAGGAAGTCGACCGAAACCGCACCCTTGCTCATGAGCGCGTGGGCCGCACCGGCGAGGGTGGAGGCAGTGGAGATGAGGTCGTCGACCAGCACACAGCGGCTGCCCTCCACCTCACCAATCACATTGAGGATCTCGATGTCATCGTCCCGCGGTCGCCGCTTGTCGATGATGGCGAGCGGCGAGTCCAGCCGCCGCGCGATCGCCCGCGCCCGCGCGGTCCCCCCCACGTCCGGCGATACCACTACCAGCGGTTGGCGACCATGGCGGGCGCGCACATGGGCCGCCAGGATCTTGCTGGCGGTGAGCGCGTCCACCGGGATGTCGAAGAAGCCCTGGATCGCCTCGGCGTGCAGGTCGAGGACGATCATCCGCTCCGCCCCCGCGACCTGCAGAAAGTTAGCCATCAGCTTGGCGGAGATGGGATCCCGAGCCTGAGTCTTCTTCTCTTTGCGCGCGTAGCCGTAGTAGGGCATCACCGCGTTGATGCGGGCGGCGCTGGCGCGCCGCAGCGCGTCCAGAATGACGAAGAGCTCCATGTAGTTGTCATTGACCGGGGGACAGGTCGACTGGATCAGAAAGACATCGTGACCACGGACGGACTCCCCGATCTTCACGTCGAATTCCCCGTCCGCGAACCGGGTGATCTCCATCGGCGCCAACGGCACCCCGATCTCCTCGGAGATCCGCCTACCCAGGTCGGGATTGGCGGTGCCGCAGAGAAGCATCAGCGGTCCATCTGAGCCGTTCACCCGCCAGCCTCAGTCCCGCTCTCGCCCTTGGCCCTACGGCGAGCGACCCAGCCCAGGATGTTGCGCTGGTGCGACCGAGAGACCGCCAGGGAGCCGTCCGGTACATCGCCGGTAATGACCGATCCGGCCCCGGTGTAGGAGCCTGCTCCGACCCCCACCGGCGCGACCAAGATGGTTCCGCTCCCCAGCCGGGCGCCGTCGGCGATCACCGTCCGATGCTTCATCTGCCCATCCCAGTTGGCCGTGATGCTGCCGGCGCCGCAGTTGACGTCGCGGCCCACCTCGGCGTCCCCTACGTAGCTGAGGTGGGGGATCTGACTTCCTTCACCCACCTGACTCCGCACCACCTCGGTAAAGGTTCCGAGGTGGGACCTCGGTCCCATCGTAGATTCGGGCCGCACGCGGTTAAAAGGTCCGACATCCACTCCGTCAGCGAGCTTACAGCCGCTGAGGTGGGATCGGCCGATCCGGCAGCCGCTGCCGATCTCGACGTTCTCCAGTTCGGCGAAGGGCCCAATGCGGCAGTCGGTGCCGATCCGGCTCCTCCCGCGGATGACGGTCCCGGGGGCGATCACGGTATCCTGCCCCACCTCCACGTCACAATCGATCCAGGTGGCTCGGGGATCGATGACCGTCACTCCCGCCAGCATCAGCCGCCGCACGGTCCGCCGCTGGAGCGCCTCCTCAGCCTGGGCCAGCTGGACCCGATCGTTCACCTGGATCGCCTCGTCGGGATCTGACGCCTCGACCGTGACCGCCCCCCGCGCCACCATCTGTGGGAGCCAGCTGAGGTAGAGCTCGCCCTGGGCGTTGTCCGGGGTGAGCCGGTCCAGCGCCTCCCACAGGCCCGGCAGAGCGAAGGCGTACGCGCCGAGGTTGACCTCGGCGGGCGCGCCGTCCCCGGGCTCGTCCGCATCCTCCACGATCCTGGAAAGGGTCCCATCCGGCGAGCGCACGATGCGACCGTAGCCGCTCGAATCAGTCACCGCGGCGGTCAATACCGCCGCCCCAGCGCGGGAGTCGTGGACCGCCTGCAGCAATTTCCGAAGCGAGGCCACAGTCAGCAGGGGCATGTCCCCCGGGAGCACCAGTACTTGACCCTCCCCCGCCAACGCCCTCCGCGCCCGGGCTAGGGCGGCGCCGGTCCCCTTCGGTTCTGGCTGCAGCACCAGCTCCGCGCGCTGCTCGAGCGTGGTGCGGACCGATTCGTCCAGCTCTGCGACGACCAGGATCGGCCGGCCCGAACTCGCCGCTTCGGCAGCCCGCAGCGCGTGCTCCAGGAGCGAAAGACCCCCTGCGGAATGCCACACCTTGGGCATGCGGGAGCGCATCCGCGTGCCTCGTCCGGCGGCCAGCACCACCGCCCGCGCAGCCGAGCGTTCGCTCAATTTTCACCCCGCTGCCAGCCTGGTCCGTGAACTCGCCAGCGGCTTCGGAGTATAGCAACGGCCGTTTGGACCAGTCCATCGTCTGCCGGTTCACCGTTATGCTGCCCCGCGTGACTCCCAGTGCGGGGGATGCTGACTCCCAGCTCGTCATCAGCTCGCGGCCCGCGCCGGGGGTCCGCCACATCGCCCTCAACCAGCCCGAGCGCCGCAACGCGCTCACCGCGCAGGTCGCCTGGGCGCTCCGGGAGGAGTTGGAGGCCATCGCCGCCGACCCCACGGCCAGATCCCTGATCGTGACCGGGAACGGACCAGCCTTCTGCGCCGGAGCCGACCTGGGCTCGCTGGGCGCCGAGGCCAGTACCCCGGCCGCCAAGCGGCAGGTACTCAGCGACTACTACCGGGCCTTTCTGGATCTTCGCGATCTAGCGATTCCGACCATCGCCGCGGTCAACGGCCCGGCCATCGGGGCGGGCCTGAACCTGGCCCTCTGCTGCGATCTCCGGATCGTCTCCGACGACGCTCGGCTGGCCGCGCCCTTCGTCAAATTGGGGATCCACCCCGGAGGGGGAGCCACCTGGATGCTGACCCGGCTAACCGGTCCTGCCGCCGCTCGTGAGCTGCTCCTGCTGGGTCAACCGATTGGCGCCGAGCGCGCATTCCAGCTGGGACTCGCCAACCGGGTGATCCCGGCCGCCCAGCTGCAGGAGGCGGCCCTGGAGTGGGCGGTCTCCCTGGCGGCGCTGCCCGCCCCGGTGCTCCGCAACCTGAAGCGCACCCTGGCGTCGGCCGAGGCTGGCGAGAGCCTGGCGGCCGTCCTCCGCTTCGAGACCCAAGCCCAGGCGGAGGCACTGGCTAGCGAGGACGCCCGCGAGGGGTGGACCGCGCTGCGGGAGCACCGGCAGCCTGAGTTCCACGACCGGTAGCGGGCTTTGGAGGCTTCCCACCGGCCTTCAGTGAGGAGGACGGGCACCACGCTTCGAGGATGCAGACCTCACAGCGGGGAGTTCGGGCCAGGCAGACCTGCCGGCCGTGGAGGATCAACCGCAGGCTGAGCCCGGTCCATTCCGGTGGCGGCACCATTCGGCAGATCTCGGCCTCGATCTTGACCGGATCCTGGACCCGGACCAGCCGGAGGCGATTGCTGAGGCGAATCACGTGGGTGTCCACCGGGAAGCCGGGCTTCCCGAAGGCCACGCCTAGGATCACGTTGGCCGTCTTGCGGCCCACGCCGGGCAGCTTGACCAGGCCCTCCATGGTGTCCGGGACCCGACCCTCGAATTGGTCGCTCAGGGCTCGCCCCATGCCCATCAGAGAACGCGCCTTGGCGCGAAAGAATCCGGTCGCGTGGATCAGCTCCTCCAGCTCCTCCGGGTTGGCTCCGGCATAGTCCGCCGCGGTCGCGTAGCGGGCGAAGAGGGCGGGGGTCACCTGGTTGACCCGTTCATCGGTGGTTTGGGCAGAGAGGATGGTGGCGACCAGCAACTCAAGCGGATTGGCGTGATTCAGAGCACAGGCCGCCGGATAGTTCAGGGTCAAAGCCGCCGCCGTCGCCAGCACCCGCTGCCGCGGAGTCCGGGGCAGCTCGGAGCCGGCAGCGAGCGCCGCCGATCCGCTCATCGGGAGGAACTGGGCAAGGTCGAGGCGGCTATCCTGAAGCCATGCTGGCGGGCCGATTTCACAGAACGGCTGCGCGACTTCACGGTCGCGGCGCCGGGGCGATCGCCGTCACCTTGGTGTTGGGCTCGCTCCTGGCGGGCTGCAGCTTCTTTGGTGATGCCGGCACCCCGGGCGGGGCGCACCTGCCGATCCAGCCCGGCAATCAGGTCAAACAGGCCGACGCCAACCTCAAGCTCAAGCAACTCCCCACGCCTCCCAAGAATCCCGCGTACCGGATCATCATCTACCACAACGTGAACACCGTGGGTTCGTTCGTCCCGGACAATATGACCGTACCGGTGGGGGCCACTGTGGAGTGGGTCTGGACCGACGAATACGACCAGCACAATGTGTGGTGGATCGACACAAATCTGATCAACTCCCCGACCAAAGGGGCCGGCTACCGCTGGGCGGTGCAATTCCTCAACCCTGGCAACTACGACTACTACTGCACCCTCCACCCCGGAATGCAGGGCACCGTGATTGTCAAGGGTTAGGCGATCACGCCCTAAGTCCGTCTTCGGGGTGGCCCCGGCAATTGCTCTGACCGGCATGCTCCTCTCCAGCTGCGTCGGGCCAACTCCGGCCGCCGAGGCTGCGCTCCATCAGTGGCTGGCCGACGTCAGAGTCCACTCGGTAGCGTTTGCCTACACTCTGCTCAGCACGCCCGCCGAGGAGCGGACCAACTACGACACCTTCTTCAATGGGGTGAACGCGAGCGACGCCTCCTTCAAGGTGCTGTCTTTGAAGGTGATCTCCGCCGACGATGTCTCGGCGCTGGTGCAGGTCAAGAACCCCGGCGGAGCTCACCCGACCACGGTCAAGGTCCAGGTCGTCGAGGAGGGCAACGCCGGCGACTGGCTGGTGGCGGCCCCCTTCTCGAGCGAAGGCGCCCGGGCCATCGCGGAGTTCAAGTAGCTCGATCGCGATCGGTCAGGCAGTGGTCGGCGGCTCGCTCCCAGCCGCGAGCCGCCGCGCCGCCGCAGCTCGCGGCGGCAAATCGCTTCCCTTCTGAAGCATCGGCAGCAGGTGGTCGGAGATGCCCTCGTCCCGGAGCTTCTGCCAGCCCTCCTGGACGGAGAGATCAGTGGTCACCACCACCTCATCCCCCACCAGCGAGACCTGCCACTCCAGTGCCTCGATGCGCCGCAGCACATCGGAGATCAGGGTCAGGCGACTCTTGAGTTCGTTCCCCACCGCGGCCAGCCGGACTGAGGCCGGCAACCGATCGAGCGTCGGCCGACCCGGAAAAGCGAAGCTGCGCACCTCGAAGTAGGTAGCGAGTGACTTCGGGACCGGCTCGTGGGTGACGTGAGCGTACTCGGCGGCTGGCTGCTTCAGCGGGCGCAGCACCAACTTCACGGGCTGAAATCCCGAGGCATGATGATGCCCACGTTGGACGTGCCATTCATCGCTGGGCCCGTCGATGACGGTGGCGTGAAGTTCTGCTGCTGGTTGATCAGCACCTGGTTGGTGATCAGGAAGGGAGCGCGGCTGTCCTCCCGGATGTAGCCCATGAGAGCCATGATCAGACTGACGGCGATGCCCACCGTGATGAGCGCCGCCCCCTGCGCCCGGCCAGCGTCGCCCCAGCGCATCGAACCCTTGTTGACGTACCGGAGATAGGCGGTGATGGCGACGATCGCCACTCCGGTGAAGGTGATCAGGGCCACCAGCTTGAAGGGGATCATTTGGCCCCAGGGAATGTCAAGGCCGCCCTGCCAGATGGGCACGTTGGCGTTAGCGCCCACCACGTCCTCGTAGCTCCAAGCCAGCGAAGACGGCGTGGCGATCAGCAGCCAGGAAGCGAAAGAAAGGGCGGTGCAGACGGCCAGCGTGGGTGATCGGAAACCGCCCAGCTTGACTCGACGCCATAGATAAAAGATGCCCACCGTGAAGATGGCCCCGAGCAGAAACACCTGGAACAGGAAGGCGACACTGAGACCCCCCAGCATCATGCTGTACCAGGAGGCGTAGGCATGCAGCTGGATCTCCTTGGCGTACTCCCAGCCGATCAGCGGTTGAGCCAAGGTGAACCCGATCGCATAGATCAACCCGTAGTGGCCGATCCAGTCTCCGTAGGCCCGCTTCGCCGGGGTCCTGGCGAAGATGATCCGGATGCCACCGACCAGGGCGATGATCGCACCGGCGAAGGCGATGTTGCCCACCAGCCGGTGCAACTCCAGGGGGATCTCGGTGGGGTTGAGCAGAATCAGCGCTAGGTCGTTGGCGGGCCGCGGGGTCAGCATGTAGGAGGCGACCACATCGATCGTCAACATTTGGATCGAGGCGTTGATGAAGAGCAGCAGCTCCAGTCCCGCCCGCAGTGGCCGCACCCGCCCCAACCGATCCCACTGCGAGTACAGGGTATACAGGCAAATGATCTCGCCGATAAAGGCGATCCCTTCGACCACGAAGGGCCAGAACAGGATCCGCACCAACTCCACGAAAAACTGGCTCCACAGGCCCAGGAAAAGGATCATGACGGCGAAGATTGCCAGCGCCGAGCCGAAGGCGAAACTGGCCCCCAGGGCCGTCACCAGATGCTTGGAGAAGCGGGTCTGCCGCTCGTCATTCCGCTTCCACCCCAGGAAGTCAGTGACCGCCAGAATGATGTAGCCACCTTGCTGGAACCCGGCGAACTGGATGTGGGCCAGCATCAGCACCGCCACCAGCGCTGAGGCGACCCCAGTGGAAATCGGCACCTGGACCAGATGTGGGGCGGTGGCCGCGACCAGCGTGGGGAAGCTCACAGGTTGAAGAGCCGGTTCACAGCAAGCAGGGCCTCGAAGATGAGGAAGAGGGCGGCGAAGAGGGCCGGCACCATCACCTCAGGCCGACGCCAGGGCTCCCGCTCCGGGGAGCGATCCAGAAACGGTACCAGCATCAGCAGAGTGGTCCCGATGCCGGGGATCACGAAGACCCCGACCGGGATCATCCAGGCCTGGGGGAACTGCACCAGGAGCTGATCCAGGGGCAGGAAGAACCACTCCGGGGTGGGGACGTAGTTGAGCGCGGCCGGGTTGGCGGCGCGCTCCAAGGGCGCTCCCACCACCACCGCCATCACAAAGATGATCAGAACCAAGGCGAAGCTGACCACCGCGTCCTTGAAGACCTGGGAGGGGAAGAAGTCGTCGATGTCCACTGGCACCGCATAGCCCGGGTCACTGGGCACGGCCGGGTACGGGTACTCCGCGCTGGCCATCCGCTCCGCCCTCACCTCCTCAGTCTCGGTCGCAACTCCCTGGTAGTTCACCCATGAGCCGTGCTCCCCATGCCGCCGGAGCAGGATCAGATGCAGGCCAATGAGCGGTACCAGGAGTGCCGGCAGCAACCAGATGTGGATGGCGAAGAATCGGGTCAGGGTCTCCGGGCCCATCTGCGGTCCCCCGCGCAGGATCTGCTGGATCCAGCTGCCGAAGAGCGGAATGTAGTCGACTATGTGAGTTACCACCATGGCCGTCCAGTAGGCGGCTTGGTCCCAGGGCAGCATCGCGCCGGTGATGCCCAGGCCCAGCACCATCAGGAACAGCAAGACCCCCACGATCCAGTTCAGCTCTCGCGGCTTCTTGTAGGAGCCGCTGACGAAGGTGCGGATCATGTGTAGGCCGATGACTAGGAGGAGGATGTAGGCGCCCCACAGGTGCATCCCCCGCACGATCGCCGCGAACTCGTCGTGATGCTCGATGAAGTTGAGGCTCTCCCATGCCTCCGTGGTCGAAGGGACGTAGGTCCAGAGCAGGAACATTCCGGTGACGATCTGGAGCACGATGATGATCAACGTGGCGCTACCCAGCGAGTAGGTCCAGGCACCCCGCCGAGGCGTCGCCTCATAGAGCAATTGGTGGGTCAAATCGGAGATCCCCATCCGCTCATCGACCCAGCGATAGGTGGCCGCCATCGGTCGGGCGACCGGACGCATCAGCTTGGCGACGAGCGCGCTGCGGGCGGGCTGGCTCGGACTGGCCACGCGAGCTAGGCTCCCGTCAGGTCATTGCGCACATACAGGGTGCTGCCAACGAGCTTGTGTTCATAGCGGAATAGCGGCCACGGCGGCGGCCCCCCGATGTTGGTCCCGTCGATGCTGTAGAGGCCCCCGTGGCAGGGGCACAGGAACGCCTTGAAGTTGATGTCCCAGTGCACATTGCACTGCATATGGGTGCAGACATTGGAGAGAGTGAGCATCTCCACTGCGCCCGAGCCGTTGAGGTTCAGCTTGACCACATACACCGTGCGGGGAACCGGGGGCACCGACCAACCCTCGTCGATCGGCAGATTGACCACGTACGCCGTGGGAACCCCCACCGGGACCTGACTGATGTCCGCCACCAACACCCACGGGGTGTTGCGCTTGGCAAAGACCGGACTCAGCACCGAGCCCACGATCGGCGCCCCGATCAAGAGCGCCGTCCCGGCTCCGACGCCGTTGATGGTCATGATCATGAAGCGGCGGCGCGACAGCCGCTTCTTGGCCAGGTCTTGGCTGTGGTCAGCCACCGGCCAGGACCACAATTCCGACCAACAGCGCCAGGCAGATCCCCAGCAGGAACAAGAAGGTGACCACACCGGACGCCACGGCCAGCCAGGCCACCGCGGCACCCTCTTCGGTGGCCAGCTGGCGGGCGTGTCGCATGACCGCGACGAAGCCGACCAGCATGATGCAGAAAAATGATGTGACGATCAACCCCAGGAACCAAGCGGATTCGAAGTCCTGGTAGTTCAAGGCTGGTCCCCGCGGGGGACCGTGAAGTTCTGCGCCGATTGGGACAGGTTGAGCAGGCAGCTGTCCTGGCCGGTGGTGGCATCGATGCCACAGGGCAGCTTGGCGTTCTCCTTGATCACTCCCATGTACAGACTAAGCACCAAGGCGCACACGCCCACCACCCCGATCAGACGACCGGCGAGCGGGTCGATCCTGACCGAGCTCCCGCCTGCCCGCAGGGAGCGCAGGTAGCCGA
The DNA here is from genome assembly GCA_035533655.1 of Candidatus Acidiferrales bacterium. Taxonomy (GTDB): domain Bacteria; phylum Chloroflexota; class Dormibacteria; order Aeolococcales; family Bog-877; genus Bog-877. The sequence goes on along the minus strand of DATLTJ010000006.1, from coordinate 13,716 downwards.
CCAGGTTGACCCCAGTCGCCAGGAAGGCGATCAAGAGGGCCACGTAGCGGAGCAGCACCAGGTTGGCCGGGATCACCGCCGCCGGCAGCGCGGTGGCGGCCATTCCCAGCAGGGCTACCACGGTGAGTGGGCCCCCGCCCCCAGTCGTCCCGCCCGACTGGTTGTGCAGCCAGAACACCACATTGGCGCCCACCACCAAGACTGCCAGCAGGGCGACCTGGCCAATGAAGAGCGAGGCCGAATTGAAGACAAAGAGGTTGTCAAAGGCAGGCAATGAACTGACCTTGACCGTCTCCGCCAAGAGGAAGCCGGTGATCGGCTGAGCCATCAGGAAAACGGAGCCGATCGCGAACATGATCCGAGCGGCCCAGCGCTGATAGGTGATCTCGGCGGCCGACTTCGCCCTCCGTCCCCGCCAGACGGCGATGCCCGCCAGCAACAAGGGTGCCCAGGAGAGGTTGGCGCCAGCGTAGTGGAGCAGCAGCCAGGGGTAGCTGGGCGAGAAAGCGGCTCCGGCAGCACTCACGGCGGTACCCGGGGTCAAGACGTAACTGTCGAGTTCCACGATCGTGAACAGGAAGACGTACTGAACGGCCGCGAAGGCAAAGCCGACAGCCAGATGCAGGCGGGGGGAGAAGCGGTCCCAGCTGTAGGCATAGAGCAGCATCAGCGGGATACCCACGAAGAAGCTGGAGAAGGCGATGGTGAGCGGAAGCAAGAGCTCGTTGAGCAGGGTCCCGATCAGGCGCCCGTAGAGTCCGACCAGCAACACCACCGCCAGCACCGCCCAGGTCGCCCCGAAGCTGTAAAGATACAGGATCGCCCTGGAGAGTCCGCGGGCATATCGGAGGCACGATGGGTCGCCACCCCGCCGCCTCCCGGCCAGCTCCAGGAACGGCGCAATCCCAGTTGCCGCCAGGATGAAGCCGACGAGAGCGATGTGGATCAGGAAGACCCCCCCAATCGCGAATTGCGCTCCCAGGGTGCCGAAGGGCAGCCTCGGAATAGGGGTGGCAAGCGAGGACAGCAGCACTTCGCCCCAATGCTGACGGGACCACCCGTCGCAAGGCAACTCCCAGTTCGGCAGAATCGCGGTCTCGAACTGGCCCGACCTCGATAATCGTCGCGTGGTCGAGCCGATGGTCCTGGTGCATGGGGACGAGCCCTACCTGGTAACGACTGCCGCGCTGAGGATCCGGACCCAGCTGACGACCGACTTGGTCAGTGACCTGGGCCTCGAGGAGTTCCGGTCGGCCCGGGACCTCGACGCCATCTCCCGGAGCGTCGCCACTCCCCCGTTCCTCGCGCTCCGGCGGCTGGTGGTGATCTGGGATCCTCCCCAGCTGACCGCCGGCCAGCGCAGCGCCAAGGAGGCTGAGGGCCTCGGGGCCGCCCTGGAGAGCCGCTTGGAAACGACGGCGGTGCTGGTGGTCTGCCGCAGCACCGTGTCGCCAAGTTCCCCTCTCCTCCACGCGATCCGGGCCCAGCGAGGCGAGATCCGCCTGCTGAAGAAACCGAAAGGTCGCGAGCTGAGACGGTACGTCGATGACGAGGTCCGGACCCGAGGCCTCCAACTGGGCCAGGCGGTCTTGACGCGGCTGACCGAGATCGCCGCCCAGGACTTGGGTCGGCTCCATCAGGAGCTGGAGAAGCTGGACATATTTGGCTCTGGCCAGGCCCGGATTGCCGACTCCGAGGCGCTCCTGCTGGTCCCTCCAGCTCCCCCCACCGAGCTCTACCGGCTCACCGACTCCCTCTTCGAGGCACCGCGCCGGGTCGGCGAGCGGCTGAGTGACATCGCCGGGCGCCCGGACCTGCCGCCCCCCCTGGTGGTGGGCGCGGTGGCGCGCGTGGTGCGAGAGCTGATCTCGTTTGCTGACGACCAGGGACCGAGCCTGGCCCCCTGGAAAGCAGAGAAGCTGCGCCAGCATCTCAAGCTGGCGGGGGAGCCGCGGCTCCGCCGGTGGCTGGTGCAACTAGCGGACCTGGACTGGTCAACCAGGACTGGGTTAGTGGATGGCCAAGCAGGACTGGAGCTGCTGCTCGCCCGCATGGCCACCGAGCTGAGTAGCCGTCGAGCGACTAACTGATCAGGAGCGGAGCTCCCGGGTCAGCTTTCCTTGCGCTCCTTGCTGGTGCTGCCAGCGGCCCGCCGCTGCGAGCTGGAGGTCCGCTCCGTCTTAGTGGCTGGCCGACCCGCCTTGGGCGCCGCGGCCTTGCGGCTGGTCGATCCCGCTTTCGCCTTGGGTTTGGTGCCCTGCGCCGAGGCCCGCTTGGTGGTCGCCTTGGGCGCCTTTACAGCGGCAGTGCCGGGGACCGCTGTCTTGGCGGCGGAGCGCATCAGCCGGGACTTCCGTCGGCTCACGTTGCGCTTGTGCAGCACTCCATGCTCCGACGCCTTGTCGAGGGCTGAGGTGGCTAGTTTCAGCAGCTCCTCCCGGGAGCCCTCCTCCGCCCCGTCGATGACCCGCCGCGCCTTGACCACGGCGGTGCGCACCGATGAACGGACGCGGCGGTTGCGCTCGTGCTTGCGGGCCGCCGACCGGATGCGCTTGCGGGCGGAACTGGTGTTTGCCATGCTCTCTCGGCTTGTGGTGGAGGCCTCGGTCGATCCGGGCCCGACGGGCGCCGACACCGGAGTCGGGCCAGCGCCGCAGTATAGCAATCGGCCACCTGAGCTCCGTTGCTCCATCGCTAAAGTGGGGCGGATGTTGCGCCTGGGTCGAGCCCCCGCCAAGTTGAATCTGGCCCTGGAACTGACCGGTAGGCGAGCGGACGGGTACCACGACCTGGCGGCGGTCTCCCAGACGATCGACTGGAGCGACGTGATCGCCCTGGAGGGACCCGAGCCAGACGAACCAGCTGCCCCAGCCATCCCGGAGCTTCAGGTTCGGGGGCCGGAGGCGCATCGGGTGCCACAGGGGCCCGAAAACCTCGCGCTCCGGGCCGCTGTCCTGCTGCGGGAGAAGGAGCTCGGCTCGCCGATCACGCGGCTGGTCCTGGAGAAGCGGATTCCCACCCAGAGCGGCCTCGGGGGCGGGTCGGCGGACGCAGCGGCCGTGCTCCGGCTGGCCGGAGCGGGGATGGACCGAGGGCAGCTGGATCAGCTCGCGCTGGCCTGTGGGGCGGACGTGCCCTTCGGAATGCGGGGAGGCGCCTGCCAGCTGGGGGGGATTGGCGAGGTGATGTCGCCCCTCCCCTCCCTCAGCCGCGGGGCATTCCTGATTGTGGTGCTGGGCTCGGTGGCCACCGCAGCGGCGTACGCGGCGACTGACCCCAGCGACTTCAGCGACGGGGGCCGGGTGGAGATGCTCGCCGCGGCCCTTCGTGGCGGTGATCCTCCCAACCCCGAACTCTTCGGCAGCGGACTGCAACCGGCTGCCCAGCGGGCGGTTCCTGCCCTGTCGGCGCGACTCCGGACGCTCTCAGAGGCGAGCCCTGGCGTGTCCTGGGCGATGACCGGAAGCGGGGGGGCCTTCTTCAGCTACCAGGCCAACGGGATGGCGGCTGCGGTCCTGGCTCGAGCAGTGGCGCCGGCCTGCCCCGAGGCAAGTATCCGGGTGGCCCTGCCGCTGGCTCCGGACGCGGTCTAGCCGAAATCCGCGGGCAGGTCAAAAGGGCTGTCGGGAGCAGGTCCCGCGCGAACCAGGGAGCGCCGAGGGCCCCGACCTCCCTGGGGCCAAGCCTACATTTGGCTGAGAGCGCCGGCCAGTCCACTGGGGGTGGGCACGGGTCCTGGCACGATGTCGCTCGGCTTCTGCAGATTGAAGCCCTTGCCGTAGTCGCTGAAGGCCCCCGAGTCGGTCATGGTGAGCGACGCGGAGCCGGACGGGAGGCCCGACTGGCCAGGCGCCAGCGTGGGGAGGGCGGAGAGGTTCAGCTTCAAGCCAAGCGTGGCGATGGTTCGAGCCAGCTGACCAGTCGAGGTGCGGATGTAGCTGTCGCTCGTGACTCCGGTGAATTGGACCAACTGCTCGATCGCTGGGAGATCGGACTTGAGCGAGGTGCCGGCGGCTCCCAAGTCGCCCACCACCTGGCCCAGGATGGTGGCCATGGATTGGTTGAGACTCGAGCCAGCGATGGTCGTCTGGAGATGCTCCACCTGGTTACCACCGATGGTGGTCGAGGGCAGCTTGGTCACGGTGGCCGAACTCTTCAGCTCCAGACCCCAGCTTTTCAGCTCGGACTTCAAGTTGCCGAGCCCGCTGCCACTAACGGCAGCCCCCTGGGACCCGGCGCTACCCTCGGCGTACCACTGCGTACCGTTGTCCGAGACATACGCGCTGCCGCTGAGGGTGAGCACATGCCAGGTCTTGGTGAGGAGGGGTTTCAAGGTGAACGACACCTCCGCCGCCTGGAGGCTCTGGACCTGGGCCACTCCGGTTAGCCGCGCTTGGTTGATCTCATGCTGGAGCAGGGTGAGTTCTAGCGAATTCACTCCGGTCGGCAGGTTGGTCCCGCTGAGGTCAACCTGGAGCCGGCCTGAGAAAATCACCTGGAAGGAGCTGCTGAGCACCTTGGTGTTGGCGGCCTGGAGGATGGTCCCGGCGGGCCCTTTCAGCGCGACGCCACTGCTCCCGCAGCCGACCAGCGCTAGGGTCCCCAGTGCCGCCAGCGCAGTGGCTCCCCGGCCTAGGGTGAACGTCACTGTCCGATCGTACCCCGAAGGCGGCGAATTGCGGCGCGCCTACGAATCTGCGAACGGATTGTTACTTCCGCCCGTCTCCCTCGGGCCGGTGTTAGCGTAACCGCCGTGACTGAGGCGAAATCCCGGCGGGCAGAGGTCCAGGGGGCCCGCCGCAAGGCCTCGGACCACTCAGCCAAGGTCGTTGACCTGCCGGTCGCGGACCACCGCGATCCCGACGACCGGTTGGGTGAGCCCGCCAACTACATCAACCGCGAGCTCAGCTGGCTCGACTTCGACGCCCGGGTGCTGGCCGAGGCTCAGGACCCTAGGGTGCCGCTTTTGGAGCGGCTGCGTTTCCTGGCCATCACAGCCAGCCACCTGGACGAGTTCTACATGATTCGGGTTGCTTCCCTAAAGCGGCAGCTGGCCGAGCGGGTGCAGAGCACTCATGCCGACGCCATGACTCCCTCCGAGCAGCTCCGGGCGATCGGGAAGCGCACCCGGGAGATCGTGGCTGCCGAGGGACATTGTCTCCGGGACGACCTGGCTCCTCTTCTAGAACGTCAGGGGGTGCGGCTTTTGCTGCGCGACGAGCCGCTGAGCCGGACCGAAAAGCGGGAATGCGACAGTTACTTCGAGTCGCAGCTCTACCCCCTGCTGACGCCCCTGGCAATCGACCCGGCCCACCCCTTCCCGTATCTCAGCAACTTGTCGCTCTCCATCGCGGTGATGCTGGGCGAACCGGGCGAGCGGGCCCCTCGGGTGGCCCGCGTCAAAGTGCCCTCCTCCGCCCCGAGATTCTTCCGGGCGGGCCGCCGGGGGCCATTCGTGCCGATCGAGCGGATCATGGCCGAGCGGCTAGATCGGCTCTTCCCGGGCATGGAGGTGGTGGCCCACGGCCTCTTCCGGGTGACCCGGGATGCCGACTTCGATGTCGACGAGGATGAACCAAACCTGCTCTCGGCCATCGAGGAAGAGCTTCGCGAGCGCCGGTTCGGCGCGGTGGTCCGGGTCGAGACCGCGCCTGGCCTCTCCCGGGAGATCGTGACCATGCTGGAGACCGAACTTGGGGTAGTCCACGACGAGGTCCAGGAGGTGGACGGCCTGCTCGATCTGACCGGGCTGGTCAGCATTGCCGACGCCGTGGAGCGGCCAGACCTGTCCTACCCCCAGTTCACGGGAACCACTCCGCCCCGGCTGCTCACCATGCAGGACCAGGATCCCGATTTCTTCGCCGTGCTGCGGCGCGGTGACGTGCTGGTCCAGCATCCGTACGACTCCTTCGCCGCCACCACCGAGCGGTTCATTGAGCAGGCGGCCCGCGACCCCAAGGTGGTTGCGATCAAGCAGACCCTGTACCGGACCAGCGGCGACACCCCGATCATCGACGCTTTGACACGGGCCTCCGAGGACGGCAAGCAGGTAGTGGTCTTGGTGGAAATCAAGGCTCGCTTCGACGAGCAGAACAACATCCGCTGGGCCCGCCAGTTGGAGCAGGTGGGAGCCCACGTCGCCTATGGGGTTCCCGGGCTCAAGACGCACGCCAAGCTGGTCTTGGTGGTGCGCCAGGAGGAGGGCGGCATCCGCTATTACGCCCACGTCGGGACCGGCAACTACAACGCGATGACCGCCCGGCTCTACACCGACTTCGGGCTCCTCACCGCCAAACCGGAGATCACCGAGGAGGTAGCGGACCTCTTCAACTATCTGACCGGGTACTCCCGCAAGCGGGACTACCGGGATCTCTGGGTGGCGCCGATCAACGCCATCCAGAGCTTCGAGCAGTTGGTCGAGCGGGAAGTGGAGCATCACCAGCACGGGCGGCCGGCGGGGCTTCTCATCAAGGTCAACGGGCTGACCGACGAACGGGCCATCCGCGCTCTCTACCGGGCCTCTCAGCTGGGCCTGCCGATCCGTTTATTGGTCCGCGGCATCTGCGCTTTGCGGCCCGGCCTTGAAGGGCTGAGCCCAACCATTCAGGTGCACAGCGTGGTGGGAAGGTTCCTGGAGCACGGCCGGGCCTTCATCGCCGAGAACGGCGGTCAGCCAGAGGTCCACATCGGGTCCTCGGACCTGATGGGACGCAACCTCTACCGGCGCGTGGAGTGCGTCATCCCCCTGCTCGATCCCCAGGCCCGGGACGAGGTGCGCCACGTGCTGGAGCTGACCTGGGCGGACCGCCGCCAGAGCTGGAAGCTCCAGTCCGACGGCCGCTGGGTCAGGGTCGATCCCTCGTCCACCGAGGCGGGGATCCAGGAAGATCTGAGCCGGCGGGCGCGGGCCCGTCCCCTGCGCTGGGAAGGACAGGGTAGGAGGTCTGCCCGTCATGGACGTCGGAGCAGCTAGGGAGTTCGTCTCCCAGCATCACCACGCGATCCTGGCCACCCGCCGCCGGGACGGCAGCCCCCAGATGTCGCCGATCGCGGTGGCGGTCGACCCCCACGGCCAGCTAACTGTCAGCAGCCGGGAAACCGCGGTCAAGGTCCGCAACCTGAAACGGAATCCCAACTACGACCTGGTCGTCTTCACCAACAACTTCTTCGGTCCGTGGATTTCGCTTCGGGGCACAGTGGAAGTGGTCTCCCTACCGGAGGCGCTCCCCGGACTGATCCAGTACTACCGGGATGTCTCCGGCGAGCACCCCGACTGGGACGAGTACCGGGCCGCCATGGTCAAGGAGCAACGAGTCCTCCTGCGGCTCACCATCGACGAGGTCGGACCCAAGGTGAGCGGCTAGCTTGGAGCTGACCCCGGACCAGTTCGCCACCGCGGCGGCGGCAGTGGGTGCCCGGGCTGCCGAATTGGTCCGGCCGGGCATGCGCCTGGGGCTCGGCAGCGGCCGCATGGCCTCCGCCTTCGTCGAGGCGCTTCGTCCCCGGATCGCGGCGGGGCTCGTGGTCCAGGGCCTTTGCGCCTCCCAGGCGACGGAGGCGCTCGCCCGCGAGGTGGGGATCGAGATCCTCGGCAGCAGCGGCCAGGGACTCGACTTGGACGTGGACGGAGCCGACGAGTTCGACGCCGCACTCAACCTGATCAAGGGCGGGGGTGGCGCCCTGCTTAGAGAGAAAGTGGTAGCGGAGCGCAGCCGCCGCTTCTGGGTTCTGGTCGACGCCTCCAAGGAGGTGGAGCGGCTCTGCTCGGCTCATCCCCTCCCGGTCGAGGTGCTCCCCTACGACTGGGAAACTACCGCCGCACTTTGCGAGACGCGACTTGCCTGCCGGTCGGAACAGCGCCGGGCGACCGACCGGCCCTACCGAACCGACAACGGCAACTACCTGCTCGACCTCCACTTCCAGAGCGGGATAGCGGATCCGGGGGGGGCGGCCCAGCACCTGGCCGAGATCGCCGGGGTGCTCGGCCACGGTCTCTTCCTGGACCTGGCGACGGCGGTGCTCGTCTTCGAGCAGGGCGCGGTCCGGGTGATGGGCCAACTGGACCAGGACCGGAACCCCTGAGCTTGATCAGACTATCCCCGAGCTTCACTGGCGGCCCGTCGCTTGCGGTTGAGGCCCAAGCTCAACCCGAGCGGGATCATCACCCCCAGAAATCCGGTGATGACCGCGACCGCGTTCGGCAAATGGCGGGGATTGGCCATGCCGACGTAGGAGAACAGCGACGAGAGGAAGGCGGTGACCAAAATCAAGGTGATCGCCCCAACCAGGACCCAAGTGCCGTTCTCCTGGCGGCTGACGACGAAGTTCGGCCAGCGGTTGCGGACGTACCGGTAGACGTTCACCGCGGTAAGGCTGTTCAAGATCAGAGCGCTGATGAAGGCGCTGACCGCCACCCCCCAACGAAAGGCGCCCAGCTGAGAGATCACCCAGGCCGAGAAATTCACCACCAGCAGGCCGACCGGGGTGGCCAGACCGATCACCGGAAGAATGCAGGTGCGCCAATCCTCGGGCAGGGGGATGAAGAGCCCGCTCTGCACCGGCCCGCGGCTCCGCCGTGCCCGACTCACATGACCGGCGCCGTTTCGTTCCGTGCTCACAGCTCCTCGCTCTGGGGTGGTCGGGTGCATTGTGACGAGATCAGAACGGGCAGCGCTCCCCCGGCTTCGGAGCCGCGATGATGACAGAGAGCCAGTGGACCTAATCGACGTCCTGATCATCGTCGCCCTGCTCTACGCCGCGATCCGCGGCTATCGGAGAGGGCTGACCTTCTCCCTGTTCTCACTTCTCGGACTGCTGGTGGGACTGGCACTGGGCGCCTGGTTGGCGACCTCCATTCCGCCCTTCCTCCACGATTTCAATGCCGCCGTCCGCTCCGGCATTGCGATCGGGGTCCTGCTGGCACTGGCACTGCTCGGCGACGGGGTCGGCACCTGGGTCGGACTCCGCCTGCGATTGACCACCATTCGCCGTCACCTGGGGCTGATCGACTCGTTCCTGGGGGTCGCCTGGGGGCTGGTGGTGGTCCTCTTGGCCAGCTGGTATCTCGGGCTGACCTTCGCCTCGGGACCATGGCCCCCGCTTTCCAATCAGATCCAGAAGTCGGCGGTGCTGCACGCGCTGGCGGAGCAGTTCCCCCAGGATCCGGCTTGGCTTGGTGGGCTGCAGCACATCTTCAGCGCGGTGCCCTTTCCCGAGGTCTTCGCCAACCTGGTCCCGCCGCTCCCGGCGCCGGTTACGGTGCCCCCCACTCTGGCCCAGAACCACGCGGTGACCACCGCCGCGGCGGAGACGGTGAAGGTGGTGAGCGTTGGGTGCGGCGGGCTGATCGAGGGCAGCGGATTCCCGGTCGCCCCCGGGGTGTTCCTCACCAACGCCCATGTGGTCGCCGGCACCCACGACTCCCGGGTCGCGGTCCCGGGCCAGGCCGGCTCGATGGCGGCCAACGTCGTCTTCTTCGACCCGGAGCGCGACATCGCCCTACTCCGCGTGCCTGGCCTGAACCTGCCCCCCCTCACCATTAGCACCTCGGGGAGCCGGGCCACTGAGGGGGCCGCCATCGGCTACCCCGCCGGAGGCACCGAGCAGGTGGTGCCCGGGGCGATCCGCGGGCAGTTGGACGCGGTGGGCCGCGACATCTACTCGAATGCCATCGTCACTAGGGAGATCTTCGTGCTCCAGGCCTCGGTCATCCCCGGCAACTCGGGGGGGCCGTTCGTGAATCTGCAGGGCCAGGTGGTGGGAGTGGTGTTCGCCAAGTCTCTGGTCGTTCCCGGAGAAGGCTATGCCCTGACCGCCGGGGAGATCCTTCCCGACATCACCCAGGGCGAGTCGAACACTGGCGCGGTGTCGACGCAGAGCTGCGTCGCCTGACCGGCGACCCTGACCCGACCCCTTAGTTCTCCTAATTAGGTAAACTAAGTACATGGCCCCCTCCCCGTCCCGCTCGCCCGGCTCCGACCCGGGTTCCGGCAGGGAAGCCTCGGAGTTGGCCGCCAAGTTCCCCACCGTCCTGACGCGCCTCAGCCGGCGGCTGCGCCAGACCTCGGGACCGCTCGGGGTGCCGCCGGGGCACTACCCGGTGCTCATCTCGTTGCTGGACCACTCTCCGGCCACCGTCTCCCAGCTGGCCGCCGCCGAGCAGGTCAGGGTCCCGTCCATGACCGCACTGCTCGGCCAGCTCGAGGCTGAGAGATTAATTCAGAAGGAGGTGGACAGCTCCGACCGCCGCTTCGTCCAGGTGTCTCTGACCAGCCACGGCACCGCCGTGGCCAAGGCGGCCCGCCAGCTCAGAGGGGCCTGGTTCGCCCAGCGGCTGAGCCACCTCTCGGCCCGGGAGATCGCTGCCCTGGAGCGAGCGCTGCCGGCGCTCGAACACCTGATCGGGGTGGAACGATGACCGTCTCCGCTCGCGCTGTGACGTCGCGCACTTTCAACTCCCTGGGCAACCGCAACTACCGGTTCTTCTTCGCCGGGCAGGCTGTGTCGGTCACCGGCAGCTGGCTGCAGTCGACGGCTCAGGCCTGGCTGATCCTGGAGCTGACCCACTCACCCCTGATGCTGGGACTCCTGCTGACGGTCCAATTCCTGCCCAGTCTCCTGCTCCAGCCGTTCGGCGGCGTGGTCGCCGACCGCTGGCCGAAGCGGCGCCTGCTCATCCTCACCCAGAGCAGCTTCGCGGTCACGGCGGCGATCCTCGGGATCACCGATGGTCTCCACCGGGCCCGGGTCTGGGAGGTATTCCTGGTGGTCGCCGTCTTCGGCGTGATCAACGTGGTGGACGGCCCGACCCGTCAGGCCTTTGTGCCGGAGATGGTCGGGAAAGGGCGACTGCCCAACGCGGTGGCCCTCAACTCGATGGTCTTCAACGGTGCGCGGGTGGTCGGCCCGGCGATCGGCGGGGTGCTGATCGCCACCGTCGGGACTGCTGTCTGCTTCGACCTCAATGCCATCTCCTACCTGGCGGTGATCGCCGGGCTGATGCTGATGCGCCCGGCAGAGCTGCATCCCAATCCACGCCTGAAGGGCGGGGTGACGGCCGTCCTGACCCAGCTGCGAGAGGCCGTGGCTCACGTCAGGCGCACCCCTGAGGTCAAACTGGTGATTGTCCTGATGGCGATCGTGGGCACCTTCTCTTTCAACCTCACCATCCTCATCACCGCCATCGCCAGGACCGGGCTGCACGCCGGGGCCGGCGGCTTTGGCCTGCTCAGCGCGGCCCTGGGCGCCGGCGCTCTGGTGGGCGCGGTGGGGGTCGCGTACGCCAGCCGGGCCACGATGCGCGGTCTCTTGATCGGGTGCGCAGTGTTCGGCCTATTCCTGGCGCTGGCGGGGCAGGTGGCCGGGCTGGTCTCGGCGATGATTCTGTTGGCCTTGGCGGGCGGCGGGATGATCGTCTACAGTGCCATGTCCAACAGTGTGGTCCAGACCTTCACCACCGGGTCTTTGCGGGGCCGGGTGATGTCGCTCTACCTCTGGGTCTTCTTGGGCACGACCCCACTGGGAAGCCTCCTCTTCGGTGCGATCGAGCAGGCCTGGGGCAGCCGGGCGGCCACGGCGCTGGGCGGCTCCGTCGCGGTGCTGGCAGCGGCGGGTGGCACCTGGTGGTGGAACCGTACCTCCCGCTCCCGAAGGGCCTATTCGGCGGGACTGCCACCAGCCGAACCCAGCGCCGCCCCCACCGCGTGATAGCCCCCGTCGACGTGAACGATCTCGCCGGTGGTGGCGGGGAAGTAGTCGGATAGCAGCGCGACCGTCGCCTTCCCCACGGGATCGGAGTCTCGGCCATCCCAGCCCAGGGGCGCCTGCCGATCGAAGACATCGGGGAAGTTGGGAAAGCCGGGAATGCCCTTGGCTGAGATGGTATAGAGGGGTCCCGCCGAGACCGCGTTGACCCGGATCCGGCGCCGGCCCAGGTACATAGCCAGGTACCTGACAACCGACTCCAGCGCCGCCTTGGAGACCCCCATCCAGTCGTACGTAGGCCAGGCCTGACTGGCATCGAAGTCCAGCGTCACCACGCTGCCGCCGGCCTCGGGGATCAAGGGCTCCAGCGCCACCACTAGCTGCTTCAGCGAGTAGGCGCTGGTCCGGAGGGCCGTGGCGACTGCGTCCCACGGGGTGCTCAGGAAAGCCCCGCCGAGAGCCTCGATGGGGGCGAAGGCCACCCCGTGGACGATCCCATGCAACTGCCACTGGCGCTGGGCCAGTTCCCCCGCCAGGGCCGCGAAATCCTCGTCGCGGGTGACGTCCAGCTCCAGGATCGTCGGTTTGGGAGAGAGTCGCGCCGCGGTCCGCTCGGTGAGACTCATCGCTCGCCCAAACGAGGTCAGCACCACCTCGGCGCCGTCCTCCTGGGCCTGGCGCGCGGCCGCGAACGGCAGCGACGCCGGAGTCAGGACTCCTGTGACCAGGACTCGTTTGCCTTGCAGCAGCATGGTCGCCAAGAGTAGCGACCCGACCCCGATCCCTGGGCGCCGAGTTATCCACTGGTCCCTCCCAGCTTGGCCGCGTACAATCCGGCCGCATGCCTGCCGGGACCAGGCCACGGCGCCGCCGCGCCGGGCTGCAGTCGCACCAGACGTCCTTCTCATGGGGCCGGCACCGGATGCTGGTGGCCGCGCTGCTGGTATTCGGGTTCGGTCTTTCCGGGGTGAGTGGGGTCGTAGCCTACTTTCTGCCTGCCATCTCGGCGGCACTCAACATCACCGGGCAGAAGGCCCCCAGCACCCATGGCAAGCAGCCGGTGGCGACCCCCAGCACGGCGCCCCTCCCCAGCTCCAACCAGCCCTTCACCGTGCTGCTGCTGGGCTCTGACAACGACACCAAGTTCCTGGCTAACGACGTCCTGACCCAGACCATGATCCTGGTCCGGATCAACCCTCAGACCAAGTCGGTGGTCATGTTCTCGATCCCCCGAGATCTCTGGGTGCCGATCGGCAACGGCGGCTCCTCGGCCAAGATTGATGCCGCCTATGCGGATGGCGGCGCGGCCGAAGCCATCTCCACGGTGCAGAACAACTTCGGGGTCACGATCAACTACTGGGTGTGGATTGGGCTGGGCGGCCTGGTCCAAGTGGTCAATGATCTGCGCAGCGTCAACATCGTGGCCCAGATGCCGATCCTGGACGACGAGTACCCGTCCGACCTCACCGGCAGCAATCCCTACCTGCAAACCCGGATCGCCATCCTGCCCGGGCCGCAACGGGTGGGCGGCGTCGTCGCTCTGGAGTACGCCCGATCCCGCCACGGCGACGTCCTCTCGGATATCGCTCGCTCCCAGAAGCAGCAGCAATTACTACTCGACATCAAGGCCTCAGCCAACGACATCGGATTGGCCGACGTGCCCACCATCGCCAGCTCGCTGGGCAACTCGATGAAAACCGACATGAGCATTGGCCAGGTCGCCTCCCTACTGCCCGTGGCCAAGGCGGTCGGTGCCGGGAGCGTGCAACAGGTGGTCATGGTCGGCAGCCCTTACTTCAGCTCTCCCCCATATCAGATAGATGGCCAGGACGTGCTGCTGCCCGACTTCACCGCCATCCACGGGCTCATCTCTAAGTACTTCCCGACCTCATGAGGCGATTGCTGCCGACCGTGGCTGTGCTCGCGCTGATGGCCGTGTTCGGGTTCGGCGTCTACTCGGTGCTGGGCACTCTCAAGAGCAGTAAGCACCATAGCCAGAAGCCGACCCAGACC
>DATLTJ010000005.1:0-3591 GCA_035533655.1 Candidatus Acidiferrales bacterium | reverse complement strand
TCCTCCACCCGACTTGGAATCAGCTCTGGGCGCTGAGCTAGCCGAGTCGGTGGCCACTGGAGATCGAGCTCCCGTACGTTGGGCAGAAGGAGATGGACTACCGAGGACCAGGGCGGGCGATTGACCGTGCGGTCCAGAAGGCAACCCCTAGGGACCGGCATCAGCCCGCAGTAGTACGGAAGCGGAATTGTCAGGTACCAGAGCGGCCCAGGGCGCTGCCCGACTTGCCTGGGGCGCTGCTGACCTTGCCACTAGTATTGCTGCCAGTGTGGCCGGGGGCGCTTCCCGACTTGCCTGGGGCGCTGCTGGACTTGCCGCTAGCGTTGCTGAAACCGTTCCAGCCCAAGTGCCACTTTCGGACCGTCTCCGTGCCAGCGAACGCGCACATTCTCGGGTCTTCGGCGACCGGCTACCAAGTCCTCCTCTGCCCCGATGTCGGGAGCTTCCCAGTGGTCCCTGACCCGGGGGTTCCTAAATGGGCAGGGCGAGCATGATCGCGCCGACACGTAAAGCCTTACTGTCCCGAAGGACTCCCCTCCGGACAGCCCCTTAGACTCCGGCGCCGACGAGCTTGGGCGTTGGTGTCGTGCTGAAGGCGTCGACCTCCTGAGGACGTCCATACCAGTAGCCTTGCGCGAAGTCGACGCCGCCCAACGACTCCAGGGTCCTAGCCTCACCCCCAGTCTCGACTCCCTCGGAGATCAGCTGACAACCAGTGACCCGCGCAAAATGTGAGAGAGCCACGATCATGGCCTGTCGAGCGGGATCGGTATCCACGCCCCGGACCAGGCCAATGTCAACCTTGATGAAGTCAGGCTTGAGTTCCACGATGTGCCAGAAGTTGGCGATGCCAGCGCCAGCGTCGTCGACCGCGACCCGCGCTGGCCTGAGGTGCTGGAGTGCTTCCCGTACCGCGCTGTAGTCCGATATCACCTCGTGCTCAGTGATCTCGAGCACCAACGGTCGATCGGCCGACTTCACGAGGATTTGGAGCTTTCGAGGCTGATCCAAGAGCTTGGGCGAGATATTGACGTTCAACCACTGGCCGGTGGGAAGGGCACGGGCAACACGAATGGCTCGATCCAAAGTGGCGAACTCGAGATCCATCCCCAAGCCCACGCTCCAGGCGGTAGAGAATCGGGTATCGGGGGGCTCTCCGTCGGCGAAGCGTGTCAGAGCTTCATAGCCCACAACCTGGCGCGTGCGGACATCGACGATGGGTTGGACGACTGGATGGAAAGCCGTCGTGTCGATGACGGCCTGGAGCGCGGTGCGGCGTTCCATCGCGAGCCGGTCTGCCCTCAGGTCCAAGGCCAGGAGCGAACTGGCTGTGGACCCAAATTCTGCAATCGCGGGCACGCTTTCGATCAGCGCACTGTCAGAGTGGAGCGACCCAACTACGAGCACTCCCAGAGTGTCGTGCCCGTAGCGTATGGGCGCGTACGATGCCGCCTGCATGTTGGCGTGCGTCATTGCCTCTCCGTATGGGCCGTCCTCCACACGCTGCTGCCAACGCTCGACCCATGGTCCCATGGCTGATCGCTCAATGAGGTAGGCCGCCCGGGCAGACGGTAAGTGCTCTCCGGCCGACAGGGGAAGGCTCTTCGGAGCGTCGAGGGCCAGTACCGTGGCGCCGCCCTCGGCAGTGAACACCACCACGACGCCGAAATCCACACTGTTCAAGCCACGGAGTTCCCCGCAGATAGCCCGAGCGGTCGCCTCAGTGCTTTCTCCGGGCTGGAGTCGCGCTATGGCCGCCGCAACGTCCTCCCGCTCCTGCAGCTTTTCCTCCAGTTCCGAGTGGGCGGCTCGCTCCTGGGTGATGTCCTGACCCAAGATGGCAGCCCCGAGCGTTGCTCCGGCCCCATCCCAAAGCAGGATGGTGCTGACCACTACCCACCGACGATTGCCTGACCGGGTCACAAGCTCGGTGGTTATCGGGTGCTCCAGGTCGCCAACCAACATTTCATCCAAGACGGGCCGGTTTGGCCCGGGAGGGGCGGCAAGGGTAAGCAAATCGTGAGCGGGCCGTCCGATCAGGTCGTTGGCGCTCCAGCCGGTGAGTGCGCACAGCGCCGGATTCGCGAAGGAGATCCGACCGTCGCGGTCCACGGTCGCCACGAACATGTCAAAGCGCGTCAGCATCTGACTGATCTCGCGTTCAGCTGGATGGCGCTGAATCGGGCTGCGGAGGACAGCGAGAACCCGTCCATCCTCAAGGAGGCGCTGTTCGATCTCAACGCGGATCGGAGATCCGTCCTTGTGGCGATAGCGAGCCTGGGAGATTAGGAAGGGTTCGGTGTTTGAGGCCACACTGCGACTTCGCTGGGCCTCTCGGTCCTCTGGGGCAACCAGCTTGGAGAGTGGGGAGCCGATCAGCTCCGAGCGCCCATATCCCGTCAGAAGCGAAGCGCTGACGTTGACGTCAATGATGCGACGGGTCTGACCGTTGGCCAAAATAATGGCATCTTTGATCTGATTAGCCCTGATGCCATTGCGAGCTGGGCCCACGACCAAGGTTGGAGTGGTTGGTCTGTGACCGGGCGTTGGTGGTCGCAACACTCTAACGCGAGGTGCCCGGCCCGGGTGGGATGTCCGATCGAGTGAAGCCTTGCCGCCCGACTTGTGGGGGCCGGGCAGCTGGCTTGAGCTGCCCATAAGTCCAGGCTAGGCGCCTTATGCGACTTTGGCCGTCGCCAAATGGTCACGGACCGATCTCAAGCGCGGCAGTGCAGCGGCGTCATCGCGGCCAGCTTTGGACGGGCCTCGCCAGCCTTTGGCCATCTCTGCGGCGGGGTTGCCCCGCCCGTCCTCGAGACTTGCCTGGTCCCCGAGCGCGACCTCTTGGGATGTGGGTACGTTACAAAGGATTTCCTTAGGGACCGCTGCCTCAACCGGCCGGCTCGATCTCGCGGGCGCCTGGGTTGGGGGCACCCCCATTGCGGACCGCCCGCAGCGGCCCCTGGTCGGTGCTTGACCCGAGATGGCCCCGGCGGCGGGGCGGTGAAGAGCGGGGGTGGGGCTGCCGGCCGGGCCCCGCGTTCCAGGTGGGGCTGAGCTGGCCAGCGGACCGTGGGGCGGTGACCGCCGTACGCCGCCCCCACACCCTGCGGTAACGTGTCCGGCAGGCAGGGGCGTGCGGAGCCGCCCCCGGCGACAGCGGCAGGTCTAGCCGCCGGCCAGAGGGCACCATCGGCTGGCCACGCCGGTTTTGCCGTCAAAATCGGCGAGCACCCAGCCCGAGAGCCAGACTGAATCTCGGAGAGCGGCGCGCCCAGAGGGATTTGAACCCCCGCTCCCAAATTCGTGGCCTTGGAGCTACCCAGAACGGTGTGCGCGTAGGGACTCAAGGCGGGTTGGTATCCAGGTTGGTATCAAAACTGCAAATCGGGCGTCGACAGCACAGGCTGATCAGCCGCAGTTTGATCTCAAAATGGCGGAGGGAGAGGTGTGGCGGAGGGAGAGGTGTGGGAATTCACCACATAGTGGACAGATGTCTCGGGACATAGTGGACACCCTCAAGGGGAGGGTGCAGCTATGGGCCTGGAGCGATATGTGGTGGACGCGGTCGTACTGGAACAGCGGAGCCCG
>DATLTJ010000004.1:0-18614 GCA_035533655.1 Candidatus Acidiferrales bacterium | reverse complement strand
CAGGTGCAGCGGGCCCGGGTGATTCTGCTGGCTGCGGAGGGGCAGCCCAATACTGTGATCGGGCGCGAGGTGGGGTGCTCCAAGCCCACGGTCCTGCTTTGGCGGCAGCGGTTTGTGAGCCTTGGTCTGGAAGGGCTGGAGGACGCTCCCGGGCGAGGAAGGCCGCCGGTTCACGGTGGGGATCTCAGCCAACGGGTGCTGAGCACCACCATGAGTCCGCCACCGCCGGGGTACACCCACTGGAGCAGCCGGCAGGTGGCCAATGTCTGCGGGGTAAGCGCGACCACGGTGCGGACGATTTGGCGCCAGCACCGGCTGCAGCCGCACCGCTCCCGCACCTTCAAGTTCAGCCAGGATCCCCAACTGGCGGCCAAGGTGACCGACGTGGTGGGCATCTACCTGCACCCGCCAGAAAAAGCAGTGGTTCTGGCGGTGGATGAGAAGAGCCAGATCCAAGCCCTGGACCGCACCCAGCCGCTCTTGCCCATGCGCCCGGGGCAGGTGGAGCGGCGCACCCACGACTACGTGCGCCATGGCACCACCACCCTGTTTGCGGCGCTGGACGTGGCCACCGGGGAGGTGACCGGACGTTGCTATGCCCGCCACCGCCATGAGGAGTTCCTGCGCTTTCTGCGGCTGGTGGCACGCCGCTATCCCCGTGGCCAGATCCACTTGGTGCTGGACAACTACGCCACCCACAAACATCCCGAAGTGCAGGAATGGCTGCACCGCCATCCTCGCTTTCACCTCCACTTCACTCCCACCAGCGCCAGCTGGATGAACCAGGTGGAGTGCTGGTTCTCGATCCTGCACCGTGCCGCCATCCGACGCGGGGTCTTTCACAATCTGGCCGCACTCCGCACCGCCATTCAGCGCTTCCTCGACGCCTGGAACGACAACCGCCACCCCTTCACCTGGGTGAAGACCCCAGACCAGATCCTGGCCCACGCCAACCGGAAAGTTATTTCAGGCTCGCTGTACTAGTTGTCCACCCGACCATGCTCAACTCGATCTGCCGTCGCGTGGGTCCGGCCCCTCCATCGGGAAAGTGCGCGGGCGGTAAGGTAGCGAATCGGACCCTCCAGGAGCCCCCTGCGGTTAGCCCACCGGAGATCGGTAGGGAAGTCACTGGGTAAATCCCCACCTCGGAGGCTGTCTGGTCCGAACGCAGCTCGCGCGAAATTCGGCCCGAGGCGCAACAGGTCAACTGCGCACCCCGGCCGGGACAGCAGGATGCTCGTGTAGAACGCCGTAAGCCCCGCCCCGTAGCCATGCATCTGACGGCGTAACGCGCGATGGCCGCCGCGATGGAAATGGTAAGTAATGGCTGATGGCTGATAGACGACAGTTCCGCCCGCCAGCAGCAGATCCGTCAGTGCTCTAGTGTCCTCGGACGCCAAGCTCATAGTTCCGGCGCCCAGGGCAGTGTCGAAGCCTCCGACCGCTCCGAGCGCCTTACTGTCGACAGCCATGTTTCCTCCAGCCCCAAATGGTGGGAGAGGGAAGAGCGGACTCTGGAGCGAAACAGTGTCAGGCGAGAACGAGGCTGCCTCAAATCCCCGATGCTTGTGGAAGCCGCCATACTGCTCAAACCGTATTTGAGCTGGAGTCGCCAGCTCGGCCGGCAGCATAACTCCAGAC
The DNA here is from genome assembly GCA_035533655.1 of Candidatus Acidiferrales bacterium. Classification (GTDB taxonomy): domain Bacteria; phylum Chloroflexota; class Dormibacteria; order Aeolococcales; family Bog-877; genus Bog-877. Next base: position 16,973 of record DATLTJ010000004.1, on the reverse strand, counting down.
ACCGCGGCGGCTCCCGGATTGTCGTAAAAGCCCCTAGCAAGCTCCGCCAGCCAGAAGCGGTCGGCCACCTCATCATCGTCGATCCAAGCGATGATCCCGCCACTGACCTCCTGAAGCGCACGGTTGCGAGCCCACGCGAGTCCCGGTCTCGGCTCAACAACATACCCAATCGCAGCCCACCGCGACCGGATCTGTGCGACGAGGACTCGTGCCTGATCACTTCGCGGAGAGTTATCAACGACCAAGATGGAATACCGGGGATATTCCTGGCGAGTTAGACTCTCGAGGCACCTTTGGAGGCCATCGGGCCTGTCCCTCGTGCAGACGACCACGGTTACAGCTGGAGCGGCGGCCAGAATCTCCGCACGAGACGCGATAAATGGGGCGACCGAAGCTTCGGCCAAGTGGCTCCCCGCGGCAGCAAGCGGCCATTCCGCCACGTTAGCCGCTGCGTGCTGGCGCAACTGTTCCCCGAGGCCTTCGCTGAGTCCCGCTACCAATTGATCTTTACCCAGCCCTTCGGGAGGCAGGGCCATCATGATGACGCCAAGTGGTCGCGTGTGCATTCGTACGAGTAGCCAAATGCACTTTGCGGATGGCAGAGCCGGGTTCCAGATCAGGTCGGGAACCCCCTTCTCAACATCGAGTTCGGCAACGAGACACGGAGCAGTCAATTCCTGGGCACCAATCAGTCCGGTTTGGTTGGAACGGGGACGTGGAGTCATGCGCAGCAGCCCAGGAGCCCCGTTCTCTCGTGTCTTGTCGTGGAGAGGGCGTTGCGACAACTGTCGGCGGACGTGGGGATAGGTGTATCACCTTTTGACCACCTCATGACTGCCAGGAACGCGCCTCCCACTCCGCTAGCTCCTCCGGCCGGACAGTTGACGGCGATGAGGTGAATTGGGGGATGGCCTCCGCCCGCTGAGCCGGGTACGCCGAAAACCTTACAGAATGCAAAGCGACAGAATTTGTCAGCCGCGAAGTTCGGCAGATCACCGTGCAGCCGATTGGAACCCCTTGGAGACGATGCGGCACTCTCCCACCGCTCACGTCTCGAGCCCGGGAGGGATGCCTCGCATCGCTCGGTCTTGCGCCGCGGACCCGGCCGGCCCAGCGGAACCCGACTTAGATCAACGAGACGTGGATGCGGAATGGGCATTGTGATTCGAGACTGACGCGCCAAGCTGACCTCGTGCAACTGCGCCCTAGCGGTCGACCGCCAACTTCCGTTTACCATCGCGTCGACCTCTGACACCATCTGTTCCAGTTGCGCCGAGAGGCCGAGTCTCGTGGGCTCACGGCCGTTAGAGACTCGGGAGGCGCCACCGAGATCCCAGCTCCAAATCGAACTCTCTCGGCCAGTACCTCGCCAGCCCTCCCGCAGGATAAGGGGTAAGCTCGCCAAAGTACACCGTGCCAGCTTCACTGTAGAGATCGACGCGGATAAAGTCGAAACCTTGGCTCAGAACGCTCGCTGCGTGGAGCAGCGCCGGAAGCGTCGATGGCTCAGGGGTCACGTCAGCCAAGGGCCTGATCTTCCCACCCAGACCGAGGCGGACCGGGAGAGGCCCCCAGTCTGGAGTATAAACCCGCCGGCACCAGTTCGAGATTCTATCCACCTCGACCGAGATGATTGATGGCTCTCCATCAAACATGAAAAACTTGTAGTCAACGGGGGCCTCATCCCCAGCTCCCAAACGCTCCTCAACCAGAAGGAGCCGCCGAGCCCGTGAATACGCCCACTCGCCGCTGCGCTCTGCAACGGATGGCGTCAACCAACCTCGTGTTGCCTCGGATAGCTGCCTGACGTCGGGTACCGCTCCCTGCCCGAAGTAGACATGGCCGCTGCCATGGTTCGGCTTGACCACCCAGCGGTCAGGTAGCGCGATCCCGCTGAGCTCTGCGACGTCCGTTCCGAACCAGAGCGTCTTGGGAACAGCAATTCCAAGACGTTCCGCCATCGCCTTAGCCCGCAACTTATCACATGTATCGGCGAGCAGGGGTCGCCGATCATGTAGGATGCGCCAGTTTACTTTCTCGCTGAACGTGTTCGGATGACGCAGGTGACCCGGACGGCGGTGGCAAACCATGTATCGGGCGTGCCGCTCCACCGAAAGAGGTGCCAGTGAAGTAAGCGAGAGAAGGTTGCGTACGAGCCAATCTCTCACGCCCGCCCCAGTTGGCTCCGCACTCACTGCATCCACTCCGATCCGACCCGCTCTTCCCAAGCCGCTGGGGGGTGCCCTGTCAAGCGCACACTTCCGGGCAACAGCCGAGGGCCTCGCGAGGCGAATGCAATGTTCGGCTGGCAGCCATAAGGAGTCCCACGGTCAACCAGTCTGCCTCCGCACGATGTGCACCTACCTGGCTCGCACGCGCCGCGCCCTGCGTTCCCGCAAGTCATCGATCTGTCGACGGTAACCATCTTCGAAGGCAACCTCTGCTTGAAAGCCGAGGACCTCCCGCGCCCGAGTGTGATCAGCCTCGGTGTGAACTACATCGCCTCTCGCGACCGGCCGAGATTCGATGCGAAGTGGACCAACCACCTGACGCAGGAGCTCGAATACTGCGAGGAGTGTGACGGTAGCCCCCCCGCCGATGTTTACGCACAGAGCACTTACAGGCGCGTCAGCCGCCAGAATCGTGGCCCGGGCCACATCGTCAACGAACGTAAAGTCACGACTCTGCGTACCGTCGCCGAAGAGGACTATCGGCCGACCCTCCAATGCCGCCTCGGCGAAGATCCGAAGGCCCATGTCGGGGCGTTGCCCCGGGCCATACACTGTGAAGTAGCGAAGAGCTACCGTCTCGAGTGCAGTGCCAGCGGCCGCAAGGCAGTCGAGCTCCGCCACTAGCTTGGTTCGACCGTACGGAGAAATCGGTCCGACGGCCCCGGTCTCCCGGAACGGCCTACTCCCATTGCCGTAAACAGAAGATGACGACGCGTAGACCAACCTACGTACTGCCGGCACGCGCGCGCACACCTCGAGGAGCCTGCGAGTTGCATCGACGTTGTCGTGGACGTATCTACTCTCCAATTCGAAGCTCGGGCGAACACCAGCGCGCCCAGCCAAATGAAATACTACCTCCGCCTCACCGACCACAGCTTCCAGAGGGACATCGAGCAAGTCCCCGACAACGAGACTAAAGTTCTGCCAGACGCTAAGCGCCTCTGCCCGAGCCTCCTTTTCCGTGGGATCGTAGCTGTCGGTGAACCCGTCAATGCCGGTAACAGTCCACCCATCAGCCAGAAGCATGTGGGAGAGCCGCGATCCGATAAAGCCAGCTGCGCCTGTGACGACGCACCGCCTATTCACGGTCGGCCGACGTTGCGATACTGACACGCTTGGAGGTCTCTGGCGCAACCCATCCCTCCAGCCCCGGTGCCTCTGAACCTTGCGCTGGTTCGTCGGCCCACCGTCCGGTTCTCAAATCTCACGGGTAAAGCTCTCCCATGTCGGGTGGACACTTCCTGACCCAGGCCCATCAAACGCCGCCGGGCCGGCACTGTTCGTCGGTGTCGCCAGCCCGAGCCCTTTGAGCCTAGCATCGCTTCCTCTCCGTCACTTTTCACTCTCTGATTCAGCAATTCACCCCCCTTCCTGATTTGACTGCATCCTACCGGGTCTTCCGCGCTGGTACCCTGTCCACAGCGAGTCGACTGCGGCGACTGCGACACCCACGCTCTCGGCGAACAACCACGCGGCGCCGGCACCTGCGATTCCCCAAACATGCAGCAGCTCCCAAGTCAATGCGATCTGCAGGACTGCCATCCCCCACATGAATGCCGCGGCGTAGCCGTATCGGCGTCGGAGGCGAAGGACCGTTCGAAACACGGCGGTCAGGGCGTCAGGCACGGTCGCACCGATGACAAGCACTAGGAGAAGATACCCATACTCTCGGTACTGCGCACCGAATACGCTCAGGATCGTAGGCCCAGCAAGCGCCAGCACACCGGTAGCAACAAACAGCAGAGGAACTAGTACCAGGATCGCGCCGCGGGCTTTACGGATCGCCTGGTCCGGCACTCGCGATCCCTCCGCGAAGAGGGCCGTGGTCACGGCACTGCTCGCCACGAAGAAGAGGGTACCAACTCTCCAGGCGGAGTAGAAGTAGGCTGCGTTGGATGCCGAGACTACGGCGCCCACGATGACAGGAACCGCGTAGGTTGGGATGTTCGTGCCTACGTCGACCACATAGTTTCCGGTCAGGCTCCGCCGCATCTCCCGCACCTCCGACCAGAAGCCGTCGAGCGATAACACATACCGTCGGTGTCGAACCAGTAGCGAGAGGCTCAAAACCACCGCTGCTAGTAGCCCCACAGTCCAGCCGGCTTGGATTCCGACTGCCCCTCTGCTCTGTAGCGCTGGCAGCAGAAGCAACGGGATCTTCGAGGCTCCGAGAAGGGTGGCGCTCATCAGACGAACCTGGGTTGCGCGTTCTACCACCCAGATGCTATCCAGGGCCATGATGCAGCTGTTTAGCATCACCCCGCCGACAAGCACGAGCGCGTAGAGCGGGGTTCGCAGCGACTGTTCAGGAAATATCTCGATCACGACTATCCAGCTGAGTGCGCCTGCGACGAGTCCGGCCGTCCCGGCTAGCGCAAGTCCGACGGTGACTGTGAGGCTCCACTCACGTCCTGGATTCCGCGCGGGGATTCTCTGAACGGGAGCCGTGGTAGTGCCCAGGCCGGCGAGCAGTGAGGCGAGCGTCATCACTGAGACGCTGACCGCCGCCGCGCCTACCTGTGAAGCTGGGTATGCACGCGCGGCAATGACCCAGTAAGCGAAGCCGAGAACGGCTGTGATGATTGTTGTAACAAGAATGTAGCTACTCGCCTGAGCGAGAGCGTCTTTCCGAAAGTTCATCATGATCGCCTTAGGATGATGTATCGCATACGCCGCGCTAGTCGGAGTGCGCCATCTCCTCATGAGCAGAGGCCGGGGGTAGCTTCCGCCGAACAAGATGTACGATGCGGTCTCGGTGGTCCGGCGCCGGCAGAGGTTTCTGGCGAAGGCGCGGCACCTTGGAGAAATGGTGCTGCCCCGACAGCCGTGGACAACAGGTCAGCCCTGGGCCATCGAGTACGCGCCGCCGCCACGCAGGGAGGAGGACATGCTAGCTAGCCTCCGTCGCCGGAAAGCTCCCGGAACTGGCCCCGGGGCATGATTTCTCGGCTCCCGGCAACATAGATGGCGATAGCGTGGTCCGCGCGGGGCCTGATCTCTGTCCACGGATCCACAGGCGGTGGCGAAGGAGCGGGGCCCGACCGGCCAAGGGTCACTCACGTCCCAACCGTAATCTAGCGCTTCGGTCGCCGGATCGAAAGTTCGCCAGTAGTGGCCCGAATAGCGGAGGAGCGTCGACCGTCAGCCAACAATCGCTGTGGCACACGCCTTCGCATCCAAGAACGCTCGCAGCCGACTATGGGGAGACGGCACGTAATGCGTGAAGTAACGCACTCCCTCGGTCACCGCCCCGAAGACCCAGATGGTGTTCTCTGGTTGCATCGCTCGATTCACTGGGTGGAACTGCTGGGTGAGCGAAATACCTCCGAGCACCGGGCCCCCGTGGTGGAACGGTTGGATCCGGCCCTGAGCGTTCAGGCGGGAGAGCAGTTGGGAAGCCGATCGGTGCACGGTCGGGTCATCGAGATGACCCTTGACTAGGAGTCCGGTCGGTCCTCGGTAGGGCGTGAGCAGATGCTCCGAGTTCAGCTCCGCTACGCCCGAATCACCCATTCGGAGCGTTGGCGACGGGCCGAACGGCGTCTCGACAACTCCGGCATCCATGAGAGCTAGTAACTGCTGCGACCGAAGAGCAGGCGGCCCAGCTACCAGTCGAGTGACCCTGGTGCGGATGTTGGAGAAAAAGTCGACATGGGACTCCGGTGTGAGGCCACCAAACTCGATCACTTCCCGCATCGGGTCGCGCAGAAATCTGAGCACCTCCGACGCCGACTTGATAGGACTGCTACCACCCGGACGGAGGGCTTCGGTGAGATCAGCGTCAACCGCGTCATAGACATGGCGCTGATAATCCCCAGCGGTCGCAAACACCTCGTCCGGACGAGGAAAGAACGCCTCGGCCGGCTCGAACCTTCCGTAGACTCGGGCCAAGGCTTGGACTTCCCTGGCGAACCGGCCGTCTGCCCAAGCGCGCACCAACCGATCGGAAACCTCGGCAGCCCCGCCTTGGCCGCGCTCGAGTGATGCGGACTGTGTGTAGAAGCGGAGCTGCATCTCGCCAAATACGAGAGGAAGGATGTCTCGTCGGGCGTCCAGGCACCCGGGAGCGACTTCACCTCTCCCCCTCCTCTGGCGCAGCTTCTCGATGGCCTCAGGGGTCCAGATACCCAACTTGTAAGAATCGGTGACGTCGAGCGTCCCGACCGATTTGGCCCAATGGGGAAGTCCACCTCTCGAGTAGAGTCTGATCCGAGGCTCTCGTCCACTGGGTACATAGGCCTTGCGGTCTCCAAGGTCGCGATAGCGCCCACCCCGACCGACCGTGAGCGCCGTGACTACATCAGTGGCTACCAGGCCCATACCCGCAATGGTGACCGGATCACTCCCCAGGTCGGCGTCCTCAAATCGCTGAACCGGATACGCGGACTCGAAGGGTATGCCGCCATCCTGTTCGGGGTAGGGTTCGTTCTCGGTGTGTCCTGAGGTCAGGACCACGTTGTCAACTCGCACCGACTGTCCATTGGCCAGGATGACCCGTTCAGAGCCGTCCGATTGGGCGACTACATCTACTGCAGCGCTCGGGTGATGTACAACCTCCGCATTAGCTGGTGCGTCCTCGACTAGCTGGCGATAGAACCACTGGAGGTATTCCCCCATGGTCCGGCGGGGCACGAAGTCGTGCTCGCATATCGCGGGACCGCGGCCCCCGACCCGGCAAGAGTCTCCTTCCCAGCGATAGCCTCGGCAGATCAACCACTCGTAGAAGCCCATCCCATAGCCATGTCCACTGGTGTTGTCCTCCCAGGGATACAGGGAGATCTCGCCACACGGGGTATTCATGATCAGGTAGTCGGGCTGATCAATTGAATAGACCCCGGAACCCGGCGCCGACGGCTCGATGACGTGGACTCGGATCTTCTTGCCCGATGCAACTTGCTCACGGGCTGCACCGATCACTCGCTCAAGTACGCAGAGCCCCCAAGAGCCGAGCCCCACGATGGCCACTTCCGTTGTCCTGAGAGCGGGAAGCGGGGTAGAGGAACCCGACCTCTGACCGTTGCTGATCAAGATCGGGCTCGGAAGTGATGCCGCACCTACTTGTAAGTTGGCTGGCTCCACAATCTGAGACTGGGCCGGAGCGCGTCGACAGCTCCCAGCAGCCTCTCCCTCGGTCAAATCCGTCATGACGCTCAAGCTGAGCGACTCCCGGCCCCGACAGCCAGGCCAGCGGTGACATGGGCCGCCTCAAGCGCCTGGTCTAGGTCCTCGAGAATGTCGTCAATGTGCTCCAACCCGATGGAGAGCCGCACGGCATCTGGCCGAACACCGACCTGGACTTGTTCCGCGGGCGAAAGTTGTCGATGGGTGGTCGAAGCAGGGTGGCTGACCAGCGACTTGGCGTCGCCCAGATTGACCAGCCGCTTCAGCAACTTCACCGAGTCGAAGAACTTGAGCCCCGCGTCGTAGCCCCCGACCGCACCGAATGTCAGAACGGAGATCGCGTGTCCACCCAGATAGCGACGGGAGAGCTCGAAGAAAGGATGGTCGGGGAAGCCCGTAAAGCTCACCCACTCGACACGAGGATCGGCCTTCAAGTACTTCGCAACCCGCCGTGCGTTCTCCTCGTGTCGCGCAATTCGAACTGCTAATGACTCCAGACCCTGAAGCAGTAGGAAGGCATTGAAGGGTGAGAGGGTAGCGCCAAAGTTGCGCATCCCGATGGTGCGGCAACGCACGATATAGGCGGACTCGGGGAACTGCTCTGCATACACGACCCCGTGGAAGGCCGGCTCGGGCCGATTGAAGATAGCGAAGCGCTCGGGCTCCTTCCGCCACGGGAACCTTCCCCCGTCAACGATCGCTCCCCCCAGGGTCGTGCCATGGCCGCCCACGAACTTCGTGAGCGAGTGGACCACAACGTCTGCTCCGAACTCGATCGGCTTCAGCCGGAGGGGGGTGGCGATCGTGTTGTCGACGATCAGCGGAACTCCGCTGGTGTGCGCCACCGTGGCCACCGCATCGATATCGACCACGTTCCCCGCAGGGTTGCCAACGCTCTCGCAGAAGACCGCCCGGGTCTGGTCATCGATCCGGGCTGCGATCGACTCGGCTCGATCGTCAGCGGCGAACCTGACCTCTATCCCGTAGTTGGGAAGTACGTGGGCAAAGAGAGTGTAGGTGGCGCCGTAAAGCTGAGGTGAGCTGACGATGTTGCAACCCTGGGAGGCTAGGTTCAGGACCGAGTGCACCACTGCCGCCGAACCGGAGCTGAGCGTCAAGGCACCCACTCCACCTTCCAGTGCCGAGATACGCTGCTCCAGTACGTCGGTGGTGGGGTTGTTGATCCGGTTGTAGTGGAAGCCGGGGGTTTCCAGGTCGAAGATCGCCCCTGCCTGCTCTGCGTTTTCGAACTCATGGGCCACGGTCTGGTAGATCGGCACGGCCACCGCCCGGGTGCTGTCGGGGATATACCCACCGTGAATGGCAATCGTCTCGTCACGCACCGGCACTCACCTCCTCGAAAACTGGGGAGGCCGGCACCGGAAGGTGGCCGACGCGGTCCGAGTCGGATCGGCGCTCCATTACCTGCGTAAGCCAGTTGCTGTAGAGCCGCTCAGCAGGAGCGCGCCAGCGCGGCAGGATGTGGGGCTCCACCGCCTCCATCGGGAACCCGACGATGGAGGCTGGGACTCGGGCGATCGTGGTCGGAAGACATGCGAACTCCTGGAGCAGCTGGAGCCCGGCGTCATCTAGGTACCCTTCCGGCAGCGGAGGATAGCTTTCTCGCTCGCCGTTCAGGTAACGTCGAACATCGCGCCGGTGTTCGCGCAAGAGTGAGTTGGGACCGTACTCGGGATGGCCCTGGAACATCAAGAAGCGCGCTCGCGAGCGCTCTAGTTCCATGGCAGCCCATTGCTCGCCGGAGCTCAGGAGTCGCCGGTAGCCGCGACACTCCAATTCGGACGCGGGAATGTCGTTCGAACGTGAGTGGGGGAGCCGGATCGGAGACGGCAGTCCCTCCGCCAGCATCTCGCCGCGAGCGGCACGGGTGGGATACACCCCGGATAGCTTCTCCGGAAGTAAAGTGCGCTCGACTCCGTCGAAGAGCTTGGCTGCGGCGTGAGAGGCCAGGCACGACAGTAGCACCGACGGCACGGCCTCAGCTGACCACTCGATCAGCTCCGCCAAGGCTGGCCAGAATTCCTCGTCATCGAGGTTGGCTGTCCGCGGCTCGGTCCCGGTAACCATGAGCGCATCGACCTGGCTTCCGATGAGGCTCTCGATCTCGAAGTAGGACTGGTCAATGCGCCGCATCACGGCGGCCCCCCGAGGCACCCCTCGCATCCAGAAGCGCCTGATTCGAAGTGGGACGCCAATCTGACCGGCCGCGTCCCAGGTCAGACCCAGAAACTGCTCCTCGGTATCCAGAAATGCGGTGTCGGGCATGAGGTTGACAAAGGCGATATCGAGCGGTATCGCCACTTCTAGCGACTCGCCTCCGCCAGCAGCGACAGCCCTCGGGGGCGTTCCGTTGGGGCGCCGTGGTCCCTCGGGTGGCTCCGAAACCCGGGCAGCCATCGATACCAATGGTTCCTCCAATTTCAGCCTCGCCCCCACCCCACCTGCGCCACCCGCATAGTTGCCACCCAGTCCCATGTCGTGGGGAGTTCCTTAACTGGCTGCCTCGACCGCTCGCGCCAGCACGACTCGCCGCACGAAAATCGGTCGCATTCTCCTTCCGCCGATCTCATTGTGGGATGGGATGACAGACCTGTCAATAGAATGCACGGTTCTGTCACAACGGCGTGACAAGGGGGATCCGCCACGCTGGCGCAGGTCGGTCACTGGGTATCCGAGGGGGGAAACGGTTACGTCGGCTCCAACCGGCAGACAGCCGACCGGTCCGGAACCCTGACCGCCACCTGGGTGCCCACCTCACCGCTCAGATCGCTGTGTGCGACGCTTCGCCCACTGATGGGGCCGTACGTCTGTCCGGAACGGCCCGTCGAGCGGGTGGTGGCTTACCCGTTTCGGACCTAGCGCCACGAGTGTTCCCAAAGGCCCGCCCTTATAGTCAGCGAACCGCCATCTGGTCGATGCCACGGCAGCCCATTTGGATTCGGCTAATCCAACCGGGCGCCCACACCAGGGAAGATTGTTGGGCGATCCAGTTGGGCTGAACCAGAACTCGCCTCCGAGTGAGTCGCAGCACCACTTCTTGGCGCTGCCCGGGCTCCCTCCTTCAGTTCGACCCGCCGGCGGCCACAGCCCCGATCCGCTCGAAGCCCTGGGGCGCTGGACCCCGCCAGGCCTCCGGATGGAAGATCCGGGCCAGCATTTCGATGCCGTCCACCACACGTGGACCCGGCCGATTGAAGTACCAGGACCCGTCCACCGCGTACACCTGACCTGACTTTATCGCGGGCAGCTTCTCCCAGCCAGAGACTGCGGTCAGCGCGATGGCCTGGTCGGCGCTTTCCTCCAGGCGGTAGCCACAGGGCATACTCAGGATCACCTCCGGCTGGGCGGCGATCACCTCCTCGGCCGACACTACTCTCGAGCGGGCCCCAGGCTCCCCCATCACGTCGATGCCGCCACCGGCGTCGACCTGGTCCGGCACCCAATGGCCAGCCACCATCAGCGGGTCCAGCCATTCCAGGCACACCACCCGGGGCCGGTCCTTGCCGGCAACCGCGCCCCGGACGGCGTCGAGCCGAGCCCAGAGCCCGCGGACCAGCTCAGCAGCTCGCTCCTTGGACCCCGTCGCCTGGCCCACATCTCCAAAGGAGCGGAGGACATCGGCCAGCGTGTGGGGCTCGAGAGAGAGCACGTTGGGCTGCCCGGGCAGCAGACGGGCCGCTTCCAGCACCTGGCTGTAGGCGACCGCGCAGACCTCACAAAGCTCCTGGGTGAGGATGACATCCGGTCGAGCCCGGCGGAGAGCCTCCTGGTCCAGGGCGTACAGGCTGCTGCCTTCGTGCAGGGCCTGGCGGACGTGACGGTCGATCTCGGATGGAGAGGCCCCTTCGAAATCGAGCAGATTGCGCGTCATCACGGTCTTGTAGGCGGCCTGGGGCGGGAAGTCGCATTCATGGGTGACCCCGACCAGGCTCTGACCCAAGCCCAGGGCAAAGCAGATCTCGGTCGCGCTGGGCAGCAAGGAGACGATGCGCACTGGACTCAGTCCTCCCCGGCCGTTGTCGAATGGGCCTCAGTCTGATCGGCGCCCGAGGCTGGCACCACCTTCATGTTGAGAATGGACACTTTGCGCTTGCTGGCCCAAGCGTCGACTCGGGACTCGTGCGAGAAGACCACCACCTGGGTGGTGGTGGAGAGCTCGCTGAGGGTGTCTAGCAGGGCCACGCAGCGGACATCATCGGCGCTCACGGTGGGGTCGTCGAAGAAGAGGGGCACTGCCTCGCCACTGGGTGAGAGGGCCTTGGCCAGGACGGTGCGCAGGGCCACGTAGATCTGCTCTCGGGTGCCCTGGGATAGATCGTCGACCCGAATCTGCGCTCCTGAGTCGTGCGAGGCGACGTGCATGGAGAGGTCCTCCGGATTCACCCAGGCGTGCCGGTAGCGCTGGGCTGTGATCGCTGGCAGCCAGCTCCGCAGGCCCTCCGCCAAGACCGGCGCCAGGTCGTGGTGAATCAGACCCTCGGCCCGGTGCAACTCGCTGATGGCCAGCTTGACCGCCTGCTCGGCCCGCGTCAGCCGGTCCACCTCGTCGCCGAGGTCAGCTACCGCCTCTTCCAGACTGGCCACGTCACCGACATCTTTGAGCTGTTCTTGGAGCCGACCCTGAAGGGGCAGCAGGAGGCTCCGCACCTGGTCGCGGCGCTTGATCGTCTCGTCGTAGCGATGGCGCAACTCTTCCGAGGGGACCTTGCTGCGGACGCCATCACGAATCGCTTCCAGCGCCAGCAGCTCTTGGCTCAGTTGCTCAGCGCGCTTGGTCAGTCCATTGGTGTCCCGGCCTCCGAGCCGCTCGGCGCGTCTTGCTTCGAGCCCGGCGCGAAGGCGAACAGCGTCCTCGGCCTCGTCAAGGTGACGCAGCCGCAAGGTCAGCTCGTTGGCTAACTGGACAGGATCGTGACCCCCAACCCCAGCCCGCTTGGCCCGGCTACTCAGCTCCTCGCGAAACTGAGCCACCGTGGCGTTCAATGTGGCCCGTTGAGCCAGCGAGTCCTGGGCCCCGGGTAGCTGAGCGGCCAGCTCCTTGAGACCACCAACCCCGGCCTGTCCCAGGCCCAGCTCATCGAGCCGCTTCTGGGCCTGTGCCTGTTCCGCCTCCACTTTGTCGCGACTGGCAATGGCTTTGACCAGCTCCGGGTCCTTGGTACGGGAGGCCCGCCGCACCTGGCTCATCGAGGTGAAGCCTCCGACCGCCAAGAGTAGGCGCAGCCTCCGCTGCAGCCCGTAAAAGGCGGTGGCGGTCACGATCAGCAAGACCAGTCCTCCGGCGGCGATAGGAATCCCGATGGCGCCCCCGTGCAGCACGCCAAAGGCGATCAAGACGACACTGGCCACTCCTCCCACCAGGGCGATGGTGTCGGAGACCCAGCGGCGCACGGCGATGCGCCGCAGGTCGAGCAGGTCGAGACGCCCGGGCGTCTCCGACCGCGGAGGCAACGGGGGGAGTGGTTGCTCCAACGCGCCCGCCAGGAAGGTCAGTTCGCTCGGGGCTGACTGTCGGCAGACCCGCTCCAGTTCCTGGTCCAGCGGAGCCAGAGCATCCAGCTTGTCCTGCGCATCTCGCCACTGCAGCAAGAGGGCCCGGGCGCCGGTAGCAGCCTCGCGGAGCGTTGCCGCGTCCTTGGGAAGGTGTGCCTCCGGAACAGTCTCGAGCTGCCGGTCAATCTCCAAGATGGCGCTCAGATCCTGCTGAATCTCGGCCAGCTCGGCCGACTTCCAGGCCGCCTCGCTAGTCCTGGCGGTCACCTCAACTGCGCTCAGCTCACTCCGCATTGCTTCCTGGCTGGCCAGGTCCTCGGCGAGCTGGCGGCGCACCTCGAGGGCTTTGCTCAGTTGAATCTGGGCTTGCTCCAGATCCTTGGGCAGCTTGTTCTTGTCCAGCGGCTTGGTCGTGGTCCTCTCGCCCCGGATCCTGTCCTGGCGCCAGTGCTCGAGACGCTCGATGGCGGCCCGGGCAGTGCTGTCGCCGCCGGAGGTGGCGCTGGCCCGCTGCAGGTCCTCCTGCAAGGAAGCGCCGCTGAGGCTGAGGATCTGGTCCTGGGCCACCGTGGAGACGGCCAGGAATGCTTCCCGACCCATGCCCAGTTTGACCGAGATGTCTACTGTGCGACCGCGCCGGAAGAGTTCGGTAACCTCGCCCCCTTTGATCAAGTCGAAGACCTGGGCGGTGTCGGGACGGTCGAGATCACGGACGAAGCGATAGCGGCCTCCCTCCAACTCGACCTCGGCCTCGACCTGGAACGACCCACCCCGCCAGGGGCGGAAGTGGCGCAGCACCTCTCCCGTCTCCTTGAGCATCCTTCCCCGGGCGGGCAGGTCCACCCCGCAGAGAGCAACCCGGAGCGCGGTGTGCAGGGTGCTCTTGCCGGATTCGTTGGGACCACCGACCACGGTCATGTCGGGGTTGAAGTCGAAGCGACCACTGAGCGCTCCGAAGCCCTGGAGAGTGACCGAGAGAACTCTCAAGCGAACCCGCCGGTGACCGGGCCAGGAGTCGTCACAGGAGAGCTGGCTCCTCTCCCTGGAGGGCCTCGACCCCGGCTCGGAGCGCCGCCTGAACGATCTCGGAGTCGAAGTCGGCTCGCTCGCGGAGCCCCCGGACAAACTGACCCCGGATGTCGGGAGCCAAAATGAGCTGGTCCAGGTCGATCGCGGGCCGGGTTGCGAAGACGACATCGACGCAGCGGCCCCCCTCACGGAGTCTCCGGAGGAGTTCCCCCGGGCCGAGCTGGAGCCCGAGGGCCATCTCGCCCACCAGCCGGACTCTGGTCCCGCTACTATCCCCTTCGGGCATCGCCTCCTGAACCAGCTCCAGCAGGGCCTCTGAGTGGCGGCAGGCGGTGACATCCACTTGCCGCTCCTCCAGGGTGAAGGTGTTGACCGGATGGATCGTCACCCGGGGATCGCCCGAGCCGAACTCCACCTCGGCCGCTCCCCGTACCCCCTCCTCGCCGAAGGTGAGCGGCTCCGGGTTTCCCGGGTAGACGAGATGGGCAGTCGTCCGGGGCTTGTGGAAATGGCCGAGCAAGCCGAAGCGGAAGCCGGCGTGGGCGATCTCCGGCTCAGAGAAGGGGGCATGGTCCTCCTTGTCCTCTTCCTGGAAATGGAGCAGGCCGCGCTCGGAACCGTGGAAGAGGGCGATCGCCGGCACTCCTGGCGGGACGTGAACTCCCGCCAACAGGTTGCCCGTGCCCTTGGGCTTGTCATGGGCGATCCCGAAGATCCGGTGGCCAGCCACTTCGAGCGGCGAGAACTGGTTGCGATCGAAGATGTGGACGTTGACCGGCCAGTCGTTGGTGGCGTAGAGAGAGCCCGGGTGCCAGTAGTCGTGGTTGCCCGGGGAGATCAGCACCGGGCAGTTGAGGCTACCCAGCTGCTCGGCTAGGAAGCGGGCTGTGTCGGGGCGGGAATGGAGGTCCTCGTAGAGGTCGCCACCGATGGTGAGGACATCGACCTTGAGGTCTCGGGCCAGCTTGACGATGTTCTGAAACGTCTGCCGCAGGCCTGCCCGCCGACGCTGCGCCACTGGGGGCCCGAGGCCGCGAAAGACAGCATCGAGGTGCACGTCGGCGCAATGGAGGAGTTTCACCAGCTGCATATGTACCACTTGTCCGTCACCGCCACACGTCACTTGGACGGCGGGGCTCGTAAACTCGCCTTTGTGCCACCGATTCTGCCTCCCGGGCCTGTGGACCGGGCCCAGCGCGTCGTCCTCCGTAAGGTCAACCGTCGAGTTCCCGGTTTCATCAGCAATCTGGTGCGCTCCCGACTGATCGGCCATCAGGTCGAGGTGGGTCAGCGGATCCTCGCCTTCCAGGTGGCATTCACCGTTCCGGCGGGCCTGGTCGAGGTCACCGATGGCACGACTATTGAGTTCATTGAGTGAGCTCTCACTGACCGAACCCTGGCTGGTGGCGGACGGGCTGAGCCGCCGCTATCGCAACGGCCGTGGCGTGGGTCCGGTCAGTCTCCAGGTCAGGCCGGGCGAGGTTCAGGCCCTGGTTGGGCCCAACGGCAGCGGCAAGACGACTCTTCTCCGCTGCCTCGCCACCAGGACCCGTCCCGGCACCGGAACAGTCGCTTGGTTCGGCCAACCCAACCGCGAGCAGGCCCGTTCCCGGCTGGCCGTGGTCTTTGACGCCACCGCCCACGCCGACGAGCTAAGCGCTCGTCAGAACCTGGCCTTCTTCGGCACCGCCCGCAAGATCAAACCCGACCTCTGGGAGCCAGCGCTGGAGGAGTCCGGGGTAGCCGACGTCGCCGGCGACCCCCTAGCGCGCCTCTCATACGGGATGCGCCGGCGGGTCCTGCTCGCCGAGGCCCTGGTGGGAGATCCTCCCCTGCTCTTCCTGGACGAACCCACCTTGGGGCTGGACGTGAGCGGCTGCCAGTGGTTGGCCGAGGCAGTTCGAGCGAGGGCACGTATGGGTCTGGCGACCTGCATCTCGACCAACGACACCGACTTTGTCGAGGAAGTGGCCAGCACCGTCTGCTTCTTGGTGGACGGGAATCCGGTCCGGAATTCCCCACTCGGCGATCTGCTCGCGGAGCTCGGTGGGACCCGGGAGATCAAGCTGACCTACCGCGGGCCATCTCCAGTCGCCGCCTTGGGGCGGGTGAGCGGGGTCGAGCGGGCAGTGCAGGCGGAGGGGGGGATCGTGATCCTGGCGCGCCAGCGGGACGGCCTCCTCGCCAACATCCTGGCCACCCTGGGCGACCTCGATGCCAACCTGGTCGACCTCACCGTGCGCGACCCGGGGTTGGCTGACTGCTTCCTGAAGTTGACGGGCCGATCTCTGCATGACTGAGCACAGCGACCTGACCCTGAGCCGGCCAAGACCTCAGGCGGTCGGCGCGCCCCGGCCGCGACCCACCCAGCTCTGGCAGTTGGAGTTGCGCGGAACACTGGCTCGCCGCCGGGCGCTGCTCATCAAACTTCTCTTTCCTCTGGTGCTGGTGATCCCCTTGGTGACCACTGGAGCACCGCCCTTCTTCGCAGGAATGCTCCTCACGGTGCTGATCGCCATGGTGGGCACGGTCGGTACTGGAGTGTCCATCACTCGCGCCCGGGGATCCGGTTGGCTCGACAGGCTGGCGGTTCTGCCACTTCCAGCGTGGCGGGTGGGATTGGAGCTCTTCTTCGCAGGCTGGCTGATGGACGCTCTCCAGGCCACCTTGGTACTGGTGGTGATTGCGATCGCCGCTCGGCCCGACCCGGCCACCCTGGCCACCACGTGGCTGCTTGCGCTCTCGGCGCTAGCCTTCTCCGGGGCAATAGGTCTGGGAATTGCTGCCTTGACCGACCACCCCGGAGAAGCAATGCTCTACCTGGCGGTCGTTCTGGCGCCACTCCTGTTCCTTTCGGGACTGTTCACCGGTGTGCCAGCGGAGGGTATTCGCTACTGGGTGGCGCAAGTACTGCCCTTCAGTTATCTAGACGAGGGCTTCCAGCTTTTGCTGGGGGGCAACCCACCGTATGGAGATCCGTGGGGCTTCCTGATCGCTGCGCTCGTCTTCATGGGGCTGTCGCTGGTGGCGACTGCTGCCTTGGGCCGGGCGGTCCTAGGGCGCACGGCCTCCTAGGTG
>DATLTJ010000003.1:0-2821 GCA_035533655.1 Candidatus Acidiferrales bacterium | reverse complement strand
AGTCAGCCATCGTTGCGGATTGTGGCACCGGCAGAAGGCCGAAGTCTTCACATTGGAGTCACGAAGATGTTTCGAACCGCCGAGAGATTTATGCTGAACGCCGCTGTCGCCAGGAACCCGTTTCCGAATTGACCTAGGTCTCTTCAGAGTGGACGGAGCGGCGGCGTGCTCTGACCACCCCGAGTGGCAAGGGGGCGGGCGGCGCCGTGCGCCCGGGCTGTCGAGTGGCGGTCGCCCGGAGCTTCCCAACGCGCTTAGCCCGCGGGAGTGGAGCAGCCTGAACGCCACGGTCCCGCTCAGACGTGATCAGCGCCTCCAGAGCTCGCGGCTCGAGCGGCTCGGCGAAGAAGAAACCCTGCAGCAGCGGGTCGCTGCTGATCGCCTCGAGGAGAGCCACCTGTTCAGCGGTTTCCACTCCCTCGATCACCACGGACAGAGAGAGCGCCGCGCCCAGCTTGACCACGCTCTCCGCCACCGCGGCCCCTGCCGTGCCGTCGGTGAGCTTGGCCATGAAGGAACGGTCGATTTTCAATTCGTCCACGGGGAGGTGCTGCAGCTGCGCCAAAGAAGACTGACCCGTGCCGAAATCGTCGATGGCGATTCGGATCCCAAGGTCGCGCAGGGAGCGCAACTGGGCCGACGCCTGCTTCACGTCTTTGACGATGGTGCTCTCGGTGACCTCGAGCAGCAGCTGGTGGGGATCCATCCCCGAGCTGCTGATCGCGCCTATCACGTCGTCCACCAGACTCGCCTGCTGGAGCTGGCGAGCCGAGACATTGACGGACAGCCGCAGCTCCTTGGCGGTCGGGAACTGGCGGTGCCACTCCCCGACCTGACGGCAGGACTCGTAGAGCACCCACCTCCCGATGGGCACGATCAGCCCAGTGGCCTCGGCAACCTCGATGAAGTCGTCCGGCGAGACGATGACGCTCCGGGCAGGGTCCTTCCACCGCAGGAGAGCCTCGACGCCGACCAGCCGGTGGTGAACGGCACTGAGGATCGGCTGGTACAGCAGCTGCATCTCGCCCCGCTCGAGGGCGCGCCGGAGCCCGGTCTCCACGTGCATCCGCTCGACCGCCTGCTCGTGGAGACGGGGGTGGAACTCGACAAAGCGACCCTTGCCCTCGGCCTTGGCCTGGTATAGGGCGATGTCGGCGTCGCGTAAGATGGCCTCGGCATCGGCGGTGGCGTACTTGGTGGTGATCAGCCCGATGCTGGCGCTGATCGTCACCTCCAGTCCCAGGGCCGCCTGGATCGGCTGGGCTAGGACCTCGCTGATCCGATCCGCAATGGCGGTGACGATGGTGGTCCCGGTCAGCTTCTCCACCAGCACCGCGAACTCATCACCGCCCAGGCGGGCGAAGGTGTCGGCGGGCCTAAGGCACTCGCCGATCCGGCGGGTGACCTCGAGCAGCACCGTGTCGCCGACAGCGTGACCGTAGCTGTCGTTGATGGTCTTGAAGTTGTCCAGGTCGACCGACAGCAGCCCCAGAGTAGAGCGGCCATCGCGCCGGGCCCGCAGAGCGTGCTCCAGCCGGTCTCGGAGCAAGGCCCGGTTGGCAAGCCCGGTGAGCGGATCGTGGAGGGCCTGGTGACGAAGCTGGTCCTCCAGCTGCCGGCGCTCGGTGATGTCGCGGCCGGTCACTACCACGGCCCGGACATAGGTGTCGTGGAGCAGGTTGGTGAGGTTGACCTCGAGATCCCGCCAGCTGCCATCATGGTGGCGCACCCGGCACTCCAGCCGGCGCCCGGGACCCTTTGCCGAGCGGGCCTCCTCGATCTCCCCCAGCACTCGCGGGCAGTCGCTGGGGTGGAGGATCTCGGTCAGGTTGAACTCCTGCTCGGTCTCCAGCCGACGGCCGAGGAGCACCTCGACCGAGGGACTCAGGTAGCTGAAGGCCTCGTCCGGCCCGATCGCCATGATCAGGTCAGAGGAGTTCTGAACGAGGGAACGAAAGCGACCCTCGCTCCGGCGCAGGTCATCGGAGATCGCCGCCCGGCTGAGGGCCAGGGCGCACTCGTCAGCGAGGATCTTCAGCACCTCCTCCTGCTCTTGCGACAGCGCCCGGGCAGTGGCGATCGCGAAGCCGCCGAGGGGCTGGCCGTCGGTGTGCAGCGGAATCACTCGGAGGTGGGTCAGGCCGTCAGAGATTCGGAGCGCCTGCAGGAGAGGCGTTCGCTCGCCCAGGTCGTCGCTCACCGGCCGGACCCCCAGCAGCTGCTCGGCCACCCCCGAAGCCAGGGCGTTCGCCTCCACCCGGGTTTCTTGGGAGGGCCGATCCAGGGCATGGTCGGCGGAGATCACCCGGAATTCGAGGCGATCCAGCATCGCCAAGGAGACCTGAACATGAGTGGGGGCCCCGACCACCTCGGCCGCCACCCGGCGCACCGCTCGATACACCGCAGCGGGACTACTCGCTCCCAGCAGCTCCGTCCCGGCCCGGCGCAAAGTGCGCTCACGACGGGCCGCCACCTGGCGCCGGGAGATGACCGACCGCAGAAGCTGCACCATCACGGCCGCCATGGCCAGGGCCAAAGAGCCGGAGAAGCCGTTCTCCAGGGCGATGGCGGCCCCGGAGCTGCCCGCGACCACGGCCATGGACGCCAGGTTGGCGGCCACGAAACCGGCGGCCACGCCAATTGAGCCCTCGGGGCTCGCGTAGAAGGCCCGGAAGTAGAGAGCCGCGTAGAGGACCCCCACCGACCCGTAGGAGTCCGAGGCGCCCACCCCGACCACGAACAATGCGCACACGGCCAGGACGTCTTTCCAGAGCGGGAACTGGCCGGTTCGGTACCCGGAGACCAGCCACCAGGCCAACCA
>DATLTJ010000002.1:0-4322 GCA_035533655.1 Candidatus Acidiferrales bacterium | reverse complement strand
CCGACCCTTCGAGGTGACCAAGGTGCGCTCGTCTGGTGGCGGTCGGACTCGTCCGTGCCCGCCATCTCGCGTGTCACGTTTGTGTCACGAGGCGCTCTGGACGACGCGTATCCGGAGGCGCGCCAACGCTCTGACCTGCGCCTTTGGCTCCTGGCTCTCCGAGACAGATATGGGCCTGCAAAGCCCCGTACCCGGGTTCGATTCCCGGCGCCGCCTCTGGAAGAACCTCCGGTGTTATGGAAGAACCTCCGGGGCTGACCGCCTCCCGATCGAGTTGCCCGCCTCGAGGTCTTCATGAGGGCCTGTACCGGCTGCTCGGACCACGGAGCCGGCGAATCTGGCCGACGAGCGGATCCTGCGGTAGCGGGGACCCAGCCGGACAAGGGTGGCAACTCCGCCACCCAGACTCACCGCGGCAGTCTCTACGCCTGAACCCGCCTCAAGCCAAGGCACACGTTGCGGCTTGGTCACCCTGAGCGTATAGTCGAAACTGACGCGGGGTTGTGCCCGTACCGCGTTGGACTCTGCCGTTCTCAGCGGCACCCTCCGGGAGCGTTCCTCCGGACCCTTGGTAGCGCGTCAGCGCCATGTTGACCAGGGAGGCTGTCCAATGGCTCTCACGATGACCCCATCACTGTTCCGTCGCGCCCCCGGCCTGGTCGTATCCGTGTCCACGGAGGGCTCAGCCAGCGCGGTGACCCGGCGGGGTGAGGCCGACGTCGGCACCCTTCCCGCGATCAAAGACGCCCCCGAGCTGGGCATCGCAACCGACGTAGCTCCGGTCATCGTGCATCCGTCCGAGACCCGTTTCACCGACAGCGCAGCCATTCGGGCCTTGGTCGAGGCCGGCCGGGAGCTGGAGCACCGGAGCCGGCGCCTGACTGTCCGGGTGCCATCGAGGGCGGTCATTCGGATCCTGAAGCTCCTCGGGTCATCTCGCCTCATCCTGACCGGCGAGGAAGGATCAGCAACTGAGATCGAACTGAGAGGAAAGTCTTGACCATCACTCCGACCGACCGACCGTCCCGAAAGGGCGGGCGCCGCAGCGAGGGTGGGAAGCAAGAGCAGGTCCCGTCATCGCCTCCCGTCGGTGCCCGGGCCGCTCTCAGGCCCTCAGGCTCAGCACCAGGAGCAGCGACATCAACGGCCCAGTCTGAGTCCTTGGCACTTTCGATGCATTCCGGAGGGCCGCAACGGGAGCATGAGCTCTGGTTCCACACCATGGTGGCGAACTCGAGTGATCTGATAGGGGTGATCGATGCAGAGGGAAAGGTCCTCTACGCCAACCCGGCCGGTCAGCGCATTCTGGGCCACAAGTCCGGATCTCAGGTCGGGCAGAATGTGTTGGATCTCATTCACCCGGAAGACCGTGAGATAGCGGCCGGTCAACTCAACGACGTGCTCAGTGGCGCCGGTAGTAGCCCGCCGGTCGTGCTGCGGCTCCGCTCGGCGGCCGGCCAGTGGCGGGTCCTGGAGGTGGTCGCCACCAATTGCTCCGATGACCCCGCTATAGCCGGCATCCTCATCAATGCCCGGGACATCACCGCTCAGACGAACCTCACTCGCTCCCTCCGGATGTTGAGTCGCATCAACCAGATATTGGTTCATGCGGACGACGAGCAATTTCTACTCGTCGAGACCTGCAAGACCTTGGTCGAGCGGGGTGGCTACCCCTTGGCATGGATCGGCTATGCCGAACAGGACAAGGACCGCTCTGTCCGTGTCGTCGCTTCGGCGGGCTGCACAGACTACCTAAAGGGGATCACCCTCAGCTGGGGCAAGGGTGCGGCCGGGCGGGGCCCAACCGGTGCGGCCATCAAGCGTAAGGCGCCCCAGGTTCTAAAGGATGTGCGCCGCGCCAAGTTGTTTGCCCCTTGGCAGGACGCAGCGGAGCACCACGGCCTGAGATCATGCTGTGCCTTCCCCCTTGTGCTCGGCGACACGGTAATCGGGGCTCTCGGCATCTACGCCGCGGGGGCCGATGCCTTTGGCCCCAGCGAGGTTGCTCTACTCCAGGAGTTGTCGGACGACCTTGCCTTTGGTATTGAGCGCCAGCGCGACGCTGCGCGTCTGGTCCGGAATGAGGCGCTCTTGCGGGACGCTGAACGACTGGCTCACGTGGGCACGTGGGAGTGGAACCTCACCACCGGCCTGTTCGAGTTCATGGCCGAAGAGATGTTCGCCATTTACGGGCTCGCGCCTGGGAAATGGGAGAACACCATGGCCGCCTTTCTGGACTTTGTCGTTCCCGAGGATCGCGATGCGGTCACCAAGTCTCTGCAGCAAACTCTTACGGGGGGGACATCCGAAGTCGACCATCGGATCCTTCGCCCGGATGGGGAGATGCGCACTGTCCGAAAGCGCACCGAGTCGATTCTCGACTCGGAAGGCAGGGCTTGTCGGGTCATCGGAACCTCCATTGACATAACCAAGGAGGTGTCCGATAGACAAGAGTTGGAGCACTCACAGCGGTTCCTATCCGCGATCACCAACAATATGGCAGAGGGCATGATGGCCATCGACCGCGACGGCACCGTGACCTATGTCAATGCGGCCGCGGGCCGCCTCCTGGGTTGGGAAGTTGCGGAGATGATCGGTCGGTCTGGGCACGAGACCTACCACTCCGAGCACCCGGACGGTTCAGCATTTCCAGTCGATGAGTGTCCGATCAATCTAGTAGCGCGCGAGGGCGGGTCCTGCCACGCCGAGAGCGACATCTTTCTTCATCGGGACGGAAGCGCTATTCCGATCGCCTACAGCACCTCAGCGCTGGATACAGAGTACTTCCGCGGCGCGGTGATCGTCTTCCATGACGTCAGCCACCAGACCGCCGAACGACAGCGAATCGAGAAGGCGTTAGAGAAGCTCAGCTGGGTCGGACGCATCCGGGATGCCCTTGATCAGGATCGGTTCCTGTTTCATGCCCAACCGATCGTCGACTTGGCCACCGGAGCTGTTGTCCAAAACGAGCTGCTGCTCCGCATGCTCAACAGTGATGGCACCCTGGTGCTACCGGGCAAGTTTCTACCCGCTGCGGAAGAGTTCGGTCTGATCGCCGACATTGATCGATGGGTCGTGCGGGAGGCGTGCCGGCTGGCAAGCCTCGGTCACCGAGTGGAGTTCAACCTTTCTGCCAAGTCTGTAGCCGACCCAGCGACCCCCCGCTTCATACGCGGCTGTATCGAAGCCAGTGGGGCGCCACCGGAGTCACTCGTTTGCGAGATCACCGAAACAGCCCTGGTGCGAGACATCGCGGCGGCCGAGGCCCTTGTCCGAAGCCTGAACACGATTGGGTGCAAGGTAGCGTTGGATGACTTTGGTGCCGGATACGGAGGCTTTGCCTACCTGAAGCGACTCCCAGTCTCTTACCTCAAGATTGATCGTGAGTTCGTCACTGATCTGCCGCATGAGCCTTCAAGCCGGCACGTGGTGGCCGCCGTTGTCAGCTTGGCCCAGGCCTTCGGCATGAAGACGGTTGCAGAAGGAGCCGAGGACGAGGCCACTCTCGCGTTCCTCAGAGAACTCGGTGTCGACCACGTCCAGGGCTACGTCATCGCCAGGCCCGGAGCGATCAGCGAGATGTTGGGTAACCCGGAGCCAGATCAATGTCCTGGATAGGTCACTTGTTTCTTAGGCGGCTTGATAGGACCATGAGACTGTGACGAACAACCCTGGCGCTCCCTGCCCTCCGTCGGGTGCGCTGGAGGTTGTAGAACTCGGCGCCAGCCGGGCCGGTTCTGATCGCGCTCTGGTGGAAGCTGGGCGGGACCTCTTGTGGGCCGATACCGAGGAGGACGTCCAAGGGGCGGCCGACCGCCTGGTCCGCAGGCTTGGCGGGCGGTTGGTGCCGGCCGCCGATCCTCAGGCTCACCAGGCGTTGCCGATCGATCTGGCCTTTGCCGGGGGACCGCCTCTGCTGGCCCTGGCCCCGCCGGCGAGTGTGGCCCGGAT
The DNA here is from genome assembly GCA_035533655.1 of Candidatus Acidiferrales bacterium. Classification (GTDB taxonomy): domain Bacteria; phylum Chloroflexota; class Dormibacteria; order Aeolococcales; family Bog-877; genus Bog-877. The sequence continues at coordinate 371 of DATLTJ010000002.1, read as the reverse complement.
GCTGCTCGAGCGGGATCTGCCGGCCTTTGCCGAGGACGCCAAAAGGGCTGTGTCGCTCTTGAGCCAGCGCGGCCGGCTCACCCAGGACGCCACGGCTGACCCACTGACCGGGCTGGCCAACCGCCGCATCCTCAACCGCCTGCTGGCCCGAGTCCACCCCGGGGACGTGGTGGTGATGTTCGACCTGGACTTCTTTAAGCTTGCGATTAAACCTCAGCCAGCCTTGCTCTTGGTTTCCTCGAGCATGAGCTGTTGGGCCTGCGCCGCCACCTCACGCATCTCAGCGATCAGGGCGCGTACCTGTCGGTCGTTGCCGATCCATTCGTTGTAGAGCGCAGCCTCGTCTGGTGTCAATCTGCGGTTGACCGTCT
>DATLTJ010000001.1:0-12817 GCA_035533655.1 Candidatus Acidiferrales bacterium | reverse complement strand
ACCAGCTGAACTCGGCCGGGCGTCATTGAATACTGGAGCAAGAGAGAGTTCCTCCGATCAGGCGGTTACTGGGATGGCGGCGAACCGACCCCTCAATTGTAGGTGGCTCCATCTCGACAGCCCGGGCGGCGTGGCCGCCGCAGGCGGAATCGTTACCTCTCCAGTCGTTGATGTTGGACGGGTAGCGTCTTCTCCCCTGTGAAGCGCAGGCGACCGAGGCAGAGATTGGGACGGGGTCCTTTCCGCCTGCGCGGGTCGGCCTCCCCTTGAGCATGACCACCTCACCATCCCGAAGGGAGCGGCGCCGGGGTGCCGCGCTGGCCCTGGCCATCTCCAACCAGCCCTTGCGGCGCGATTCCCGCTTAAGGGCTGGGGCTCGTGAGGGAGTTTGTGCCGACGGGTTGGCGTTGCTGGTCTTCGCCTACTCGCACGGTGGCCCCACCGCGGCGCTGGTCATGGTGCTGATCCAGCTAGGGCGCCAGTGCCGCGCTGGCGCCCCTGATCGGCGCCCTGGCAGGCTGCGGGCGACCCGAGGGAGTGCGCCGGGCTGGGAATGTGCTTCCGGCAGTCAGCATCGGAGCCGTAGCCTTGGCCGTCGGGCGGGGGCTTCCCCGGGGAAGTGGGGCTTGACTTGGCAGCCGTGACTTCACTTGCGCTCACGGTCACTCGGCCGGCGCACGCGTCGGTATTTGCCGCCACCGTGCGGACCGCGAGGAGCTGGCCGCTGCCAATGTGATCATCCGCTGGATCGCAGCAGTGATCGTGGCCCGGGCCGGAGTAGGACTGGCCGTGGTGCGCGGCTTCTCCGCAGCGGCGGTCAGGCGGCGAGTCCAGCTTAAGAGCACCGAGCCCGCAGCCAGCCGGTACCACTGGGTACCGGGGTTGGCTCGGTATTTTGGTGATCGCCTAGGCCGGGCTCCTGGGGTTCCGCGGCGGCGGCGAGCACCGGCGCGGTGGTCTGTGCATCTTCGCTGGCCTCGGGGTCGTCTAGGGGGTGCTGGCGATGGTCGTCGTGCCCATCTAGAGCAGGCGTGCCCGGCCCCAGGAGGAAGGTCGCCCGGTCGCCAGGCGGCGTCACCTGGCCAGCTGTCCCAGGGGGTCTCAGCCTTTGACAGTCGCGGCCCCCTCCGCCTAGCCACCGCCGTCGCGGAGGGGGCACCGCCGGTCCTACTTCTTGGTTTCCCAGAAGATCCGGGCCACCTCGTCGACCTTCGAGCGCAGTTCGGCCGCCTTCTCGGCGTCGACGTTCTGCTTGGTGGCGGAAGCGGCCTTGAGGGTCTTCCAGACCAGGTCATGGAGCTCGGGGAACTTCTCCAGATGCTCGGGCTTGAAGTAGTCGCTCCAGAGCACCTGAACCTCATGCTTGACCCGCTCGGCGTGCTGCTCCTTGACTGTCACCATGCGCACGAAGGAGTTGCGCCGGGCCTCGGAGTCGTCAGCGGGGAGGGCCTTGATCTTGGTGACCATGGTCTCCACGGTTTGGGCCGCCAGCTGGGCCTCGCTCGGGTCGTAGATCCCGCAGGGGATGTCGCAGTGGGCGTGGACCACTCGCCGAGGGGCGAGGCGCGCTGTCAATTTGGCAATCATGCTGAAACTCCCTCAATCGCAACTTCGCCGGGCCCTGAGTAGGACCTTGACCAAACGTACCATCAGGCTGTGGTCAGCGGCAAAATCGCTCGACTAGCCGGGCCATTTCTGGCTCTCCTGCCCGAGCTGGCGGTGGTGGCGGGAAAGAGCATGGAACCCCTCCTGCCGGAGGGAGCTTGGGTATTGGTCGGCCGACTCGGGCCCCGAGGACCCCGCCTGGGCCAGGTCGTGGTGGTCGAGCATCCCGAGAGGACGGGCTTCGAGCTGATCAAGCGGGTCTCAGCCGTCAGCCGGGAGCGTCGGCTGGTCTGGATCGCCGGGGACAACCGGCGCGCTAGCACCGACAGCGAGGAATTCGGTCCGGTGCCGCTGGGACTCGTGCGGGGGGTGGTCCGGGTGCGGGTGAGGCCACTCCCTTGGCACTGGCTGCGAGCGGACCCTAGCCGACTGGGTTGAGCGCTGCGGACGGCTAGGGTGACGGCGACCGCCCGCGAACTGGCACCATAGGACCCGAGATGAGCGAATCAGAACTACCGCCACCGCCCAAAGCCCCGGAGCCGCCCCGAGAGGTCTTCGTCAGCAGCGCTCCCGCCCAGAAGAAGGACAAGAAGCGCAAGAAGAAGGTCTCTCGCGAACCACCGCGGGGTCGGGGCCGGCGCTGAGTTCGGACCCGGGCGAACCGGACCGACGGCTGGCGCTGGCGACCGCCCGCTACGCGGTCCAGGCAGGTGGCGCGGTGATCAAGGCCGCCGGAGTGGGCTTCCACGCCACCGAGAGCAAGGGCCCCGGCGACTACGTCACCGCCGTGGACCGCGAGAGCGAGGAGGTGGTGGTGCGCATCCTCTCGTCGGTCTTCCCGGAGCTGCCCATCCTGGCCGAGGAGAAGGGCGGGGGCGTTCCGGAGCGGGGCTGGGTGGTGGACCCCCTGGACGGCACCACCAACTTCAGCCGGGGCTTCCCGATGGTCGGGGTCTCGGTGTCTCTGCTGGAGGCCGGCGAGCCGGTGGTGGGGGCAGTCCACGCCCCCTTCCTGGGCTTCACCTACACCGCCTCGGCGGGGGAGGGCGCACACGACCAGACCGGCCGGCGCCTTCAATTGGGGGACCCAGAACCGAAGCAGGCGGTGGTCTCCACCGGCTTTCCCTTCAAGACCCCCGAGCAGATCCCCCGCCTGGTGGCGACCCTGGAGCGGGTGCTGCACCTAGTGGAGGACGTGCGGCGGCCTGGGGCGGCCAGCCTGGACCTGGCCTTGGCCGCGGCCGGCGTCTTCGATGGGTTCTTTGAGCTCGGCCTCAAGATCTGGGACATCGCCGCCGGGGCGTTGCTGGTGACCGAGGCGGGCGGGGTGGTGTCGGACTGGGAGGGTGCCCCTGGGCTGCCCAAGACCGGCAACATCGTGGCCGGCTCGCCTCGGGTCCACGCCGCCCTGCTGGCGGCGATCAGAGCCAGTTAGCCGTGGACGGTGACCTCCCCGCTGGTCCCGGAACCGGCCTTTTTGCGCCCCGCCTGGGGCACCAGCCGCAGGCTGTAGGTGCCGGGGTGGAGGGGGATGACGGTGATCACCACCGGCACCACCGCGTTGGCTTCCAGGATCCCGCCGCAGGACCGGTTGTCCTGCCACTTGCCGCCGGCGGTCCCGAGAAAGGTGACCCTTACCACCTGGAACTCGGGACTCAAGTTGCCGGCTACACAGGCAGGGTCCATGGCGCCGCCGGCGGTGTCGTCCAGGGCGAACGTCAAGGCGTTCTTATGACCGACCTGCAGGCCCGAGGTGGGCAGCTTGCCGTTGAGCTGGGCCTGGGGTGGGCCCTCGCCGGAACTTACCTGCTTGAGGCTCGTGATCACATCCGAGAACACCGCCACCACGATGAAGAGGATCACACCGAAAGTGATCCACTGTCCGGTCGATAATCTGGGCAGGTGGAATCTCGTTGGGTTCACGCTCGTCGAGACTAGCGGTTCCTCGGCTAGGGGTCGGAAAGGGCAGGGAGTTAGGGCTTGACCTTCATCGAGCAGGTGCTGGCGGGTGAGATCCTGGACTCGCGGGGCAATCCCACCTTGGACGTGGAGGTCGTCCTGGCCACCGGCGATGTCGGCCGGGCGGCCGTGCCGTCCGGCGCCTCGACCGGCGTCCACGAGGCGGTCGAGCTGCGGGACGGCGACGCCCTGCGCTTCGGAGGCCGGGGAGTGAAGAGGGCCGTGGCCTGCGTGAATGAGGTCCTGGCTCCGCTGCTCTTCGGCATGGACGCCCTCGACCAGCGGGGGGTGGACCGCCGCTTGATCGAGGCCGACGGCACCCCCGACAAGTCCCACCTGGGGGCCAACGCCCTGTTGGGGGTCAGCCTGGCGGTCGCGCGGGCGGCCGCCGCCGCCCAGGAGCTGCCGCTCTACCGCTATCTGGGCGGGGTGGACAGCTGTCTGCTGCCGCTGCCCCAGTTCAACATCCTCAACGGCGGGGCCCACGCCCGGACTTCGGTCGATTTCCAGGAGTTCATGGTGGCTCCGGTGGGGGTGGCGACCTTCGCCGAGGCAGTTCGGGCCGGCTCCGAGGTCTTCCAGTCGCTCCGCCAGGTGCTCCAGGAGCGGGGGTATGACACTGGCCAGGGCGATGAGGGCGGCTTCGCCCCCAGTCTCAAGAGCAACGTCGAGGCGGTGGAACTGCTGCTGAGTGCCATCGAGCGGGCGGGCTACCGGGTGGGGGAGCAGGTCGCTCTGGCGCTCGACCCGGCCGCCAGCCAGCTTTACCAGGACGGCCAGTACCAGCTCCGGGGCGAGGGCCGGACTTTGAGTCCAAGCGAGCTGATCGACCTCTGGCAGGACTGGGTCCGGCAGTACCCCATCGTCTCCTTGGAGGACCCCCTGGCCGAGGACGACTGGGCCGGCTGGGCCGAGCTCACCGAGCGGCTGGGCGCCGAGGTTCAGCTGGTGGGCGACGACATCTTCGTGACCAATCCCGCGCGCCTGCAGCGGGGAATCGATGAGACGGTGGCGACTGCCATCCTCATCAAGCTCAACCAGATCGGGACCCTGAGCGAGACCTTGGATGTGGTGCAGCAGGCCCAGCGGCATGGCCTGGGGATCGTGATCAGCCACCGCTCCGGCGAGACCGAGGACACCACCATCGCCGACCTGGCGGTCGCCGTCTCGGCCGGCCAGATCAAGAGTGGGGCTCCCTCCCGGGGCGAGCGGACTGCCAAGTACAACCGGCTGCTCCGAATCGAGCGCGAACTGGGCAGCTCCGCCCGCTTCGCCAAGGGCGACTGGCTGAGCCGTCGCCCGCCCCCGGCCCGGGCTTAGTTCCGCCAAATCCCGACTGGTACAGTTGGTTATATGCCGACTTCAGCCGAGAGGGGGCTGCAGGTCCTGGTCTCGCCTTCGGACCGCCGCATCTCCGACTGCATCGGCCACACCCCCTTGCTCCGGGTCCGCCTCTTCGAAGACGAGGCGCCGGACCTGCTGGTGCTGGGCAAGGCCGAGTTCATGAACCCCGGGGGATCGGTCAAGGATCGCCCCGCGCTGCGAATGATTCAGGAAGCCCAGCGCCTCGGGCAGCTGGGCCGGGGGCGGGTGCTGCTAGACAGCACCAGTGGCAACACTGGGGTCGCCTACGCCATGTTGGGGGCCGCCTTGGGCTTTCCGGTCAAGCTGGTGGTGCCCGACAACGTTGGCGACGAGCGCCGCTTGCTGATGCTTGCCTACGGGGCGGAGCTGGTGCTGAGTGATCCCCAGGAGGGGTCGGACGGCGCCATCTTGCTCTGCCGGGAGCTCCAGGCTAGTGACCCGGACCGTTATTTCTCCCCTGACCAGTACAACAATCCCTTCAACTGGCGGGCCCACTACGACACCACGGCGGTCGAGATCTGGGAGCAGACGGAGGGGGAGGTCACCGTCTTCCTGGCCGGGCTCGGAACCGCGGGAACCTTCGTCGGCACCGCCCGGCGGCTGAAGGAGTTCAACCCGGCCATCAGCTGCGTCAGCCTGCAGCCCGAGGACGCTTTCCATGGCCTAGAGGGCCTGAAACACATGCCGACCGCGATCGTCCCGGGGATCTACGACCCCACCGTGGCGGACCGCAACCTGGCCGGTCCCACCGGGGCCGCCTACGATCTGGCCCGGCGGTTGGCCCGCGAGGAAGGTATCTTGGCGGGGCACTCCTCGGGACTGGCGCTGTGGGGAGTGGAGCAACTGGTCCAGGAGGGTTTACGCGAAGGTGTCGTGGTCTTGATCTTTCCCGACGGCGGGGCCCGGTACCTGAGCAGCGGTCTCTACGGGACGAGTTGAGGGTGGCTCCAGCGCCGGCGCTGAACTTCCCCGTTCAGCTGTTCGACAAGATGACCGAGTTCTGCCAGGCGGCCTATCCCGACGAGGGCTGCGGGGTGCTGATCGGCAGCTCGGAGGCGGATCTCGCGTCCGTCAGTGACGTTCTCGAGGGAAAGAACCTGGTGCAGGACCGCCGCCACGACCGCTACGAGCTCGACCCCCGGGACATCATCCGGGCCGAGCGCGCGGCTCGCGCGTCCGGTCAGGAGGTGATCGGCTTCTACCACACCCATCCCGACCATCCGGCTCGCCCCAGCCAGTTCGACACGGATCGCGCCTGGCCCGGGTACCACTACGTGGTGGTTTCGGTCAAGGCAGGACAGCTGGCGGAGGCCACCACCTGGCGGCTGGTCGAAGGCGAGGAGCCCAACCGCTTCCAAGAGGTTCCCCTGCAGGGTGGCCATCGGGGACCGGGCTATAATCCGGTCGGTCTTGTGGCGGAGGTCCCGTGAAGTCCGCGATCGGCATCCTGGAGATGGTTCTGGCGCTCCTGGTGATCGTCACGATCCTGCTCCAGACTCCCAAGTCGAGCGGCCTTGGCGGCACGATCGGGGGAGGGACGGACACGGGTGGCGGCTATCGCACCCGCCGCGGACTGGAAAAGGTGCTGTTCCGCCTTTCCATCTGGCTGGTCGTCGCCTTCGCGCTGGTGGCGGTGGTCCAGATCCGGCTGGGCAACAGCTAGCCTCAGTCGGTGCTGCGGGCGGCTTCTTCAGCGCCACCGGCCATCCCCTCCGGCTGCTGGCGCTGGTGGGGAGCGTGGTGGTGGTCGTGGGTGGGGTGGCGGCTCTAAGCATCTCGGTCAGCAGCCTGGCTACCCATCAGGTGTACGTCGAGGCGGTGGTCGCCCCGGTCGGGCCGTCGGCCCTCAGCCCGCTGCTGACGCCCAGCGACCCGGTGGCCCAGGCGGTGGGCGGCTTGACCGGCCCCGGTCTGATGGTGGCCTCGCCCAGTGGGGAACCAACGTTGGGACTGGCGACCAGTTGGCGGTCGGTGGACGGTGGCGTTCGCTATCAGTTCACCCTCTCCTCCAAGCGAAGGTGGTCCAACGGCCAACCCGTCACCACCAAGGACGTCGCCTTCACGCTGGCGGTGCTGCAGTCGTCCAAGTTCCCCAACCCTGACATCGCGGCCCCCTGGACCGGGGTGTCGCTCTTCGCCAGCTCGCTCTGGGCCGGCACCTTCGTGTTGCCCGGACCCAGCACCAGCTTTCCGACTGCCGCCGAGGACGCGGTGCTGCCCGCTGCCCACTACCAGTCCCAGCCCGACGTCTTCTTCCGCGGCGACCAGCGCACCGACGCCCAGTTCGCCCCCAGTGCGGGGCCGTTCCGGGTGGACGGCAACCGCGCTGACCAGGTCAGCCTCACTCGCAACGCCTACTACCGCCCCCGCCCCATCCTGGACGGCTTCACTCTGCTCCTGGAGCCGAGCTCAGCCGCGGTCGACCAGCTGCTGGCCCAGGGCACGGTCGACGGCTGGCTGGCGGCCACCCCGAGCGACCTCCAGGGGCTCCCCGCTGGGCTGGTGCACTCCCGGATCACCACCTACAACTTCGTCGAGCTGCTGATGAACGAGCAGTCGCCGCCGCTCGACACCCTGGGGGTGCGGCAGGCGATCGCAGCCTCGATCGACCGCCACTCACTCTTGCAGAATCAGCTGGCCGGGCTGGGGGACCCCCAGTACGGGCCGCTGCCCGACTCCATCCAGTGGGCGGGTAGTGCCAGTGACACCACCGGGGCGCCGGGCTCGCCGGGCAAGCTCCTCAACGCGGCTGGCTGGCAGCGCGCGACCAGCTCCCACCTCTGGCAGAAGGGGGGCCAGCCCTTGAGCCTGACCCTGGATGTTCCGGACCTCGTCCCCCTACCGCAGGCCGCGGCGGGAGTGGCGTCCCAGCTGGACGCCGAGGGATTCCTGGTCAAGATCAACATCCTGCCCGAGGCCACCTTCGTTTCGGGCACTTTGGCTCAGGAGCAGTTCCAAGTGGCCCTGATCGGATTCGACAACGGACCTGATCCCGACCTCACCTCGCTGTGGAGCTCAGGCGTGGAACCGGGCCAGTCGCTCAACTTCAGCCAGTCGGCCCCGGACCTTTACCTGAACCATGCGCTGGATCAGCTGGCGACTGCCTCGACCGCCGCCGCCCGTCAGAGCTCCTACCGCGAGGTGGCCCAGCGGCTGCAGGCGGACCTGCCCGCCGTGTTTCTGTACACGCCGGTGGACGTCTATGTCCACCAGGGCTCGATCCACGTGCCCGGCGTGGCGGCGGTCGGCGACCCCAGCCAGCGCTTCAGCCAGGTCGTCGACTGGAGCCTCTGACGCAGCAGCGGTCTCCCCGCCGATCTCTCGGGAGCCCAGCGGTCGTCAGTTACGATTCTCAGCTGCGCCGGGATGGTGAAATTGGTAGACACGCAGCGTTCAGGGCGCTGTGCAGGTCACTGCGTGCGGGTTCGAGTCCCGCTCCCGGCACCATCTTCAGGTTCAGGTCCAGCCGCGGCGCCGGCTTGTGGTAGCCGGAGTCGGCCCCGAGCAGTAGGTGAGGGGCGTCTCGGTCGCCGGGCGGAACCTTCCCGGCCGGTTTGGCGTCTCTTCGCCGGCGCCCCTCGCCAAGTTGAATGGCCCAGCCCAGGCGGGCGGAAGCTGAGGGCGCGTTTCGGCGCCGACTGATCCTCAGAGAACCGAGCGGGAAGCGCCGGGGAGCCGGGCTATGCTTGGGACCCCAAGGGAGCGGGGACCAATCCGATCGATCAACCAGAGGTGAGATCACGGAACCGGACGGCCGCGCCGAGGGCGAGAAAAGTGAGGCAGGGGCTGGGAACGGACGAGGCGCGCCCCTCCCCTGGGTGCCGCACGCCCCCGATCCCGCTCTCATCCCGCTGCCCCCCTCGCCGCTGCCGGTTTGGCCCCCGGATGAACCCATCCCGGTCGATGCCGCTGAGAGCCCGCGGACTCGCCGTCCGATGCAACGGACGGTCTCCATCCTGGTGGTCGCCGCCATGGGGGTCCTGATCGGTTCGGGAGCCGCCGTCATTGATTCGCGCCTGAACCAGCCCGCCCACCAGACGAACCGACTCTCTCCGAGTGCCAGCGTCCCGACGCCGACCCCGACCAACTCCGCCCAATTGCTAGCTGCGATCGCCGCGAACGACCTGCCCGAGATCGTGATGGTGGTGGCGTTAGGCACCACTTCAGAAGAGTTGGGTACCGGCTGGCCGCTCGACGACTCCGGGGACTTCCTCACCAACGACCACGTGGTGCACAACGGCGAGAGCTTTCACGTGGAGCTGGCCTCCGGCCAGGAGTACCCCGCCCAGGTGATCAACGACGACCCCGGGGTCGACCTGGCCGAGATCCATGTGTTGGGCCTGCGGGAGCAACCCTTCCCGCTCGACGATTCTCTACCAACGATCGGGGAGCCGGTGGTGGTCCTGGCCGCCCAAGGGGCGACCGGGCACCCTCCGGTCAGCGACTCCAAGGTCAGCGGGCTCGATGAGAGCGCGACGGTCAGTGACGCTTCGCCGGGAGAGCTCTCGGATTACAGCGGGCTGATCCGGGTCTCCGCCAAGATCTACCCGGGCAACAGTGGGGGCCCGGTGCTCAACTCCCAGGGCCAAGTGGTGGGCATCCTCACGCTCGCCGCCGAGAACAGTTCGGGCGCCTTCGCCATTCCCATCACCCAGGTCTACCAGGAGATTCAGAGCTGGCTCTCGGGCTGAGAGCTGGCTTAGAATTCGGGCGCCACCAGGGAGTTTGATTGACGCTCTCTCGCTCCCTCTGGCAACATCGAGACGGCGACCCCACCGGTCGCCAGCTGCAAGTGCAATCAATGCCGATCGCCCCTGAAGCCCGCTGGGTGACAGGCCGGCGGGAGATAGACAGATGACCCGTGGAACAAGAGCTGGTGGCCTGACCGTCCTGGTTCTAGGCGCCGACGGTTACATCGGCTGGCCGATGGCCATGCACCTCTCCCGACGCGGCCACCAGGTGGTGGCGGTCGACAACCTGGCCCGGCGCCGCTGGGACCGCGAGGGGGGAACTTACAGCCTGGTGCCGATCAAGTCGATGCCGCAGCGGGTTCAGCGCTGGCAGGAGCTGACCGGCAACTCCATCGAGTGGCGGCGGGCTGACCTCACCGACTATCCAGCCATCGACCGACTCTTTGCGGAGTTCCAGCCAGAGGCGGTGATTCACTTCGCCGAGCAGCGCAGCGCTCCCTTCTCGATGATCGACCGGGAGCACGCCGTCTTTACCCAGGTCAACAACGTCACCGGGACCTTGAACTTACTGTTTGCCATCCGCGATCGGGTGCCGGATTGCCACCTGATCAAGCTCGGGACGATGGGGGAGTACGGCACGCCCAACATCGATATCGAGGAGGGTTACCTCGACATCGAGCACAACGGCCGCCGGGACCGCCTGCCCTTCCCCAAGGTCCCGGGCAGCTTCTACCACCTCTCCAAGGTCCACGACAGCGTCAACATCCACTTCACCTGCCGGGTCTGGGGGATCAGGGCCACCGACCTCAACCAGGGGGTGGTCTACGGAGTGGAGACCGAGGACACCGCGATGCATCCCGACCTCTTCACCCGCTTTGACTTCGACTCGATCTGGGGCACCGCGCTCAACCGCTTCTGTGTCCAGGCGGCGGTGGGGCAGCCGCTCACCGTCTACGGCAAGGGCGGCCAGACGAGGGGCTATCTGGACATCCGGGACACCATGGCCTGCATCACCTTGGCCCTGGAGAACCCTGCCGAGCGGAGCGAGTGCCGGGTCTTCAACCAGTTCACCGAGCAGTTCACCATCAACCAGCTGGCGGAGCTGGTCTCCACGACCCGGGCCCAGCACGGGCTGGAGACCAAAGTCTCCCACATCCCCAATCCGCGCTTCGAGCGCGAGGAGCACTATTACAACGCCAAGCACCAGCACCTGCTCGATCTGGGCCTCCAGCCCCAGATGCTGGGGGACACGCTCCTGGATTCGGTGATCGGGAAGGTGGCCAAGTACGCGAAGCGGGTGGACCCGGTCCTGCTCACTCAGCCCAGCGTCAGCTGGCAGACCGGGGGTAATGAGGTGTGGAAGAAGTACTCGGGGCATGGCACCGCTACGGTCGCCGGGGCGAACCCGTTGCGCCCTGGAATCGCCCGGGTCAAAGCGGCGGTCTAGGAGTTCCGCTCCCCCGCTTGAGTTGGCGGAGCCGCGGGTAAAATTTCTCTGAGTTCAACCGCCGCCTGAATGAATTGAGGAATCCCGTGAACGAGCGCCAGTACGAGATCGCCATTGTCGGCGCCGGCCCGGCCGGCCTCACTGCCGCCCTTTATGCCGGCCGGGCCCTGAAGCGGACCATCTTGCTGGAGTTCGGGATCCCCGGCGGCGAGCTGCTCAACACCGAGGATGTCGAGGACTACCCGGGCTTCGCCTCGATCAAAGGTCCCGAACTGGCCCAGACGATGACCGATCATGCCCTCACCTTCGGGGCCGAACTGGTCGCTGCCCGCGTCACCTCGATCACGCCCCAGCCGGATGGGCTGAAGCGGATCGAGCTGGAAGAGGGCGAGCCCTACTTGGCCGAGGCCGTGATCATCACCGCCGGTGGCCATCCGCGGAAACTCGAGGTGCCCGGAGAGGAGGAGTTCGCCGGCCGGGGCGTTTCCTATTGCGCTGTCTGCGATGGGGCCTTCTTCAAAGGCCAGCACCTGGCGGTCATCGGGGGCGGTGACGCCGCCATCGAGGAGGCCACCTTCCTGACTCGTTACGCCAGCCAGGTGACCGTGGTCCATCGGCGGGAGGGGTTCCGCGCCCAGCCGCTCCTGGTGGAGCGGGCGCGCCAGAACGGCCGGGTGGATTTCCTCCTCGACCGGGTGGTGGAGCAGATCGGGGGAGACCAGGGCCGGGTGGACAGTCTCCAGTTGCGGCACCTACCCACTGGCAGACCGGAGAGGCTGCCGGTGGGCGGGGTCTTCATCTTCGTCGGATTTCTGCCCAACACCGGCCTGCTGTCAGTTCACGCCGAGCACGATCCTCAGGGGTACTACCTGACGGACGCCAACATGATGACCTCGGTGCCGGGCATCTACGCCGCCGGCGACGTCCGGTCCCAGCTCACCCGCCAGGTCACCACCGCGGTCGGTGATGGCACCACTGCCGCGATCGCCGCCACCAAGCTGGTGGAGGAGGAGCGCGCCGCAGCGAGCGGCGGTCTCCCCGTCGCGGTCGGCAGCTGAGCGATGGCTCCGTCCAGCATCGTCACCAAGGGCGGCGACCAAGGCGAGACCAGCCTGCTCTACGGCGGCCGGGTCGCCAAGGACGACCTCCGCACCGAGGCCTACGGGGCCCTGGACGAGGCCATCTCGGCATTGGGGCTGGCCCGCTCCCTCTGCACCCAGCCGGTGGTCCAGGACCGGATCCTGGAACTCCAGCGGGAGTGCTTCACAGTCGGCGCCGAGCTGGCGACCGGCAAGGGCCAGCGCTCGAAGCTCGAGGCGCACTTCCCCACCCTTGAGCCGGCGGCGGCCGACCAGTTGGAGGCGGAGGTCCACCAGCTGGAGGAACTGGTCGGTCTCCCCGACGGCTTCGTCATCCCGGGGGGAAGTCCGGGGGCGGCGGCGCTCGACCTGGGCCGCACCTTGATCCGGCGGGCCGAGCGTCGGGCGGTGACCCTGCAGCGCCAGGGTGCTCTTGAGAATCCTGAAGTGCTGCGGTATTTAAACCGACTGTCGGACCTACTCTTCATGCTGGCCCGTCAGGAAGAGGCCGGCCGCACCGTCCCCAAGTAGGGCCCCGGCAGATGGAGTCGGCCGATGGCGCTGGGATGCCGACCCCGGTGCGGCGCCGCTTTCGCATCGGCGGCCGAGTGCAGATGGTCGGGTTCCGCATGTACGCGGTCGTCCACGCGAACAGGCTCGCCCTGTGCGGC